>CAZGKV010000011.1:0-81440 GCA_964526305.1 uncultured Planctomycetales bacterium | reverse complement strand
GCTACGCCCCCTCGGCGCGCCGCGGCTCACGAGGATTCGTCAGACAGAGCCTAGTGCAGGGGGGGTAGGGTCGCGTCTACCGCACCAAGAGCCGGCTTGTCGGGCGATCGAACCGGAGGTACCGTTTCTCGCGGATCAGGGTCCAGTCCTCGCGCCCCCGTCCGGCGATCTCCACGGTGACGACCGTGTTGCCCGAGTCTTTGTTCTCGGAAGCGTACCGGGCGGTTCCCCAGGCTTCGAGCATGGTTCGATGGTCCTTCTTGAGGCGGATCTTCGCGAAGGCGATGGCGTCGATCTGGTCGGGTTCCTGCGCGAGGTCGTAATCGAGCTTGAGGCGTTTCGCCAGGGTGGGGTTTCCCTTGGCGTTCTCGAGCACGGCTTGTGCGGAGGAGGAATACAGGGTCTGCGTGTCCTGGGAGAACATCGTCCAAACCGTATCCATGTCCTTGTCCGCGCATGCGCGGGTGAACTTCTCGACGAATTCGGGCGCCGTATCCGCGTCCGATTTTCCCCGGCACGCGGCGAGCAGGAGCACTCCCCCCGCGAGACACGATGCGCGCATCGATGGAATCATAAGCCGGTCCGGGCGGATCCGCAAGCCGTCTCGGCGGGTTTCCTTGGATTGGCCCCGCGGGGTCTGGTACCCTCCAAGGCCTTATGCCGCTCCTCCAAGTCGAGGGCGCCACGAAACTCTATGGGCGGCGAAAGGTCGTCGACGGCGTCTCCCTTTCGGTGGAACGCGGAGAGGTCGTCGGTCTCCTGGGCCGCAACGGCGCCGGGAAAACCACCACCTTCCGGATGGTGATCGGGCTGACGCGCCCCGAGGCCGGGCGAATCGTGTTCGACGGGCACGACATCACCCATCTTCCGATCTACAAACGTGCAAGACTGGGGATGGGGTTCCTCCCGCAGGAGCGCTCCATCTTCACTCGGTTGACCGTCGAGGAAAACCTCTTGGCGATTCTGGAGACGACCCGGACTCTCAAGAAGGAGAGAAGGGCGCGAGCCCGGAAACTCCTGGAGGAATACGGCCTGATCCAGCTCGTGGATCAGAAGGCCTTTACGCTTTCGGGAGGAGAGACGCGCCGGCTCGAGATCTGCCGGGCCCTCCTCACGTCGCCCTCGATCCTTCTCCTGGACGAACCGTTCGGAGGCGTGGATCCGATCGCCGTCAGCGAACTTCAGGGGATCATCCGGAAGCTCCGCGATCAGGGAATCGGCGTTCTCCTCACCGACCACAACGTGCGCGAAACGTTGGCGATTACGGATCGGTCCAATATCATCGACGAGGGGAGGGTACTCCGCAGCGGCCGTCCGGACGAGATCGTCTCGGACCCGCAGGTGCGCGAGCGATACTTGGGCGCTCAGTTCCGCATGTGACATGGAACAGAAGCTGACGCTGATGACCCTGGGGGCCGTGGCCCTGACCGGCCTGCTGGCGTCGATGGCGATGCCGGCGGAGCGGCGAAAGAACGGAATCGCCTTCGCTCTCGGATGGTGCGTGCCCGGATTGGGTCACCTGTTCCTGGGCAAATGGAGGAAGGCGCTCTTCTTCTTCATCATCCTGGGAGCCACGTATCTTTCGGGTCTTTGGATCACGGGATTCCGTACCGTCGGATTCGACGACAATCCGTTCTATTTCGTCGGTCAGTACGGTTCGGGGACGGCGATGTTCCTGTCGAGCATGCTGGGGAAGGAAAAATCTTTTCCGCGGCCCGATCTCCCGCTGGGGCTCTACGATCCGGCACTGCTCTACGTCTGTGTCGCGGGACTCCTAAACCTCGTCGTCGCCCTGAGCTGTTTCGACGCCAAGCCGAAGGAGTCGAAATGAGATCGGTCTGGGAGATGCTGCTCTACCTTCCGATCATCCTGGTCATCCTCTCGGTGCTGGAGACGTGCCGCCACGACGATCCAAAGAAGATCCTGCGCAAGACCGCAATCAATTTCGGGGCGCTGACTGCGGTGCTCCTCTTGGGTTCGGTGGTGGTGTTTTTCATCCACAAGTACTTCTAGATTCCCGAGTCTTGGGGATTGGCATCAGAAAACTCCTCCGGATCGGTATTACTATTCGGAGTGCGCTCTACAAGTAGATCGGGCGGTTCCGTTTGTCTGATAGGAGACTCGCACTATGTGGAAAGCACTCGTGCCCGGACTGTTGATTTTCTCGGGAGCGGCGGCGAGCCCGGATGCCTCGAGCGAGCCGGTGAGCATCGTGGCGCTCATCGATCGGGTCGTCCTCGAACCCTCCGAGGCCGCTCCTGAGCGAATTCAGATCTGGGGGACATTCGCACATTACTACCCCTGGAACGAGGGGGGGTGTCGGAGGAAGGGGTGTGCGTTCGGGGAAGGCGGGCGAGGCTATCTGTATTACGCTCTGCCCGAGAAGGAACAGGATCTCTGTCGCAAGGAGTGGGCGGAACTGGCCAAGGCGGCTGGTGGCGGGAAGGTCGTGGCGTTCGGCGGAAACAGAATCGGCTGACGGAGTCACGCTACCGTGATCGGTACGATCCGGAAGGCCGGTACGAAACCCGCGAACCCTGAAACCTATCAGTTGAACGTCGGCGTCCTCCCAATGCAGGACACGAACAAGTACACCAAGTTGGTCCGTTCCTATCCCGTGCCGGCCTCTCCACCCGAAGCCGGAAGCGTGGAACCCGGAAAGGTGACGCTGTCGATCAAGCCTCTTTCCGCTCCCGACCATCCGGGGGCCAAGTTCGTTTTCGAGATCGAAGATGAGAAAGGCGCCAAGGAAACGTCGGATCCTCGAGAGACCCAATGGCAGCCCGCGATGGAGATCCGGGCGGGAGGTCGATATCGGTGGCAAGTCTGGGCCGTCGATGGCGAGTGGAAGGGGCCGGTCTCGAAGATGGAATTCGCAGGGAAGAGCGGGTAGTGGTCCCCGACGAGACGATCCCGCGAGCCGATAGGGCGCTGGCGCTCTTGGCCCTCGCCCACGGGATCGTCCTCGTCGCCGTCGCTCCCACCGGGCCGATCGGCGCGGTGGTCTTCGGACTCGGACTCTGGTGGAACGCGAATACGATCTCCCACAACTTCATCCATCGGCCGTTCTTTCGGTCTCGATGGTCGCAGACCGCTTTCTCGGCCTATCTCAGTCTCCTCATCGGTTTGCCTCAGGGACTTTGGAGAAACCTGCACCTCAAACACCATGGAGTCGACTTTCGGCCCGTGCGAAGCTGGCCGGAAATCGTACTGGTGGCAGGGGTCTGGATCGGGTTGGCCGCCTGGAAGCCGGAGCTGCTGGTCCTCGTTCTCCTTCCGGGATTTGCCTTGGGGATGGGGCTCTGCTGGCTCCAAGGCCGCTACGAACACGTGCGCGGGCCCGTCGGGGTCAGCCACTATGGCCGGCTCTACAATCTGTTTTTCTTCAACGACGGCTACCACCTCGAGCATCATCTTCACCCGGAGGAACACTGGACGCGACTTCCGCGCCATCGTCGGTCCGGGAGCGGAAGCCGGTGGCCGGCCGTGCTCCGCTGGCTCGAGGACGCGATTCCCCGGATGCTGAACGCGTTGGAGCGAGTGGCGATCCGGTTCCCGGCGATTCAGCGCTATCTCCTCCGCAGCCATGAGCGTGCACTCGGACGTCTCCTCCGACACGTGCCCCGGCCGACTCGGGAGGTGGGAATCGTGGGAGGCGGACTCTTCCCTCGCACGGCTCTGATCCTGCGCCGAGCGCTTCCCCAGAGCCGGCTGGTTCTCCTGGATCGCGAGGCATCGCATCTAGCCGAGGCGCGGAGGATGATGGGGGATTCCCCGGGAATCGAATTTCGCCGAAGACACTTCGACGTCGAGGGACCGAGCGAGTTCGACCTCATCGTCGTGCCGCTCGCCTTCGTCGGCGATCGCAGAGCGCTCTATCGCCGGCCCCCGGCGGAATCCGTGATCGTTCACGATTGGATCTGGAAAGTGCGGGGGCGGGACGGCGTCGTCGTCTCGCCGCTCCTCTTGAAATGCGTGAATCTCATCCGGCGTTCGTGAGAACGGTCTCGCTCTTCGCGCTCTTCGTCTCGGCGAAGGGACTGCTCCTTCTCCTCCGAGGGAGAGAGGAGATGCTCTCGGTCTGGACGCCGGTCGCCTTCCTCCATCAAGACGTGATTGCCTTGGCCGTTTGGGGTCTCCTCGAGGTTTCGCTGTTCCGCCTCGGGCGCTGGGCGAATCGATCGGGATGGGGACTCTACGGCGTCGCGGCGGCGTGGACGGCGCTCAATGTCCCGATCGCCCGAGTCCTCTCTACTCCGCTCACGCCCTCCCTCCGTCAAGCGGCGGGCGGGGCCATCGCGGATTCGATCCTTCACTACGCGACCGGGGTGAATCTCTTGGCGCTCGGGATCGTCGTGGCAGTCGCCGTGGCGGCCCCTCTCGCCCTACGTCGGATCCCCACCCCGCGTCGACGATGGCTGGTGGTCCCTGTGCTCGGCGGATTCCTCGTCGCCGCGTTGGGACCCCCTTCCTTGTCCCGCGTGGATTCCCTGGGACTTCATCGAAATGCGCTCTGGACCCTCGCCTTTGCCGGTGGTGGCGTGCCGCATCGGGTCGCAGTCCGCGAAGGGGTCCGGTGGGACAAGAGTCCCGTGGAGGAATCCCGACCGAGAGTTTTCGTCCCCCGCCTCACGGGAACGGCCGTGGGGAGAAACGTCGTCATCGTGATGTTGGAGTCCACGGCGGCCCAGTATCTTCGAATCCACGGCGCTTCCGAGGATCCCACTCCGAATCTCACCCAGTTGGCCGGAGAGGGGATCGTGTTCGACGACATCTACTCGGCCTATCCGGAGAGCATCAAGGGGCTCTTCTCGATTCTGTGCTCGCGTTGGCCGGCCTACGAGACGGACACGGCGCGCTATCGGGCCGATCGACTCCGCCTCCCGGCCCTCCCCGGCCTTCTTTGCGACCGGGGCTATCGGACCGCTCTGTTCCATTCTGGCCATTTCGGGTATCTGGGGATGCAGGACGTCGTCCGCGGCCGGGGGTTTCACGAACTTCACGACGCCGCCGCGATCGGCGGCCCGCAGGCGTCGAGTTTCGGGATCCGCGAGGAGACCACCGTCCGGAGGATCCTGTCCTTCGTCGATTCGCTCGGCGCCGGCGAACGGTTTTGTCTCTTCTATCTTCCGATTGCGGGACATCATCCATACTCGATTCCGGAGGATGCGGAAAAGACGTTTGGGGAGGACTCGGAATTCGGTTCGTACTTGAACAGCCTGCGATACGGAGACCGAGCCCTGGGCGAACTCCGGGAGGGATTGCGCCGGCGCGGGCTGGATCGGGAGACGTTGTGGATCGTAGCGGGAGATCACGGAGAGGCTTTTGGTCAGCACGAGGGAAACGTCGGCCACACCGCTTTCCTCTACGAAGAAAACGTTCACGTGCCCTTCGTGATCGCTCTGCCGGGAAGCGCATGGAATCCGGGCCGCTCGTCCCGCGTCGGAAGCCTCGTCGATCTGGCGCCTACGGTGCTCGATCTCTTGGGGTTTCCGATTCCGTCAGAGTTCCAGGGGCGGAGTCTTGGGGATGCGGAGGAGCGTATGGCTCTGTTCTTTTCCGACTACGCGCTCGGACTCCTGGGGCTGAGGGACGGTCCATGGAAATTCATCTACGAAACCGAATCGAGGCGGGGAAGGCTCTTCCATCTCCTCGCGGATCCTGGGGAGAGAACGGATCTTGCGGGCGGAGATCCGATCCGCTGCGCGCGATATCGGGAGCGACTTCTGGAATGGGCCGCGGATCAGCGGGCGAGGGTGGGGCGGTAGACCGCCTACCGGATCATCTTGAACCAGCGACCCGCCGGCCACCAAACCCAGAAGGCCTTCCCGATGATGTGGCGCCGATCCACGAATGCGAAGTTCTCGCGCTCGGCCATCGGATGCTCGGGATGGATGTCCTCGTCGTTGAATACCCACTCGCGACCGTTGAGGTCCGCCTTGATGTAGTGATCCGGGAGCTTCGGCAACCCGAGTTGCCGCTGCACGTTCTCGCGCTCCTCGAGGTCGGACGACTTGTCCGCCTGGGACTCGTACACCACCCGCCGCCCGTCCTTGAGGACGTAGGTCATCTTCTTCCACTTCCGACTGTCGTGGCTGTTCCCCACGTTGTCGCCCATCATGAGGTACTGGTCCCGTCCCGTCCGGATGGGGTTTCCGTCCTGGATGTTCTCGCTGTTGCGCCCGTCGGCGCTCGGATCCTCGGCCTTGTAATACACGTCCCGGGCGATGCGGAGGTTCGAGATTTCGGCCGCCCCCCGGGCGCCGAACTCCAGGACCCCGCGGGGGCTGGGGAGGGCTCGATCGAGGAACGTGACGGCCTCGAACGCGGGATGGGCGCGGCCGTCGAGAACGAGAACTCCCTGACCGTCGAACACCATGAATTGGATCCGCGTGGCGCGCCCGGCGCGGAGCTTCGCCTCCGGCAGGGGATGGGTGCGCTGGACGTCCCGCAGGGTATGCTCGATCCTCGATCCCTCCGCCGCGAGTACGAGGTCGAATCTTCCCATCTCGTTCTCGACCGAAGCGAATACCTGCGCCCCCTGTTGTGCCTTCGCGTCGAAGGCCAGCATGAGATCTCCGAGCGGATGTCCCTGATCGTCCTTTACCGCGGGGAGGTAACGGAACCGAGCTTCCCCATCGAGGGTCTTGAGCGTGTTCGCGTCGACGGAGAACCGACCCTCCCCGCGCGGTCCCCAATGCTGTTCGAAGACCTGCCGGTCGGCGAGGAACTTGTCCGACTCGGAGGGCTGAATCCACAAGGATCGCTGCGTCGGCACGGGCTTGCGCTGGAGACGGAGCCGGGGATCGGGGTCGTTCAGCGGCCGGGCGTAAATGTTCCCATGCCACACGAGGAACTCCTCGTTGGGAAGGCCGGTGACGCGCTTGATGAAATTCCGCGACAGCTCGAGCGGGAACTTGAACACGACCACGTCGAAGCGGGCCACGTCCTCGAAGATGTAGTAGTACTTCGTGACCATGATGCGGTCGCCTCCGCTGGAGACGTGGTACTCGCGGAACTTGCAGCCGCTCCGACTGTGCGGGTCGAGGTGCTGCGCGGTCGCGTCGCCGAGGAGCGTCGGCTCCATCGACCCCGAGGGGATCTTGAACACCTCGATGCAGAAGCATCGGATGACGAGCGCCATGATGAAGGCGACGACGATGGCCTCGACGTTTTCCTTGAGCCAGTGTCCGATCGCTTCCGGCTGGGACTCCGACGGAGGGGGGGACGGGGCCGGGATGCGCTTGCGATGCTCCTGGTGGAAGAGATAGGTCGCCGCGGCGTACGGGGCCACGAGGATGAGCCAATCGAGCGAGCCGAGCCGGACCGCGTTCAGGAACATCACGAGGATCCCCAGTCCCGCGGTGTAGAGCCCCGCGAGCGGGGCCCAGCTTCGGGAGAGCCCGAAGGCGACGGGCGCGAAGGAGCAGAAGACGAACATCAGCGCCGAGGCGACCGTCACCTTGCGGTCGCCCTCCTGGATCCCCGTCACGAGTCCCAGAATCGGGAGCGTCAGGAGAAGGGCGAGCAGGATCACCGCCTTCAACCTTCGCTTGCGGTTTTCGTCCGCCGCTTCCGTCATCAACCCTCTTCCTCCCCCGCCCGGAGGACCGCCATGAAGGCCTCCTGCGGGATCTCGACCCTTCCGATCGCCTTCATCCGCTTCTTGCCTTCCTTCTGTTTCTCCCAGAGCTTGCGCTTCCGGGTGATGTCGCCTCCGTAGCACTTCGCCGTTACGTTCTTCGCCAGCGGCGCGATGTCCTCCCGCGCGATGACCTTCTTCCCGATCGCGGCCTGGAGCGCCACTTCGAAGAGATGGCGCGGGATCTCCTTCCGAAGTACCCGCAGCACCGCCCGCCCCTTCCGCTCCGCGAACTCGCGGGCGACGATCGTGGAGAGCGCATCCACCTCCTGGCCTCCCACGAGGATCCTCAGCCGGCAGAGCTCCGCCGGCTGGTACTTTTCGACGTTGTAATCGAGCGTTCCGTACCCGCGCGTGCCCGACTTCAGCTTGTCGTAAAAGTCGTAGACGATTTCGGCGAAGGGCAGGCGATACTCGAGGATGACGCGCGTCGGGGAGAGATACGTCGTCTTGAGGTACGTACCCCGTCGCTCCTCGCAGAGAGCCATGACGAGCCCGATGTGTTCCACCGGCGTGATGATCTTCGCCTTCACCAACGGCTCTCGCCACTCGCGGATGAACCCGTCGTCCGGAAGTTTCGCGGGATTGTCGATGCGGAGAAGCTGGGATCCTTGTCCTTTGTCGACGAGCACCTCGTAGGTCACGTTCGGGGCCGTTTGGATGAGCGAGACGTCCCCCTCGCGCTCGAGGCGCTCCTGGATGATGTCCATGTGGAGAAGGCCGAGGAATCCGCATCGGAATCCGAAACCCAGCGCCTCGCTCGTCTCCGCCTGGAACGTGAAGGAAGAGTCGTTGAGCGACAGCCGCTCCAGGGCCTTCTTGAGCCCTTCGAAATCCGTCTCGCCCGTCGGATAGAACCCGCAAAAGACCATCGGGAGCGGCTCTTTGTACCCGGGGAGTTTCGCGACGCGCGTCTCCCCGGCGGGCGCCACGGTGTCGCCGACCCGGACGTCCCGGATCAGCTTGATGTTGGCCATCAGGTAGCCGACGCGTCCCGCGGTCAGGCGATCCACCTTCTGGGTGTGGGGTTTGAAGATCCCGACCTCCTCGACCTCGGTTTCATGGCCGGTGCCGAGGAATCGGATCTTGTCGCCCTTCTTTACGGATCCGTCGATGAGCCGGACGTAGACGACGACGCCTCGATACGCGTCGTACTCGGAGTCGAAGATGAGCGCGCGGAGCGGTCCGTCGGGACTCCCCTTCGGCGCGGGCACGCGGAGCAGGACCTCCTCCAGGAGAGACTCGACGCCGTCGCCCGTCTTACCGCTGACGCGGAGCACCTCCCTTCCGAGGACGCCGAGGGAGTTCTCCATCTCGAGAATGGTCTCGTCGACCTGCGCCGCCTGCATGTCGATCTTGTTCACGGCGGGGACGATCTCCAGCCCTCCCTCCAGGGCCAGGAGCGCGTTGGCCACGGTCTGCGCCTGGACTCCCTGCGTGCAGTCCACGAGGAGAACGGCCCCTTCGCAGGCCGCCAGCGATCGCGAAACCTCGTACGAGAAATCCACGTGCCCCGGGGTGTCGATCAGGTTGAGTTGGTAGCCCTTCCAGTCCATCGCGACCGCTTTCGCCTTGATCGTGATGCCGCGCTCGCGTTCGAGCGAGTTCGAGTCGAGGAACTGTTCGCGCGCCTCGCGCTTGGAGATGGTGCCCGTGAGTTCCAGCAGCCGATCCGCGAGGGTGGACTTCCCGTGGTCGATGTGGGCGACGATGCAGAAGTTGCGGATCTTATCGATCATGGATCTTGCGCGCGGCCCAGAGCGCGGCGCCGATCCAGCCCGCGTCGTCCCCGAGGCGCGAGGCTTCGATTCTAATCTTTTCCCGATGAACGGGGAAGACCCGTCTTCGCACCTCCGCCCGAACCGGCTCCAGGAGGGCGCGACCCGCCGCCGCCATTCCGCCGGCCAGGACGACGAGGTCCGGGTGAAGCGCATGGACGAGATCCGCGATACCGATTCCGAGGGCCCAGGCCGCCGTGGCGATCGCCCCCTTGGCCGCCGCGTTCCCGCCTCGCGCCGCGGCGAACGCGGCCTTCGCGGGGACCCCGGCCGCGCGCGAGACGGCGGTGGCCGAGGCATAGACCTCCACGCACCCGCGGCGCCCGCAGCCGCAGAGGGGTCCGTCGGGAGCCACGGTCATGTGGCCGAGCTCGCCCGCCGCCCCGCTGGCCCCCAGCCAAAGTTCTCCTTTGAGGATGAGCCCGCCTCCCACGCCCGTTCCCAGGGTGTAGAGGACGAATCCGTCGCATCGGGGCCACGCGCGAGACTCGCCGACGGCGGCGCAGTTCGCGTCGTTCTCCATCACCACGGGAATGCCCAGGCTCCGCCGAAGGATCGACGGGACCCGGACGTTATTCCATCCCGGGAGGTTGGGAGCCAAGATGATCCGCGTCCTCGCCAGGTCGAGCGGACCCGGGACGCCGATTCCGCAGGCGCGAATCCGGCGGGATCCGATCAGCGACTTCGCCAGAGCCGCGATCCGACGAATCGTGTCGCGGGGTCCGCGGGTCGCATCTGTGGAAATCGAATCGCCGGCCAGAATCCGCCCGTTGGGCCCGCAGAGGCCCACCTTGACGTTGGTGCCTCCTAGGTCTATCCCGAGGAGCATGAGGCTACGGTTTACAGTTCCGGCACGGATGCAGACCGACGTCGAGCGCTTCCCCCTGGTTCTTGAACTTCCGGAGGTCCTTGCGGTTTGCCATGTCTTTGCAGGACGGTCGGTGATAGGCGTTTCCGCGCGGGGTGGCGACGTAGTGATCCTCCCCACCCAGGACGTAATTCTTCCACAGTCCGCGATTCTGGTTGCGCGCCTCTCGTTGGCACGCGAGTAGATCTTCCGCGTGTTTCACATTGGGGGGGCGGGTGTAGACATAGGCGAGGCCCGCCCGGAGAATCTCTTCGTTGGCCATCTTTTCCTGAGTGCCGTCGAGAATCCAGACGTAGGCAAGCGTGCGCTTGTACTTGTCCTTGGCCTCGGCGTCGAGCTCGAGATACACCTCTTTCCCTTCGACCAAGGCGCGGTTGAGTTCGGACGCCTCCTTGTAGAAGGGCTCGTCCGGCTTTCCGTCTCGTCCTCTCTCCGGCGTATCGATCCCGATGTAGCGGATCTTCTCGCCGTCGGCGGTCACGACCGTATCTCCGTCCGTGATGCTCTTCACGGTCGCCTTTCGAGCGTTCGCCGGGATCCGCTTCCGGACCTCTTCCTTGGGCCGCTGGAGGGGTTCCTCGGTCTTGGTTTTTTTCGACGCCTCGTCCGTCTTGGAGACGGGAGGGGGCGACTCGCGCGTGCAGGAGAGGAGAAGGCAGATCCCTAGAGCGGAAAGGTGTTTCAAGGTCCGAGTCCTCCGGGGGCACTATACCAGAAGTCGAGTTCCGGCTCAGCCTCAAGAACGCTGAGGGTTCGCGCAGGCAGATTGAGTACGGGTTCGTCCGGAAACAACCGACTCGGATTATCGAGGAGAAGGAACAACCGCCAAACAGATCGTTCCTGGAATCCTTCGATTGGCGTCTTGGCGGTTCCTCGGGTCTTCCCGAATAAGGCGTCATTCTCCGACGCGTCCTCACCATCCGGTGGAGGAGGCCGGGACTCGACGCAGAGAACCGCGGATTTCGCGGAGGATTCTCGCTGGGTCGAACCTCTCTCCCTCGAAATCGGCGGAATCCGTGGTTTCCCCACTCCGCCCTCGTGCTCTGCGCGATCGGAAGAGGAGCGTCGCCGAACTAGTTTCCCACCGTCACCGTGACCGAGGCGTGCTCCTTACCGTCGCCTCCGAAGGCGGCGTCGCTCATTCGGATATCCCACGAGCCGACCGTGGCGGGGGCTTTGAAGGTGATCGTCCCTTCCATCCGTCCGTGCAGGTATTCGTAGGCGACGTCGAATTCATCGTTCTTCGAGGCGGTGCCGTGCGGCGTCGCGGAGGGGATCAGCCCGACCCACGCCTGATAGTGAAAGTAGGCGGGGGATTCGAAGGCGATCGTGATCGCCTCTCCCGGCGCGTACTTCTCCTTGTCGGCCTTGAGCGCCGGCTTTCGGTCGCCGCCGGGTGGGAGGGTGACCTCGAATGGGACCGAGAGGATCTCCTTGCCGTCCACCCACGAGCTGTCGTGGAGCCGAAGGTCGTATTTCCCCGGCTTGCCGGGCGCGCGGATCGAAAGCGCTCCTCCGGTGCGGCCCGAGAGATACTCGTACGCCACGTCGTAGCGGTCGTTTTCCTGCGCCGTCCCATGGGGGGAGTCGGCCGGCAGAATCCCGATCCAGCCGGCATATTCGTACGTGATCGGGATCTGGAAGGTCCCTTCCAGATTCTGATGCGAATGGAACGAGTTCTTGGCCAGCTTGATCTCGGGCTGGATGTTGGCCTTGTCCGCGGGGGCCGTCACTTTGAAGGGGGCCGTCAGGATCTCCTTGCCGTCATTGCCGGACGAATCGAACATCCGCAGCTCGTACTCCCCGGGCTTTCCCGGAGCTCGGAAGGAGAGCTGACCCTCCGTCTTTCCTCCGATGGACATGCGGTAGAGGGTGTGGGCACCGCTTTTCATCCCGGAATCGTGCGGTGCGGCGATCCGGAAGATCCCGACATAGGCATAGGCGTCCCAGATCGAAGGGGCGGCGAACTTCGCGCTGAACATCGTGTGAGAGGTGAATTCCTTGGCCGCCAGCGTCAGACTCGGCTTGATGTCGTGCCCCGGCGGGGGCTCGACGGTGAAGGTGATGAAGACGAGCTCCTTGCCGCTCGCGGAGGTCGCATCGTTGAGCCGGAGGTCCCAGGAACCGGGCTTCGCCGGCGCCTTGAACTTGAGGGTCCCGGAGGCTCGACCTTGCAGATACTGGTAGGCCACATCGTGCTGGTCGTTTTTCGCGGTGCTGCCGTGTTCGATCTCGGAGGGAATCACTCCTACCCAGGAAAGCTTGTTCAGCGTCCCCGGCGCGGTGAAGTCGACCTTGATCTCCTCATGCGACTTGAATTTCGATTTCGCGATCTTGAGCGAACATCCGTTTTCGGACTTCTCGACGGGTTTATCGTCCTGGGTGCGCGCGCCGACGAGAAGCGCCGAGGCGAGGGCCAGGGTGCGGAACCAGAATCGAGTCATGAGAGTCCTCCCCAATCGGAATAGAATGTCCCGCCTATTCTGTTTTCCGAGCGGGCTTTGGGGAAGGAAAATTGGTATGCGTTCGCGGGGGTCTCTTTCACCCCGTTAGAGTCTTCCTGAGCTACAACATCCTGCGGCTGATCTCGGTCCAGTAACCGGATCGGTCACAAGATCGAGGAGGCGTAAGGCGGAAAAGTCGCGCCGTTCACGGGAAAGGTCGCGAACCGGCATCCTCCGCGGATCGTGCCGCTGGAAAAGACCCCGCATGGGATTGCTTCACAAACTCTGAGCCATGCCGGAAAAGTGGTCCCCGCGCGGAGTCCCCGATCCCTGGCAGCGCCGGCCGCGGTCGCTATTTTCCTTCGATCGGGATCAAGAGCTCGCCCTCGCGCCAGATCTTGACCGTCGAGCGCCCCTTCGAATGCGCCGCGGGTCGGAGGACCGCCCGCTCGTTCTTGCGGACGCTGAGGATCTGGTCGCGCAACTCGAAACCCTGCCGACCCGCGCTGTCGTAGATCGGTTCCTTTGTTTCCGGATCGAACTTCGGCCAGGCGAACGTGGCCTTGATCGTCTCGTCGCCGGACTCGGCCGTCTCGAACTCGAGATCCGTGGAGAAATCGACCCGTCCGTTGGGAGTCTGCTCCACTCGGCCGAGCTTCTCCCCCAACACCACGGTGAAGTACGAGGTCACCGGAGTCCGCTGGACGTATCGCGTGATGGTGAACGTCGCGACGTTCTTGTTTTCGCCGATCTCGACGCACTGAATCCGGAGGCATTTTTCCGGATCCAGTCCGCCCCGCGGAGGGGCCTGGAGCCGAACCGGCACCGACTCGGCCGTTTCCAGATTCCGCTTGCGACCTACGAACTTGTACCAGTACACCCGCCCGGGCACGATATCCGTGTCCTCGTACTCGGAATCCGACAGCCCGCTCTTGATCTCGGAGTAGGTCTTGCCGTCGTCGACGGAACGCCAGACCGCGTAGGAGAGGTAGTTCTCCCGGTTGGCGAATCGGGCGCGGACCACGATCGCCTGATAGACGATTGCCGCCAAGGAAGAATTCCCCGGGATATCGAGAGAGTTCTTGAGGCGTTCCCGGATGAGTTCCTGATGCATCTGCCTCATGCGGGAGACGATCGCCTCGTGCCGACGTTGTTCGCTCAGGCTGTTCGCCAGGATGGCGCGCTCATGATCGTCCACCGTTCGGCGAAGGGCATCCACTTGGTGGCGGAGCGTGCGGTCCGCCGCCACATGGAGAGCGGAGACGATGCCCATCGCCAGGACGACGAAAACGGCCGCGGCGAGGGGGATCCAGGGACGCTCCCGCAGCGCTTCCAAGAATCGCTCCCATCGAGTCGCTTCGGTCGGCTCCGCCTCGGCCGGTCCGTCGATCCGATATATCACCCGGTCCACCATTCGCTCGCCGAACTGCTCGCGCGAGAGCGACTTCGAGACCATGCTCTCGTTGCGCAGGAAGATGGAGAGCATCTCCTTGCACCCGGCGCATCCCACGAGGTGTTCCTCGATGTGCGAGCGCTCCTCCGGCGAGGCCTCGTTGTCGACGTACTTCGACAACAGGAGGCCCATCTCGTCCTTGCACACCATTCCGCTCACCCGTACCCTTCCCTAGGAGAAATATAAATCCTGAAGCTTCTCTTTGAGCATCAATCTTGCGCGGTAGAGCCGCGATTCGATCGTGGCGACCGGGAGCCCCAAGAAGTCGCTCATCTCCCGATAGGTCATTCTCCGAAGATGTCGAAGCAAGATGATCTGTTGGTAGATCTTCGGGAGCTGCGCGACGGTCGAGAGGATCTTCTCCCGCATCTCCTCGAGCTCGGTCGAAGTCTGCCGGACGACGCTCCCGATGATCTCGCCTTCCGGCTCGATTCCTTCCTCCGCGATGCGCTCGAGCGACGCGGGATGGATTCGGTCCTTGCGAAGATGATCCACGCACGTGGTGCGGACGATCGAGCACAGCCAGCCTTTGAAGCGGCGGGGATCCTCCAGATGCTCCAGATGTCGATAGACCTTGAGAAACGTCTCCTGCGTCACGTCGCCCGCGACGTGCGCGTCTCCCAAGATGTTGAAGGCGATGGACGCGACCAGGTTGGAGTATTTCCCGACCAGGGCCTTGAAGGCCTCGAGGTCGCCCTCCCGCCAACGGTCGATCAACGTGCCGTCGTCCACTTTGGTGTCGAGATCTTCGATGCGGCTGCGCGCGCGTCGTTTCATCGTCTTCATCCTACCTTGCTAAGGAGACGCGAGGAAGGCCCGGAAACCCTCCGGAAGATCGTCCGCAAGAATTCCCCGCCTTTGCTCGAAGTACGATAGGTGGATTCGTCCAACCCGGCGGGGGGTGAGGCGTTAGAGAGGAGGCGCCGGTGAAACCCAGCGAGGTGTCCATGCAGGTGGATTCCGACCTCCTGACGCGATGCGCGCGCGGAGAAGACAAGGCGTACCGGGAACTGATCGGGCGAGTGGAGAAACCGCTCGTGAATTTCATCTTCCGATACGTCGGCGAACGCAACGTCGCCGAGGACGTGTTCCAGGAGACGTTCGTTCGGGTGCTACGGACCCTCCCCGAATTCCGGCCGGAGGCGTCCGTCGTGACCTGGATATTCACGATCGCCCGGAATCTTTGTCTGGACTTGGCCAAGACGAAGCGCCGCCATCGCGAGGTACCGCTCGATGCCGGTGCGGAGGACCGGGAGGGGGGCGTCCTGCAGTTCCGGGACGTCCTACGGAGCCCCGTCCCTCCGCCGGAAGCCGGGGCCGAGAAATCGGAGATGGAGCGGCGCGCCTCCGAGGCGCTGACACTCCTGACCCCGGCGAAGCGGGAGGCCCTGGTCCTTCGCCTGTATGCCGATCTCTCGTATCAGGAGATCTCGAAGATCGTCCAGGCGCCCGTCGGGACGGTGAAGTTTCGAGTCCATGAGGCGCTCAACGACTTATCCCGATTGTTGACGGGGACCGATCGAAAGGAAGCGACGGGTACGGAATGAAGTGTAAGGACGTCCTGGATCTCCTGCCCGCCTACACGCTCGGGGAGCTCGACGCCGAGCCCCGCCGAGGGATCGAAGACCATCTCGCGAACTGCGGCTCCTGCCGCGACGAGGGCGAACGCCGGGCTCGGGCCCTTTCGGCCATGCGGTCGCTGCCGGCGTTGGAAACGGCCGAGGCGCGCCGCGATCGAGCGGCGGAGGCGATGGCCCGCGAGCATGCGGATCGCGTCCAAGGAATCCTCCTCTCCCCGCGACGCCGGCGACGGTGGCTGGCGGGAGCGGCCGCCGCGGCCCTCCTGGCGGCTCTCGTCGGCGGAGGCGCCTGGACGTGGATCCGCGGGCGAGATTCCTGCTCCCTTCGGGTCGTCGAAGTCCGAGGTCGGGCCCAGTGTTTTCGGAACGGAGCGTGGCGGCCGGTCCATCCGGGGATGAGGATCGAATCCGGAGATCGCATCGTCACCGGTGCGGAGTCGGTCCTTTCTGCCGAGCTCCACATCGGCGGTCGAGCCGCAGGGACCCTCCATCTGAATCAAAACACCTCCCTCTTGGTGTCCGGGGATCGGACGCTCGACCTCGAGCGCGGAGAAATCTGCGGCGCCGTCGTCCGTGGCCCTCTCCACGTGCGCGCGGTAGGGAACGATACCGTGACGGTCCGCTCCGGACGCTTCGAATCGGGGCTGCGGGAGACGGTGGCCTTGGTTCTGAGCGCGGTCTTCAAGCGGCCGAAGCGGCCGGAGAATGCCGATGTCGAATTCGAAGATCAACCGTTCGCGACGGTCGCGCGCGAAGTGGAGAAGATCTCGGGCCATTCGATTCGACCCGGAAACGACTCGATCGCCACGCGTCACGTATGGTTCTACGGGATCCGATCTCGGAAGGGCGATCTCCTCTCCGACTTCGAGACGGCGATGCGGGACCAGGGGATTTGGTTCCGCCGGGAAGCGGATGTCCTCATCGCCCAGTTCGCCGTGACGGCAGAAAAGCGCGAGGTGATGCACCGTCTCTTCGCGCGCGTGACGGAGGGGGAGGCCACGATCGCCTCGACGGGCGGGGCGCTCAAGCTTCTCGCCGGCGAAGAGGGGATCGTCCAGACGGCGGGAACGCCCGCGAAGGCGAAGCTCTCCTCGAACGAGACGCCGTGGCTACGCGGGGACTACTACTCGTCGGTCGGGAGGCGGAAACTCTCGATCCCGGGTACGCTCGCCTTCCGAGTGGTTCGGCAGGACGACCGGCAGCCGCCGCTGGTGGAATGCGTGGTCGAGGGCGCGGAAATCCTGGCGGTCGTCGACGGCGAGCCGGCGTCCATTCGTGTGGAATCGGCCGTTCGAGCGGGAGAGGGAGAGGTCGTCGTGCCGGTGAGGATCCGTTTCGATCGAAGGCCCTAGTCTCGCATCGCGGAGGGCAACATGCGAAAGCTGGCGTGGGCGGCGCTCCTTCTCGTGCCCGGAGCGGGTGAGGCGCAGGACGACAAGCTGAAGCTCGAGTATCTCGAGGGGGTGAACCTCCACGAGATCACGATCTTCGTCCAAAGAAAGACGGGCTACAAATTCCTCTGGACCGAGGACATCGGGCTCAAGAACAAGAAGGTCTACTTCCGCTCCAAGGAGCCTATCACCGACGCCGCGATCGTCTTCCGGGTCTACAACTCCTTCCTCCAAGTGAACGACCTCTTCCTGGTGCCGGTCATCGGCTCCGGCGAGAAGGATATGGTTTTTAAGATTCAGGTCGGCGCGACGATCTCCAAGCGCGCCGTGGAGATGGCCGAGGGAAAGGTCACTCCGACCGACAAAGTGGTCACGCGCGTCTTTTCGCTGCGGTACGTCAGCCCGCGGGACGTTCACACCGCCCTCATCAACATGGTGAGCTTCCCGAACGTGATCTTGCCGATCGAGTCCGCGGGCGTCCTCCTCGTCACCGACTACGACTACAACATCCAGCGGTTCGAGCGCGTGATCGACCAGATGGACCGGCCGAAACCGGGGATCGAGCTGCGCCGGATCGAGCTGAAGTATGCGTTGGCGAGCGACGTCGCGGACATGATGACCAAGCTGAAGATCACGGAGGATCCCGGACGGCTCGGCCACGGGATCCGCGTGGATCCCACGACCGGAGCCCGCACGGGGGCAGGTACGAGCGACCGGGTGCAGGTGCAAGCGGACAAGCGGACGAACTCCGTCATCATCGTGGCGGACGTCAACATCATCGAGCAAGTGGAGAAGATGGTGCGGGACCTCGACACGGAGACCGGCTTCGAGACCAGCGGCGTCTTCATCGTGTACCTGAAGCACACGAATGCCGCGGACATCTCCAAGACGCTGAACTCGATTTACGGGATTTCCGTCGACAAGGACGGCATTCCTACCGGCTCCGGCGGTGCCAGGCCGGGGCAGCCGACCGGGCCCACGACTACTCCGACCACGACGAGCTCAAGCGGCGGGTCGACCACGGGCAACGAGCCCAAGATCGTGGCCGACGCCCGGACGAATTCCGTGATGATCATTACGGATCGGAACACCGCCCGGCAGCTGGAGGCGCTCATCAAGCGGCTGGACACCCGGCGCCCCCAAGTTCTCTTGAAGGCCACCGTCGTCGAGGTCCGCTCGACCGACAGTTTCGACTTCGGGGTGGAACTCGCGAGACTGGCGGATCCGGACGGAAGCACCGAGCTGGTGGGACGGACGGCCTTCAAGAATTCCACCCTCGCGCTCGACTCGACGACGAACACGTTCGCCATCACCCCCATCGACACCACCGGCATCACGCTGGCCCTCATCAAGGACAAGATCGGGAACATCGCCGCCCTCATCAAGGCGTCGGAACTGAAGGAAAAGGTGTCGGTGCTGGACGAGCCCGAAGTGACGACGGCCGACAACGGGACGGCGAAGATGACGCTCCAGAATCAGGAGCCGGTTCTTCAAACGACGTTCCAAGGGACCTCGGGCACGCCGGTGACGAGCTTCAGCAAGTACGAACCGGCGGAGACCACGCTGCAGATCTCGCCCCACATCAGCGAGTTCGGCTATTTGCGGCTGGAAACGACGATCAAGATCGAGAAGTTCGTGGGCGCGGCCCCCGCCAGCGGAGCGCCGCCTCCCAAGACCACCCGCGAGATCACCACGAATTCGATCCTCGTTCCCAACGGCCGCACGATCGTGATCGGCGGGATCATCACCCAAGACTACACGGACACCGTCGAGGGAGTTCCGATCCTTCAGCACATTCCCCTGCTGGGAATCCTCTTCCGCCGAACGGTAAAGAAGCAGCAGTACCGGACCCTGTACATCTTCATCACGCCCTATATCCTGTACGATGATGCCTTCGGCGACATCTCGGGGTTGTCGAAGGACCGGCGGGACGAGATCGAACGGCTCCGCGGAGCCACGATGGATCGGCTCCAGCTCGACGGTCCGCCGAAGCTGGTCCCTCGATCGACCTATCGATTCTCTACGAGGCCGCGCGGGGATTGACAATCCGCTCCTGTTGGGGGATTCTGACTATCCATGGCTCTCATCGATACCCTCAAGGAGATCCTGAGGCGAGAAAACCTCTACACCGAGGAGAAGTTCGGCGAATTCGTCGCGCTCGCGAGGACGACGCATCAGACCCTCGACCGCGTCTTGGTGAGTTCCGGCTACATCACCGAGGCGCAGATGCTCCACATTTTCGGCGAGTGCCTCGGCCTTCCGGTGATCGATCGGCTCGCCGATCAGCGCGTTCCCCAGGAGTTCATCGAGAAGGTCACGGTCCAATTCGCCCGTCACCACAACCTGATCGGAATCGGAGAGGCGAACGGCACGCTCCGCGTCGCCTCTTGCGCGCCGCTCGAGACCCATCCGATCGACGACCTGTCCGTAATGGTGGACAAAATCGTCGAGCCCGTGCTCGCCTCGCGCGCGGAGATCACCTCCCTCATCAACCGCGCCTACCAGCAGAAGGTCGACGTGGTCGACGAGATGCTCGAGGGGATCGACGAAGAGGAGCTCGCGGGGATCTCCAAGGAAATCGAGCAGTCGCAGGACCTCCTGGACATCGCGAACAAGGCGCCGATCGTCAAGCTCGTCAACATGATCCTCTTCCAGGCGCTCAAGATGAGGGCGAGCGACATCCACATCCAGCCGTACGAGGAGAAGCTCCAGGTCCGGTACCGGATCGACGGCATCCTCTACGACATGATGTCGCCGCCGAAGAAAATCCAAGACGCGATCATCTCCCGCATCAAAATCATGGGGAAAATGGATATCGCGGAGCGGCGGTTGCCGCAGGGCGGCCGCGCTGGAGTGAAGCTCGGCGACGGCGAGATCGACATCCGCATCTCGAGCGTCCCCACCAGCCACGGCGAGCGGATCGTGATGCGACTCTTGGACAAGAGCGCGCGCCTCTACGAGATCGAGGAGATCGGGCTGGACGACGCCCAGCACCTCGAGACCTTCAAGAAGCTGATCGATGCGTCGCACGGAATCGTGCTGGTCACCGGGCCCACGGGGAGCGGCAAGACGACGACCCTCTACGCCGGGCTCAAGCGGATCAATTCCATCGAGAACAACGTCCTGACGATCGAGGACCCGATCGAATACCACCTGCCCGCGATCAGCCAAATCGAAGTGAACTACAAGAAAGGACTCACGTTCGGGGCGGGGCTTCGCGAAATCCTCCGCCAGGACCCGGACGTGATCTACATCGGCGAAATCCGCGACAAGGAGACGGCGACGATCGCGATCCAATCCGCGCTCACGGGCCACCTCGTCTTCTCCACGCTCCATACGAACGACGCCCCGGGGGCCGTGACTCGGCTCATCGATCTGGGGGTGGAGCCCTATCTCGTCTCCTCGTCCGTGATCGGCGTCATCGCCCAGCGGCTCGTCCGGCTGATCTGCAAGCACTGTAAGGAGTCTTACCGTCCCGACGAAAAGGAACTGACCGGGATCGGACTCAAGCTCTCGGAACTGAAGGAGGGAACCCTCTGCCGCGGCCGGGGATGCGGTTCCTGCATGCAGTCGGGCTATCTCGACCGAACCGCGATCTACGAGATGTTCCCGGTCTCCGACTGGGTTCGGGAGATGATCATGAATCGCGCGGGATCGACGTTCATCAAGCAGGAGGCGATCAAGCGCGGGATGAGGACGCTGCGGATGGACGGGGCGCGGAAGGTCCTCATGGGCCAGTCGACTCCCGAGGAAGTGATGCGGGTCACGCAGATGGATGCATTCTAGAAGAAGCATCTAGCATGAAGCATCTAGCATCTAGCATGAAGAAGCGAATATGGGAACCACAAGGTTCACCCGGCCAGAGGATTGGAAGAAGGCGCACCGGCTCGCGTTGGAGGTATACCGAGTCACGAAAACGATTCCGGGGTACGGCTTGGCCGGTCAAATGCGCACAGCCGCTGTCTCTGTTTCGGTGAACATCGCAGAAGGGTATGGTCGTCGCAGCGCCCCGGACAAGGCGCGGGTGTATGCTTGACTGATGCCTGTCTTTAACTACAAGGCCCTGAAGGAGGACGGCTCCGCGGACGGCGGCGTCATCGACGCCGACACTCCGAAGGAGGCGCGGCTCAAGCTGCGCTCGAAGAAGCTGCTCGTCACCGAGCTCCAAGCGCTCGAGGGAGGGGAAGGCCCCGCGAAGAAGTTCCGCGTCCCGCTCCTGCGCCGCCGGCGCATCCAGGAAATCTCGATCATCACGCGACAGATGGCCACGCTCCTCGGCTCGGGCATCCCCATGATGGGGGCCATGACCGCCGTCATCGAACAGTCGGAGTCGAGGGATTTGAAGGCGGTCCTCCTGGACATCAAGGAAAAGGTGGCGACGGGAGGGACGTTCTCGGACGCCCTCGCGCTCCACCCGTTCTACTTCGGTGAGCTCTACGTCAACATGGTGAAGGCGGGCGAGGCGGCGGGCAATCTCGACAAGGTCCTGTATCGCCTTTCGGACTATCTTCACGCACAGAACAAGATGCAGGCGAAGATCGTCGCCGCGATGACCTATCCCATCGTCATGCTCATCATCGGGGTCGGCGTGATCGTCGTCCTCATGACCCTCGTCGTGCCCAAGATCATGGACGTGATCCAGAAGCAGGAGCAGGACGTGGCGCTCCCGCTCCCGACGGTGATCTTGCTCGCGATCTCGAGCTTCTTCGTGAACTACTGGTGGCTCCTTTTGGGCCTGGCCGTGGGCGGCGGCCTCGTCTGGTCCCAAATCCTTCGGATGCCCGCCGGCCGGCTCTGGTGGGACAGCTTCAAGCTGGGAATCCCGGTCGTGGGTCCGCTCATGCGCAAGAGCGCCATCTCACGATTCTCCCTGACCTTCGCCACGCTTTTGGAAAGCGGCCTTCCCGTCCTCGAGGCCCTCAACGTCGTTAAAAGGGTGGTCCATAACCAGCTCCTGGCGAACGCGCTCGAGACGATCCGCCAGAAGATCGCGGAAGGGCAGGACATCGCGACGCCGGTGAAGGCGAGCAAGCTCTTCCCGCCCGTGGTCGGGTACATGATCGCGGTGGGCGAGGAAGGCGGCAAGCTGGAGGAGTTGCTCAAGAAGATCGCGGAAGCGTATGATGAAGAGGTGGAAATAGCGGCCCAGAGGATGACGTCCCTCCTCGAGCCGATCATGATCGTGGGCATGGCCGTGGTCGTAGGATTCATCGTGATGTCGGTCTTGCTTCCGATCCTGCAAATGAGCAACCTGTAGGACACAGAAGAAGATGGGACACACAGAGGACACAGAGGATGGGGAGGTCGTCATGAGCCGGAAGCGCAGCGCGGGCTTCACCCTGGTCGAGATGATGGTCGTGATCGTGATCATCGGACTCCTCGCGGCCGCCACGATCTTCGTCCTAAGCGACCGGGCGGATCGCGCGAAGGTGAAGACCACCCAGGCGATGATCTCGGAACTCTCGAAGGCGTGCGACGAATTCAAGCTCAACCACAACAAGTATCCCGACAAGCTGGAGGATCTCGTGCGCATGCCGGCCTACGTCGACAACACCCAGTGGCCCAAGGGCGGCTACGTGAAAAACATCCCGAAGGACGGCTGGGGCCGCGAGTTTATTTATCGGGTCCCGGGAACCAACGGCCAGCCCTACGACCTCGTTTCTCTCGGCCAGGACGGGCGGGAGAGCGGGGAGGGTCTCGACGCGGACCTTTGGAATCACGACGCGGCCAAACGGTAGCCTCCACCGAAGTTCCAATGGAGGAAGCGTGACGGCGCCCATCGTCCGACATCCGGTCCGGGGCTTCACCCTCATCGAGCTCATGGTGGTGGTCGTCATCATGGCGCTCCTCGTGGGGATCGCGGTCATTCGGGTCGATTACATGATTCCGCGCTACCGCCTCCGGGCGGCGGCGCGCGAAGTCGCCTACCATTTCAAACGCGCCCGCGCCCAGGCCGCCTCGACCGGGAAGAATGTCTACGCCAAGTACGACCTCTCCCAGGGAACCTACTGGCTTCTCGTCGCCTTCCCCAAGGCGGTGCCCCAGGAGCAGAAGGACGAGCCCCCCAAGGAGTTCGAGTACCACGAGATCCTGAAGTCGAAACTTCCGGACGGCGTGGAATTCGTGAGCCTTATCCTCGGCAAGGACGAAGTGATCACGAAGGACCAGGCGACCCTGCGTCTCTCTCCGTTCGGATCCTCGAAGCACATGATCGTCAATCTCCGGAACAAGGACGGGAACACCATCGCGCTCCGCGTGAACGGATTTACCGGGGCCGTTTCCTATTACGACAAGCATCAGGAGGCGGAGGATCTCCTGGAGGATACGGGCCCGTGAAGAAACCTCAAGCCGGCTTCACCCTGATGGAAGTCCTGCTGGCCGTGGCGATCCTCGCGATCGTGACCGTGACGCTCCTATGGCGCCGGGTCGAGATCATCCGCGACACGGCGCACGCCCGCGATCAGAGAATGGCCTGGTCGCTTCTGGCTCAAGAGATGGCGAAAATCGAACTCGACCCCGAAATCTTCCTGAGCGATACCGGCGCCGAAAGAGGCGACTTCAAGGATCTGGGGCCGGAGTACGCCGGATTCGAATACCGATGGGAGATGTCCAAGGTGGACGTGCCCACGAACGACCCTACCTCGAAAACGGAACAGCCGAAAAAGATCTTCCTCGTCACTCTCTCCATTCGGAAAATCGACGAGGAGGGCGATTTGGCGACGATGCAGGCGATGTTCCCCATTCCTTCGACCAAGTCGAAGGAGACGACGACGGAGTCGAAATGAGGCGAGGATTCACTCTGGTGGAATTGACGCTCACGGTGCTCATCATCGCGATCGTGATGGCGCTCTTCTACGGCGTGGTCGCGAGCACCGTGCAGGCCGCGCATCGCGTCGAGGAGATCATGCAAGGCTCCGAGGTCGGCCCGGCCATCTTGTCGCAGATTCGCGAGGACCTCGAGGGCGCGTTCGTCACCGATCCGAAGGTAACCCAGTTTGTCGGGTTCGATCGACAAGGCTCGTCCGGCGGTCGCGACCGCCTCGATTTCCTGACCACGACGATGGCGTTCGACCGGGAGAGGGACGACGCGGATCCCCGCTTTCTCGGCGTAAACGAGGTGGGCTACCAGATTCAGGACAACAAGAAGGACCCGACGCTCGGCGTCCTCTTCCGGCGGATGGATCCCTTCGTGGACGCGGAGCCCGTGCGCGGGGGAAAGCTCATCGAGCTGTACGACCGCGTGAAGATCTTCGAAGTTCAGTACATCGAAGAACCGGGAAAACTGCCGCTGATGAGCTGGGACAGCAAGGAGAAGGGCGGCAAACTCCCTCGGGCGATTCGGATCGAACTCCTCATCTCCGTGGCGATGAAGGGCGGCGAGGAGTTCCAGGATCGTCGGTACGTCATGACGGTGACGAGGCCGGAGTAGCGGCCGACTCGCGAGCACGGCGGAAGATCTCGGTCCACATTTCCCACGTCAACACGCCGGTGTTCGTGTTCTGGCGCGAGCAGTGATAGCTGTCGAGAAGCCGGCGGCCGGACCCGAGATCGTGGAGCCGTCCATGTTCGAACGGGAACCGGGAGAGTCGAAGTCCCAGGACCCGGACCAGGGCCTCATGGCCGATTCGGCCGATGGCGACGAACAGGCGCGCGCGCGGGAGGAGGGCCAACTCCTCGGCGAGCCAAGGGCGGCAGGCGGCCAATTCGGAAGAGGTAGGCCGATTGCCCGGTGGGGCGCAGCGGGCGGCGGCCGTGATGTAGACGTCGCGGAGCCGCAGCGCGTCGCCCGGCCCGAGGGACTCGGGGCGATCGGCGAATCCCGCTTCATGGAGGGCCCGATAGAGCCACCGGCCCGAGTGATCGCCCGTGAACATCCGCCCGGTCCGGTTGGCGCCGTGCCTTCCCGGTGCGAGGCCGATGAGAACGATTCGGGCGTGCGGATCTCCGTAGCCGGGCACGGGTCGGCACCAATGGCCCGGCCAACGCTCCCGAGTTTCCCCGAGGTATTCCGCCAATCGGGGACACGCGCGGCATCGGACGATTCGACGGCCCAACGCCCCAAGCGGGCCGAAGGTCTTAGGGATCTTCATCTCCGGAGGAGAAATCCTATCTCCGACGGGAGTCCTCCACCAGCTCCCGCTCCCTCCGCAGAAGCTCCGCTTCGCGTTGGAGAAGCCCTTTCAGTTCGTCGTCCTCCATCGGTCGGATCCGAGCTTCCACGGCCTGGAGGCGCGTGGGGGAGGTCGGCTCGGGAGTCGGTGGCGGCGATGGGCGGCGGTGTGGAAGAAGGATTACTCCCAGGACCGCCACCAGCAGGGATATTGCGAGGAGGACGGGAAGCGGAGACGACCGCGGCGCCGATCCGGTTGGGGACAGGGAGGGCATCTCCGGAACCGGGACGGTACGGAGAGCACGTAGCGCCTCTCGAATATCCGAATCACTCATGCCGCCTCCTTGCGATCAGCGATTCCCGGAGTCGTTTTCGGGCGCGGAAGAGTCTCCACCGGACCGTGACCTGGGGCACTCCCAGGGCGCAGGCGATCTCTCGCACGGTCATGTCCTCGACGTAATACAGCGCCGCCGTAATCCTCTGAGCCACGGGAAGCGCGGCCAATAGAAGCGATGCCTCGTCGACGTCCCGGGAGTCGCTGGGTACGGGCAAACGGGCGACGCTCCGCGCCTTTCGGCGGCGGGTCTTATGGAGAAGGATGGAGTAAAGCCAGGTCGACTCGGAGGATTCTCCCCGGAATCTCTCCGCCGCGGATAGGGCCGAGATCAGAGTCTCCTGGGCAAGATCCTCGGCGTCGGCGGGATTTCCCGTCATCGCGAGGGCCATGCGGTAGACCCTGGGCCACCACAAACTCGCCCAGTGGTTGCGGGAGTCGACGTCGTCGCGAGGCGGGTTCGTCAGTCGGATCACCGACCCTGTCCCCTTCGAATGATGCGGATCGAAGACCCCTTGCGGAGGGTCCCGAACAGTTCTTCCGGTGTGAGGTCGGGAAGTACGTCCCATCGTTGGAGTCCCGCCTTGACTGCCGGGGATCCCTCCTTCACCCGTCGTACGAGAAGTCCTCGTTGGAGCCCCAGATGCTCCCGAAGTTCGTGGGGCAGCTCTTCTACGGCGACGCCGAACTCTCTCCAGGAGGGTAGGCGCTCGTCGCTCAGGTCCCGGATTTCGCGGCGGAGTTCGTCGAGTTCCTTGCGTATCGCGGCGAGTTCATCGGCGGATTTGGGGGAGAGAGGGGGCCGAGGACCGTCCGGGCCGACCACGTCGTCCCCAACCTGAGGGCGTTCGCTCTGAATCTGCACTCCCGCGGAGGACCATTTCTCATCGACCCGCTCCACGCGGATCGTCGCGACGAACGAGCGCCCCCGAGACACGACCAGGGAATCTCCGTAGCGGACACCGGCGGCGCGACCTGCGTCGAGGATGACCAGCCCGTGCTCGGTCGACACCGCCGTAATCTTGGCTTGGATGGACTTCCCCTCTCGGGGCCGGCAGGTGCACGCGGCCGGCCGTTGGAGGAGGGACTTGTGCTCCCTCGCCAGAGCCTCCGCCTCCTGCACGCGCGGTCCTAGTCTCAGGAACTCGTCCCGAAGGGCATCGCGCTCGGCCGTCACGCGGGCGAGTTTCATTTCGAGGTGCTCCCGTTCTGCCGTCTGGACCTCCAGCTGCCGTGCCGTCTCCTTTCGGAGCCTTTCCACTTCCTTTTCCTTGCGGAGATCCTCCTCCTGGGCCAGAGCCGGGCGCGCGAGGATCGCCAGCATCGCGAGGATGGTTCTCATCGATTCCTCCTGTACCAGAGACGGTCGCAGGTTTGTCGCATCCGGGGAGGAAAAGGTTTGCGGAATCCTGCGGTGCTCGACACGGAGTCCACGGAGGAAAACACTCGGACTGGACAAGGCTCTTGCAAGCCGCCCGGACGTGTCTTCCCAAGGGTCTCCTCCGCGGTCTCGGTGTCCTCCGTGTTTAGAAAGAGTGCGACGTCGAACTAGTCCCCGCAGGTCGGGCACTTCTTCGTCCGGCTCTTCGCTCCGCACTAGGGACACGTCCACGTCGCGTACCCGGAATTGTCGGCCGGACAGGTGGGGCACGGATAGGTCTTGCTCGTCCCTCCGCACTTCTTGCAGGTCCAGTCCGCGGAACCTCGGCGGTCGCATTCCGGAGTCACGGTCGTGCCGCTTTCCGAGGGGGACGCGAGAAGAACGACGAATAGTACGAAGAGAATTCGGCTCCTCGATTCCCCTACGATCGTTGGATCCGGTAGCCCCGCGGGGCACCCCTGGATCGAACCTCAGACTACTTCTCCCAAGGCCCTGAGGATGCGGCGGACCGTGGCCACGGTGGGATTCCCACGTCCGTTTTCCAAACGAGAGATCGTCTCGAGCCGTAGACCCGCTCGCGAGGCTACGCAAGCCTGGGTGAGCCCTTGCTTCTCCCTCTTCGTCCTGAGATCACGCCCGATGGAAGTTCGGGCGAATCCGGTGGCCTCGGCATGGCTGCTTTCGGCTTCCCGGACCCGGCGGGCGTATTCGGACTTGGGCACCAGGCAAAAAGTGGCTTCCCCGACTCGAATCTCCTGCACCTGTTGTCTCTTCGCTCTATTCATGGTAAAGCCCGCCTCGAAGTCCATTTCTCCAACCGGAGTTGGACGGGATAGTCGCCGGTCCGTATTCGGGTGAATCCTGCGAGGGAGCCTCGGAGCGTCCGCAAGCCGCTCACCGCGGGTCATTTCTTCAATCGTTCGAAGATTCCCAATACTCGCACCTTCATGAGAGTCGGAAGGGTTTCGAACTGACGCTGGGCGTCGACCGTCAGGACGACGTCCACGGGCGCAGTAGGGCGTTGTTGCGCTAAAAGTGAATTATCCGTTGTTTTTGATTTCGAGAGCGTGACTCCCGGTCGCGCCTGATGCCCTGGGGGTCACGCCTTCTTTCCCGTCACGGACTGTTCCACCGCATGGCAGGCCACTTGGTGTCCCTCGAAGTTGAGGAGCTTCGGAGCGACTTGGTCGCAAAGCCCCGCGATGGCCACCGGGCAGCGAGGGTGAAAGCGGCAGCCGGCCGGCGGGTTCAGCGGCGAGGGCACGTCCCCCGGAAGGATGATTCGCGTGCGCTTGTGCTGCGGGTCCGGGACCGGTACCGCGGAAAGGAGGGCCTGAGTGTACGGATGGAGCGGCCGCTCGTAGAGTTCCTCCGTTTTCGCCGTCTCCACGATCTCGCCGAGATACATCACCGCCACCCGATCGCTGATGTACTCGACGACGGAGAGGTCGTGCGAGATGAAAAGATACGCCAGGTTGTACTTTTCCCGAAGCTCGACCAGAAGATTCACGATTTGGGATTGGATCGAGACGTCGAGCGCGGAGACGGGCTCGTCGCAGACGATGAACTTCGGGTTGAGCGCGAGCGCGCGGGCGATCCCGATGCGCTGGCGCTGGCCGCCGGAGAATTCGTGCGGATATCGGTTGATGTACTGCGGAGCGAGACCGGCGCGCTGCAGGAGATCCTTCACGATTTCCGTCCGCTCTCCCCGAGTCCCGATTCCGTGTACGAGCAGGCCCTCGCTGATGATCGCCCCGACGGTCATTCGCGGATTGAGCGAGCTGTAGGGATCCTGGAAGATGACTTGCATGTGCCGGCGCATCTCGCGCATGTCGCCGGACGAGAGGGTCGACAGATCCTTGCCATCGAAGATCACCTGACCCGACGTCGGTTCCAAGAGACGGAGAATCGTGCGACCCGCCGTCGTCTTTCCGCATCCGCTTTCGCCCACCAGTCCGAGGGTTTCGCCCGGCCGTAAGAAAAGGGAGACGTCGTCGACCGCCTTCACCCATCCGGCGACCCTCGAGAAGACGCCGCGTCGGACGGGGAAGTACTTCTTGAGGTTCTGGACGACCAGGAGGGAATCCGGAGGGACTTCCTTTCCGTCCTCTTGGGGAGGGCGGAGGGGCGCCCGCTGGATCCGGCCCAGAATGATCTCCTGGGGCGTCATCGACTTGTACTCGGTGTCGCCGGGCGAGGGCTTTCCCGGAAAGAGAGGCTCGCTCTTCGTGCTCATGCGAGGTCGCACCTCACCCAGTGTCCGGGACGGAGCTCGCGCAAGGCCGGCTCCTTCGCCTTGCACGCGTCGACGGCGATCGGACAGCGGGTATGGAACTTGCACCCGGGCGGGAAGTGGAGCGGATTCGGAACGGTGCCGGGAATGATGCTCAGCTTCCGACCCTTCGGCGTCCCGATGGCGGGGCGCGAGCGGAAGAGCCCCTGCGTATACGGATGAAGCGGGTTCGCGAAGAGCTCCTTCACGTCCGCATATTCGACGACCTTCGAGGCGTACATCACGGCGACATTGTCGGCCAGCTCGGCGATGACGCCCAAATCGTGGGTGATGATGAGAATGGACATCCCGAACTTCTTCTGGAGCTCCCGCATCAGATCGAGGACTTGCGCCTGGATCGTGACGTCGAGCGCGGTGGTCGGTTCGTCCGCGATCAGGAGCTCGGGGTTGCAGGCGAGCGCCATCGCGATCATGACGCGCTGCCTCATTCCCCCCGACAGTTGATGCGGATACTCGTCGATCCGGGTCGACGCCGCCGGGATTTTCACGACCTCAAGCATCTCGATCGTCCGCTTCCGCGCATCCCGTTTCGATTTCTTTTCGTGGAGGACGATCGCCTCCATGATTTGACTGCCGATCGTGAAGACCGGATTGAGCGAGGTCATCGGCTCCTGGAAGATCATCGAGATCTTGTTCCCGCGGATCTCGCGCATCTCCTTTTCCGGCTTCGGGACGAGGTCTTCGCCGTCGAAGAGGATTTCGCCCGAGATGATGCGCCCGGGGTAGGAGAGGAGTCGCATGATCGAGAGCGCCGTCACGGATTTTCCGCAGCCGCTCTCGCCGACGAGGCCCAAAGTCTTCCCGCGATAGATCGGATACGAAACGTCGTCCACGGCCGCGACCAACCCGTCGTCGGTGAAGAATCCGGTGCGGAGATTTCGGACCTCCAGCAGGACGTTTCCGTCGCTCACGTGCATCGAGCGGCCCAGTCTACCATCCGTCGCATCTCGAATCACGAAGTCCCTTTGAGCCGAGGATCGAGCGCGTCTCGAAGGGACTCGCCGAAGAGATTGTAGGAGGTCACGGTTGCGAAGATCGCTACGCCGGGGATCAGCGCCAACCACCACGTTCCGGGAAGTCCCTTCTGACCCTGGCGGAGGATGCTCCCCCAGGTGGCGACGTCCGGAGGCACGCCGAGTCCGAGGAAGGAGAGCGCGCTCTCCGTCAGGATGGCCCCGGCGACTCCGAAGGTGGCGCTCACCAGAACCGGCGAGAGGGCGTTGGGGAGAATGTGGCGGAAGATGATCCTCGGGCGGGACGCCCCCAGGGCGCGCGCCGACGTCACGAAGTCGTTCTTGCGAAGCCGCAGGAATTCGGCCCGCACGAGTCGCGCGACGGTGGTCCATTGTACGAGAGCGATGGCCGCCATCACCCAGAAGATCGACGGCGGCGCGATCGCGATGATCGTGATGATGAGAAAGAACGTGGGAAAACAGATGACGATTTCGATCACCCGCATGACCACGTCGTCGATCCACCCGCCGAAGAAGCCGGCAACGGAGCCCACGATGATCCCGATCGTGACGTAGATTCCGACGGCGACGAATCCCACGGAAAGCGAGATCCGCGTGCCGTGGACGATCATGGCCAGTACGTCCCGCTGGTGTCCGTCCGTGCCGAGATGGTGCAATCGGGCGCGTTCCCGCCACTCCGGACCGTACCACTTCTGGGCCAACTCGAGATCTTCCGGTTTCCAGGCGATCCACATCGGCCGTTGATTGGGAAGGGCGGTCTTGTCCTCCGTCGAGGCGCTGAAGCGGATCGCCGGCCAGAACATCTGGCCGTTCTCGAGACGACCCTCGAGAGCCCGATAGTCCACGCGGTTGAAACGCTGGCGTTCGTTTTTCCGCAATCCGATGAACAGTCCCGCCGCCGCCAAGGGCAAGGCGAGGAACAGGAGCGCCGTCTTCATCGCCGCGTTCCGCGTCCTTCCCCGGCTCCGGAAACTCCGAAATAGTGGAAGCCCCGCGGCGAGGACGAAGAGGGAGAGGAGGAGGATCCAATCCACGCGATCCAGGCCGCGGATCAGCGGCCAGTAGCGGATCTTCCCGTGCCGGCGGGGCAATCGCTCCAGCGAGGCCTTGTGCTCGGCGCGAATCTCCCGCGCTTTCGCTTCGCCCCGCACGGAAAAGTGGACCTCGGCCGGAACCTCGCCTAGGAATTTTCCGTTTCGCGCGATCTGGGAATCCTTGAGCTTCAGGACTTGCGGGGTGCTCTCCTTGTCGAGAAACTCCACCTGATTCGTGGAGTATCGCTCCGGAATCGTGCCCGTTTGGAAGAGGATCCCCTCGGGAAGCTCCACGACCAGGCGACCTTCGAGCGTCGTCCCATCTCGGAGTTTCAGCACGTCCCAGTATTCGTCGAGCGCGACGCAGGTCCGGCACTCCTCGTCGCTTTCGTTGGTATGCGCGACCATGAGGGGAATGCTCTCGGCGAGGAACGGCGCGAACACGGCCATGAGGTACATGAAGCAGATGAGCGTGAGCCCCGACAGTCCCATCCGGCTCTTTCGGAGCTGCCGGAGGACGATGCTCCAATAGTCGTTCTCGTCCGAGTGGCTCATGCCCCCTCCTGCGCCTCGAACGAGATCCGCGGATCGACGAGCACGTAGAGGATGTCGGAGAGGAGAATCCCCAGGAGCGTGAGCACGGCGGACAGCGTGGTCACCGCCATGACGACGTTGTAGTCGCGCTGGGTGATCGCCTCGTACGCCAGCAGGCCCATTCCGTCGATCGAGAAGATGTACTCGATGATGATGGCGCCGCCGATGAGGTACGGAAGAAGATTCGCAAGCAACGTGAGGATCGGGATCATCCCGTTCCGGAGGCCGTGCTTGAGGATCACCATCCTCTCGGAGAGCCCCTTCGCGCGCGCCGTCCGAATGTAGTCTTGTCGAACCACTTCGAGCATGCCGGAGCGTGCGTATCGCGAAAGCGCCGCGAGGCCCCCGTAGGTGAGGCACGCCACCGGCAGGATCGCGTGCCAGAAGAAGTCGAGCTTGCCTCCGAGGAAGGGATGCTTGTGGGGCTCCAGGCACGAGAGATGATCGAAGGGGATGCCCCGGAAAAACGTGCTGATCGACGCGTTGGGATGGAGCGAAAGCGAGCCGACGAAAACGATCAGCATCGTCCCGACCCAGAAACTGGGAAGAGAGTAGAGAACGAAGAGGACGAACGTGATCGCCTTGTCCAAGAGAGAACGGTGATGCGTCGAAGAGTATATTCCGATCGGCACCGCGATCAGATAGATGAGGAAAAGGGCGATGCTCTCCAGTTTGATCGTCCGCATCAGCCGGGGCGGAAGGACTCCGCCGGCAATCCCCACCGGCCAGTTCACGCCGAGGAATCGTTTCTTGCGGAGGACGACGATGTCCTCCTTGAGCGACGTGGACTGGCCGAAATCGAGCGTCCCGCACTTCCCCAACCACGTCAGATACTGCCGCCAGATCGGCCGGGTGAGCCTTCCCTTGTTGGGGCCCGTCGGTCGCGAGGGTACGGCGGGCGCAAGGTTCCCTCGCGTCGTCAGGATTCGCGTCTTTCGCCAGTCCGAGGTGCGACCCGGACTCGCGGGATCGACGGTCCGCATCCAGACGCGGAATCCCTTCGGGTCCTCGGGCGGGATCTTGGGGGAGGTCTTGGCCTCCACGATCGTCCCCGGCTCGACGGGATCGCTCGCCCAGGAGGACTTGTCGGCCTTCTCGCCGAACATGAACTCGATGCGGCAGCGCGGACCGAGCGGAACGCGCGCGCGAACGACGAACTCCCGGCCGACCGCGACGGTGGAGGGGACGGAATCGAACTGCGGCCGGACGTAGGGGTTTCGGTCCTTGATCGCGAGAACGGTCCTGGGCTCGGACCAATCGGAAGCCGCTCCCTGCTCGTCCTGCGCGCGGACCCGGATCCAGTATTCCCCGCTCTCCCCGGTCGACGGAAGCACCGCCGTCGTCTCCTCACCGGGAGGACCGTCGAATTTCACGAAGTCCTTCTCGTCGGGAGTGAGATCGGGTCCGCCGACGTGGAAGTAATAGTTGACTCGCTTCCCTTGGCCGTCGGGATCCTGGGATCGCACCACGACGGGAATCTTCTCGTTCGAAGCGACTTCGGTCGGAATCCGGAGGATCTCGGGAACGGTCGGAGGATGGTTCTTCTCCCGGATGGAGATCCTCGCGAATTCGGACCACGCGGAGCGGTACCCGTTCTTGTCCACCGCCTGGCATCGGATCCGGTAGTCGCCTTCCGATCCCCACGCGTGCTCGACTTCGAGTTCCTGCCCCGAGGCGACCAATTCGCTTCGGGTGACGGCCGAGCCGTCGCCCCAATCGAAGATCAGTTGCAGGTCGTCGCCCTCGGGGTCGACGGCCTTCGAAGTGAACCCGTACTTGTGGAGGATGCCCAGGAGCTCTCGCTGAGACTTCTTCACCTCGCGGGCCATCTGCGAGGGATCCACGCCCGTGCCGAGGGAACCCGGAGCCGTCGCCTGGGTGGCGGGGTCGCCGGGAGCGGCTCGAATGATGATGAAGGTGACGAGGGTGATTCCCACCATCGTGATGGCCATGAGAGCGAACCGACGGATGAGGAACGCGAGAAGGGCTTTCTGGAAGCGGATGAGGTGGTAGGCAATCATGAGGCCCGTCGCCAGGAGGAGGAAGGGGGCCACACGCCCCGGCCAGGGCCCGCCGAGGTCGGCGATACTCAGCGTGATCGCCGCCGCAAAGGCGGCGAGGAAATAGGCGATCCCGCGCCTGGAGGCGTCCGGCGAGCTGAAGACTCCGGTGCTGGGCTCCACTTGGCGCTATCGGCTACTTTCCGTACTTCTCCTGTCCCTTCGCCACCCACCACTCGAATCCCGCCCTCGGGTGGATCCCCTGGGGATACGTCTGGACCCCCTGAAGCCGCTTGTGCGTCAGGAATGTCACTCGAGGGGAGAAAAGGAAAGTGTACGGCTGCTCGTCGTACACGATCTCGTGCAGGCGGTGGTACATCTCGTTGCGTTTCGTCTCGTCGAATTCCTTCCGGGCGTCCTCGATCAGCTTGTCCGCTTCCGGATTGTTGAACTTCACCCGGTTCGAGCCGCGCTCCGCGATCTGCGAGGAATGCCAGATTTGATACACGTCCTGTTCGGGCCAATCCCAGGACCATCCGAGCATCACCGCGTCGAACTTGTCTTGGTCCATCTCCTCGAGGAATGCGCCCCATTCTAGCTGGCGAAGGTTCACGACGATGCCGACCTTCGCGTAGGCCTGCTTAAGGGCCGTCGCGAGTTTTTCGGCGACCGGATTCTGGGTCGTGATCAGGAATTCGAACTCGAACTTCTTCCCATTCTTGTCGAGCACCCCGTCCCGATCGGTATCGGCCCATCCGCCTTCCGCCAAGAGCTTCTTGGCTCCCTCCGGGTCATGAGCGAGGGCCTTGACGTTCTTGTTGTACTGCCGGCTCTGGAAATACTGGGGGCCGGTGATCTGCGTGCCGTGGCCGTAGTAGGCCACCCGGATGACGTCCTCGATATCCAGGAGTTGCGTCAGCGCGCGACGGATCTTCTTGGACTGGAACAGCTCTCGCCCGGCGTTCCACCCGATGTAGTAATACGCCGGGCGGAAGTAGAAGCTCTGATTGTATTCGCGCAGCACATCGGCGTCTCCCTTGAGATCGCGCTCCCAGTTCTGCGGGGGAATCGCCATTGCGTCGATTTCCCCCCGCCGGAGCGCCTGGATGGCCGCGGTATCCTCCTTGATGAACCGGATTCGGATCCGGCGGATCGCCGGCTTCTCGCCCCAGTAGTCCTCGTTCCGGACGAGAGAGACCTCTTCGCCCTTTTTCCAGTACTCGAACTTATACGGACCGCATCCGATGGCCTGCTCCGGCTTGTCGTATCGGACGTCGTTCCAGTTCTTGGCGTCGTCCAGCTCGTCCACGAGATGTTTGGGGATGAGCGGAAGGTCGAACATCGCGTACACCGAATAGTAGTACGGGCGACTGTACACGATCTTGACGGTGTAGTCGTCCACCGCCACGAGTTCCTTCACGTCGGTCCAGTAGGACTTGTTCCTCTGCGAGTCCACCTTAGGGTGCATCATCATGTCGTACGAGGCCTTCACGTCGTAGGCGGTGAAGGGTTTGCCGTCGTGCCACTTGACCCCTTTGCGAATCGGAATGGTGTATTCGAGCTTGTCCTCGGAGATTGCCGGGAAATCCGCCGCCAGTTCCGGCTTGAGCTTGGCGGCCGGCTTGTCGAGCATGTACAAGTAGCAGTTCATGTATCGGAGGATGTAGTCCCCATAGACGTCCCGGAAGGTGGTGGGGTTGAGAGTGGGAGGTTCGGTCGGATAGCGCCAGATGACGGTGTCGTTGCCCATTACGGGGCCTTTTCCGTCCTGCGCGGGCGCGGCCGGGAGAGCGGCGAAGGCGAGAGCCAGAGCCGAAAGGGCGAGAATCCGCATACGACCTCCGAAGAAAGTCTTACGGTGGGGCCCGGGTTTTATAGCGGCCTCCTCCTACCGTGTCAAATTCTTTTCCAGTGTGAATTGATACGACGCGCTCCCCCGAATGGACGTGGGTCGAAATCGGCCCCGGGAACAATTTGACTGGGTCGGGGGGCTGTGGTTAAATGCGATCGACCCCATTCGCCGCCATGACCAAACTCATCGTCAAGCAGGGGGGGCAGACCCGGGAAGTCATCCTGAACAAGGAGAACTTCTGCATCGGCCGGACCCCGGAGAACGATCTCGAGGTCAAGGACTCCCTGATCTCGCGCCGCCATTCTTCCATCGTCAAGCGCGGCGATCGGTACATCGTCTACGACCTGGGGAGTTCCAACGGCACCTACGTAAATCAGGATCGCGTGGAAATGCGCATCCTGGAAAACGGCGACGTCATCCGGCTGGGAGACACCGAGATCACCTACTGCGAGGAGGGGGCGCGCGACGGCTCGAAGGCTCCTCCGGCCCCCGCGACGCCGGCACGGGAGGAGCCGAAACCCGGCGCCAGCACCGACTTCGCCGGTTCGCGGTACATCGTGCAACATGTCGACGACATCGCGGAGAGCTTCCGGTTCGATCTCACCGACGCGTTCGCGCGCGGAGTCTCTCTGCGGGAGATCGAGAAGGAGTTGCCCGCGGAGAGGACCGGCAAGGAAAGCCGGATGTTTTTCATCTTGTTCCAGGTGGGAAAGGCGCTCTCCACCGCGCCGACGCTCGATTCGATGATCGAGACCTCGATGAAGCTCATCTTCGACATCATCAATTGCGAGCGCGGCGTCATCATGACGGCCGATCGCGGAGGAACCGAACTGACGGCGCGGTTCGCCTATCATCGCGCGCACGGGGTCATTCCGGGGGCCGACATTCCCATCTCGAAGACGATCACGAATCAGGTGATGCAGGAGAAGGTCTCGATCATCACGTCGGACGCCCTTCAGGATCCGCGGTTCATGCAGGGGGTCTCGATCGTGCAGTACAACATCCGGTCCGCCCTCTGCGTGCCCTTGTGGGAAGAGCAGAAGATCTACGGCGTCATCTATCTCGACAATCTGGCGAAATCGTACGCCTTCACCAAGGACGATCTCGAGATGCTCACGGCGATGGCGAACTTGACGGCGATCCGGATGAAGCAGGAGGAGTTGCGCGACCGGCTCAAGCGCGAGGAGATGTTGCGGGCGAACCTGTCGAAGTACCACTCGCCGGACGTCGTCGAGATGCTCGTCTCTCGCGGAGGCGAGGTCGGTCTGGAGGTCGTCGAAAGGGAAGTGACCGTGCTTTTCGTGGACGTCGAAGCGTCGACGAAGCTCGCGGAGACGCTCGAGCCGGCCGAGCTGACGGCGCTCCTGAACGAGTTCTTCCTCATGGCCACGTCCGCGGTCTTCCAGTACAAGGGACACGTGAACAAGTTCATCGGCGACGAGGTGATGGCGATCTACAACGCGCCGCTCGACCATTCGGACCATGCGACGGCCGCGGTGAAGACCGCCACCACGATCTTGAAGGAGTTGGAGCGCCGGAATCAGATGCGCCCGGATCGGCCCTACAACGTTCGGATCGGGATCAACACGGGGCCGGTGATCGCAGGAAACGTGGGAACTCCCGTGAGGCTGGAGTACACCGTCATCGGAGATACGGTGAATACGGCGAAGCGGCTCGGGTCCTTCCCGCAGGTGAACCGGATCGTCGTGGGCGAAAACACCTACGAGCGCGTCAAGTTGCTGTTCCAGGCCAGGAGTCTCGGCGAGACCTTCCTCAAGGGAAAGGAGAAGGCGCTGCGCGCGTACGAGATCGTTTCGTGAAAAACCTCGTCATCCTGGGATCGACCGGCTCCGTCGGCGTGAACGCCCTGGATGTCGTCCGACATCTTCCCGGCGAGTGTCGCATCTCCGGTCTCTCCGCGCGATCCAACTGGCGCGGGCTCCTGGAGCAGGTCCGCGAGTTTCGCCCCGCGCGCGTGTCGTTGGGGGATGCGGGGGCGCGGGCGGAACTTCGGCCCCACATCGACGGTACCGCGCTCCTGGAGGATCCTTCGCAGCTCGTGGGTCTGGGCGACGTGGATGTCGTTCTCTCGGCGATTACGGGGGCGGCGGGCCTGCCGCCGGGATTGGAAGCTCTTCGGGCGGGAAAGACGCTCGCGTTGGCGAACAAGGAATCGCTCGTCGTCGCGGGGCCGCTCATGATCGAGACCGCGCGACGGTCCGGAGCGGAGATCGTCCCCGTCGACAGCGAACACAACGCCGTCTTCCAAGCGATGCGAAGCGGGCGGAGCGCGGAGGTGCGTCGCATCATCCTCACGGCTTCGGGAGGTCCCTTCCGCGACACTCCCGCGGAACGACTTCGGGACGTGACGGTCGAGCAGGCCCTGAAGCATCCTACGTGGAACATGGGCGCGAAGATCACGATCGATTCGGCCACGATGTTCAATAAGGCGCTGGAGATCGTCGAAGCCCGATGGCTCTTCGACCTCGAGCCGACCCAGATCGAAGTGGTCGTCCATCCGCAATCGATCGTGCACTCGATCGTCGAGTTTCGAGACGGCTCGATGATCGCGCAGATGGGCGTGCCGGACATGCGGACCCCGATCCAATACGCCCTGACTCATCCGGACCGGATGGCAGGCTTGGCGAAGCCTTTGGACCTGGCGGCGGTGGGGTCGCTCACGTTCTCACCTCCCGACCTCGAGAAATTCCCGTCCCTCACGTTGGGCTGGCGTGCCGCGAGGACGGGAGGTACCATGGGCGCCGTCCTGAACGGCGCGAACGAGGCGGCGGTGGCGCTGTTTCTCGAGCGTCGAATCCCGTTCACGGAAATCTTCGCGGTCGTCCAGGCCGTCATGGACCGCCACCGGCCCGTCGCCGAACCCGGGCTCGACGACGTCCTGGCGGCGGATGCATGGGCCCGTTCGGAGGTGCAATGCTTGTCGACATCTTGACGTCGATCCTCTGGATCGTCGAGATCATTGTCGGTCTCGGACTCTTGATCTTTCTCCACGAGCTCGGTCATTTCCTGATGGCCAAGCGCCACGGGGTGAGGGTCGAGACGTTCTCGCTCGGGTTCGGTCCCGCCATATGGAAAACGCGGCGCGGCGAGACGGAATACCGGGTTTCGTGGATCCCTCTAGGCGGCTACGTGAAGATGGCGGGCGAGGGGGTGGGAGTCGGAACGGGGAAGCCGGACGAGCTTACGTCGAAGAGCGCGTGGCAGCGACTTCAGATCTTCGCCGCCGGCGCGATCATGAACTTGCTGATCGCGTTCCCGATCTGCATCATCGCGTTCCTGATCGGGAAGTACGAGATGTCTCCCGAGATCGGGGTGCCCGGAGTGCCGGAGACCTACGCCGGGATCGTGCCGGGGGACGTGATCGTCGAGATCGACGGGGTGCGCGTTCAGAGCGGCGACCAATACCGAATCGAGATGGTGCGAAAGCCCAAGGGTTCGGCGGTTCCCGTGAAGGTGTTGCGCGACGGCAAGGAGATCGAGCGGATCGTGATCCAATCCGGTTCGGAGAGCCATCGAAATCTACCGCTGATGACGAGGCTTCCGGGGGTGACCGCGGGATCGGTTCTCGAGAAGGCGGGGGTTCGCGCCGGCGACGAGATTCTCGCGGTCGAAGGGCGCCCCGTCTACACGCCGCAGCAGCTCTACGAGGCCCTTCGGGATCTGGGGGGGAAAGAGGTTCGCCTCCTCGTGCGCCGTCCCGGACCGGAGCAGCATCGAGGGGAAAAGTTCGAGGTGCGTCTCCCCCTTCCTTCGAAGAGCGTTCGACGGTTTCCGCCCGAAATGGGGTTGAACGAGCCCGTCGTGGGAAAGCTCGAGAAAGGATGGCCCGCGTTCGGGGCGCTCCAGGAAGACGACGTCATCGTCAAGATCGAGGGTGTCGATGAGAGCGTGTGGAGGCGACTGCACGGGACTCACTCTCCGGCGCGTCGCGAGTTGCTGTACGAAACGGAGCGGGAGGGCCGAAAGGTCTTCGGTTCTCACGTTCGATCGTTCCGCGATGTCATGGACTTGGTGGAACCCTCCGTGGGGATTCTGTTGCGTTTCGAGGTGGAGAGGAAGACGGAGCGCAAGTCCGTGGAGGTTCGGCCGACGTATGGTCCGTCCGGGCGCGGCATGATCGGAATGCCCAAGAAGCCCACCAAGATTCTCGCACACGTTCCCGAAGGATCGGTCTACGCGGCGCAAGGGCTCCAGTCGGGAGACATGCTCCTCTCGGTGGACGGAGTGGTCGGCGAGATTTCCGTAGACCGACTTCTCGCGATCGAAAAGGAAGTCGTGAAGGTCGAGGTGCAGCGGAAGGACGGCACGCGCGTCTCTCTCGACCTTCGGCCTCCGACCCGAGCGGATGCCGATTTCGCCGCGATGGGGATGGCCGACAAGAAGGGCGATCCCACGTTAGCGCCGGCCCTGTTCGTACGGAAGAGGTCGTTCGGCGAGGCGATCGCGGACGGGTTCCGAGAGCCGGTGAACATCGGGGTCCTCACCTTTCAGCTCCTCTATAAGCTCTTCACGGCGGAGGAGTCGACGAAGGGGCTGGCGGGCCCGATCGGGATCTTCAAGGTCTCCTACCAGAGCGCGCAGCTCTCCTCGGGCAATTTCATCTGGCTCCTGGCGCTCATCACGGTCAATCTGGGCATTTTCAATCTGCTGCCGATTCCGATCCTGGACGGGGGCCACGTGGTGCTCTTGGCGATCGAGAAGCTCCGCGGCCGGCCGCCCAGCGAGAAGTTCGTGGCCATCTTCCAATATACGGGTTTGCTCTTCCTCTTGGCGCTGATCATCTTCGTTACCTATAACGACATCACGCGATGATATAGAAAAAGCCAGGCTATTTCTATATCATGATATAAAAGAAGCCTGGCTATTTCTATATCATGGCTGAAGACGAGGCGTGGCGGGAGTTCGTGGGACAGGTCGTGGTCGTCGATACCGACTCGCATTTCGTCCACATCGGCACCCTGCGCGAGGTGCGCGATCATTTTCTAGTCCTGGCCGAGGTCGATGCGCACGACACGCGCCAGTCGACGTCGACCAAAGAGCAGTACATCATGGACACCAAGCGGTTCGGCGTGAAGGCGAACCGGCGGGAGACGGCCGTGCGGAAGTCGATGATCGTGAGCGTGTCGAAATTGGACGACGTGGTGCTTTATTGACTCCGTCCGGAGCGGCGGCGCCGGCCGCTCCCTACGAAAACTGAAAACGATTCCGCTCACCGGTTTCCGATCAGGATGGTGTTCTTCCCCTGATTGAAATAAGGAACCGGGCTACAGTCCATGCGATTGTAGAAGAGCTTATTGTCCACAAGGGTCTGAACGGACCACTCCCAACGGCCGACGAAAACGCCGTATCTGGGTTCCGCCCGATCCTGCACGGGCCGACAGAAATTTCGAGCCACCACATTCATCCGCGTGGGACCGATCATCGAGCCGGCCTGTGTGGAAGTCGGGGAGGACAACACGATGTACTCCGGCGGAGGGGTGACTCCAATCTCCAAGCCGATGGCGCCATCCCGAAAGAGCACGTGCGCGTCGTTGTTTCCACCCATGTCGTTCCATGCGATGCGGTTGTTCCGACAGCCACCGAACAGGAGAATGCCTCTCCAGTCGCTTCCCTGGACGACGTTTCGCTCGACGGAGATGTATTGGCAGTCCGACAACTGAATGCCGCATTGGACATGGGATTCCACGATGTTGTTGCGGATGGTATTGTGATGATTACGACCCCATCGGTAATACCCGCCTACTGACACCAGGATTCCACGGTCGTTCCTCCGAACTTCACACCGCTCGATGGTGACATGAGCGACGGTTTGCCCTGCGTTGGGTTCCAGGTCGATGCCGGCCTCCAACGGCACGCCGCGAGTATCGTTAAAGCTGCAACGCAATACCCAGATGGCCTCACCCGCAACGACGCCCAATCCCGTCCTTCGATTCCTCTCCGCCTTGCAATCGATCAGGGTGATGTCCCAACATTGGTCGATGGTCCCCGTGCCTCCTCCGATGTAGAATCCGTCCCCCCAGAAATCGCGGGCGATCATCTTTTCCACGAGCACCGTGCGCGAGCCGCGGATGGCGACCCCCATGCCGTACTCTCCAGACGTGCCCAGATGCAGGTCGCGATCGCCTAGTAGGGTACCCCCGGAGAGAATGACATCTTGCCTCTGTCTCACCCGGATGAGGTCATATCCGCTTCGCGCCGTCGCGATGACCCGGAGCACGGCGCTCTCCGCGAGCAACAGAGTGACGTGCGAAGGCAGATCAAGCCCGACCCCCGTTCCCTCAACGCTGATGTCATAGGTACCCGGCGGCACATACAGCGTCCCTCGCTCGCCTGGGTTGTTTTCGATTCGAGCGGCCAGTCCGGTCAGGGCGCCGGTGAAGGCGGGTCGATCGTCTGCGTCGTCGTCCGGAATCGCTCCGTACTCTCGAACGTCCATCCGAATCGCGGTCTCGCGTTGTGCCGTCCAAATCGGGTAGGAATAAACTTCGCTGTCCATCCGCGCCTGTCCTTCGGAGTTTCGGCCTCCGGCAATGAGAATGCGCCCTCTCCTAGGTCCGTCGCGGTGTGCTCCCATCTGGGTTCGCGGAGGTCCGCGAGAGAGATCCAGTCGTCCTCCGGTGGCACATAGGACTCCACAGGCGATGTCGACCCTCCGAGGGCGAGAAGATGTCCACGGGGCGATCGGATCGTTCGATGGCCGACTCGTCCTGCGAGGAGCGAGGCCGCAGCGCTCCACGCTCCGGACCCGGGATCGTAGAGCATGGATTCCGTGAGCAGGGTTTCCTCGGATTCAGCCGAGCTGCCTCCCACGAGAAGCACCCGACCGTCCATTAATAAGTCCGCCGTGTGTCGCCGGCGACCCGGTGCGAGGGACCCCGTGGCGCTCCAGGACTCGAGCGTCGCATCGAAGATCTCGCACGTCAATACGGGCTCTCCGTCGGCTTTCTTCCCACCGGCGACGAGCACGCGACCGTCCATCAGCGCGGTGGCACTATGATCCAGGCGCGCCCAGGCCATGGGCGCCGTAGATTTCCACTGATCGAGGATGGGATCGTAGAGCTCGCATCGGGACTCGGCGGAAAGCGGCAGACCTCCGGTGAGGAGGACGCGACCATCCTCGAGGAGCGTCGCCTGATGGCGAGCGCGCGGAGCGATCAGGGACGCGGCGGCCCGCCAGGTCCCGGTATCGGGATCGAAGAGACGGCACTGGTCCGCAGGGCCATCAACGCTCGCCCCACCGGCAACGAGAATGTTGCCGTCTTCCAACGGCGTGGCGGAGTGATCCACGATCGGGATGTCGAGAGAGGATGTAGGCAACCAGGAGTCTGCGGCCGGATCGTAGAGCTCGCAGGTGGAGAGGAGACCCATCTCGTTACGGCCGCCGACGACGAGCACTTTGCCTGTTGCCGAGCAACGTAGCCGTGTGTCCCCAACGTGCTGCTTGCATGGAGGGCAGTCGGCTCTCCCCCGTTCGATCGACCGGGGGCACGTCGGGAGGTTCCGGACTTGGATCGCCATGGCTGCAGCTGCCGGTACCCAAGGCCAGGAGTAAAGCAGGAAAGATGCGCTTCATCGGATGCCTCCCGTCCCATTTCAGCGCCCAGGCCCGGCGCTTCACCTCGTCGACGTCACTGGAACGGTCGGAGCCGACCGGGACTCCCGGGGGATCTGCTGCAGGAACCCACGGGTGCACCGCGCGCAAGGATCGCATACGAAAATCGTCGCAATCGGCCCACTCCGACCCCTCGAGTATTTCCATTATCAATTGGGGAATGGGAGAACCTCGTTTCTCGAATCAATCAGGCGTTGGCGCACGATTCAGCGGAGGGTTCAGATGCGCGATGCCTACAGGGATAGATGTGAGGGACGCCCTTCGATGGAAACCGCTTCCTGGGGGCGACCCTGAAGAATCGGAGGCATGACGTGCCATGTTCAGTTCCGAAAGGGTCCGGGAGGGTCATCTCCGGGGTCACTTCGACCGAGTGGAGACGTGGCCCGGCCGAACCCTCCGGAGACGGAAGACGGGCCCGGAACTTCGCTCGTCCTCTTCTGCCGCTTTCTATCTGACGTCGAGGAGCTTTGCTAGAATCCCGGCCGTGCGAGCCTATCTCCGCCTCGTCCGATTTCCGCTCGTCTTCACCGCCGTTGCGGACAGCCTCGCGGGATATCTCGTCGGCCGCCGTCGCGGAGTCGACACGATCGATCCTCTCGTCGTCTCTCTTCTGGTCGTCGTCTCGGCGACCCTCTACATGGTCGGCATGGCCGCCAACGACATTGCGGACCGCCACCGGGATCGACTCCTCCACCCCGACCGCGTTCTGCCCTCGGGCGCGCTGACCCCTGCCCAAGCGTGGATCTGCGTCCTTCTCCTTCTCGCCGCCTCCGGCGTCGCGCTGAGCATTCTCTCCTTGCGTGCCCCCATGGCGCCCGAAGCGATCGGCATCGGACGGGTCGGTATCTGGTTCGCGATGGTGGGGATGATTCTTCTCTACGACTTCGGCGGAAAGGTCTTCGCCCTGGGCGGACCCATCCTGATGGGACTGATCCGAGCGAGCAACTTCCTTCTCGGGCTCGTCTACACTCCCACGACTCTCGAATTCGACAAGGGACTGGCGCTTTTCGCGGGCGTGAGCTTCATCTACGTCATGTGCCTGACCTTGGTGAGCACGCTCGAGGAAGGACCGCCCCGTCGCGGACTCTTCGTCATCGCCGCGGGGGGAATGCTCGCCGCTGCCATGGGGGCCGGGGCGATCGGGTGGCTCATCGTCTGGACGTTCTACGCGCCGGGAGTGGCGGTCTCGATCGTCCTTGTCGGATGGCTCGTCGTCCGCATCGTCGACGCCTGGCGCGTCCTCGTCCGAAAGCGGATCATGAATCTGGTACGCGACGGGGTGATGGCGATCATCCTCTTGGATGCCTCGGTCGTTCTCTGGTCCGGCCGCGCGTTGGAAGGGGCCGTCGTCGGGGGCCTCCTCCTTCCCGCCGTCGTGTTCCTACACGCGTTCCGAAGGTAGTCGAACGACGGGATAGTCCCGACCCGCGGCCAGCGAACCGTCGAGGTAGCCCCACCGGACCAAGCCGTCGTCGCTCTCCGGCTCCAGGAGATAGACCGCGACCGTTCCCAGCCTCTGGTCCGTCTTGACCCAAACGTCTCCTTCACGCGCTTGGCACGCACGCCGGTCCTTCGTGACTTGGACGACCGTTTCGAATCGCTTCTCGGTCCCTACGTCCGGACTGCTGGTGTGCTCCAAAGAGACGATGCGATAGACCTCCCCCTTGAACCGGGATTCCGAGGCGCACCGCTCAAGGACGATTCCGTGCTCCTCGAGTTTCCGGATCGCCCCCGCCTCCTCGCGAGGAACGAGGTAGGAGGTGGGCCGATCGATCGAAGTCGCGGGAGCGAACTTCGCAAACCACGGACATCGGTAGGAGGCGAGGGCGCCCTCGAGTCTTCGCGCACGAAGCGCATCGAGGTCGTAGGAGCGGATGACGGCCTCGCCGGCGACTTCTGCGGAGGATGAATATCGAATCCCCACCGACTCCCGAGGGACCGCGGAATCTCCGATGCGAACGATCTCCGGAGCGTGAGACCCGACGAACTCGAAGATCTCCGAGAGAATCTCATAGGTCACGGAGACACGATCCCGGAAGGGGATATACGAATACGCCTCGAGGAGAATATCCATCCGACCGGTAAGCCCCCGGTAGTTCGAACCGTAGCGGGGGAGCGGGGAGTACGTCTCCCATCCGTGCGTCGGGTCGTTGGGATCGCGAAAGTTTCCGTAGAAAAAGGTGCGATGGCCGGTACGCCTCTCCAGCGATTCCGAGACCGTGGGCAGGAGGACTTGCCGCACGAAGTCGACGGGCTCCGGCGCCCCGCTCGCGAAGTTGTTCGCGGAATCATACGTGAGATGGTACGCGTGGATGGAACCGTCCGTCGTGTGACAGTCGATCGTGAGGTGCGGCCACCAGCGGTTGTACAGCGCCGTCAGACGCCGCGATTCGACTGCCTCCAGTTTCATGTAGTCGCGGTTGAGATTGATTCCCTGGCCCGTATACCGGGTTCCCACGCCTCCTTCGGGATTGATCTGGCCTTCGAACTTCGCCAAGTCGAGCTTCCGATTCTCGGGAGAGATTCGGTCGTTCCCGTCCGGATTGTAGTTGGGGACGAATACGAGACAGAGGCGCTCGGGAAACCGCCGGAGCGACCCCAGAGTCATGTCCCGCGCCAGCATCAGGAGGGCTTCCTTTCCCTCCACTTCGCCGGCGTGGATGTTCGCGATCACCAGGATCACGGGCTTTCCCCGACGCCGCGCGTCCTCCGGGCTCGTCGCGCCGAGGACGAGAACGGGCATGTCCTGCCCCTCGCCGCTTTGACCCATCGAGTGAACCGAGACGGCGTCGGTCTTCGCCCGGAGCGACTGGATGAATTCGAGCACATGGCGGTGGAGGGAGGTCTCCCGATATTCGGTCTTCTCGGCGCGCGTCAGCGGTTCCATGACGCGGCACTATAGCCAAGGAGGCCGGGCGCCCACAACCAGATTCAGCGGGCGGCTCCCGATCGCATCCCATCCGGAGCCAACTCGACTTCGACCGCCCCCTGCGAACCGACGACCCACGTCTTTCCGCGAGCCCGAAGCTCCCGCAGCACCCGGTCCGACGCATAGGATTCCGGGCCGGGAACGATGGAGAGGGTCGGCCTCACTCGGCCGAGCAGTTCGGCGTGGCACCTCTGATACTTACCATGGTGCGGGACGACGAAGACGTCCGCTCGAAGGTCCGGAGTCTCCAGGAGTGCGGCGGTTCCCACCTCCTCGACATCCCCGGTCAGAAGGATTCTCCTGTCGATTCTCAGAACCAGCGAGGTCTCGTTGGTCGGGACGGCCTTCCCGTACTTTTCCCAGGGGGGCGGACCCAGGATCTCGATTCCCGGTGCGATTTCCGCCGGACCGGAGGTACATTCGATCTCGAGGATCAGGACGCCGCGGTCGCGCATCCAAGCGAGGAGCTCCGCTCCGGCCCCGGACCGCCCGAAGGAGCGCGAGACCACCAGACGGCGGATTCGGAAGCGCTCGACGAGGGAGCGGGCGCCGTTCACGTGATCGGCATCGGGGTGAGAGAGGAAAAGCGTGTCGACTCGGAAGACACCGCGGGACCACAAGTAGGGGGCCACGACGGTGGCTCCGGCGTCGCGGTAGTCGAGGCTTCCCGCATCGAAGAGGAAATTGCGGCCGTCGGGGAACTCGACGTAGCCGGCCCCGCCGCGGCCGACGTCCAGTACGGCGAGTCGCGTCCCGGCGGGACGGGAGTGGGAGAAGGCGGGGAGCGCGAGCGGGGCGAGGAGCAAGGGAACGAGAAGCGCTTTCCAGGAGGTAGGCCGGAGACGGATCCAGAGCGTCCACACTGTCCATCCCGCATAGTAGATCGCGACCAGCCCCTGGGACGGGCCGGGCACGAAGAAGTACGATCCCGGGACCGCGCTGATTCCTTCCGCGAGGGCGGCGAGCGCTCGTGTCGCGAGATCGGCGAACATCCCCGCCTGCGGCAGGACGATGGAGAGCCCCCCGCAGATCATGACGACGAGGATCAGCGGGCAGAAGAGCAAGTTCGAAACGAGAACGCTCGGCGTGAGAAGGTGGAATTGGGACTGCACTACCGGAGCCGTGGCCAACCAGGCCGCGAGAGAAACGAGAATCATCCCGGCGAGTTTCTGCGTCCAGGTCCGCGTCGCTCCGAGGAAGGCGGCCAGAAGCGGCACCAGCGAGAGAATCCCAAGCACGGCCAGGAAGGAGAGCTGGAATCCCACATCGCCGAGTTGGCGCGGATCCACGAGGAGGATAAGGGCGGCGGCGGCGGAGAGCGATACGAGCGGGTCGGGCCGGCGATCGACCAGGTCGGCCCCGAGCCAGACCGAAGCCATGATCGCGGCGCGGAGCACCGAGGCCTCCTGACCCGCCACAAGCGCATACCCCCACGCGGCGGCCAAGAGGAGCATGGTTCGGAGTCGACCTCCGACTCCGCATAGGACCAGGATTCCCCACATCGCGCCGACGACGAGCGCGACGTTGAATCCGGACACCGCGAGAAAATGGGTGGTGCCGGTGCGTTGCAGCCCGAGAGCGAGCGAATCGTCCAATCCCTCGCGGTCTCCGAAGAGGAGCGATGCGGACAAGGCCGCCGTCCGCGGACTGCAAGCCTGATCGAGGCGAGAGCGAAGGAATCGTCGGACTCGTTGGAGACGCCAGGAGATTCCGGAGGGGCCGGAGAGCACTTCGACCTCTTCCGCGTTCAGGACGGCGGCGATGCCTTGTCGGCGCAGCCATTCCCGCCGGTCGAATTGTCCCGGATTCGAGGGTGGCCGGGGAATCCGAATTCGACCGGCGACCCGGAGTCGTTCTCCGCCATCGAGAAACGGCAGCGGCTCCCTCGTTTGAACTCGCAGGCGTCCCCGGCCGATGGAGGATCGGCCCTCGACGATCCACTCTTCTACATCGATGATTACGACGGTTCGTGCCGGTTCCGCGTGGCGGTCGCCGGTGTCGGACAAGGCCGTTCGTCCCGCGGTGACGCGGTGGGAGGCGCCGGCGGCTCGCCCTCGGACCTCTACCCAGCCCTCGGCGGGTGGGGGTGCCGGCGGACGCTCCCATCCTCCGCGAAGCGCTCCCGCGGCGAGTCCGAAAAGGGCCCCCAGGGCCATCTTGGGGATTGTCGGAGCCCGGAAAACGAATAGGAGTGCGAGCAGGACGAGCGCGGCGCCCGCTCCAAGGATCCCCCAGAGAGGAGCGGGGCTCCATGCGATGCCCAGAACGAACGGCGCCGTCACCAACACGAGGGGGCGCAACCGGAGGAATTCGAGGAGCCTCGACACGCGCGAATCATAGCAAAGGAATCCGGACACACCTGCCCACAATAAGTTCTTTGGTCCATGCGTTATGGAAACGGCGCGCATGGACGATCTCGTCCTGGGCTTGAAGGCCGGGGACTCGAGCGCCTTCGAGACGTTGGTTCGGGAGTACGGCGATCGACTGTACCGGTTCTGCCTCCGGATGGTGGGGGCCACCGAGGCGGAGGACGTCGTGCAGGAGACCTTCCTGCGCGTGCACCGGTCGATCGGAGCGTACCAGCCGACGGGCCGTTTCGAGTCGTGGCTCTTTACCATCGCGAATCATTTGGCGCTGGACTCGATTCGGCGCCGGCCGGCTCTCGCCGCCGAGACGGGGGATCCCGTCGATGCACGGGGGCCGGAGGAAGACTTGGCGCATCGCGAAGTGCAGGACGCGTTCCTGCGCGCGGTGGAGCGGCTTCCCGAGGACCAGAAGCAGGTGTTCCTCCTGCGGGAAGAGGCCGGGCTCTCCTTCAAGGAGATCGCCCAGGTCACGGGGTGTCCGCTTAACACCGCGCTGGGACGGATGCACTATGCCATGCTCCACCTGAGGAGATCGCTGAAGGCGTTCCAATGATGAACTGCTGGAGCTGCCGGGAGGCGCGGGTGCTCGAGGCCTACGGGGAACTCGAGGATCCGCCCGTCGGCTACCGCGAGCATCTCGAGAGCTGCACGGATTGCCGTGCCGACATCGAAGAGTGGCGGGAACTCTCCGCGTCGTATCGCGAAGTGTCGTGCGAACGACGGCCATTCTCGGTGGTCCCGCCCCGCCGTCGCGAACGTTGGATCCCCGCCGTGGCCGCCGCGCTGTTCTGCGCGGTCGTACTGGGTACCGTCTTCTCGGGAACCGCCCGAAGTCCCGTGGTGGTGATCGAGCGATTCGCCGACTCCCCGACTCCCACCCATCCGATCCCTCTCCCCGCCTGGGATGCCGACGACGAGGCCTTCGATCGAGAGGTCCGGGACCTGCGAAATCGATTGCGCCGGATGGAGAGGGACATTCAGCGGAGGAATACATGATCCTCCTATGGCTCGCCTTGTTCTGCTCCCAGGATTCCGAGATGGACCGCCTCGAGGCGGCGCTGAAGGCGAATCCAAAGGATGTCGGGGCGCTGGTCCGTCGGGCCGGTCTCCATCACCGGCGCGGCCGATACGACCGTGCCTTGGCGGACATCGAGGCCGCGATCGGGGTCGAGCCGGCCAACGCCCAGGCGCATTTCCAACGGGGAATCATCCTCATGGCGCTCCAGCGCAAAGACGACGCGACGGCGAGTTGGGATCGAGCGATGGCGCTGGATCCCAAGCTGAAGGCCAAGGTGGACGAGCTCCGGTCCGAACGCCGACCTTCGCATTTCCGCCCGATGACTCCCGAGGATTCGGCGCGGACGTTCGAGGAAGTCCGCCCTTGGCTGAAGGAACATGAGCCGGATCTTCTCCGGCGCCTGGAGGCGCACCGCACCGAGGGTCGGTTGGAAGACTTCGCCCGGGAGCTTCTGGAAGCGACACGGCGTCGCCAAGAGCTGGATGACCTGAAGCAGCGCGATCCCGAGCAATACGCGAAGCGGTGCAAGATCCGAGATCTGGAGAGGGCGACGTTCGAATTGGCGGAGAAGGTCCGGCGCGGCGGGGCGGAAGCCTCGCGCAAGGAATTGGGCGAACGGCTTGAGGAACTCTTCGATCTCCGAGAAGAACAGCGCCAGCAGGAGCTCGCGGACCTCAAGCGCCGGGTGGAGGAGCTGGAGCGGATCCTTCAGAAGCGGCGGGAGAACCGGCAGGCGATCGTCGAGAAACGGATGCGCGAGCTGCTGGGCGAGCGGTCGCTCGACGAGTGGTAGAGGGGTGTACAACTCGCGCGCGGGCCGTATAATCGTCGGCCGTGAGCTTCGAGAAGGGAATGCGTCTGCCGGAGGCCCGGCTCTCGACGGTCGGCGGGACCTCCTTCGCCTTCCATGAGCTCCGAGGCCGTCCCGCCGTCATCTTCGGGTGGGGGAGCTGGTCGCCTTCCGCGAAACGAATCGCCGCGCTGCAAGAATGGCACTCCAAGAGCGGGGTCGCCCTCGCCACCGTCGCCTTCGAGGTGACGGGGCCCGCGGCCGCGATGTCCGTGCTCAAGCCCGCCGGGGCGAATCATGTCATGCTGATCGACGCCACGTGCACTTTGACACGATGCTGGGGCGTGAGAGAGGTTCCCTTTCTCGTCGCGGTGAATGAGGACTTCATCGTCCTCCATTCGGGAACGAGATTCGAGGAGAAGGCCGTCTCGGCGGCGCTCAAAGCCCGCGTGTCCAAGACCAAGAAAGAGCCGAGCTTTTCCCCCGCGCAGGTGAAGAGGCAGTTCCAGGTCGAAATCCTCCTCCAGGCCTGCACCAACCTCCTCGGCCGCCGCCGTACCGCCGAGGCTCTGGCCTCCCTGCAAAAGGCGCTGGACCTCGACCCGGAGAACCGGATCATCGCGGAACAACTGAGGGTCATGGAATCGAAATCGTGATCGGCGGGCTGAGAGCTCCCGGGCCATCCGGCGTGAAGCGAATTCCTTTTCGGAAAAACCGGAGAGGAACGAATCAGCGAACAGGATCGAGCCCGAACTTCTCCCGCATCCGATTCTGGAGGATCTGGACTCGTTCCCGGCTCTGAGCCGCTACCGCGCAGACCCACGCCCGCTCGGTCCACCGCTCTCCCCAAGAGGCGAGACTCTTCCAGACGGGATTCGTGAGATCCGCGTCTGCGAGCTCGAGAAGTAGGAGTTCCTCCCGTCCCGAGCGTGCGCTCCTGGCGTAATAGGCGTGCCGAATGTCCTTGGCGGCGAGACCGTCGATGCGGGTTTCGCGCAGGACGACGACGGGATCCGACGAATCGACTTCCGGTTCGAAGCCTTCCGGGAGCTCGACCTTAGAGGGAACGATCGTGTCGAACGATTTCGCGGGGTGCCCGGTCCGCCTCCGAATGTCGATGGCCAGTTTCTCGAAGGTCCCGTGGTCGTCCGACATCAAGACCAGGAGAGTGGCCGTGTTCCGAGCGGTGCGAATCTCGAATTTTCGCGCGCGAAGCTTCTCGGCCGAGGCGCGAAAAACCGCTTCCTGGTGATGCGAGGATCGGATTGCGACGTACCCGATCTCGGCCGTACCCCCGCGCGTCAGGGCGGTCACGATCGAGGCCTCGACTCCCGAGGGAACGAGACCGGAGAAGGGCGTCGCGTCGGTCGCCACCGACCATCCTCGCGGCAGATTCTTCGGAGAGAGCGCGAGGTTTCCCAGCGGGAGATCGGGCTCGCTCTCGGGCAGTCGAAGCTTCCTTTGGACCCTTCGGACGAGATCGACATACTCGGCTCGCGAGCTTTCCCCGGACACCACCGTCACGAAGAACGGCGGGGCGGCATGGCACCAGCGATTCCCTTCGACGGAAGTCAGGCGATCCGCTGCGGCGGTTTCCAAGGCGACCAAGACCGCACTCGACCAGAGCGCGACGTATCCGGAGCGAATCTCTTCCAGGGGCACCTTGAGGACTTCATACTTGCGCAGGAACTTCACCAGGATTTCGATCCGGTCGGGCGTGCTTGCCCGGAATGGATTCTCGGGGAGCGGATCCCACGCCTGCGTGAAGATGTCCCCGAAGGGTCCCTCCCTCTGCTGAAACTCGACCTGAGCGATCGAGATTTCCGACTTCGCGGCGGGAACGTGCGGCGGAGATTTTCGGCGAGTCAGCCTCCAAGTCCCGTACAGGGAAACCCCGATCACCGGAATCAAGACGACGGCGAGCCAAGCCTTGGACCGCCGCACTTGGGGCGGTGGAGCTCCGGTCCCCGCGCGCGCGAGCTCTGCGCGGAGCTCTCCGATCGAGGCGAATCTGCGTCCGGGCTCGCGGGCCAGAGCGCGGAGCACGATGGCGTCCCATTGCGCGGGGAGATCCGCCTTCTTCGACGGAGGATCGAATTGCCCCAGGGGTCGCTCGCCCGTCAGCAGCTCGTAGAAGACGACGCCGACCGAGAAGACGTCGGCGCGGTGATCGACCGAGGAGGGATTCTCCATTTGTTCGGGAGCCATGTACCGCGCGGTGCCGAGCACGGCTCCCGACTGAGTCAAGAGTCCGCCTGCGTCCGGCCCCAGGATCTTCGCCAGTCCGAAATCGGTGAGCCGCACGCGGCCTCGCGAATCGACCAGCACGTTCTCGGGCTTCACGTCCCGATGGACGACGCCCTTGGAGTGGGCGTACTCGAGGGCATCGCAGACTTGGACCACGAGACCGGCCGCCTCCCCAGGCGGCAGCCGCTTCTTGTCGGTGAGGATTCGCCGCAGATCCGTCCCCTCGACGAGCTCCATCGCGAACCAGATGAAGCCTTCGCGCTCCCCGTAGTCGTGGACGGTGACGATGTTCGGGTGGGAAAGCGCGGCCATGGATTTGGCTTCCCGCTCGAAGCGGCCTTGGAACTCGGGATCCCGCGAGGATTCGGGGACCATCGTCTTGAGGGCGACGACCCGGTCGAGCGCGATCTGGCGCGCCCGATAGACCACGCCCATTCCGCCGCGGCCCAAGGTCTCGAGGATCTCGTATCCGGGAAGTCGCGGCTGGGGGCTCTTGGGGGGAGGCGCGTGCGTCGTCTCCGTGCACTTGGGACAGGCGTCGCCGGCGAAAACGGTCTTGCACGCCGGGCAGCTCCGGGCGAGGGGCACGTTATCCTTTTACGTGGGTGAAGGTCCCGCCCGTCTCGTCGGCGATCGACTTCAGAAGCGCCGGGTCGGTTTTTCCTCCCTGCTGGCCGTGATCGTCGGATCCGAGGACGACGCAGTTGATCACGACCTTCCTCAGTCGATTGACTTTCCGCAGCTCCCCGATGAACGCTTCCTTGTCGACCGCGTCGTCCGGCTTCGCCGCGTTCTGCTTCACGAATTTCCCGTTGTTGTGGGCGCCGTCGGTCATGAGGAAAAACGTGTCCGGCCCATTCACCGACGTCGCATAGCTCCCCTTCTTGTCGAGCTGGACCACGTCGGGCCGGTTCGGCTGCTCGACCATCTTGAAGGCAAGCTCGATCCCTCCCCAGATGTTCGTGCCGCCGCTCGGCTTGAGGCGGTCCACATCCTGGACGATGTCGAGCTTGTTTTGCCACGTGGCCGGAACCAAGTGATCCTTCCACGGGGTCTGATTGGCCTCATACCAGATTACGGTGAAGTGCACCTTGGGATCCATGAAGCAAATCGTCCGGACGAACTCCTTCTTGAGCGCGTCCATCCGCGACCTTACCTTGAGGCCGTCGTACTTCTTCAGGAACTCCTCGCATTTCGCGCGGGCCCCCAATTCTTGCGGAGGCTCCTTCTGCCCGTTGGTCGCCATCGGGAGCTTGCGGGGAGGCTTCTTCTCGTCCTCCTTGAAGTCGATCTGGATGTCCATGGAGCCCGTCCGGTCGAGGATGAACACGATCCGGGTGGACTTGGTCTGCCCGCCGAAAAACTCCGTCGGTTCGGCGACGGTGCCTCCGTCCTTCGCGGGGTCCTTGCCCGCCTTCTTCGCGGCCCAGGCGGTCCTCCAAGCATTCGGGTCGTCGCTTGGGACTTCGACGCCGAGGAGCTTCGCGAGAAGTTTCCGGTACTCGTCCCGCAAGCGGCCTTCGTCGGGCTTGGACTTTCCGAACGCGTCCAAGAGCGACTCCAGAGACTTCTCGTCCGCGGCATCGGCGGTCTTGCCGAGCGCCAGAAGCGCGCTCAACTTCGCCTCCCAAGGCCGCTTCTCGTCCTTGAGGACCCGGAGATAGAGTTCGGGGTTCTTGAGCTCACGATCCCGGAGCGCGTCGATCGCCGCGATGGTGACGATCGGCTGGGGATCGTCTACGAGATCGACGAGCGTTTTTTCGACGGACTCCAGCTTGATTCCGGCCAGGCCCCAGACGACATAGAGGCGGGCGCGCGGGGCCATGCCCTTGTTCTTCGCGCGCTTGAGCAGGAGGTCCGCCGCCTCGGAGTTCGTGATTTTCTTGAGGGCCCCGACGCAGGCCTCGAGCACGGCGTTCGAAACCTCTTCTTCTTTTTTCCCCTGCTTGTCGCGGGCGAGTTCCGAATCCAGCATCGCGAGGATCATCTGAAGGGCCTGCTTGTCCCGTTTGTCGTAGGTCGCGCCCCCGACGGCCTCCACGGCGCGCGCCCGGTCGTTGGGATCCTTGGAGCCGGAGTATTTTCCCCACTCCGCCATCGCCTCGGCCCACTTCTTGTCGTCTTGGGAAGTGGCGAAGGCGAGGAGAGCCGGAAGGATGAGAGTCCAGCGCATACCGAACCTCCGGAATAATCGAGGCGCAGTATAGATAGTACGACGTGGAGCGGCCACAGATTCCACAGAAGTTCGTCCCGAACCCTTCCCTCCATCCAGGAGGGGTGGGGCGCGCTCGTGTCCTAGGGCGGTGGTGCTTCACCGTTTTTTCTTGAATGCGGAGATGTAGCGTCCGCCCGAATCCTCGGCGAGCCTGCGGAGGAAGCTCTCGCCCTCATTCGCTTCCGCCTGACCGAAGACTCCGATCGTGTTGATCCGGACCTTCTTGAGTTTGTTCATCTCGCGGACCTTGACGACGATGTCCTCGGCGTTCGGAATCTGCCCGGCGTTGGGCATCCCGTCAGTCAGGAGGAAGATCGTATCGATGTTGGATTTGTAGATCTTGTCCGCGAGGCCCACCCCCGCGAAGGTGAAGGCCTTCTCGAGCGGATCGTAGACGTTGGTCCCCCCCACGGGGTCGAGCTTGTCGATGAACTCGAAGACGGCCTTCCGCGTGCCGGCATTCAACTTCACCATCTTGGGGCTGAAAATCGTCCACTCATGATTGAAGAAGAGGACGTTGAATTCGACGCCGTCCGAGAGCCGGGCCAGCGCCGTCTTGAGCTGCCACTTCGCGACGTCGATTTTTCGATTCCCATCCTTCTTGATGTCCGGGGCTCCCGCTCCACGGCCGCTCGCCACGTCCGCGGGGATCTCCCAATCGGAGGGTTCCTCCATCGACCCCGAACGATCCAAGACGAAGATGACGTTTCGGGACTGCACCGGGATGCCGTAGAACGTGGTGCCACCGTTCTGCTCCCCCGGCAGCTCCTCTTTCCGCGGAGTGTAGCGTCCGCCCTGAACGTCTTGCCGGTTCGTCTCCCACCACGTCTTCCAAGCCGTCGCGTCCCCGTGCTTGTCCACTCCCGTGATGGCGATCAACGCGTCGTTGATCTCCTGCCTGAGACGCCCCTCGGATTTCTCCAGGGCGTGGATGAGGGGTTCGACGGCCTCCTTCGATCGGATGGCCTTGAGAGCGTGTACCGCGGCTACCTTCATCTGCCACAGTTCGTGTTTGAGCTGATCGCAGACCGCCGCGACCGTTTTCGGTCCGGAATCCTTCCGCGCCCGAAGCGCGTCCAGGATGGCGATGCGGACCTGCGGCTCGGAGTCCTTCTTGAGCTGATCGGAGAGGGCATTCTCGATTTCGGGTTGGCGGATGCCCCCGAGCGCCTCCGCGATGCCGGCCCGGCGGTTCCACTGGGGATCGCTCTTGAGTCGGGAGAGGAGTTCTTGAACGGAGGCGTTGCTCTTGAAGGTCGCGAGCGACTCCACGATACCGCGCTTGACCGCCTCGATCCTCATGATCTTCCGCTCGACCTGCTGCGATTGCTCCACGGCTTTTTGGTAGCGTTCGTACTTGGCGATATCGGATCCGGGGATGGTCGGAGGATTCGTGGATGTGTCGATCTTGAAGTCGGAGTTTTTCTCGACCTCCTGAAGGACTCGGACCTTGTCCTGCCAGAGCACGCGGATCTGCTGGGCGCAAATCCCGTAGCCGTCCAGGAGGGTATCGACGGCTTCGCGGGAATCCGACGCGGCGAGCGCACGAGCGGCCGTTCGAACGCGCGTCTCGTCCATCGACGTGACCGCGTTCAGGAACTCCGCGCGCGATTTGTCTTGGGAGGCGAACAGGAGAAGGAAGATTGCCCCGCTAATCATCGCCCGCTCCCGAAAATGAGACGGAAGAAGTCCCCCTCGATGAGACACCTCTTCCGGCGCGTGTCGTACACGAGGTTACTTGCCTTTCGGCGGAGAAATGCTCGAGAAGTTCTGCGAACCGACGCGACCGACGTAGCCGTAGCCTCCGCAGTTCCACGCGTCCGAGAGTCCGTTCCGGTGGTGGTCGCTCGCGCGATACCAGCCGCGGGTCCAAACCTCTGCGGGGCTACCGTAGCCGATGGCGACGTTTTCGCCCACCCCGGCCGGGAATCCTTCGGCCTGCGCACGGGACTGCGGGCTTCCGTCCGGTCCCTCGTGCCAGATCCGGCCCTCCCGGTCCTGCGCCGCGCTGTGCTTCTTCGTGGCCCGGCACAACCGCGCGTCGAGGAAGAGTCGCCGGCGTCCCATCATCTCGCGATAATCGTTCACGACCTTGAAGTGGTCCTTCTCTTCCTTCCCGACCGACGGGTCGTTCAGGGTTTCGTTGTACCGATCCACCCAGCGATTCCACTCCCAGATCTGGCGCTCCTTCGAGGTGAGGGCGAAGTTCTTGAGATCGATCCGGGAGTTGAGGTTGTTCATGATTTCGTCGAAGTCCTTGAGGTCGTCTTCCGACGGCTCTTCGCCGAATTGGCGGAGATGCTTCGCGTTGATCTCCTGGACGCCTTCGATGTCCCGCTTGATCTGGGGGTCGAGCGAAGCGGCGAATCGTCCGCCTTCTTCCCATAGCTGGCGGACCTGTTCCACGAGCCGATCGACTTCGGTCTGCCCATTGGCCTTGTCTCCCTTGCGCCAATCGGGATGATCTTCCGGGAGGTAGATCTTGGGATCGTAGATGACCTTGATCGCTTCCCCGCGGCGCTTGTTGAGCTCCATCTTGAGTTGGCGGAGCTTCTCGAAGCCGACCGCGCTCTTGGCCCTCTGGCCGATCGACTCGAGGCGCTTCTTCTTGTAGGTCTGAAGGGCTTCGAGGGCCGCGGTCTTCACCGCATCGCGGGTTTCCTGCTTCAGATTGGCGTTGTTGAAGTGCGCAAGGAGCTTGCCTACGATCGGGTCCACCCGCTTGATGTCGGTGAGAGACGCGAGCTCCCTGCCGAGCTTCGCCGCGTCTTCGATGGCGAGGCGGTTGTCCAGCTCGCCCCGATCTTCCCAGCTCGCGGTCCTGGCGTTGTAGGTGTACCCGCCGTCCGGAACGGGGACGCCGCGCCAGCGGGCGATGGCCCCATCCGCCTTCGTCTTGTTCTCTTTCTTTCCGGCGATGTACCGACTCAAGGTCTTGTTGGCTTCCGCCTCGAGGCCTTTTTCGTGAGACCACTCGGCGAGGAGGAGAAGTTCGTCTCCTTCGTACTTCAACTGACCGAAGAGCTGGAACATCGACTTGGGAGCGATGTCCGTCCAAGCGACCTCGCCACCCTCCTTGAACTTGATCCCCGAATCGTCCGCCGATGTCGGCTCGCCCGTGAGATCGGAGAGCTTGACCTTGACGTCCTTGAAGGCTCCCGCGTTGATGGCGTTCAGGAGCTTCTTGAGGAGGGAAGAGGTGTCGATCTTGGCGACCGGCTCGTCCTTCTTGGAACCGGGGTCGTCCTTTTTCGGCTCGTCCTTCTTGGGCTCGTTTCGGACGATCTCGGTCTTGGGCTTGCGCTCCGCCTGCTTGGCGCGCACGATGAGATCGATGTCGTCCGGTCGGCCCGCGAGGAGGGCGTGGTACTCGGTGTCTCGAAAGCGGGGCGCCGCCCCGGAATACACCTCCTTGGCCTTCGCGTACTCGTCCCGGTTTTCGAGGGCGTACCCCTCCATGATCACGTGCTGGAAGTCGGCGTACACCGCCTTCTTGGCCTGCCAGAGAAGTTCGTTGACCTGGCTCTGCTGGGATTCCTCGGCGCCCGCCGCGACGCCCGCGATCAGACGGAGCGCCTCTCCGTACTGCCGCTGCCGGAGGGCGGATTCCACTCTCGCCCGCACGGAGGCGAACTCCGAGTCGAAGCTTGCGGGGTCGCGACGAGGGGGAAGCTTGGCCTCCAGGCGCGCCACGAGCGTGGAGAAGTTGTCCTTCTTCGGAAGAAGTCCGTCGTACTTCTGGGCGTGGCGGCGAAGCTCGACGAGATCGACTTCTCCGCTCTCGGCCGCGAGCTTGGCCTCGGAGAGTTTCGCTTCGGCATCCAGACGATTGTCCCGATCGAGCTGCTCTTTCTCGAGTTTGGCTTTGTTCACTTGATCCGGCCGAGGCTGCATCGGCTGGTTCGCGACGACGACGATGAGAACGACGGCCACCACCAGGACCGCCGCCACACCGCCGAGGATCAGCAGGAGGCGCGTCGGATCCGAGCCCGTTCGAAGCGCGCTTTTCCCCGCGCCCCCTCGTACGCCTTCGATCTTCTTCTTCACTTCCAGCTTCTTCTCGTAGGGGACGGGCGCGGGTGCGGCCGGTTCCTCCGGGGCCGCGGGTACGGGGGTGTCGACGTCGACGACTGTGATCACGCACTCCCCAATGGAAATCCGATCCCCCTTCCGGAGAGGGCGGATGGTGACGCCTTCGCTGTTGATTCGAGTGCCGTTGTTGGAGTCAAGATCGACGAGACGGTATTCGTCCCCGACCTTTTCAATTTTCGCGTGCTCTCGCGATGCCTTCCGGTCTCGGAGCTGGATCGTGCATTCGGCCTTGCGCCCGATCGTAATCGTCTCGTCCCCATACGAGAGATCGCGGCTCTCCTCCGGCGATTTCAATTGCAGCTTGATCATCTTCGTGCCCCATCCTGCATACTGTTTTGGATTCCGTGCCTACCCTCTAAGCGCAAAGAGTGTGCCAACCTCGGTATTGGGCGGGGTGTAGCGCTTTGTCTTCCAAGGAGTTGCGATCCGGCATTCCTCGTTTGGGTCCGCTCGAGTAAATCGTCGTTTACAGACAACAAGACGCGTAAACAGACGTTTACACCGCAGGTTGCGGGTGGATTCCGCGACCGCGCATTCTGCCCGGACGTGCTATACTCGCGGCAGCGAGGCCGACCGATGCATATCACGAAGTACGGTGGACATTCGGGGAGGGAGCATCGCCATCATTCCAACGGCCATCGGATGGAGTTGGACGTCGGCCGCATCGCGGACGAATTGGCCTCCCGCCTCCGCGGGCTTTTTCCCGCCGCGCCGGGACCGAACCTCGAAGAGATCCGGGGGATTCTCCGAGAGAGTATGGCGCCCATCCTCGCCGAACTGAAGGAACCGGCCGGTCGTCCGCCGGACCTCGAACCGCTCCGGAGGGAAATCGAGCGACAGCACGAAGCGCTTGTCGCGAAGGTGTACACGATGCTGGTGGCGGAGCTCGCCGCACTTCGCTCCCCCGCGGGTGCGGAGCTCCTCGAGGGGCGGATCCGGCAAATGCTCGACGAAAACGTCGAGAGAATCCGGCAGCCGATCGCCGCTCTCGCCTCGGCCTTGAAAGAAAAGTCCCACTCCATCGATGTCGATGCCCTCGCCGTCCAGATCGCGCAGCGGCTGCAGCCTTCGGAAGCGACGATCATTCCGGAGCCCGCGCCGCCGCCCGATGCGACGAGCGAAGCGAGGCAAGCCATGCTCGCCGAGATCGAGGCCGTCGTGAAGAAGAACGGCGATCGGATCGCGAAGAAACTGGCGGGCGAAATCGACTCGATCGGGAACAAAGTCCAGCGGCTCATCGACGAGGATCTGGAGACGAAGCTCGCGTGGGTGCTTCCTGGATTGGTGACGGAAGCGGCTCGGGAGGGCCTCGATCAGGCCGGGCTGGCGGAGGCGCTGTCGAAGTCCCTCTCCCGGAGCCTGGGAAAGCAGCTTCGAGCGATCCGGAATCTTCCCCGCCTCGTTTCGAAGGCCGTGGGCAAGTCTGTCCGATCTCTCCCGAGTGCCTTGCGAAAGGGAACTGCGGGGAGCGTTTCCGCCCGTCTCCGGCGGGATCTTCCGCGGGCCGTCGACCGCGCGGTGCGGCGGCTCACCTCGGAGGTCTTGCGCAAACTGGAGAGGCGAAAGAAGAAGACGACGAAGGGATCGCGAAAGGGCCCCCCGGCCGCTCCGCCTCCCTCGGAGACACGATAGGCCGCCTCATTCGCCTCGACTCCAGATCTTGATGGACTTGTCGAGGGATACGGAGACGAGAGTAGAACCGTCGGAGCTGAACGCTACCCACGAGATGGACCCCTGATGGGCCTGCTTCCGCCAGAGCTCCTTTCCGCTCGGGGCGTCCACAATCCGAAGCCAACCCTCGGGATCTCCTGCGGCGATGATCCGTCCGTCGGCTCGATAGGCCATAGCCAGGACGCCGGCCGGGATGGGCGCGAATACGACCTCCGACCCGTCGAACGTCGACAAGAGCTGTATCCCCTCTCGTCCCCCAATGGCGAGAAGCGATCCGTCTTGGGGGAGGGCGACGACGAAGGCAACCGTCCCTCGGATCGCGTGCTTCTTGAGTTCCCCTCCCGACAGATCCCAGACGCGCACCGTGCCGTCCGACGATCCAGAGAAGAGGCGCGATCCGTCCGGATGCCACGCGAGCGTGTAGACCGGTTTTTCGTGGGCGGCGATTCTCGAGAGCTCCCGCCCGTCTCTGGGATCCCAGATCATCACGAGACCGGAGGCGTCGCCCGAAGCGAGCATCGATCCGTCCGGGCGGAAGGCGAGAGTCGACACGGGGCGCTGGTGGCCGACGAGTCGCCGAAGTTGCGTTCCTTGTATCGGTTCGTGGAGCACGATCCAGCCGTCCAACCCGCTCCAGGCCACCATGGATCCGTCCGGAGAGAATGCGACCGCGAGTCCGCTCCGCGCGAGTCCGTACAGAATCGGGAGGTTCTCCCCGTCGGAGATCCGAAACCGCTTCAGCTTGCCGTGATTGCCGATGGCCGCGATCATCGGGGTTCGCGGGTGGACGGCGACGCCGCTATACGTCTCCGGAGTGAATTCCACGATGACCCGCCGAAGCTCATAGGCGGTCGAGGCCCCCTCTTCGGGTCGTGGTGCGGGCGACTCTTGTTTTTCGCGCCGTTTCCAGGGAGCGACGGCGAGGAGAACCACGGCCAGCGCCGCGAGGATCGTGAATGCGAGCGCCAGCGCCGCGGGCACGAACCGCCGGCCGGCCAAACCGGATGAGCTCGACGTGCGTAGGTCGGCGGCGAAATCGGCGGCGCTCGAATAGCGGAGCGCGGGATCGCGGCGGAGCGCGCGCCGCACCACTTCGTCGACGCGAGGGTTCACTCCGGGGACGCGCGAGGCGGGTTCGTATTCGCCGAGGGGCAACTGGCCGGTGAGCGATTCATAGAGGAGGACGCCCGAAGCGTAGAGATCCGCCCGATGGTCCACGTCCCGGGAATTCGCGAGCTGTTCGGGAGCGACGTATCCCATCGTTCCCATCCCGACCGTCGGGCGGGTTAGGGCCGGCTCCGCGGTCGCCTCGAGTTTCGCGAGCCCGAAGTCCGCGACCCGGACTCGTCCCACGTCGTCGATCATGATGTTCTCGGGCTTGATGTCCCGATGGACGACCCCTTTCGAGTGCGCGTAGCCCAGAGCGTCGAGCACCGAGCCGAGGATTCGGACGGCCTCTTCCATGGCGAGTCGGCCCCGCTTGAGTCGGTCGCGAAGCGTCTCGCCCTGGACGAGCTCCATCGTGATGAAATAGAGATCGTTCTCGCGCCCGAAGTCGAAGATCGTGACGATGTTGGGGTGGGAGAGAGTGGCGAGGGCCCGGGCCTCCCGCTCGAATCGAGTCTCCAGCTCGCAGAGTTTGGCCTTATTCGGAGGGAGGATCTTGAGGGCCACGATTCGGTCGAGCGCGGGCTGCCGCACCCGGTACACCTCGCCCATGCCTCCGCGCCCGAGAAGACCCAGGACTTCGAGTCCGTGAAACGTCTCTCCGGTGCGGAGGAGGTCGAGGTTCTCCTGCGAGAGTCCGCTCGTGGGCACCGAGCATGCGGGACAGGAGTCGTCCGCGTGCGCGCGACCGCAGGAGGGGCAAACGTGGACGGACATTCAGCCGATATTCTCCGCCGACCGGATCTCCCGCGCCCCGATCGACGGGAGCATCTCGTCCAGGAGAATGGAACGCTGGGTCTCCCAGACCTCCTCGGCCCCGGCGTCGAGATAGCTGTAGAAAATGTCGAGGAGGTAGTGGTCCTCCTCCGAGAAGATTCGGTATTTCGCGAAGCCCTTGAAGGGGCGCGTCATGAGGTATTCCCCGAGATCGTCCTTCTCCCCCGCGACCCATTTCCAGGGAGTCGACGCGCTCAATCGTTCCAGCATCGCGCTCATGGATAGGTCGCTCTTGAACGAGTAGGCAAGAAACTGGCCCCTGGGCATGGCGGTCCTCCGATCATGGGGTCACGGCTGGAATCGCGTCCAGCTTATCTTTCCACGGTTTGGTCGTCAGATTAAGCTTGAACTCGACGCCATCGGCGGCGCCGTCGCCATAGAGAATCATGGTCCACCGCAGGGCGAGGGCCATGAGTTTTTTTCCGACCGGAGTGTCGCCGAAGCCGTCGTCCTCTCCCGAGCCTCCGTTTTTGTAGATCCCATACTTCTTACTCGCGGCGCACTTTTGCGCCTCGGCCTGAGCCACGGCCTGGTTGCTGAAGACGGATAAGTCGCAGTCGGATTTCGAACTCCAGGGTTTGAGGTTCTTCGCCGGGTTCGCGCTGAAGACGCTCGTGCCCGAGCCGATCGCATAGACGGACGCATCGGTGACTCCGCCCGCGCGGAGCACGGCGGCGAGTTCCGACTGGAACTGGGAGAACTGCGTCGGGGTGAAGGTCATCGGGATTCGTTGCCCATTCACCCCTTCCATGGCTGCCTTCATTTTGTCGGGAGTGATCCCCGGTGGGGGAGGCTCCTGACCGCTCATGACCTTGTCGTACTTCTCGCGGATCTTCTGCTGCGTCTTGGGATCGGGTTGGGGGCAATTGTCGCCTCCCTTGGCGTTCGCCGAATCTCTGGCCCGGTCGAGTTCGTCCTGCGAGGGCGGGGGCGGCGCCGGCGGATCGTCACATCGGATCAGAGAGACGACGGGATCCGAGGTGACCCCGATGTCGACCCCGACCTTGACGTGGGTGACGCTGAGGGAAGCCAGCATTCCCACGGGAATGTTCTTTCCCCCCGGGCCGTTCTGACCCACGATGCAGGCCTGGTGGGCCACCATCTGCCCTTCCGCTTTCACCTTGCCCCATCCGGACATGAATTCGGCGGCTCCCTTGATCGTGGCGCTGGTGATTCCGCCGATGCTCCCGGCTTCGTCGCCCTGCGTGACGTTGATCTTGTCGCCCTTGCGTAGGACGCTCTTGCCCTTGATCTTCACTCTTTGAGATCCGACGCCGTTGCTCGGATCGCCCATGTTGGGGAACGGAGTGGGGACCGGGCCCGCGGGAGTCGGAACCTGACAGACGTCCGGAAACGCGATGGCCTGTCCGCCTCCCGTGTTCGCGACCGGAAGAATTCCGGGCATGACTCACCTCATCCGAGATTGATCTGACGACCGCGCAGCTCGACTTCTTCCTTCGCCTGGATTCGAGCGTGACCGGCCTGGACGTGGTAGGATCGGCCCGCCTCCGTCCGGATCCGACCGGCTCTCGTGTGGAGAAGCGACTCGATGCGTTGATAGAAGTCTCGCGCGAATTGGAAGAAGCGTCCGACGGTCTGCTCCAGCCGTCCGAAGGAGAACCGGGCCTCGGTCGCGGTGGCTTCGAGCTGCGGGGTGTCGATTCTCACGCCCCGACCGCCGATGAGCTCGAGATCTTCGGCGCTCCGGAGCCGAAGTCCGCGGGAGGAGGAGAGCTCCACGGACCCGTTTTCGGAGCGGACGCTGAGGGCCATGCCGGGGAAGTATAGGACGCCGCGGCCGGTCGACGAATCGTACTCGAAGACCAGGCGGCCCCGTGCATCGCGGGTCTCCAGAATCTCTCTGCCCTCTTCCGGTCGGATGACGACGCGGCTGCCGTCGGCGGCGCTCAGGGTTTCCATTGCTCGGCCTCCAAAAGTTCCGGATCCGTGGGCCGGATCCCCTTCTTGTTCGCTTGATTCCAAACCGTACCGGTCTCTCGTATCGAGTGGAGATTGGCCCCGGAGAGTTCCGCCCGAGTGAAGTCGGCGGCCTGGAGATTCGCATGAGGGAATTGCGCATAGGAAAGACGGGCTCCCGCGAATCGGGCGCCCTCGAGGTTCGCCTCGGGAAAGAGGCCCTCGGGGAGTTCGGCGCCGGAGAAATCCGCGCCGGGAGCGGAGGATCCTCCGAAGTTCGGCGTCCGCAATCGCGCCTGCCGGAAGGTCGCGCCGTCGAGTTTGGAGCGGAGGAAAACAGTCGACCGTCCCTTCGCTCGATCGAAGTTCGCACCCCGCAGGTCCGCGCTCGCGAATTGCGCTCGAGTCACCGTGGCGTCCGAGAGGTTCGTCCCCTCCATGCGCGCTTGGGTGAAATCGGAGTCGGTCAAATCGCATCCGGAAAGATCGACGTTGGAGAGACTCGCACCGGAAAGATTGCAGGAGATGAGGGCCACTCCCTTTAGGTTGGCCCGCGTCAGATCGGCCCCCGCGAAGTTGGCTTCCTCCAGACGGGTGCCGCCCAAGTCGGCATCCACGACCGCGCATCGAATCAGTCGCGTGCCCTTGAGGCTTGCCCCCGCCAATCGCGCGCCGGACAAGTTGGTGTCCTCCAGGATCGCTCCCTCGAGATCGGTCCGAGACAGATCGGCGCCGCTCAAGTCCGCATCCGTGAGATCGGCTCCGGCGAGGGTCGCCGCGGCAAGCTGGGCTCCGGCGAGTTTCGCGCCGGAGAGATCCGAGTCCCGGAGGTTTCGACCGGCCCATCGGATACCCGAGAGATCCGCCTTTGCCAGGAGCGCTCCCGGCAAGTCGGGGAGAAGGGTTTCGCGAAGGTCGGCTCCGACGAATCGCGCCTCGTCCAACTTGGCGCCCTGGAGATCCGCTCCCCTCAACTTGGAGCCGGAGAGATCGGCCCTTCGCAGATCGGCTCCCCGGAGTCGAGACCGCTCCAGATTCGCTCCGCGGAGTGGTGCTCCGCCGAGCGGCGCGCCCGAAAGATCCAGCCCCGTAAGTTGAGCCCGTTCCCACCGGATCCGCGTGAAGTTCGTGGGGAAGTGGGACGCGCCGGTGAGGTCCGCGTCGCGCAGATCCAGGTCCTCGATCGTCGCTTCGGTCCAGTCCGATCCCTTCCACGCACTTCCCGCCGCCGAGACGGAAATCAATTTGGCCCGGGAGAGTCGGGCTCCGGAGAGATCGGCGTGCCGGAGGTTGGTCGTACGGATCACCGCTTCGTCGAGATGGCATCCCGCGAGGGACGCGAGTTCCAAATTCGCGTCGATGAAGGAGGCCCCTCGGAGGTCGGCGCCATCCAATCGTGCTCCGCGCATTCTCGTTCCGTGAAAACGAGCGGAGGAAAGATCGGCGCGGCTCAGATCGGCCCCCTCCAGATTCGCGGAGTCCCACTGGGTCCGCTGAAGATCGGCTCCTTGGAAGTCCGCTCCCGAGAAATCGATTCCCGAGAGCCGCGCGCCGGCGAATCGGCACCCGATCGGTCGACTCCCGTCGAACGTCGCCTGACTCAGATCGGCTCCCTCGAAGCGGACACCCGCGAGAGTCGATCCTACGAAGGTGGAGGAACTCAGGTCGGCCCCGGACAGATTCGCTTCGGTGAGATCCACGCCCCGGAAGAGAGTTCCTCGGAGGTCCGCACCGGAAAGGTCGAGACGGGAAAGGTCCGCCCCCGCGAAGATGGCCTCGCGCAGCGGCAGTCCCTTCCGCCGCCGCTCGAGGAGTTCTTCCCGTTTTTCGATGAGGATCATGCCAACAAGGTCCTCTTGAGGTTGGCTCCCTGAAAGGAGGTCTCTTTCGTGACGGCCTCGAAAAACTCCGCCTGGAAGAGATTGGCCTCGCGCGCGTCGGCGAGCGTCAGGTCGGCCTTTCGAAACGATCCTTGGAGAAAGTGGATCCGAAGGAGGTCCGCCCTCCGCAGGTTGGCACCGTCCATTCGGGCTCGCTTTAGATCGGCCTTCGTGAAACGGGCGCGGCAGAGATAGGCCTCGCTGAAGTGGGAGTCCTCGAGCTCGGCCTCGGAGAAGTCCGATCGAAAGAGCTGAGCCCGGACCCAAATCGACCCCGGACCTCGGAGTCCTCGGAAGCGGGATTCTCCGAAGCTTGAATCTCCGGCGCGCACCCTGGCGAAGTCGGCTCGCTCGGCGATCATCCGGCTTCCGAGCGCCCCCTGGAGGGAGGCTTCGGAAAAGCAGGCCTCGGTCAAATCTGCTTCACTCAGGAGGGCTCTCGCGAGATCCGCGGAGGAGAAATCCGACTTTCGCAGATCGGCTCCGCTGAGCCGAGCCGCGAGGAAGATCGCGTTCCGGGCTCGGGCTCCGAAGAGGTTGGCCCGCCTCAGATCGGCGGCGGAGAAATCGGCTCCCTCCAGGACCGCCTCGAGAAGGACGGCCTCCTCGAGCTGTGCCGACGTCGCATCGACGTTCGCAAGAACGGCTCTCGTCAGGTTCGCCTTCCGGAGATCGGCCGAGTCGAGCACGGCGTCGGTGAAGTCGGCCCCGTCGAGGCGCGTCCCGCTGAGATTGGCGCGTGTCAGGACCGACTTCCGAAAGGAGACTCCCTGGAGGTCGAGGCCCGATAGATCGACGCGCGTGAGGTCGAGGCCCTCGAGCGTTTCCTTCCGTGCGATTCGGGCCAAGCACGATTCGCGCGCATGGCCGACGGGTTCCGCGGGCGGTACCGGAACGGGCTCCTGGAGCGCGGGAAGCTCCGGGTCGACCCACTTGGGAATCGACGGCTTGGGGGGCTTCGGAGGACCCGGAATGATCTCCAGCGGAGGCGGAGCAATCAGGATCTTCGACTTCAAGAGAACCTCATAGTCCGCGAGAGATCGGGGCGAGTCGGTCGACGATTCCGAGGCGAGGAGAAGATATCCGCGATCCGGAAGCCGGTCCGCGGCGATCTCGATCGACCCTCGCCAGACAAGGACGAGCCGATCCTCCTCCGGACAGCACCACAGCGTATCGAGGATCATCTTGATTTCGCGGAGGTGGGGATCGGTCCCTCCCTCCGGCGCGGTGAAGCAACGAACCCGCACGCCGGGCAGAGTCGATTCGTAGACGGAGTGAGTCGGATGGAGATTCTCGAAACGCGTGGCCTCGTCGCCCTTCAACGGAGCGGGCAGCTGCTGGTCTTCGGGAGCGGCGTTGAAGAGGCTCCAGTCCATGTCTTCCGGAAACCATGGCCAGCGTTCCTTCCGATACTTCTTCCCGTAGGTCCCGGCCTTGCGCAGACGCGCCTCCCATGCCATGGGAATGGGGCCGAAGCCGGCCGGCTCCGATCCCCCGTCGATCAGGACATCGATCCTTTCGATATTGGGGAGGCGTCGGATCCGGCGGCCGTCCGAACTCGTCTCCTCCGTGGCGCCCTTGCCCAAGGGATTGGGTCTGTATCCCGGCCCACCGAAAGCGTTCGGTAAGGAGAGGTCCATCGTCGCGAACGGTTGGGGAGTTCCGCGTGCTTCGGAGCGGTCTCCGATTACCGCCAGCGCTTTCACCAGGGGGCCGATTCGGAATCCGACTCGCATGGCGCCGACCGGCTTGCCTCCGGGGGCATGGGCGCGGCCTACGACGAGGACGTCCATGCGCGGCTTGTAGGGAGCGAAGTCGCTCGGATATCGGAGGGCGAGGCTCGGGTCCTCTTCCGCGAACTCGTCCCCGCAGAGCGGAAGCGGGGAAACGGCGACGCAACGTCCTCCGGGCTTCAGGGCGTACGTCCCCTTCGCGACGAAGGTGGCCGAATAGCTCGGCGGGCGGAGCTTCGTCACCGTCCAACCGACCGAGTGATGGCTTTCGTTGACGACGATCACCCGTCTAGCCCTCTTCGCTGTTGGCGCGTTCGATCTTGTCGGCGCCCTTCTCGTTCAGGGTGTTCGCCGTAATGGTGATCTTCTTCGCCTTCATGGCCAAGTTCGCATCCGCATCGATCTCCAACTTAGGCTTGGTTTCGAAGCCCATGCCTCCGTCCTCCGTTTTCACCGAGATGCCATAGGGGTCGGCCCCCTTCCCGATCGCGATCTGTTTCTTGCCGTCGGGAGTTTGGAGAACGATGGTCTCGGCCTGGATGGTGAGCTTGTCGTCTTCCAGGAGGATCGAAGTCTTTTCCGGAGTGCCGGCCTGGATGAGCAGTTTCTTCTTTTCCGGGTCGACGGCGTACACCGTGGGCCAATCGCTGGTTTTCAAGACGAGATCTTGCTTGGCCACGACGTGGAACAACTTCCCTTCGTTGGACATCCGGACGTTTTCCTTCGCCGACAGGATGTAGTCCTTCGTCTTCGCGAGAACATGGACGGTCTTCTTCGCTTCGACCGTGACGTCTCCGCGCAACTGCGCCTGGACTTTCACGTTCCCCGCGACGGAGACGACGTCCAAAGCGACCCCGGCAACGACGGAGGCCGCTACGGCTCCCGCGACGCAGGCTCCCAGGACGCCGAAGACGTTGGCCGCCCCTCCGGCGGCGAGCGTCGCGGAGCCGGCGGAACCCACGAGCGCGCCGGACATTCCGATGAGGACGCTGTTGGTCGGAGCGCTGATATAGCAGCCCTGATCCGAGATCCCCCCTGCGATGGAGGCTACCGTTCCCCCGATTTCCCCGCCGAAGGCCAAAACTCGGGCGAGGGTATCGGTGGCGAATCCCCCGGCGATCGAGGTCGCGGCGGAGACGGCGTTCACGGCGCCGTGGACCGCCTTGATCGCCGTCTGGCCGTTGTTCGTCCCGTTCTCGTGGTTGGGGGCGTTGGCGGCGAGCGCGATTCCGCCGCCGGCATAGATCCCGATGCCGTGCTGCGTCCCCATCGTGATCCCGGGGGGAGACGCCGGCGGGTTGTAGGCGTCGTGCCGCGCCCCTAAGTTGATGTAGCTGGTTTCCCCGGGCGTGGAGATCGTCACGCGATGGCAGTCCCGAAGATCGTCCAGGACGATGCGGTTCCCTCCCTTGGTTCGGATCACGCTCTGATGGTAGTTCGAGGCGGTCACGGGGCTCGGAGTCGCGGGATTGGGCAGGGCGCCGCCGATGTAGGGAAGATCGGGATCTCCGTTGTGAAACGCGATCGCGACCTCGGTTCCCTTGTGCAGCGGAAAGTGCATTCCGCAGTCGCCCGCGTAGGGCTCCGCCAGCCGGATCCAGCAGGACGCATTCCCCTCGGCCTGGGACGAGAGATCCAGGAGGAACTTGACCTTGTACCGGCCGTGCTCGTCGGGTTCGGAATACTCTCCGTTCCCGGCCGCGTCCACGCGGGCCGTGAGCGTACCGGAGACGCTCGGTCGGATCGCCGACCGTTCGGGACGGAACGGTCCGTCCGCCGGAATGGCGGAGAACTGGTTCTCGTAGCCGGCCGAAGTGACGAGGGTGTCGGCCGTAAGGTCTTGGACGCCCTTGTGCCAGACCTCGAGCAGGAGATAGCCTTGGTTTCGCGCGGCGTCGGGGTGCTCGGTCAGACGGAAGGTGTGTCCCGCCCGAAACGAGCGCACGTCGCCGCTCCCGGAGTACGTCCCTTCGCGGCATCGCAGCTCCTCGGCCCGGACCTTGGCGAGCGCGCGACCTTCGTCCATCGACGCGAACCGCTCTCCGTGAAGGTAGCGACGGCCGTGACCCGACGAGGAAACCGGCTTGGTGACCGTAAGATCGGCGGTCGGGGTCTCCGGGTTGTAGTCGCGGAGCACGACCTCGGCCGGAACGGGTCTCATCCGGAACTCAAGACCGGTTACGCTCTCGGGGTCATACCACGTGCTCCCTGGGGAGCTGCTTCCGGAAGCGCGACCCGCCGGTCCGTGCCGGTAGGGAATGTCGATCTCTCCCGGCAAGGGCTCGAATAAGGCGGGATCGTCCGCGATCACCATCTTCTCCCTCCCCGCGCGGTCCGTCGGGAAGGCGAAATAGTAGAAAATGCCCTCGTGCTCGAGCAGACGGGAGAGAAAATTCAGGTCGGACTCCCGATACTGCATCACGAAAGGACGCTTGGGATACTCGCGATCGGTCAGCTTGAATTCGACGTCGTCGGATCCCAGGCCGTTCTCTTTGAGTACTCCCTTCACGATCTCCGGCACGGTCTTATCGACGAAGACTTGGGAACGGTGGCGGAGCGAGAGACACCAGAGTCGAGGGACGAGCACGGCGCGGTAGATCGTCCAAGGAGCCTGGTGGCCGCGCCACTCGAGGGAGGAGAGAACCCCCGGAACCGTGAGGGAGTGGACGCCGCGGCTCGTGCGCCCCTCGATCGGGACTCCCTGCTTCACCGTGAAGGAGGCGGGACTCCGGAGGACGTCGTCGAGCTCGAGATCGTTCCGGGGCGAAACCAAGTCGAACTCGAACGAGTAGGGGGACGAGATCGCTTCATGGCCCGCAACGGAGACGACCAGGAGTTCGTGGGGCTCGAGCTTGTCGCTCCGGAAGCCCAGGACGATGCCGCGTTCGGTGCTGACGTTCCAGGCCATGCGGACCTCCTTCTTGGGACAGCATGCCTGGGAAGGATACGTCTCGCCAAGGAAAACCTTTTAAGTTCGCGTGCGGCCGAAGAGGAGTCGCATCTCCGCCTCCGCCTCGTCGGGAGAGACGACGGTGTCGCGGACCCGGCGGAGGACGAGTTCGCGAAGGAGGCGCCGGCCCCGATGGAGGTGGTTGGTGACGTCGGTCTCCCGGATCCCGAAGCGGCGCGCCAGCCCGCGGTAGCTGAGATCGATCTCTTGGGGGACCTCGACATCGCGGAGGCGGACGATCTCGTAGGGGAGCAGGTTCCCTCGAGTCTGACACTCCGTTCTCATCTCCCGGAGGGCGTCGGCGAGAACGGCGCGCGCCCACTCGCGCTGAAAGACTTCCTCCGGGGTTCCATCGCCCGAGGGTTCGAACCCCTTTTCGAGGCGCAGCGGCAGGATTTCCCGTCCGCCCCCGCGCTTGAGCCGCCCCTCGAAGCGGTGGCGGGAGATGACGAAGTTGTCCAGCGCGGACATGACGTAGGAGCGGAATCGACCCTGTTCCGGGGAGAGGCGGCAGAAGATGTCCTTCTGGTAGAACGCTGCGAAAAAATCCTGGGTGAGATCCTTCGCCTCTTCGTGCGGCTTGTTCCACTTGCGGCGGAGGTAGGCATAGACGGGACGCCAGTAGATCGAGAAGAGGTTTTCGATGGAGTTCTTCCGGGAAGGGGACTCCTCGTCGCCCGCGTCCCGAATGACGGTCCAGCAGGTGGAGGGAAACTCCCGGGGCTGCCGACGGCTGGCGCTGGCGGAATCGCGCATGCTCAGCTCGGGAAGAATTCGAATTCGCCGATCGGATCCCCTCGTTCCAGCTTCTTGGCGCAGAGATAGACGTCCACCGCCGCGACGATGGATCCGATGCCGCCCGTGATCAGGACGATGCCGAGCCAGATGAGCCCCTTGATGGCCTGTCCGATGTAAAAGTGGCCGATTGGGAGGCAGAAAACGACGAAGCTCAGGAGCAGCGCGAGCAGCGGCGACTTCGGCGGGTTCGACGGGGAGATGAACTTCTGCGGCGCGCGGATCGATCCGACCACGGGCGCCGCGCGGAGCGCCGTATGGCACCGTGGGCACACCGTTGCGTCCGCCGGCGCCGGTTCGCGGCAGCCCGGGCACGGAATCGTGCCGATGGCGCTCCGGCAGTGGGGGCACTTCACGGCGTCCGCCGCCACCGACTCGTGGCACATCGGACACGGTCGGCGGCCTGCCTCGTGGCCGCAGGCCGCGCATCGCGCGCTCGCCGCGTCCATCGGAGTCCGGCACTTGGGGCAGGGCTGTTTCATCTCTGCGGCTGGCGATAGAACCCGCGCACTTCGGGGTCGTTCAGGAACACGAGGGTGATGATGCCCACGGTCAGGTTGATCGCGTCGCAGTTGATGATGTTGATGATCTGCATGATCGCGATGTTCTTGGGCGCCATTTCCAGTCGGGCGTTGGAACCCAGGAGCTTCGCGCCCTTGACGATGGCCATGATCCCCACCACGAATCCGTAGATCCAGGGGATATAGATGAAAAAGGTGCCGATCATGATCGAGAACGCGGCGAGGACGGCCACGATCCCGCCCACGAGGGTCATGATCGCGATCGCCTGCACCTTGCCCGGGACTTGGCCGGGAGGAGCGGACGCGACCGGTACCGGTGCGGCCGCACGCAGCGGGGTCCGGCAGTGCGGGCACGCCGTCGCGTCCGCCGGCACCATCTCGGCGCAGGCGGTACACTGGATCGTCGCAGGCGCCGGCGGCGGCGGAGCCGCTTGAGGCTTCCCCCCTCCCGCGGCGAACTGATGGCCGCAGGTCGGGCACCGAACGGTGGTGCCGCCGATGTTGTCCGGAACCGCCCAGGGAACGTTGCACATCGGGCAATTCAGCTGCATGGTTCCTCCCTTATTCGCCACCGCGTTCCAGAGTATACGCTTCGATCTTCGCGTCCAGGGTCGGTCTCGAAATCCCCAGGAGCCTGGCGGCCTCCGACTTTTTCCATCCCGTCTGTTGTAGGACTTTCACGATCACGCGGCGTTCCACGTCTTCGATCGCTTCCTTCACTATATCCTTCAGAGCGCTCCCCGTGGGAATCCGAATGGCGGGACGCACGATGTCTCGCGCGCGGATCTCTTCCTTCCAGTGCTCGGGGAGGATCTGCTCCTCCGAGAGCGCCACGGCGCGGCGGATTTCGTTCTCGAGCTCCCGAACGTTTCCGGGCCACGAGTAGTTCTGAAGGTACCACAGGGCCGACTCGTCCAGGCTCTTTTTCGGAGATTCCTGCTCCCGGGCGATCCGGTCGAGGAAGGCGTCCACAAGAAGGGGGATATCTTCGCGCCGATCGCGCAAGGGCGGGAGATTGATCTGCACGACGTTCAGCCGATAGTAGAGATCTTCGCGGAATTCGCCGGATTTGATGAGTTCCTTGAGATCCCGGTTCGAGGCGGAAATGAACCGGACGTCGACGCCGATGATCTCCTTTCCGCCGACGCGCCGGATCTCGCCCTCCTGGATCGCCCGGAGGACCATCTTTTGCATATCGGGGGACATGTCTCCGATTTCGTCCAGGAAGAGGGATCCTCGGTGCGCCACCTCGAAGAGGCCCGGCTTCGTCGCGATGGCGCCGGTGAAGGCGCCCTTTTCGTGTCCGAAGAGTTCGCTTTCCAGAAGGGTGTCGGGGATCGCGCTGCAATTCTCGCTCACGAATCGGCCCGCCTTCGCGCGTTTGGAGTTGAGGTGGATCGCGCGTGCCACCAGCTCCTTGCCCGTGCCGCTCTCCCCGTGGATGAAGACAGGTTCGTCGGTGTCGATCACCTTGTCGAGAAGGTAGAACACCTCCTGCATCGCCCGCGACTTCCCGACGATGGCCGAGTAGTCGTGTTTGAGCGCGACGTCTCGGCGGGCCGAGAGGACGTCCTGCGTGGCCTTCGTCAGTTCGACGAACTGCTTCTCCACCTTTTCCTTCAGCTGCGCGTTGAGCCTCTCGATCTCCTGGCGCCGCCTCTCGTTTTCTTCGAACAGGCGCGCGTTCTCGATGGCGATGGCCGCCTGGTCCGCGAAACCCTGGAGCATCGGGAGATCGCTCTCGACGAAGATCCCCGTCTCGAACCGATTGTCCATGTAGACGCAGCCGAGGATCTGGTCGCGGCTCCGGAAGGGGAGGCAGAGAAGGGAACGGAGCTTGAGATCGGTGACGCTCCCCGCCGAGGGTAGCCCGGGATCGTTGAGGGCATCGGCCGAGAGAATGGGTTTCCCCGTGCGAAGCACCTCCTCGGCGATCGAGTGGCTGATCTTGAACTCGGGTTTTCGGATCGCCTCGCGGTCGAAGTTCCGAGCCACCTTGATGGCCAGGGCGTCCTTCTCGCGAAGGATGAGAAACCCCCTCTCCGCCCCCGCGAGCTCGACCACGGTGTCCATGATGACCTCGAGGAGCTTTCGCAGTTCGTGCTCCGAGTTGATGAGCTTGTTGATCTCCATCATCCGGAGCAGGGTGTCGCGCTCCTCGAGAAGGGCTTCGTAGAGAGGTTCGCCCTTGTGCTCTTCGTATTTCTGGTCCAGGAGCTTGCGGATCTCGTCCAGCGCGTCGCTGCCCTTCTCCTCGACCAGGGAGTCCACGACGACTCGAAGATCCTCGAGCGAAAAGACCTGAGGCCCCTTCTTCGGCGGGGGGGTGATTCGACGACGCCGGAGCGGCCGGATCCGGCGCCGAGGCCGGAGGAAGATCCGGTCCGTCTGATCGGCAGGATCCGTGACGCGCTCGCTCGCCTCGAAGAGGATCGTCCATTTTCCGATGTGAATGCGGTCCCCGCTTTCGAGAAGCCGGACGTTGACTTTCCCGCCGTTGACCGCCGTGCCGGTCCGCGTCTCCAGGTCCACGATCTTGTAGCGGCCGGCGTCGGTGCGTTCGATGACGCAGTGTTCCGGCGAGGCCTCGGGGTCGTCCAGCCGGACGGCGCAGGTGGAGGCTCGACCGATCGAGAGGCGTCCGTCGAAGTCGAAGACGCGCTCGCGCCCGTCGGGGCCGGCGATGGTCAATCGGGGCATCTAATCAATGGGCGACGATCGGTTCAGGATCTTGGCGCAGACCGAGCAGAGCGGCACGCCGACTCCCACATCGAGGTGGACGTCCAGCGATGCGGTGGCCCCTCCGGCGAAATCACGGTACTCTTCGCCGTCGAATCGCCCGCAGATCCAGCACGCCATCTCTTCCTCGGGATCGCCGTCGTCGGCGTGCTCGGGGTCTCCGTCCGGGGCCCTGTCGGACCCCGTGTCTTCGATTCGGACGAATCGGTTGTTCCGAACGACTTCGTCGTCCCGCATCGGGTGTACCGCGAAGACGCTCTCGGCGAAGAGATTCAGCGAATGGAGATCGATGGGGTCGGTCGACTGGACGATCACGTTCATGTATCCGCGCCCCGAGAGCGGGCAGGTTCCGCCACGAATCTGGAGCGAGGTATCGCAATCGCGGGAGTTGTTGCGGTAGAGGAACTTCTCGAAGGACCGGTAGACCGCGCCCCGGAGGACCTCCGCGGAGTTCTCCGGGATGCTGAAGATCTCCATCGAGATACGCATGGTGTCCCCTCGCGCGAATTGTATCAGCGCTTTCCCGGGGAAGCACGAAGAACGACGGATGGGGTAGGATTGCCACGGTGATCGCTCTCCTCTTTCTGCTCGCCCAGGAATCCCGCGTCGTGCACGATCCCTCGTCCGGGGCTCGGTTCACGATCCCGGCGAACTGGACCCTTCGTTCGGGGGATTTCAAGTTCGACTGGGCCGACACCCGCACCGAATTCGCCTCGCCGGACGGTTCCATCGGAGGACTTCTCTACGCGACTCGCATGGGGTGGGCGGTCGCCCCTTTGGCGGCGTGGAGGGAGAAGAGCCTTCGAGAGGCGACGGGGACGGACAGCCTGTCCGTGACCAAAGAGAGTGCTCCCGCACGAGCCCGGGCCCTGTGGATCGAGAGGGAGTATCGGCTGGTCTTTCGGGGGAGCGCGTTCCGCTACGTCGACGTCTACTACGCGAAGGGCCGGCACAACGTGGAGCTGGTCCTCTGGTGTCCGGAGTCCGGATGGAAAGAGCGGCAAGGAGCGATGCGCGGTGTGGCGGCTTCCATGGAATTCGCGGGCACCTGGACTTGTCCCCGGTGCGGGCGCGAAGGACTGTCGGATCCGAACTCCTGCGCGCGTTGCGGAAAGGTGGCGGGGACGACCCACGAGGGATTGAGAAAGATCGCCGCGGCCCACGCGATCCAAATCGTCCTCGATCCGAAGGGCGTGTACCCCAATCGATGCGCGAGCGGGAGCGTGATCGCGGCGGAACGAGCTTCCGCTCGGCTCCTCTCGGACTACAGCGAAAAGCTGGCCCGCGAATTGGCCAAGTACCCCGAGGCCGCGCTCCGGAAACTCGGCATCGAACGGATCCTCCTCGTGCAGGACGTCCGGCTGAACGGGAACAAGGTAGGGGCCGTGACGGATCACGAGCGGGACAGCATGCACTTGGAGGTCCGCGAAGGTCGCGACATTCCCCTCTTCTTCGAAGAAACGGTCCATCATGAACTGTTCCATCTTCTGGACCAACGCGACGACGGGAGTTCGACGGCCGATCCCGCGTGGGAAAAACTGAACCCCGCGGGGTTCCGTTACGATCCCTCTACTCGCGCTTCGGGACGGTTCGAGGACGATCTTGAGGGGTTCCTGAACACCTATTCCATGACGGCCGTGGGCGAGGACAAGGCGGAGATCTTCGGGCAGTCCATGACTCGGGGTCGAGCGCTCTCGGCGCGCGCGGCCAAAGACCGGATCATCAAGAACAAGATTGCCCGGATCAAGGAACTGGCACGGTCGTTCGAGCCCGGAATGGATGAGGCATTTTGGAAGAGGGTCGAACAGTAAAACCGATCGCGACGGATTTCGTGCGGAGGATGGGGCCGGCCGACCGTCTAGCTACTGGTGGGTGGACCGGACCGGGGGGACACGATGGGCCGACGACCGGTACTCGAGGCCGCGCTCTACAACCGTCACGACTATCTTTGGCAGGACCCCGTGCGATTCGGCTGCGTGGTCTGCGCCCTCCTCCTGGTTTTCCTTCCGATCTTGCCCACGATCGCCACCCTCTTCGTTCTTCTCGTCGTCCAGCTCAGCGCGGTAGCGCTCGTCTCGCGATTCTCCCTGGCCGGGTGGTCGTGGCAGTGGGGCAAGCGACTCCATCCGGGAATCCTCGCAAGTTCGATGTGTCGGGACTGGACGAACATGAGCGCCTGCACGCTCGTGGGAGCCATGCTCTTTCTCCGGCACTTCGGCGGGCCGGAGGCTCTTCGACCGCTCGGTCTGCTCGTCGTTGCGGTCTGTCTCCTTCCGGATGCGCGTCTGTGCCGATGGCTCCTGGCGTCCGACCCGGGCCATCGAAGCGATCACCTGCGCGACGGTTTTTTCTGGCGCGACCCCGTCAAACTGGGGGCGATGCTCTCCTGGGCGGTCGTCTGTTGGATCGACCGATCGACTCTCCCCTACCTCCTCTGGTCCGCGGCCCTCTTGCAGTTCAATTCCCTCGTGGTGCTCTTGGACAAGTACCTCTCGGAAATCGAAGTCGCCAGGCCTCGCGGCTGGGAGTGCCTTTTCTGGGAGGCGGAAGGACGGCGTCTGATCGTCGGTCTCTCTCCGCTCTCGCTCCTCCCCGTGCGTCACTGGATGGGCGACGGGATGGCGATCGTTCTCGCTGCGACCTTTGCGGGACTGATCGTCGTTCCGGACTTGATCCGCTACGCGCTAATGATCGTGCAAAGGATCTGGGAGTGGGTGTGGCGTCCGCGAACCCGCGATGCGACGCTCGTCGGAATTCTGCGCGGATGATCGCTTCCCGTCGGCGCGTTTGCAGGGCATAATTCCGGTGATCCGATGCGCATCCTTCTCCTGGCCGCCTGCGGCGTGATCCTGGCCTCGGCCCGACGGGACCTCGACGTGGGCGTCCCCCCGGGAACGCCGCTGGAATGGGATCGAACGCTCCGCCAGCCGGTCCCGACTCCCGGCCGCGGAAAGGTGCCGACGACCGACAAGCCGTCGGAGAAGCCCTCGGGGGGCACCGTCGCCGAGGAGCGCGTTCCCAAACCTCCCGAATTCGCGTACGGGAATACGAACCTGTACGACTTCTTCCGCGTAACGACCCAGGACATCATGCAGCACGCGAGCCTCAACCTTCCCAAGTCCACAGGACGAGTCAGCATCGACGAGACCGACGTGGCGACGGGGGGCGGCGGCGGATTTCGGATGACGTGGAACTACCCGCCGGAGCTGCCCGTCGAGCTGGCGTGGATGGCGACGATGGCCTGCATCCGCACGGAAATCCATCCCGAAATCGTCAGCGAACCCGAATCGATCGTGTACGCGGTGGAGCTGGGCATCCCGGCCCACTACGGCGCGAAGGCGTACCCCGGAAAGATCGGGAGCCAGGTGGCGAAAGCGACGGTCGTCCTTCCCCCGCAACCGCCCGAGCTCGTCAAGATGAAGGACCCTCGGGATGCCATGCTCGCGCGGCTGGCCATGGTGGAGCTCACGAGCGGATACGCCTATGCGCTCGATCCGACTTTCGCTCGTCGCACCCTCGGCTTGGGCGCAGACTCGTATCGGGCCGTACTCGAGTGCACGAAGAGTCGCCATCCCCTTTTGGCGCAAAACGCGGTGGCGGTGCTGGCGAACTTCCCCAATCCGGAGGCCGGCGTCGAGCTGCGCAAGATCTTCCAAACAACGCCGGATTCGGTTTGCCGGTACCGCGCGTTGAGCGGCCTCCTCCGGCGCCGCGACCGAACGATCGTTCCCGACCTCGTCAAGGCGGCGGGAGACAAGGACGAGGTTTTGAGATGCGCCGCGCTGTACGCGCTGGGGATGCTGGCGGATCCCGCGACCGCGCCCGTGCTCTGTCAGACGGTGAGGAACGCGGGGACCAGGGGCAAAGACTTGCTCTGGAGCGCGCTCCCCGCCTTGGCGCGGGTGCGGGACGGTACGAAGGAAACCCGGGAAATCCTCGCCGCGACGGAGAAGGCTCTCCGCGGCGAGTGCAAAGGCGGCGACAAGGTCCGCACGAGTGCGGACGCGATGACGCCGACCGCCGAGGCCCCGGGAAGCAAGGTCCGCGTCCTTCGTCAGATGGCCCTCCTGGCGCTCGCGGCGAACGGGGATCCCGGGGCCGGGGACGAGGTCCTCCAGCGGTTGGCGAGCGAGGGGTCGTCCGCATTCCATCCGACGGTGTGGTATCTCGTCGCGGAGGTGGCGGCGCACCTCGGCGACAAGGGCGTCGAGCAGGTGAAGAAGATGGTGGAGGTCGGGCTGGACGACTCCGTCCACGTTCACGCGCTTCGGAGCCTCGTTCAGGCAGGGAAGGCCGACGCGAAGTATCTCCGGGATCGGGCGTCGAAGGGCTCGCCGGTGGTTCGTGGCGCCGCGATCCAGTTCTTGGCCGATACCGATGAGAAGTCGTGCGTCGAGGTTTGCCGGGCGACGATCTCGGACTTCGCCAAAGGCTCCGGATCCGCCGAAGCGGAGGCGGCGTTTCTCGTGGCGATCGCGGCCCAGGTCGGCGGGAAGATCGGCGCCTGGAAGGACGGCGTGCTCGCGGCCGATCTGGCCCAGGCGGGCGAGCGGGCGTGGAAAACCGGCGCCTACGCGCGACGCGAAGGGAAGAACGATCCCGACATCACCAAGTGTCGGATTACAGTTCATCCCGCCCTCTTGGAGACGCTCCTGGTGGAGTGCGGCCGAGGGGCCGGAGAGAAGGCGGTCGATCTCTTGGTGAAGATTCTCAAGGACCGGGCGAAGCCCGCGGGTCGGGCGGAGGCGGCGTTGGCCTTGGGAGGGATCGGCGGAAAGCCCGCCGTGGAGGCGCTGCTGGCGACTCTCGAGGATCCGGACGGCTGGGTACGGTATTGCGCCTATCTCTCGCTCAAGCATTTGAGCGCCCAGGAGTATTTCACGGATTGGATTTTCGCCTCGGCGGCCCAATGCAAGACAGCCGCGGACAAGTATCGCGCGTGGTTCAGGAAAAACCCGCCAAAGTGACCCTCGTTTGTCTCGGGGCGCTCGCCGCTGCGGTCGCGATCGCGCTGGCCGCGCCGGGGTGCCGCTTTCGTCAGGAGCGCCTCCTGGCGGTCATGGGGCACAATCAGAAAGCGGTCTTCGACCTGCAGAGCCATGCCGGAGACCCGATCGAGCCCGACGCAATTCGCGGCGATCTCGATCGCATCGATTCCGGGCTCGCTTCCCTCGATGGGGATGAGGCGTTTCGTCGCCGCCGGGACCAAGCGCGGGGGGTGCTCCGCGAGCTCCGGTCCGCGGAGTGGACGCGCGAATCGCGGCGCGACCTCTTCCTGCGGCTGACCGCATCGTGCGCCTCGTGCCACGAACACTACCCGGTGACGCGGACGCGACCCTATCCGAATTCCTCCCTTCCCTCGGCGCAGGCGTGCGGGACGTGCCATGCTGAGGTCTTCGCAGAGTGGAAGGAAACGCTCCACGCGCGCGCTTGGTCGGATCCGGTCTACCGGATGTCCGCCGGGCGGCCGCCGAAATCGGAGTGCCGCTCGTGCCACATTCCGGAGCCGATTCTCTTCGACCGCTTCGACGTGTCGTACGGCTATCGTCCGTACACGCGGTCGTCGGATCTGGACGACGGCGTAGGCTGCGTCGCTTGTCACTTTCGGGAGGACCGTTCCGTGGCGGCGGGGCGGACGGCGCGAGCCCCTTGCCGGCCGGTCGCCGATGGACGAATCCGCTCGGCCGAGTTCTGCGGGTCCTGCCATAATCCGACGCACGACGCGTACTTCGAATGGAAGACGAGCGCCGCCGCGAAACGGGGCACGAGCTGCGTCGATTGCCATCTGACGCCGGTGGACCGGCCGGGAGGACGCCGAGGGTGGAGTCACCGTTTCCCGGGGGGAGACGATCCCGAGATGGTGCGCCGCGCGGTGCGCACCTCCTGCTCCGTCGAGAGCGGCGAGGTGGTCATCACCTTGGAGAATCTCACCAGCCACAAATTTCCCGGAGAGGTGCCTTCCCGAGTGTTTCACATTCTCCTTCGACACGACTCCGGCGAAGAGACGTTGAGTTTCCGTCGACCGAACAAGTCGGAAGTCGGATGGAAGGACAACCGGCTGCTCCCCGACGAGCGGCGCACGATCCGCTGGAAGATTCCGGAGGGGACGGCCTCGGTCGCGGTCGAGTTCAAGTTTCAGCCCTCGCCTTTCGTGTTGCCGGCCGGTTGGATCGAAATCGGGAAGTGGGAACGGCGGTTCTAGACTTGACTTAGAGCACATCCCGGTAGGATCGTGGCCGCGGTGGCGGCGCCGAGGGTGCAGATGCAAGGCG
>CAZGKV010000010.1:0-84149 GCA_964526305.1 uncultured Planctomycetales bacterium | reverse complement strand
CAGGCGGGCAGCTTCATCGGCCTTCCTGGCCGATTCCGCTGGACAGCCCCGGCGGCATGAGCGGCGACATCGTGTCGCCCCTCGCCGCCGGTAACCTATTCATGGGTTTTCGGCCGCAAGCCGAAAACCACCGTGAATAGGTCAAGCTAGGGAGCCGTCACTATACCATCCCTCTCCCGGAAGCGATCCAGAAGTCGGCTTCATGGTTCATCCCCGCGTACCACCGCAAACGCTCCTCGCACCTGCACGGAAGGGATCGATAAGGAAACCATGAATGGGCCATCAACATGGTGAACGGGGATAGATTCCACTGTGAATTCCGTTCCTGCATTCTTGCTTTCCCCATGGTCTTCTTCCTCGGATGGAAAGCCCCGACTGTTACCCAGAAGTCTCCGAGCTCCGATTCGACGGCTCGACTGCAACCTTTCGATCTCTCTCCGTTGAGAGGAACGGAGCGTTCGAATCGGAGAACCGAAAGAGGAAGGAAAGCGCTCAGCGATTGGAAGACCAACTGACGCGGGTCAGTCTACGGCTTTGTCGGGCCGAGGCTCTCAAGAGAAAGCTGGTCCACCTGCTCGCTCTTGTCGATGCCCATCCCCAAGCGTTTTCGCTGAAGCAACTGGATCCGCTTGGCGTTGATTCTCCCAGGCAATTTTCTGCAACCTTTGGCCCCCGAACCGTTCCGAAGGATGAGGCGAATGGCGGATGACGGAAGTTCCCGCTCGTTCCGGGAGCTGGTTCGGGAAACCTCCGGCCGCCTCTTGGCTACCGCGCGCTTGATGCTGGGCGACGAACACGAAGCGGAGGACGTCGTGCAAACCGCGTTCTTGAAGGCCTGGGAGCGGTGGGAGGGAGAGTCGATTCGGAACTACGCGGTTCCCTGGCTCTATCGGGTCGTCCGAAACCTGAGCATCGACCGGCTGAGACAGCGAGGGCCGGCGGTCGAGTGGTCCGAACCCACCGCGGAGGAGCCCGGGGCGGAAGAACCGACCCCGCTCTCCTTCGATCGCGTGCGGGAGGCGATCCCGAGCTTGGAGGAGCCCTATCGCTCCGCGCTTCTCCTCCGATATTCGCAGAAGATGCCCTACGAAGAGATCGCGAAGACGCTGGAAGTTCCCTTGGGAACGGTCAAGAGTTGGATCTGCCGAGGCGTGAGGCTGCTCCGGGAGCAATTCACCCCGGCGGGGAAGGAGTCGTCATGAATCGGTGCAACGAGATCCGCGAGGAACTGGAGCCCTTCGTGCTCCGAGTGCTCGACGCAGAACGTGCGGCGCTCGTGGAGCAACATGTCGAGGAATGCGCGCCGTGTCGCGCCACCATACGGGAGACGGAGTCGGTAGTGAGGCAACTCGACCTCTTGCCGCGAGTTCATGCTGTTCGTCCCGCCTTCCTTCATCAAGTCATGTCCGCCACGGTCGATCGCAGACCTCGTGCGCATTTCTGGGGACGAGGGCTCCGCTATGGCACGGCCGCCGCTGCCGGCGCTCTCCTGGCGATTTTCGTGCTTCGCTTCGTTCCCGTGCGCCAAGCGCAACCCCTCGTGACCGTAAGCGAAAGAGTCGTCGGGGTCGAATCGCCGGAATCCCGACAGGATCGCGCCCGCACCGAAATCGAACTTCGCTTCTTGCACTCTCAACTTCAGGCCTCCACGGTCCAGATCCGCCAATTCCACCATCGACTTGAGCGCGCCCACGAAGAATTGGGACGGATGGACAACGAAAAGCGCACCCTGACCCTCGCCTCGACCGATCTCGGGGCCAAGGTCCGCGCCCTCGAGAGTCGAATCGCGGAGGATGTCCGAGCGCTGGCTCAACTTCGGCGCTCGAACGAGCGGCTCGAGGAGAAGATCGCCGCCTATCGGACTCGATTCGAAACCGTATTCGTTTCGACGTCGGTGCGGGACACGGACCCGGAACCGTCCACGAGCCGAAACCAGATCGCGGATCTCCTCCCCAATCCCCGGACTCTCTTGGCGCCAAGGAGATGAGTATGAAGCGTTTGATCCCCATCGCAATCATGGGGTCGCTCCTGTCCGGCTGCGTCATCGAGCGCACTCGTGAGGGAAAACGAGAGATGTTCGCGTCCCTCGCCAAGCTCAAGATCGGAACCAGTACCAAGGCGGACGTCCTCAAGGAATTGGGGACGCCCAGCCTGGACGAAATCAAACCGGAAGAAGAGATCCTCTCCTATCGATATGTGTCGGACTCCAGCGTCGGATTCTCTCCCGTCCTGGATCTTTCGAGCAGCGAACGATACACGATCACAGTCGTTCTCGACCAGGCCGGAAGGATCAAGACGATCACCCGGAAATGAAAGGAGCAAGCCTTATGGGAGCGCGCATTCTCGGAATCGCGGCCCTGTGCTGCGCGACGAGCGGATGTCTCGCCACTTCGAACAGCCGACGGGATGTCGTTCAGAATCCGGAGGTCTTCAATCGGATGATCCAAGCACGCATGACCCGGAAGGAGGTGCGCCTCCTCTTCGATCGGCTTCCCGATACGACCTCGAGTCACCATGTAGACAAGTGGACCCTTACTCAGTCGAACCGGCATCTCCTTTTCTTCCTGGTGGACGCCGGCACCCGACCCACGGAAGCCGAGTTCCGATTCCACGATGACGTGCTCATCGGAGTGACGGTTCGGGATCACAAGACCGTGACCGTGTTCGGGAAAACGAAATGATCGGAGGACGGATGCTCGGTTCCAGACTCGCTCTCTTCGCGGGGATGCCCCTGCTTTTCGCGACGCTGACGGGATGCATGATGTTCGGGGGACAGAGTCGCACCGGAATCCCGGTCTCGCCGGAATCGGCGAAGCGGCTGGAGCCGGGCAGGACCTCTCAGCGAGAAGTCGTGGAGGAGCTTGGCCCGCCGACCCGCCAGGAGGGGCGGCTTCTCGTGTACGAGTCCTCCGTCGTCGACGGCGACACGCTCTTCTTCCCGCTATTCGTGACTGCGGTCACGGAGTCTCGCCGGCTGGCGGTACTCCTGGATGACCAGGGTCGCGTAAGCGAGGTCCTCGATTTTTCGGCCCAGAGGGAGGTTCGATGAGACTCGCAACGTTCGTGGCGACCCTCGGAGCCTTGGGAGGATGCATCTCCGTCGATGGGAGCACTCGAGGCGCCTCGGCAAATCGGGATCAGGTCCGCAAGATCCAAGAGGGGATCAGCGGTCGGGAAGACGTAATGAAAACGTTGGGGCCTCCGACCTCGATGCACGCGACATCGGTGCGCGAAGTGTGGGTCTATCGTGCGAAGGAAGAATCGAGCTTTATCTTGCTGCCGCTCGCAGTGACCTCTTCCTCGCGAGAGATCGAAGTTCGCGTCGAGTTCGACCTCTGGGGAGTCGTCCGAAGGGTGGAGAGGAGGGGCTCGTGAATCGGATCTTCCTGGATCAGAGGTAGCCGAGGAATTGCTGCTCAGGGAATCCGGCATCCCGAACGATCTTTCTCACGATGGAAGGGCCTTCCTCTGCCGACGGATGAATCGCTACCGTAAGTCTCCGGCAGTCCGGGTGGTGAAGAAACTCATGACTCCCGCGCTGCCGGATCGTCTGAAACCCGGCCCGCCGCAATGCGCGAATGATCTCCGATCGCTTCCGCGAGGGAATTCCCCTCCCCGACGCGCCCTCAACCTACCTCGACATTGAGGGCCGCTCGGAGGACGCGCTTTTCGCGCGGAGGCCGTTCCCCCAGGGACTGAGGGCCTTCGAGATCAAGCTCCAATGCCTCTTGAGCCGCGATGCGACACTGTGCCAACGTCGGATACCAGACGGTGATTTCCGGAAACGCGGGGAAATAGGCGGAGACCCCTCCGCCTTGAGCACGAGCGTAGAAAACGGTGTATCGAAGTCTCTTCCTCACCTTTCCATCCTAGTACCCAACCGGATCGACGCAACCCTAAGTCCCGCCGTCGATGATCGTCCCGATCGGTTGTCCCTTGACCGCGCGTACGATGTTGCCGCCGTGCCACAGATTGAAGACGAGGATGGGGAGGCGATTCTCCATGCACATCGTGATCGCCGTCGAGTCCATGACCCCGAGGCGCTTGTTGAGGACGTCGAGGTAGGTGAGGCGTTCGAACTTCTTCGCCTTCGGGTTGAGATGGGGATCGTCGTCGTAGACCCCGTCCACCTTGGACGCTTTGAGCAGAACCTCGGCGGAGAGTTCGGTCGCGCGCAGGGCGGCGGCGGTGTCCGTGGTGAAGTGGGGATTGCCGGTCCCCGCGGCGAGAATGACGATCCGACCCTTCTCGAGGTGCCGGATCGCGCGGCGCCGGATCCAGGGCTCCGCGACGGATTGGACTCCGAAGGCCGTCATCACCCGCGTGATCTTGTCCATTTGCTCCAGGACGTCCTGGAGCGCGAGGGCGTTGATCACGGTGGCGAGCATTCCCATGTAGTCGCCGGTGGCCTGGTTGATGCCGTGCTTGGAGAGGGTTCCGCCGCGAACGATGTTGCCGCCCCCGACGACGATCGCGATCTGGGTGCCGACTTCGGAGGCCTCCGCGATTTGCCGGGCGATCGACTTCACTTCGTCGATGTCGATTCCGTGCGCGCCTTCCTTGCAGAAGGCCTCGCCGCTGATCTTCAGAAGGACGCGCCGGTACTTGGGCTCGGTCATGCGCTCCGCGTTACTGGCCGACCTCCATCCGAACGAACCGGCGAAGGACGATGTTCTCCTTGAGCACGGCGACCTTCGACTTGAGGAACTCGCCGTAGGATCCCTTGAACTTGTCCTCCTTGGGGAACGCCATGTGGAGGAGGCATTTTTGGGCGTAGAGGTTCTTTTCGAGTTTTCCTTCGAGGATCTTGGCGGCGATCTCGGGCGGCTTCCCTTGTACGTCCGCCTCGTACTTCTTCTTCTCTTCTTCCACCGACTCCTTGGGGAGGTCGTCCTTGGAGACCGCGACGGGATTGAACGCGGCCACCGCCACCGCGAGCTCTTTCAGGAGATCCTGGAACGCCTCGTTTTTCGCGACGAAGTCCGTTTCGCACGTGAGCTCCACGAGCGCGCCGATCTTGCCCGTCGTGTGGAGGTAGACGCCGATGCGTCCCTCTTTGGTGGCTTTCGAACCGAGCTTTTCGGCCTTGTCCAGACCCTTCTGCCGAAGCCAAGCCTTGGCCTTCGCGAGATCTCCTCCGCACTCCTCGAGCGCGGCCTTGCATTCCATCATCCCCGCGCCCGTCTCGTCGCGGAGTTGCTTGATCTGCTTCGCATCGACGGCCATCGGTCATTCTCCCTTGGATTCAGTCGTGGTGGAAGGGGCAGGAGGGGGCGTCTGAGCCGGAGGTCGCGGACGGCTGGAGGTAGGACGTCCCGGGGCCCCGGTGGTGGTCCGTCGCGGCCGACCGCCGCGACCCACGGAAATGGCGCCGGGCTTGTCCGTTCCCATCGCGGCGGCGAGATGAGCCTCGTCTTCGACCGGACGCGCGACGCCGATCGATTTCGCCTTTCCTTCGGCGACCGCGTCGGCCAGCTTCTGGATGACGATCTGAACGACTTTCATCGAGTCGTCGTTGCCGGGGATCGGGATGTCGATGCTTTCGGGATCGCCGTCGGTATCGATGAGCGCCACCGTCGCGGCACCGATCTTGTCGGCCTCGGCCACGGCGATCGATTCGTGCTTCGGATCGACGACCACGAGGCAGGCGGGAAGGCGGTCGAGAGTTCGGATCCCGTCCAGGTTCCGGAGCAGCTTGCGCTTCTCGCGAAGAATGCTCGACTGCTCTTTCTTCGAGTAGCGATGCAGGGTGCCGTCCAGTTCCCACTGTTCGATCTCGCGCAGGCGATGCAACCGTTTGCGGATCGTGTCGTAGTTGGTGAGCGTGCCGCCGAGCCAGCGCTCGGAGACGTAGGGCATTCCGGCGCGGAGCGCTTCCTTCTTCACTACGGCGCCGGCCTGGCGTTTCGTTCCGACGAGGAGGATGAGTTCGCCGCGCGACGCCAGCCGCTCCAAGAAGTGATAGGCCTTCACCAGCCCCTTGATCGTCGCCCGGATGTCGATGATGTGGATGAGGTTTCGCTTGCCGAAAATGTACGGGGCCATCTTCGGGTTCCAGCGACAGACTCGGTGACCGAAGTGCACCCCCGACTCGAGGAGTTCTTTCGGCGCAATCGTCAAAGGCATCCAGCCCTCCGAATAGGACAGCGATACGGGACACTCGAAAAAGGATCCGAGGGGGCGGGCGGACAGTTCGCTCCGCGCCTTGGAATGGCCCGCCGCCCAGCGCGATCGAGTTCGCCACACTAGAGGCGCCGGTAGGAGCCGTTTCCGGGATCCAAACGCGAGGGACGAAGATACTGCAAGGCCGAAGGGGAGTCAAACACAAACGCGACCGGGCCGCTACTTCTCGATCAAGACCTCATCGGCGGTGCGGTGAAGTCCGTTGATAACGAGGATCGTGACGAGGTCGCGATCCTTCTTGTCCAATCGGGAGATCTGCTTGCGGATCTCCTCGAGCCGCTGGCGGATCTCCGTCTCCAGTCGATCGATGGAGCGGGCGATCGCGGGATTGCCCCGCTTGATCTCGCGGACCCGTTCGAAGATCGAAACCGCCATCTGGGTGATATCCTCCCCGGCGCGAGCCCCTCGCCTTCCCGCCATGGGACACCTCCAGGAAGAGGATATCATCCGCCGGCGCGGCGGGCAATCCCCATCCGATTTCCCCTCGCGACACAATAGATTTTATACTTTATAAAAATTTTCCCTTGACACCCCATGGAGAATGCTGCATCATAGATGCGGTAGGGGGCGGGAGAGGGCCGGAGACCGACAGCGATGAGAGTAGTACTCGCCGCCCTCCTTGCCCTGGCCGCGCAGGACGACGGCGACGCCGTTCGATCCTGGGTTCGCGACTTGGCCTCCCCGCTCCCGGAGACCCGCCTGTCGGCATCGCGGAATCTGCTCCGAGCCGGCCGCTTCGCCTGGCCCGCGCTCGAAGAGGCGCGCGGCAGCCCTGACCTCGACGTCTCCCGCTCAGCCGAGCATCTGCTGGCCGCCTCCCGCCTTCGCCGAGGGATTCCCTACTCGATCCTCCGGCTCCATCCCGACGCGCCTCTTCTCCTGCGGGGCCCCGCCTGTCCCGCCAAGATTCAACTCATCCGGCTCCTCGGCCGACACTTCGACGAATGCGCCCACCTCGTGGAACCCCTGCTGTCCGATGCGGACGCCGAGACTCAAATCGCGGCCGCCGAAGTGCTCTCGGATCACCGACGGCCCGGATGGATCGAGCCCCTCCTGGAGCTGATCGCCCGTGAGGATTGTCCTCGCGCGCCTCGAGTCGCCGAACTTCTCCTCTCCGTCGCCTCCTCCCTTCCTCGCTCGCGTCTGGAAGAACTCTTCCAGGGCGCAGGTCCGCTGGGGCGAGTCCGATTGGCGGAACTCGCTACGGCGGGCCGACTCGCCCTCGATTTCTCGCGCTCCACCCTGTACTCGATGTTGAGGGACGGTGCGCGGTCGGCTCGGGCCTCGCTGGCGTGGATTCGGATGCGAGTTCAGCCGGAGGACACGACGCACGTCGAGCCGTTGCTCGAGTCCGAGGAGGCCGACGTAGTCGTAGAAACCCTCGCAACCCTTCGGGCCGCCGGATCGATCCGGAATTCCTCCGTACGACCGCTGCTCGAACATGAAGCCCCGATCGTCCGTTCGGAAGCCCTCGAGACGCTGGAGGCGGTGGGCGATCCCTCCGTCGAGGACGCCGCCCTCCGACTTCTCGTGGATCCTTCCACGGCCGTCCGCAGATCCGCCATCACCGTTCTGTGGAAGCGCCGCGGAGCCGGTGCCCTGGAGATCACTCTGGCGCTCTATCTGAGTCAAGACGGAGACCCGCGCGAATTAGCCGCAACGTACCTCCTCCGATGTCGCGGGTGGGTACGGCCTCGACTCCTGGAGCATCTCGAGTCCCGCGACTCCGATCGCAGACTTCGCTCCTTGGAGCTGCTCTACCGGATGGAGGGAGTGTCCGTCCTTCTCGCCGCCGGCCGGGACGAGGAGGAGGAGATCCGACGATGGGCCCTCTTTCGACTCCTTCCGCAGGAGGGGAGTTCGATCCTCTCTCTCCTCGAGAACCTCGCAGGAGATCCGAAGGAATCGATCCGCTTCGAGGCGCTTCGAGGGCTCGTGCGGCGGGGAAAGATCGAGCGCATCGAAGATCTCGCCCGTTTCCTTTCCCACCGCGAATACGATCTGGCCCTCGGAGCCGCGGAAACGCTTCTCGACTTCGGAGGGCCGCAAACCCCCGAACTGGCGCGCCGCGTCCTCCGCCACGACGACGCCCATCTCCGTCGGCTTGCCCTGGAGTCGCTGATGGAACGGCGCACCTTCGACGCGGTCTCCGAGGCGATCGATTGTCTCGACTGCCCGGATCCGCGCCTGCAGCGCCTGGCGATCCAATACCTCACCCAGGCCCTGGCCGCCTACCGATCCCCCGAAATCGTTCGCTCCGTGCGGGAGCGTCTTCCCCTGATCGCGCCGGAAGCCGCGGAGGCGGCCCTTTTCTTGGTGGCCTCTACCGGAGACGTAGAGTCGCTCCGAGCGCTCCGGCTCGCACTTCGCGAAGGGCGACTTCTCTCGCCCGACCGCGCCCTCCGCGAACTCTTCGATCGGGAGGCGTCGGCCGGCAATTTCGTGGGGCTTCTGGGAGACGATCCAGTCCTGAACGATCGAGTCCTCCGATTGGCGGCCTCCCGCGAAATCAGCGACAAGGAAATCTCCGTCCGACTTCGGGAGCTCACGCACCATCGGGACCCGGAGGTCCGGGCGAGCGTCGTCCGCGGAGCCGCCGATCCCCGCAGGCACGGGCTCGACGATCTGATTCTGGGCGCGCTGGAGGATGAGGAGGCGGGGGTCCGCTACGTGGCCGTCGTCGCCGTCGCCGACCGGAGCTTCGCAACGATCCCGCCCCGATTGGAACGACTTCTCGACGATGAAGATCCCGAGGTCCGCATCGCCTCGGCCTCGGCCCTCTTGCGGCTCGACCCGCACCAGCGAGGCGCGATCGAACGAGCCGTCGCCCAGGAGGAATACGCCTGGGTTCGCCGGCGATTGGAGGGCCTTCTCAAGGAGCGCCGATAAGCGGCCGATGATCGCGAAGAAGGTCGAGCAAGAGCTCCATGTCTTTCGCCAACGGTGCGGAGAATTCTACGTCCGCTCCCGTGATGGGGTGGGGGAAACGAATCCGGAAGGCATGAAGGGCCTGCCGACAAATCACCGGCTCCAAGGAATCCGGAACGCGGGGATCCGCTTCAACCTCCAGGTCGCGGAGGAATAGGGCGTCGCGCCTTCCGTAGCTCGAGTCCGCGACGCAGGGGTGCCCGATCGAGGCCAAGTGCACCCGAATCTGATGGGTGCGTCCCGTCTTGGGCTCGACACGCACGTAGGAGAATCCGCGGAACCGTTCCAACACGCGGTACACGCTGACCGCGGGCTTGCCCTCCCCTTTCTTGACGACGGCCATCTTTTCGAAATCCTTCTTGTGCCGATCGATCTCTTTGTCGATCACGTCCTCGTCGAACCGAATCTCGCCTTCGACGACGGCCCGGTATTCTTTCTCGATCGTCCGCTCCTGGAACATCTTCGTCAGCTCCCCGTGGGCCCGGAGCGATTTCGCCGCAAGGATGATCCCGCTCGTGTCTTTGTCCAGTCGATGGACGATCCCCGGTTTGTAGACGTCGTCGGTCTCGGGGAGGACGCCGCAATGATGGAGAAGGGCGTTGACGAGGGTATCGTCCCAGTGTCCCGCCGCGGGATGGACGACGAAGTGCGGAGGTTTGTTGATGGCGAGAAGGTGATCGTCCTCGTACACGATATCCAGAGGAATGTCGCTCGCGACGACGTGAGGCTCGATCAGTTTGGGGACGTCGACGACGACGGCGTCGCCGAGATTGATGACGTAGCTCGGTTTCGTAGGGTGACCGTTCACCGTCACGAGCTCCTCCTTGATGAGGCGCTGAACCAACGTGCGCGAATACTCGGGGAGGCGTTTGTGCACGTAGACGTCGATTCGCTGGAGGGTGGCCTCCTTGTGGATCCGAAACTCGTGGCGGGTCAGCGCCGAGAAGTCCACCTGAACGGGTTTGGGCATGGCGGACAAGTTTAGCGCGGGCCGCCAAACGTTCGCAAGCTTGCCATGCGCGCTCCCTCGATTATAATGGCCCGCCCGGAGGCGATTCGATGATGAATGTGCGGGCGGTGCGGTTTCCGTGCACCCAGTGCGGCGCGGAGCTTCAGGCGGATGCTCGAGCCGTGGGCTATGAGGTGGACTGCCCGCAGTGCGGGGAGATCCTCGTAGTGCCGTCTTCGACCGCCCCCGTAGACCAGCCAAAAACTCCCGCCCCCGACCCTGCTCCTCTCCTCCCGCAGCCGTCCGCCGCCCCTATCGAACGGCTCCAGCCCAAGATGAAATTCTGCATTTCGTGCAACCAGGACGTCCCGCAGGGGGACTTGATCTGCCCTCACTGCGGCGGCGGTCGATTCGGGCGGTTGTAACGCCGGCAAGAATGTGTTGACAATTATTCCTAGTTGATATTTCTTATCAATTAGGAATTCGATGCAAGAGATCGATCCGCTTCGGGAGGCGTGTCGCCGACGCCGGGTCCCGGTCACGACCCAGCGAAGAGTGGTCTACGAGCTCCTCGCGGCTCGGGAGGACCACCCTACCGCCGATGCCGTTTACGCCGCCGTCCGGAGGCGGATGCCGGGGATGTCTCGCGCCACGGTCTACCGCATCCTCTCGGCCTTCGTGGAATGGGGACTGGCAGGCCGGGTCTTTTCGAAGCGTCGCGGGGCGCGGTTCGATGGGAACGCGCTTCCGCATCACCACTTTCTTTGCACCCACTGCGACCGGGTGGCCGATTGCGGTCCGGCGGGCGTGAGAGTCACTCTGCCGTCGCTGAGCCGCGGCTACCGGGTCCGAGGGTTTTCGGTCGTCTTCCGCGGTCTTTGTCCGGATTGTTCACGAAAGGAGCGCTAGCATGGTGCGTCCGGGATTGCCGGCTCCCGCCTTCCGGGGGCAAGCTTATGTCGAAGGGGAGATCAAACCGATCTCTCTCGAGGACTTCAAGGGGAAGTGGGTCGTCCTCCACTTCTACCCCCTCGATTTCACCTTCGTGTGACCGACGGAACTCACGGCGCTCGGCGAGCGCCACAAGGAGTTCAAGGAACGCAACGCCGAGATCGTCGGCGTCAGCTGCGACAGCGTCTACTCGCACAAGGCGTGGGTGGAGCGCGGCGATCTGAAAGGCGTGGCCTACCCCCTCCTGGCGGACTACACGAAGCAGATCGCCCGCGACTATGGCGTTCTCGACGAGGAGAAGGGTTTGGCCCATCGCGGCACCTTCGTCATCGACGACAAGGGCGTACTTCAGTTCATGCTCGTGAGCGCTCTCGGCGTCGGCCGTTCCATCGATGAGATGCTTCGCTCCCTCGACGCGGTCCAAACCGGGGAGCTCTGTCCGGCGAACTGGAAGCGCGGAGACAAGACCCTTTCGGCGGGAAAGAAGAAATAAGGAGAACTGATCATGGCCGACGTAAAAAAGTACGAGGCGCGAACGTGGGGGAATCTCAAGGGTCTGAAGGGCATTTCGGATCAGCAGCTCGCGGACCATTTCAAGCTCTACGAGGGGTACGTCAAGAATTCCAATCTTCTCACCGAGCGCCTCTGGGGACTGGCGAAGGAGGGCAAAGCGGCGGGCGCCGATCCGGTGTATGCCGAGATGACCCGTCGCTTGGGCTTCGAGTATAACGGGATGATCCTCCACGAGTACTACTTCGACAACCTGGCCCCCGGCGGGAAGCCCCTGCCCAAGGGAGGCAAGCTGGCGAACGCGCTCGATCAGAGCTTCGGCAGTTACGAGACCTTCCTGGCGGACTTCAAGGCCGTCGCCGGGATGCGCGGCATCGGCTGGGCCGTTCTCTACCAAGATCCCAGGAGCGGCTGGCTCTCCAACCACTGGGTGACGCTCCATAACGACGGCAACCCCGCCGGCTATAAGCCGATTCTCGTCATCGATTGCTGGGAGCACGCGTTCGTTCCGGATTACAAGCCCTACGAGCGCGGGAAGTACGTCGAAGCGTTTCTGGGCAACATCGAGTGGGAAGCGGCGGAAAAGCGCCTCTAGATTTCGAGACCGTGCGGCGCCCCGGCACAGGTGCCGGGGCGCCGACCTGTTACAATCGGCACCATGCCGGACCGCGAGTTCCGCTACCGCTGGGAATGGAATCTCCGCGCTCCCCCCGAGGCGTTGTGGGATCTCGTAGCCGATACCAACAGATTCAACCGCGATACCGGACTCCCTGAGGTCCATCGAATCTCCATCGACGGCGGTCGGCAGCGCCTCGCGATGCGTGTATTGGGAATGACCCTCGAATGGGACGAGTACCCGTTCGAATGGATCCGACCGTACCACTACAGCATTCTGCGCCGATTCCACACGGGGCCGGTCTCCGAGATTCTCGCCACCGCCGACTTGGAGTCCAGACCGGAGGGTGGTACTCGCCTCGTCTACTCCATCCGTGCCGAACCGCGAAACTGGGTCGGCACTTTCCTCATCCCATGGAAGATCGGGCGCCGGACGCGCGCTCGCTTCGAGGAGACGTTTCGGGCGTACGACCACCGACTCTCCGCCGTCCCGGCCCCCGCGGCTCCGTCGATCCTCGCGCCGCAAGGAGAGGCGCGTCTCTCGGCCCTTGAGCAGGAGTTGAAAGCCCAGGGAGCCGATCCTGCTCTCCTTGAGCGTTTGATTCGGCTCATGACGACCGGCGACGACCTTACCCTTTCCCGGATCCGGCCGTACGTTTTGGCCGATTCTTGGAACGTCGATCGGCGACGAATGTTGGAGCTCTGCCTCCGCGCCACACGGGAGGGCCTCCTGGACGCCCGATGGGATCTTCTCTGCCCCCTCTGCCGCGGCGCGAAAAAAATCGGAAAGAGCTTGGCGGACCTCGACGAGCGCGGGCATTGCGACGCCTGTGACGCCGATTTCGTCGCGTCCTTCGACCGCTCGGTGGAGGTGACCTTTCGGCCGAACCCCGCGGTGCGGCGGGTCGAATTCCGCGAGTACTGCATCGGAGGCCCTCAGCTCACGCCGCACATCGTCTCGCAGAACCGCGTCGCGGCCGGAGGAAACCTCACCGTTCGTCCGGGGCTCGACACTCAGGCCTACCGGGTCCGCGCCCTGGGAGTCGCCGGGTGGGTATCGCTCCGCGTCCGAGAGGCCGGTCGGCCGGAGGCTTCGATCCGGTTGGACCCCCAAGGATGGCCTTCCGAGGAGGCGATTGCCCGGCCCGATACGGCGATCCGGCTGTTCAACGCCACCGCCGAGGAGAAGCTCTTCATCGTGGAGCGTGCCGAGTGGAGCGCCCAGGCGGCCACGGCGGCGGACGTGACGACGCTCCAGCTCTTCCGAGACCTGTTCGGGCGCGAGGCGCTCCGACCCGACGTGCGCTTGGGGATCGAGAGTCTCACCGTACTCTTCACCGACCTCTCCGGTTCCACGCATCTCTATCGCACCATCGGCGACGCTCCCGCCTTCGGCCGCGTCATGGCGCACTTCGACCTCTTGCGCTCGGCCGTGGACGCCGAAGGAGGCTCGCTCGTCAAGACGATGGGCGACGCCGTCCTCGCCGTCTTCCGCAGGCCCGCGTGCGCTCTCCGCGCGTTTCTCGCCGTCCAACGGGCGCTCGCGCAACGAAAGGAGAGGCCCTCCCTCGTTCTGAAGGGAGGCCTCCACGCCGGGCCCGTCCTCGCGGTGAATCAGAACGACCGGCTCGACTACTTCGGATCCACCGTCAATATCGCGTCCCGATTGGAGAGCCTCGCCGGCGGATCCGAGCTGGTCCTGTCCGACTCCGCCGCCACGGACCCCGAGATGCGCGACATTCTGGCCCGAGACACCCTCGAAGCGGCGCGCTTCGAAAGCGAGGTGCGCGGCTTCGAAGGGAAGACGTTTTCGCTTTGGAGGATTCGGAACCCATGACGAGCCCGGAAAAGGCCGCCCAGAAAATTTTCGGAGAGCGCGCGGCGCATTATGCGACGAGCGCGACCCACACGGACGCCGAAATCCTCGCGCGGGTGGTGGAACTGGCCCGGCCCTTTCCGACTGCGCGATGCCTGGATGTCGCGACGGGCGCGGGACACACGGCCTTGGCGCTGGCCCCCCGGTGCGCCGCCGTCGTCGCCACGGATCTCACCCGCGAGATGCTTCGCGAAGCCAGGACGCTGGCCGGCGATCGCGGAATTCGAAACGTCTTCCTTCATCAAGCGGACGTCCATCGACTTCCTTATCGAAGCGGGTCGTTCGACATCGTAACCTCTCGCCGGGCGCCGCACCATTTCTCGAACATCGACGCCGCTCTCGCCGAGATGCGCCGCGTATTGGCGCCCGAGGGCCGCCTCGTCCTCGACGACCGCAGCGTTCCCGAAGACGATTTCGTGGATGCGACGATGAACGAGCTCGATCGCCTTCACGACGAATCGCACGTCCGACAGTATCGGCCGAGCGAGTGGCGCGCGATGCTGGAAAAGGCCGGTTTCGTCATCGATTCTCTCGAGCCGTACACCAAACACCGTCCGCTGACCTCGCTGACGGAGGGAGTCTCCCCGGCGAACGTCCGGCGTATCGAAGAAATCCTCGCCGGGATGTCCGAGCCGCAACGGAGCGCCTTCCGGTTCGAGAAGGTGAAGGGGGAACTTCACCTCACTCATTGGTATGTGATGATCGCGGCGAGGCCGCCGGCTAGTTCGCCACGGTGAACCGAACCGCCGCGGACGCCAAGACCATCGGAGGGAGGGGCACTCCCCCGCCCGAAGCGGTCAAGAGGACGCGCCGATAGGCTCCCTCCGAGGAAGCGTCGTAGAGGAACCGCAGGCTATAGCTCCCCGGCTCCAGAGTCGCGCCGATCCCGGTCATCGAGTCGTCCTGCCCCGCATAGAGATCGAGCGATTCCCCGGAGCTCAGGACCACCGCTTCCGGCTTGGCGGCGGTCGAGGGCGGAAGGACATCCGCCGGAACGACGACCGTTTTCCCCTGGGCATCGACGATCTCGAATCGAGCGAACCGACCGTAGTAGAATCGACCGTGCGCGCGGTCGCGGAGAACCACATAGGGGGCGGCATCCCGATTCACCAGCCGCACATAGAAGCGCGGAATCCCGCGAAAATTCTCCTGCGAAAGGCTGATGTCGACTTGGACTCCGGCGCCCTCGGGCGGGGAATTCTTCGTTTCTTCGGGCCGTCGCTCCGGGGGTCGATCCGTCTTGCCGACCGAGTCGGAGGGCTTGCCGATTTCCGTGAGCAGTTTCTTCGCCCGCTCGGCCACGGCGGGATTCGAGGATCGACCGGCTTCGCGAAGGGCTTCCGCCGCCTTGGGACCGAATCGGCGGAGCTCCGACTCCGCGTTGCGCCGCACATCCGGATTCCGATCGCCCAGATTCCGCACGAGGAGTTCGATACGGGTCTTCTCGGGATCTTCGCGATTCGAGCGCCGAAGCGCCAAATAGGCCGCCCCGGCGGTGACGCCGAGGCTCAGGACGGCGATCAGGACTACGCGAATCAGGTACATGGCCCTCCGTCGTTCACCAACTTAGACGAATGAGGGCGGCTCGAGTTCAGCTCGAGCGAAAAAATAGTTTCGGCCCCGCTAATCGAGCCAGTCCCTGTCCTTAAGTTTCTTCGGCAAGTAATCGGTCGTAAGATAGCGGAAGTCTTTGTTCGCCAGCGCGTCCAATTCGTACTTGAGCCCACTGGAAAGCATACGCCGAATCTCGCGCTGCCATTCCTTCTTCTGGAACCACGGGTACGCCAGGATCTCCTTCGCGCGCGACACGTCCTTTTCGTTCAGCTTGATCCCCACGTTGCGCGGAAGACCGTGCATTTCGGCATCGAGGCTCGACAGTCCGACGAACTTCGCATTGGGAATGGCCATGCGCTGGCTCTCGAACGCCAGGTTGATCGACCCCTGCTTGACCACCGAGTAGATGTAGTACCCCCACGGGTCGTTGTCGACGAGGATGAGCACGGGCTTTTTCCATTCGTCGTGAATCCGGCGACACAGACGGCGGACTCCCCGAGGAGGTTGACCGTTGCCGGTGATCAGGACGCAGTTGTGCCTCTTCCAGAACTTATCTTCCGACAGTCGATTGAACTGGGTCGCCTTCTCGACCAGCAGGACGAACTCCGCGGCGCATTTCTTGATTCGGATGTCGGGCTCCTCGACGATCGAAGGAACCGTGTGGCCGCTCTTCCCCGCCTTGGAGCAATCGATCGAATCCCCGTCGTCCACGAGAACGACGTTTCCGACGATGCTCCCGCGCCCCTCGGCCGCCACGTGCAGTTCCTCCCGCAACGATTCGAGCGTGACCTCGACGTCTTCGAGAATCGGATCGCTCTCGTCCTGCGCATCGAAGGTGTTCTCGCTGGAGTCGCGAAGGGTGTGCTTCGTCCGATAGTAGATCTCCCGGAGGGAAGTCGTGCAATCCGCGCGCTGGAGTTCCGCCAAGGCGTCGGCGACCAGCATCGTCTGCATGAACTTCTTGGCCATCCCGAGATTGAAGAAGCTCCGCTCCTGAGTGCCCTTCCCCATCTCGATGATCCGTTTCTTCGCGTTGAAATTCACGTTGGAGAGGGCGCGGACCGGAATCGAGATCTCCGGGTCCATCTTCTTCTTCGCGGCCTCGATGACGAGGTCCGCGAGTCCGACGAGCTTGTCTTCCACCGTCCTGCTTCGTTTCATTCTTCCTCGTTCCCGGGGATGGCCCCCATCGGCCCCTCGGGCGTTACGATGATCGTACTCTCCACGGTGGGCGCTCCGGCCTTTTCCCCGGCGATCTCGTCCGTCTTCTCGCCCCCCGTCTTCGCATGGGCGATCGCGGCGAGCTGTTTCCGGAGGCGTTCTGCGTCGAGCTTGCCCTTCTTGAGCCTCCGACAGGCGGCCGCGACCTCCTCGATGTACGCCTCGAAGACGTCTCTCCGCTTGAGCTCAAGATGCGCGCGATCCCGACGACGGATGAATGCCGCCAGCCGCCGTCCGGCTTCCTGGAGGGCGAGTTTGATCTCCTTGCGGATCTCGTCGTAGTCCGCGATCGCCTCCTTCGACTCGCTCGTGAAGGGAACCCACACGCTCGCCATGTGCACGAAAATCACCAGCGGTCCTTGGGGAAGCGCCCCCCTCGATTGGGAGATTCCGTACTTCCGCCACGCCGTCTCGACGACCGTTTTGTACACGACGCACGCCCCTTGCTGGTAGAGCAGGGGCACGCGATTGGCGAACCTCATGAGCCGCGCGAGCGGAACCTCCGCTTCTTTCTCCTCTCCTTCCGCCACCGGGGCCAACGGATCTTCCTCCGGCTTGGGCGTCAGTGCCGCCTGGCCCGTCCCATAGGACAGTCCGACTTCGATGAGGAATGGATTTCCCCGATACACCGCCGGACTCCTCGTGACGGCGGTATAGAAGTCGCCGCGAATTTGCTTGTAGAGCCCCGCGAGAATCGCCTTCTCGCCGATCGGCGAAAGGACGTCCGTGGGCGGGTTCATGATCTTGACCGTCTGGATCGCCTTGTGGAGCGTCTCCGCTTCTTGAGCCGCGACACGAGAGGGACGCATGTTGGGTTCGAGGCCCGCCGCCCCGCAAATTGCCTGCGAGACCGAGGGAGAGACTCGCGAGAAATCAGACTGGAGGAATCCCGAAAGCGTCCGGGAGTTCGTGTCCAGCAACATCTTCATCATCACCCCGAGCTCGACGCCGTAGGGGTGCGGCTTGATTTCCTTGGGTTCCCGCGGCAGCTCTTCCACCGTCCGGGGGAATTCGATCCGGTTTCCCTCGGGATCCACGTACACGAATCGCGCGTGGGGATTCGCGATCGCCGTTTGCTCGAGGTACTCGTCGACCGAGAGCCTCCCCTTTTGATACTTCCCCACGATTTCCAACTCCACCTTGGTGCCGTGAGGCCGGTCCCACTCGACCTCCTCGTCCTTGAGGATGTTGGGCTCGTTGCGCGTCGTGTCGATTTGAAGTTCGAAGTAGTGCGTTTTCTTGTTCTCCCCGATGCGGGAGGTGACGCGAATAGGCTTCCCGGTCGTGAGTAGGGAGTACATCCCGGCCGCGGAGATGCCGATCCCCTGCTGCCCCCGGCTCATTCGCAAGCGGTGGAACTTCGATCCGTAGAGCAGTTTTCCGAAGACGCGGGGAATCTGCTGCTTGACGATGCCGGGGCCGTTGTCGACGACGCTCACGAGAAAGCGCTCCGCCTGCGAGGGCGGCGGCTTGGCGCCGTTCGACGAGGCCACGTCGACGCGAACTTCGATTTCCGGGAGAAGGCGGGCTTCTTCGCAGGCATCGAGCGAGTTGTCGACGGCTTCCTTGACCGTGGTCAGGAGAGCCTTCCGCGGATTGTCGAATCCCAAGAGATGCCGGTTCTTCGCGAAGAACTCGGAAACGGAGATCTCCCGCTGCTTCTTCGCCAGATGCTCGGCGGCGGGTTTGATCGCCGTCACGGGTGCAAGTCTGGGCTGCTCCTGCGGTTTGGCCAAAGCGGAGGCCATCTTCTCTCCCCTCCTGACTGGACGCGACGATCGTCGAGGCATGCGTTCCGGCGTGCCCCATCTCTCCGCCGGAAGTATAGCCCAGTCCAGGCCGGGGATCAAAGGTCAGTAGACCGGAAGTGAGACTTTCCGAAGTTTGAGACGAACCCGCGCAAGCCAACCCTCCGCACTCGCGCGATAGGACCAGTTCTCTCCTCCCACCTCCACGGCCCGCGCCAGATGCCGCTCGGCCGATCCGAGGAGGTCGATGGGCACGCCGGCCTGCCGGTCCGCGAGCGTTTCATAGAGCAGCCCGAGATTGGCCTGCGCCTCGGCCCGCTTCGGATCGAGGTGCACGGCCTCCAGGAAGTCGCAGAGGGCGCCACCCAAATCCGCGAGGTCGCGCCGCGCGTTGCCCCGGGAATAGTGGAGGTCGGGATCGAGCGGCCTCGAGACGAGGGCGGCGGTGTAGTCCGCGATCGCCCCGGGGAGATCGCCGCATCTACGGCGGATCTTTCCCCGCGCCGCCAGCGCTTCCGGTTTCCCGGGACGAAGGTCCAAGACGACCGCCAAATCGAGAAGGGCCCCCGCAAGATCGTCGGTCCGGAATCGCACCACCGCACGATTCAACCAAGCCTCCGCGTATGTGGGGTCGATCTCCAGGGCTCGGCTGAAGTTCGACTCCGCCTCCTTCAAACGCTTCAGGTGCAGAGCCACATTCCCCCGATGAAACCATACCCGTCGATCGGTCGGATAGGCCGACAGATATCGGTCCATGTCCAACACCGATCCGGAGAAGTCCCCCTTGAGTTTGCGGCAAATGGACCGCGTCAACCAGGACTGGGGCTGATCCGGTCGGAGGGAGAGGGCACGATCGGCATCTTCCCGCGCGGCCTCCACTCTTCCCAATCGCAGGTGGGCCAAGCCTCGCCGGCTCACGCTCGAGGCCGAGCGCGGGCGGATGCGGACGGCCCGATCGGCATGCTCGAAGGCGATCTCGCTCTGCCCCGCCTGCTGGAGAACCGTGGCCAAAAGCTGATGGAGCCGCCAGTCTTCCGGCCGCTCCTCCAGGTATTGCCTCCAGGCTTCGACACATTCGGCCCACTTCCCTCGCACGAGCGCCCACAGGCCGAGGGAATAGTGCGGATGAACCGCCCCGGATTCCCACGATTTCGCACACTCCAGATCTTCCTGAATCGTTCGAAGGATCTTGGACGCATCTCCAGAGTCGATCGTCGTCCCGTTCTCCGGGTCCCAGCGAAGGGCTTGGTACCGCTCGAAGTCGATTTGGGCGCGCAGGAGATAGGCCGCCGCAAGCCGGGGCGAAACGCGGATGGCGACCGAGCACCATTCCCGGGCTTCCGCCGGATGATCGAGTTCAAGCTGGATCCGCGCGACGTGGTACGCGGCGGGGGCACATTCGGGGTCCATCTCCAGCGCCGATCGAAACCGATCGAGAGCGCCGTCCACGAGCCGCCGCTCGTCGGCCGCCGAGCCGTCGGGCCGAGAAAGAGAGCCCTCCAGAAGGCGCGCGAATTCGACACCTCGATCGAATTCGGCTCGCGCCCGGGCGCGCCGGTTTTCCTGTTCCCGACGCCATTCTCTTTCCGCAACGAGAGCCCGCATCATAGCCCTTCGTTGGAACCAATGCGCGGTCCCTCCGGCCGTCAGGAGGACGAGAGTCACCGCAAGGACGGAAACCACGCCTCGATGGCGGCGCACCTGACGCTGCAGGCGATGGAACGTACCGGGACGTCGGGCGCCGATCGGTTCCCCGTTCAGGAATTTCCGGAGATCTTCCGCCAAGGCGCCCGCGCTTCGGTATCGATGCCGGCGTTCCCGTGCCATCGCGCACAGGATGATCGTCTCCAAGTCTCTCGGAAGAGTCGGACGAACCTTTCGAGGAGCCGGGGGGTCGCCGTACACCACCCTCGACAGTACCGTCACCGGATCCGCGCCATCATACGGGGGGATGCCGGTCGCCAGGCGGTAGAGGGTGGCTCCCAGCGAATACACATCCGCGCGCTCGTCCACGAGCGCGTGACGCCCCATCGCCTGCTCCGGACTCATGTATTCCGGAGTTCCGACGACCATTCCGCTCACCGTGAGCGAGGTCCGGGTACTCCGCTGGCGGGCGAGTCCGAAATCGGTGACGTAAGGCGTCGCTCCGGAGACGAGGATGTTCTGCGGTTTGATATCCCGGTGGATGACCCCCTCCCGATGGGCGTAGTCTACCGCCGAAGCGATATCGACCATCGCTCGGACGAGCCCCTCGTGACCGAGCTCGGCCATTTCGATGGTGGTCCCGTCGATCCACGGCATGACCAGGTAGGGTCGTCCATGGTACTCCCCGACGTCATACACGGGAACGATGTTCGGGTGATGAAGTCGGCCGGCCAGTTGCGCTTCGCGGAAGAATCGGCGAGCGTCCTCTTCCTCCTGTCCCGCAGCGAACTTGATCGCGACCTCTCGGCGCAGGTCCTTGGACCATGCCTTCCAGACCTCGCCCATGCCTCCCCGGCCGGCACGGCACACCAAGAGGAACTTCCCGATGTCCCTCCCGGGCACTTCCGAGACATCGCATACCGAGGGAAAGTCCACGCGCGGGGAACCGGCCGAGCTGCCCACGGGGAGGACGACGCAAAAGTCGGGCCCTCCGGGAAGTGTCGGAATGCCGGGCGCGAATGGTCAGAATCCAATCTGGAGCCGGATTCCTTATCCGTCGGCTTCTATCGGACCGGCCGAGGCGGCGATCTCGGTCTCCTTTACCTTGTCGGCGTCGAACCGTCGCGCCCGCTTGAGGATGTCGCCCAGCGCCTCGTCGAACGGGGGCATCGTCTTCATGAACCGCAAAGGGTTCACGCGCGCCACGACGAAGGCGCGAAGGAAGGGGCTCTTGAATCCCTTCGCCTGAAGCGCCTTCACGATCTCGCCGACGCAGGTGTCCAGCTCCTCGATCTTCGCCGCCCGCCTTTCCCGCAAGGGAAGGGACTCGGGAAGCGGACGCTCGAACCATCCGTCCACGCGCCGGAGAATCGGCTGATAGGCCCCTCCGCCGAAGCGGCCGTTTTTCTCATAGCAGATCCCGAGCGTTGCGAAGGCCGGCTCCTCGAATTCCAGGGCGTGATCGCTCTCCGACGCCGCCGCCTTGGCCGCCAGCGCCCGGTACATCCGGACGACCTCGAGCGATTTCTCGCGGAGGTTATGCGCCTTTTCGATGTTGAGAGCGAGGATCTTGTACTGGATTTCGGATTCGGGGACCACCAAAGCGATGATGGCTTTCGCACCCAAGCGCGCCATCGCTTCGAGACGATGGCGTCCGTTCGGGGTCCACCACCCGTCCTCCGCAGGCACGGCGACGATGGGGTCCAAGTATCGTCCGAGTTTTCCGATCGTCTCGGTGAGTCTTTTCGCGTGCGTCTCGGAGAGATCCCGCTGGAAGGGCGTTGGACGGACGCGCTCGATCGGGAGCGCCGCGAGGAGCGTCCAGGCCCCGCCGAGGGGCTCTCGATAGGAGGCGAGGAGGGCGCCGCCCTCGGACTCGATGCGCCCGACGACTTCCCGGAGTTCGGGAGGCGCCGCCGCCCGGCACTCGGCGGGCGAGAGCCCTTGCGATTTCGGTTCGGATCGTTTGCGACGAGGTTTTCTCATGGCGAAAAATCATATCAACATATGCTGCACAATTGAACTTGATCTCGCACCTCGTCCCTGATACTCTCCCGCGCCTATTAGGGGAGGGATCAAGATGATGCGACTTCGGCTTCTCGCTCTGCTTCCGCTCGTCGTGGCTCCGTCGGCCCGATCTCAAGACGCGGTGAATCAAGCCGCGCGCCATCAGATGAACGCTCAATTCGCCTCCTTCTGGGCGAATCCGGGCAAACAGCTCGCCCACGACAAGCTCAAGGAGTCTCTGCAGGAAATCGCCAACACGTACCACGATCAAGGGGACACCAAGGTTTGGATTTACGACGTCTACGGTCTCTCGACGCACATCGCGCCGCCGCCGGGATTCGAGAAACTCGACACCTCGGGTCTGCGCGCGCGGGTGCCCCTGGTGGGATCGTGGGGCGTAAAGGTGACGGCCAAGGTGAAGGTGAAACGCAAGGTTTTCTTCTTTTGGATCACGGACAAATTCACCGTGACGGCGAACGTGACCAATCTTTGGGCGCGCGCCCGAGCGGATCTCAACTCGTCGAACCCGGAGGCTCCCAAGGTTTCCAAGGTCTACAAGCCGCAGGTCGGCTTCACCCTCTCCCTCGACACGAACAAGTGGTATCTCGACGTCCTCTCGTGGATCCTCAAGCCGTTCATCAACGCGAAGCTCCATGACATGGCCGACGACACCCTCGGATCGCTCATGCCGTCGTTGGCGGGGCTCGAAGGGAAACCGGCCTCGTGGGGTTCGGGTGGACCGGGCGTCGGAGCCCCGTCCGCGTTCGACTACAAGACTCCCGCGGTGAAGATCTCCCAGAGCCTTCAGCAATACCACCTCCCGCACAAGACGCTCGTGTCGACCCGTTTCCAGACACCCTACTCCGGAAGCTGGGAGGAGTCGTGGGGAGCCGACCCGGGGACGGTCACCGGCTACGGCGGCTGGGGCGATTCGGCCATCTGGACCGGCCACGCCTTGGCGGCCGAGGCCTTCCGCTTCAAGATGACCTCCGATCCGCAGGCGAAGGCGCTGATCCTGACGATGCTGGAGGGAATCGAGCAACTCGCCGCGATGCGAGGCACGTCCGGTCTTCTCAACCGCGCCGTCGCGCCCGTATCGACGTACGGGACGCCCGGCGAAGGGACCTACGTACTCGACTGGAACGGCACGCCGCACGTGATGTGGGATTTCATCTCGCGCGACCAGTACATGGGAGTCTTCTTCGGCCTGATCACCGCCTACGACTTCGTGAACGACGCCGGCATCAAGGCTAAGTGCCGGGCCAGTCTGGAAAAACTCCTGGACTACTTGCTGGCGAACAAGTGGGTCGCCTACAAAAAAGACGGCTCGATCTCGACGATGTGGCACATGAACCCCGCCCAGGAGTTGGCGTGGGTGCGTTCGGGACGCAAGATGAATCCCGCGAAGTACACGGCGGCCTACTGGCAGCACGCGTATCTCGCGGACCTCGCCTGGTTCGGGCCGTGGACGATGACCTTCGACCCCGTGGGCAGCTACTACAAGTTCAACCTCGAGCACGGCACTTTCTACACCTATCTCCGGCTCGAGACGATCCCGCTCTTCTGGCAACGGGCGTACAAGGGATTCCGGATCCTTCGGAAGGCGCTGCACCATCACCTGCAGGCCCACTTCAACATGTGCGCCATCGGGATTTCGGCCTCGCAGGCCGGAACGTACGGTCCGGAGACGAAATCGCTTCTGCAGCTTTTCCTCAAGCGCCATCGGCGAGACGTGTCGTTCACCGTCACGGGGGTGGAGACGGCCGTGTACACGCCCCTCGGCGTGTCCGCGCCTGGGCTGGATCTTGATGGAGCACCGACGGGCCAACCGGTCGTGATCTCGAAGTACCCTCTTCCGCCGGACAAGCGGCCCTCCACCGATTTCCTCTGGCAGCGCGATCCGTTCCGTCTGCAATCCGGCGGCGATGGGACCGTGGAGGAGCCCGGCGTCGACTACACCCTCCCGTACTGGATGGCACGGTACTACGGAGTGATCTCCGAATGAACTTTCGGTGGGCGGCAGCGCCGATGGGGGGCGTGCTGGCGGTCGTCCTGGCGGTCGCGCTCTGGCCTTCGGCGCAGACGACGGTCTCGCCGCGGCCGATTCCGAACGAGGAGGAAGAATCGGTTCCGCACTTGGACGCCCCGGAAGGGAGCGGCTGGGCACGTCTCGCCGGCGCGGCGGTCGGCGCCTTGTCCCGGCGTCCTTCCCATTCCGATATCCGGCACCGACTCTCCTCGGATTCGTTCGAACTGAAGCCGTCCGAGGTGGACGAGGCGATCGCCCTCCTCGCGGAAAACCTCGACGAGGAATCGATGTTCAAGCTCGCGCGCGAGCTTCAACGGCTCCTCACCCCGGATCGGATTCCCGCGGCGATGGCGATCCTCCGCGAAGCTCCGCAACGAGCGGTCGGCCTTCACGCGCTCCTCGGCCGAAGGGAAGTTCAAGGCGAAGTCTCGGATCTCTTTCTCCGCGATCCCGAGGTGGCCGTGCGCGCCACCGCCGCGTTTCTCCTCCAAGAGATCCCCGACGGTCTCCCGGAAGGGATTTGGGAGGAGGCCCGTCGAAACATCCGCGAGGCGCCGGATTCCCTCAAGGTCGAATCGATGGAACTCCTGGCGGCGCGTCCGCTTTCGGATTCGGATGCGCGGGTGATCGCAACAGGGGCGCGGGACGCTTCGGCCGAAGTCCGGATCGCCGCGGCGCGCGCCCTCGCCGCGGGGAAGGCGGACGCCTCCCTTCTTCGACCCGTGCTGGAGTCGATCGCATGGGACGACTCGTTGCCAGAGGAAGCGCGACGAGCGGCCGCGGAGGCGCTCAGGGACTCCCGCCCCTGATCAGTCGGGCCGCGACTCGATCGCCGCCGGCATCAGAGCACGAGGTCGACGGTGAAGGACACGGACAAGTCCGCGGAGAGATCGCCGAATCCGGTCCCGACCGCAAGCGCCCCGAACGCGTCCCCGGCCATCCGCAGGCGGCCGAAGAGGGTGAGGGCAAGTTGCGATTTGTCCAGCACCTGGATGTTCTTGAAAACGGCCGTGTTCCCCTCCGCCTGAAGGCCGAAGGAGAGGATCTCGAGCGGTCTCCACACGAGTCCGGCCGAATAGTGGATCACCGTGGCCACTTCGTTCGTCGCCGGCAACGTGGATAGGTTCGTGTTGTCGAAGAACGTCTCCGTCTCGGCGATGGGAAGGATGAAGCCCCCGCCGGCGTGAATCGCGAAATCGTCGCCGATCTTCCGGCTCAGAAGCGCGCCCAGAGCGAGGTCGAACGTTTTCGCGGTCAGAAGATCCTCTTCGGAAGCGACGGGGATCTTGAATTCGACGAGCAACCCGAGATCGACGATGGGCGTGGGCACCGCCGCTTTGACGCGGGGAGCGACCCACTCCAGATTGAGAGAACGCACGCCGGGGGGAACGATTTGGAAGCCCTTTTCGAAGACGACGACGTCGGCGCCGGCGGAGAAGAGTTCGCCGACCGCGAGTCGGGCGCCCACTTCGAGCCAGGAGAGAATCGCATAGTCGAGTTCCGCCAGCGCCCCGAGGTGAGCCACCTTCCACTCGGTTGTACCGCCTTGGGCTTCCTCTTCGAACTTCGCCAGGGTGAAGTCGGCCATCGCCTGGAAGTGCCACGTGCCGGCGGGGAGAACCGAGGCTTCCTCCGGAGGGGGAAGATGGACGAGGTTGTGTACGGCGCCGTTGCGCGTGGAGGGATAGGGCCGAAAGGCGAAGCGATCCCACAGAGTGGGCTCCTTGGGCCATTCGGGTTTGGGAACCCCGAGCGGCCGGTCTCGCTCCTCGGCGACGCCCTCGCGGCGGTCGCTCTTCCGACCGGTCGGCATCGGTCCCGTCCACCCGTAGGCACGGGCCCGGAGCCACGCGTCGCGGGACGCATCCCACTGCCCCTCTTCGGCGAACGCCTCCGCCCGAAGGGCCCACGCCTCGGCCCGGAATCGGTCCCGCTCCCTTTCGCTCTCGGCCTGCTCCGCCTTTTTCTCCAGCCGGTTCGCCTCCTGGCGTTTGTCGTCCTGCGCCAGCGCGAACGCCACGGCGAACCAAAGCGAGATCAACCGACTCCCCTCCGGAAACGCTCCCTTGTACTCTTGTGCCGAGGGGTTGTCCAGAATCGCGGCGCCTTGACTCCGCCCCCCCCGGACGGGATACAATTCCCCCGATGGAGAAGCGCGTCTATTCCCTTCCCGAGGCCGCGCGAACCGCAGGAGTCTCCGAAGACGAACTTCGGTGCGCGATCAAGGACGGCCTTCTCCTCGCCGACCTTCTACAGAACACCGGCGAGTACTACATCAAGGCCTCCGACCTCCAGGACTACATCCAGCGCACGCGAAAGAACCCCGAATCCGGAATGCCCGTACCGGCCGTGCGCAAGAGGATCCTCATCATCGACGACGAGATCAACTTCGCCAACATCATGAAGCTGGAGCTCGAGCGAGACCCCCGGCTGGAGGCGAAGTTCGCCACATGGGGGAAGGACGGCTTGATGGTCGCGCAGCAGTACCAGCCCGATCTCGTCCTCGTCGATTTCATGCTCCCCGATCTCACCGGGGACGTGGTTCTCGAGGAGTTGCACCGGCTGCGCACCTCGCAAATGGCGAAAGTGATCGTCTATTCGGCGCACACCCGGGAGGCGATCAAGGCGAATCCGAACTTGGAGCGCCGGCTGGAACAGTTGGGCGCCGAAGAGTTCCTCTCGAAGTCCGGCGGAATGCGCGCCCTCATCGTCAAAGTCTACGAATACCTCGGCCTCGACAGCCAAACGAAGATCCTCCGCAAGCCGCGGTAACTTGATTCGGATGACGCGACGCGTTATAACCGGGGCATGAAATCGTCCGTCGAAGATCTCCTGGAGTGGGCCTCGGTGGAATTCCGGCAGAGTTGGGAGAGACTCTGCCACGTCGCGCATCGATTGAGCCTCGGCGCCGAGCTCTCGCCCGAAGAGGCGCGCGTCCGGGTTCTCTTCTCGCCGCTCGAGGTCGACTACGCGGCGGTGTATCCCCTCCTCGGAGCCCTCTGGCGAACTCTCTTGTTCCAGCCGGCGCGCTTGGCGACCGTCGTCCACGACGGGCACGGACGGGTGGTCCGCTCGTATTTCGAGGACACGCGCGACGGGCACTTCGTCTCGGTCCGTCCTCTCGACCTCCCCGAAATCGTCCCCCTGGAGGGACCTGAGCTTCTCTCCCTAGCCAACGATCGCTCGACGGGACAGGGGTTGCCGCGGACCGATTGGGTCAAGATCGCGGACCTTCGCTTCTTCGAACTCTTCCGCGAGGCCGGGTACGACTGGAGGAAGCTCTTCGTCGCGGCGCGGACCGCGATCGAAAACGGATGGATCCGCTTCCATCCGGTTCCCCCCGTGTTCCAGGCGATGTTCCGCTGGATGCGCCGAATGCGCCACGTCGACCCGAATCACCTTCGCCTTCCGGACGTCCCGGCCCCGGAGGCGGCCGTGGCCGTGCGAGGACCCGACTTCACCACCGTGCTCCACACCCGCAAGCTCGCGATCCGGGTAGCGGACCGCGGTCCCTTCGAAGGATTGGCGCAACGCCTCGTCGAGAGCGGCGTCGCGCCCAGAACCCTCGCCCTTCGAGCCGAGCCTCTCCTGAAATTCGTCCGCGATTGGCTTCATCGCGAGAAGTGGGACTTCTACTTCGCTCCCGCGCACTTCGCCGAGGCCGGGAGATTCGCGAAACGCTTCGGGGATTGGTGGGACGTCGCTCCTCGACCGAGCGGACTCTCCCGATTCACCGTATGGTTGGCTCGATGGATCTTCCTCCCGCTGGACGTGGATTTCCTCCTTCGGCGCGGAGTGGCCGGGGTCCTGCGCGAGGTGATCCGCCAGAACGGGGAGAGTCGATTCGGATTCGTCGTCGAAGATCGAGGTCGCGCGCTCGCGGCCGTCGAACTTCGGTTTTGCAACGGGTCGGTGGAGGAGATCCACACCCATCCACCCGAGCGGTTCGATAATTCTGTTGAACCGGCTACGGCGTTCGGCTATAACGCGCGCTTTCCGGTGGTGGTCGTACACCTCGATTCGGTGCTGGAGTGGCTCCGCTTCGGCGAGGCGCCGTGGAAAGAGCGGCTTCGCATCGCGTCGAGATCCCCGGTTTCTCTCTTCCCGGAGAGCCTGTCGCGAAAGGTTCCGCGACGGCGCCGGTGGTGGATCTGGCAGGCCGTACGCCTCCCCTTCCTCCGTCGGTGAGCGACCTCCGCCCGGGCGCGTGAGGGACGGTGTGAATCCACGCAAGGGCGCACTCCTGGTCGCGGCGGTCCTGGCGACCGCGCTGGTTCTGAACTCTGATACCACGGCGTCCGACGGCCTCAAGCCTCCCGCCTACGGTACGCAAGGCATGGGGCGGGGCGGCGCCGAAATGGCCTGGACGGGCCCGGTCGCGGCGACCGCGATGCACGCCAACCCGGCCTCGATCGTCATGATCCCCGACGAGCAGTTCGAATTCTGCCCCATCGTCCTCAACCTCAACGCTACGTACTCCGACCCGGACAACGGAGAGGTTCGCTCCACCGGCGGTAAGTCCACCTTCGCTCATTTCCCCTATGCGAACTCAGGGTATGTCTTCGATTTCGACAAGACCGAGAACGAGCGGCTCGACGATCTCCGAGAACTGGATCCTTTCCACCGCAAGTTCAGCGAACCGAAGAACCCTTCGGATCCCCTCTTCAATCCGCTGCTCGGCCAGGAGAAGGTGGTCGACAAGAGTCTCCCCGTCGCGACAAATCGGTTTCCGCAAAAGGTGGAAGTCGTGGCTCGAGGCGAGTCCGCCTGGATCACGAACATCTCCGTCGTGGCCAACTACTACACGAAATCCCCGGAGCGGGCCTTCTCTCACATCGTCGGATCTTCCGGACGCCGAGTAGAGCTTACGTCTTCCTCTACTCGCGCCGCCGTATTCGAAAACTTGAGCAACCCCCTCGTCGATGCGCCGGACGAGGTGATCGTGTACTACCAGCTCGAAGTCGGGTTCAAGTCGGGAAGCGACTCGGTGGATGTTCGCGTCCTTCTCGACGGACGGGACTCGGGCGGTCAGGTCACGTCGCTCGGGGACGTTCGACCGGAGGAGACGCCCGTGCCCCGCCTGGAAGACAAGTCTCCTCGATTCCAACACGAGTTATGGGGAGCGAAGAAGGAAGGAGAGACTTCCTGGTTCAAGTTTGCGATCGGCGAGGTGGTGCTGGCGGGGGCCGGCTCGGAATACAAGATCAAGACCGAGATCTACCCCGACGGAACGCGGTACTTCTCCGAATTCTCGCAGATCGCGTTGACTCCCACCTTCGCCCTGCGGCTCTTCGATTGGCTCGCCCTCGGGATCAGCGTCCAGCTCATCTACGGATCTCTGAACTTGGAGACGCCCGTCACGACTTCCGCAACGATCATGAAGGGGCCGATCTTTCCGGTCCAGAGCCTCGACGACGAATTGGGAGACGTGTTCGGCATCCCGGCCGAGTTCGGCGCGGCGATGAAATACTGCCTGGACACCTCGAGCACTCACGATCCGGGCAAGTCCCTGACCCATTCCCAACGACAGGGTCCCCCGTCCGGCCAAGATGTGCGATTCGCCGAAGTGACGGGGACGGCGGAGGTGAAAGACGCGATCGCCTTCGGCGGAGGGGTTCGCTTCGGAATGCTCTTCCCGATCTCGGATCGCTTCACCATCGGCCTCACGTACCAGACGCCCAGCTTCATGTCGAGCTACAAGGGCAAGGCCAAGATCGACTACAACAGACAGATCCAGGCCTTCCGCGAAACCACGACCATCGGCCACTCGGACGAAATCATGATCGACGTTCCGGCGCCGTTCGACCTCATCCTCGGGGATATCGAAGCCGAGATGCGCTTCACGTTCGAAGAGACCTGGACGCTCGGGCAGGTGCACGTCTGGGGCGACGCCAACAACGACGGGGCCCTCGAGGATCTCGGCATCTTAAACCTCCCCAGCGGCCCGATCGTCGAATCCCTCCCGAACGAGGGGAAAAAGGGATTCGTCGCCAATTACGACATCGAGGTCGTCGACTTCGTCCTTCCGCAGGAAATCGGGATCGGGGCGAGCTATCGCCTCTTCGATTGGCTCACGATCGGCGTGGAGTACAAACGGCTCTTCTGGAAGTCGGCGATGAAGGACTTCAAGACGGTGCTTCGCCACGGAGACAACCCCGACATCAACACCCTGATGGGATCCGACTCCATCGAATACACCCTGCCGATGAACTGGGAGGATCAGAACGTTTTCTTCTTCGGGATGGAGTTCTACCCGCTTTCCTGGCTGACCTTGCGCGCGGGATGGCACTACGCGGACAACCCCATTCCTCCCGATACCCAGATGCCCGTTACGCCTACCATTCCCGTACATCACGGATCGCTCGGGCTCTCCGTGAAAGTCGGCGCGTTCTCGTTCGACGCCGCGTGGATGCACGCCTTCGAAAATACGGTAAACATCGGAACCAGTCTCCAGTCGCGCGATCTCGCAAGCTCCGCGCTGACCGTATCGCAGGACTTTTTCGGCTTGGGCGCGACGTACAGTTACTAGGCCATGTCGAAGGCCGACCGCCTGAACGCTCGCGCGTGGAACGGAAAACCCGGCCACTACGAAGTCTGGTACATCACGCTGAATCACGGGGATCGCGGATTCTGGATTCGCACGACCCTGCGATCGCCGATCGACGGTCCGCCCGAGGGCGCTCTCTGGTTCGTCGAATTCGTGCCGGGCCGAAGCCCGCGCGCTTGGAAAGATCCGATTCCTCCCCCGGACGGGCCGCGTCTGCGGGGCCGCGCCGGCGAGGCCGAGTGGGACCTCTCGATTCGCTCCGACGGTTCGATCCTTCGTCCGATTCCCGCGACGTTGCGAAGTTTCGTCGGGACGAAATTCGTCACCCCGCACTGGGACGCGAGGATATCGGGGACGATCCGGGTGGGGGAAAACGAGTACCGCCTCGACGGCGCGCGCGGAACCCAGTCGCATCTTTGGGGACGAGGCTACGGCCAAGGATGGGCCTGGGCCCATGCGCATTTCGACGCGGGAGCCTTCGAAGGATTGGCGGGAAAGAAGCCGGCGCTGATCTCGCTCTACGCCCGAGTCGGCCGGAAGCGGTGGCCGATGAACACTCTCCTGACCTCCGTGCGCAACCGATCCGTTCGCGCGCCGTCGCCTCAGGGATGGCGCTTCTCCGGCACCACGCACAACCGCGAGATCGCCGGGGAGATCTCGTGCGATCCGCGACACCTCGCCGGAGTGACGTACACGGGTCCGGCCGGGGAGAAGATCTATTGCTACAACACGGAAATCGCGACGTTCTCGGGAGAGCTCCGGACCCGGAGCCTCTTCGGGGCGCCTTGGCATGTCGCTGCGAAAGTCTCCGGACCCGCCCATTTCGAGATCGCGGGACGCGATCCGATTCCCGACCTTCCGATCTTGCTCTAGCGCCTCGGCAGTTCCTTCACCACCCGGAATCCCATTTCGTTCATGGGCATCCCCTCCGGATAGCCCCAGCGGGAAGCGCAGCGGAAGTGGGGTTCCGCCAGAAGGCTGAAGGCGCCGCCTCGCACCTGGCGCATCCCGCCCAATTGGTCGTAGGAATCCTCACACCATTCTCGAGCTCCCCCGCTCATGTCGAATACTCCGTACGGACTCACGTCCGGTGGGAACGCACCGACGGCTTCGAGGGCGGCCGTTCCGGGACGGGAGCGCCCCCCCTTCGCGAACGTCCAATCGAAGCGATTCCCCCAGGGGAACGCTCGACCGTCCGCGCCTCGGGCCGCCTTTTCCCATTCGATGGAGGTCGGGAGTCGATAGACCGTTTTGGGATGCTCCTGCGTCCGCCACCGGCAGTACGCCTCGGCGGAAGTCGCGGCGACGCGGACCACCGGCCATCGCTTCTGGTCTTCGCTCACGAAAAGGATTCGCTTCGTCTCCGGGTCGAGGCCCAAGAGATACTGGCCCGGTCGATCCGACGTGGGGAGATGACGCTGAAACTCCTCCGCCTTCCCGATCGCGACGAGATGTCCGAGGAACTCTGCGTACTCCGCAAAGGTCACCTCGTGGCGCCCGAGGAAGAAGCCCTCTACCCGCTCGATCGCGCGAGGGGAATATAGGAAAGCTTCGCGATCCCCTCCCGAGACGAACGGACCTCCCGGGACATACGCGAAGTCGGCGCCGATCTCCTCCTCGCGATAGAGATCTACCCGCTCCCGCAATTCCGTCCCGTATTGAACGAAGACGGGATACAGGACGTCGCGGAACCCTTCTTTCCGTAGGACGAGCAAGTATCGACCGTTCGGAATCCGACTCCGAATCGGGGTCTGGCCCAGGATCGGCGGCTCGGCAGGACGAGGAATCAGGCGACGGTCGGTCCCCTCTTCATAACGATGGAGAAACACCGTTGCGCCCGGCGGGTTCGTCTCCAGCACCACGAAACCCTCGGGAGCCAACCGGTGCTCGAGCGCGCCGGTGTCGTCGAAACAGAGGGCCTGACGACGCGAAAGCTCGGCTCGCGCCATGTCCCCTTCTTGGAGGGATCGTTGGAACTCCTCGGCAAAGAGCCGCGAGAGGATCTTCCGTGCCTCGAGGTTTTCCGGGTCGGCACCGACCGCCACCATCAGGGTCCGATGGAGGGTCGCATAGAGATCCGCCGCCCGGACTTTCGCCCGTTGGAGCCGCTGCTCCGCCTCCCAGAGGGCGACCTTGGGGACGAGAGTCTCCAGTGTCTTTTCCACCTCCAGGCACTTGTTCTCCAACCATTGGATCTCCGCGAGAACGCTCCGATACTCCGACTCGAATTCGAGGGCCGCCTTCAAGAAGGACGCTCCCGACTTCTGCCGCGCCTGCTTGGCCGCTCTCTCTTTCATCTCCACATGTTTGGCCGCGGCCCCCACGTGATCGGGATCATGGACCAGCACCTCCCCGTACAGATCGTGCGCCTTCCCGTATTCTTCCGTCGACTCGGCTCGCGCGGCCGAAGTCAGGAGATCTCTCAAGTGCGATTGCCGACGATGCTCTCGTACCCTCCATGCGCCTCCGGCGGCAAGGCCCCCCAGCACGAGGAGGCACGAGACTGCGGTGAGGGTCCGATGTCTCTGGGCGAGCTTCCAAGCGCGCGTGGCCCAACCGGCAGGCACCGCGCGAATCGGCCGACCCTCGAGATGCCGTCCCAGGTCCTCGGCCATCTCCTGCGCCGTGGCATAGCGGCGTTCCAAGTCGCGCTCCATCGACTTCAGGATGATCGTCTCCACGTCTTTCGGAATGCGCCGGTTGAGCTTCCGGGGCGACGCGATCTCCTCGGAAGTCACCTGGCGGAGGATTTCGAGCGGCGAATCGCCTTCGAAGGGCGGATGTCCCGTCACGAGTTGATAGAGCGTCGCGCCGAGGGAGTAAACGTCGCCCCTCCGATCGACGGGATTCCCGAAGGCCTGTTCGGGAGGCATGTAGGCGGGGGTTCCGAGGATGGTGTCCGGGGCGGTCAGCGTGGACCCGCGCTGGGTCTGGCGCGCGAGGCCGAAGTCCATGACCCGCGCGCGACCATCCTGAGCCAGCATGATGTTGTGGGGCTTCAGATCGCGGTGGACGATTCCCATTTCGTGAGCGTAATGGATCGCCTCCGCCACGGACTTCATCAGCTCGACCGCCCGCCGGAGCGGGAGTCTTTTCTCGTGGAGGGGACCTCCCTCGACGAACTCCATCGCCAGGTAGGGCTTTCCTTCGCGCTCTCCGATCTCGTAGACGGGGACGATGTTGGGGTGTTGGAGCTTCGCGGCCAACCTCGCCTCGCGCAGAAATCGCTCCTGGGCCGCCCGGTCCTCGACCTGATGCAGCCGCTTGATCGCGACGATTCGGTTCAGCGTTTTTTGCCAGGCTCGGAACACCGTGCCATACCCTCCGGTCCCCACCTGGCGAACGAGGACGTAGTCTCCCATCCGGTTCGAGGGATCCGAAGCGGCCCCGCGAACCTCGGCCGGAGCTTCCGCGGAAAGATCGTCTTGCGCCAACTCCAAGCCCACGCCGAGAGAAACTCCGCACCGGTCGCATCCGAGCCGAACCCCTCCGGCGGTAGTCCGCGTTCGCAACCCCCCTGCGCAGACGGGGCAGCGGAGTTTCTTTTCCGACTCCTCGCGAACCACTCGAGTGAGTTCGCTCTCCGCTACCGTGCTGCCGCGCACGAGCGCCGCGGCATCGGCTTCCGCCGGAGCCTGGCCGGCGGGAATCAAGCCGCGCTCCGACGCGAGCTGGGCGATGGTCCGATCCATGCTCAAGGGCTCCTTCGTGGAACCCCGCCAGCGTACTCCACGGGCCGGGCCGCGTCAAAGCGATGGTCGATCCCTACGGATTCAGATGCGGGAGGATCGTGACCCCGCTTCCTTGGATCCGGATCCGAACGCCTTCCCCGAGATTGTTCGTCTCATCCGACTCCTTCATCTTCCCCTCGGGATCGAAGACGAAGTCGAGCGTGTAGTCGCCGTCCGGCACCCCCGAAAGATCGAGTTCCTGACCCGCGAGGTACGAGCCGTAGCGATCCCCCCACCCCGGCACGATGGTCCTGCAAGATCCGAACGCCGGATAGTCGTATGGATTCGGTGCGCTCTTGCGAATTCGAACGGAATTGACGAAACAGAATCCCGTCTTCTTCCCCGTCACGACCTTTCCGGTCGTACTGACGAGACGATAGGTCACGAACTTCTGAAAGTGCAGGTGATTGTGACCGTCGGCATGCTCGAATTCGAAACTCTCCTTCGCCGCCGTCAGGGGACCGAATCCGGCATTCGCAGAAGTCGTGGTGAATCGAAGTTTCCCCGCCTCGATCCGGACATCGGCCATCATCTCCTTCCGGTGGTTCTTGATGTCCGGGAGATCGAAGAAGAGGTCGTCGACGAACCACCCCGCGCCGCCGTTGTAGTAGCCGTCCACGGAGTCGAATCGAAACTCGAGCCGAACTTTCGACCAGGACGGATTGAGGTCGATGGCATGCTCGTGCCACGTCCCCATCGCCGCACAAGGATTGGCCGAGGATTTCCCGGCCAGGAGATGCTCGGCGAGGATCTTCCCCGTCGGTGAGAGGATACGTAGGATCCGCCGGTCATAGCTCGTCCCGGTAGTTTCGGTCTGGTAGTTGCACTTGAACGTCACCACCGGCGCTTGGAGATAGGATACGTCGATCACGGGAGATCGCGCGGTTCCGGCGTTGGGCCCGCCGGTATCGAAGTTCGCTCCGTTGTTGTAGTTCAGGCTGGTGCTCCCGGTGTAGGCGCTCCCTCCGGGGGCGGAAGCGGGCGAGTTATCGATGTGCCACAGTCCCGTACGCTCCCAATCCTGGTCGTTCTCGAATACCGTCGCGTAGGAAGTGACGGCGGGGACGGTCGTCCCGCCGGTCCAGATTTCCAGATTCTCCAGGAACCATCCGGCATGGCCGTTATGGTCGGCGTCCACCGAGGAGAATTCGAATGCGATCTTCACCGTTCCCCAGTTCGCATCGAGCGCCATCTTGTGCGAGTGCCACGAGCCCATCGGGCCGCACGGCGAGGCACCGACGCCGGCCAGTTGCCGACTCGACAGTACTGTTCCGTTCGAGGAGAGGATGCGCACCCAGCGCGTGTCGGTGGCCGTCCCGGTCGTATCGGTCAGGTACCGGCACCAGAAGACGAGAGACGCGGAATTGCCGAAAAGTTCCACCGGCGGCGACAGGGCGCTTCCCGAGTTGGCGCACCCGGTATCGTAGTCGACGCCGTCGTTGTAATTGAGATTGGAAGTCGAGTAGGGGCTCCAGGGAGTTCCATCCACCTTCCATAAGCCGTCCAAGCTCCACCCTGACGCCCCTTGGTTGAAATCCGTCTCATAGATCTGGATCATCTTTCCGGGAGCGTAGGACGACCTCAGCCGAACGTCGTCGACGAACCATCCGGGGTACGCGTTATAGAGGTGATCCACGGAATCGAAGAGGAAGGCGACTTTCACATAGCCCCAGGCAGGATCCACGGGAACGAGGTGCGAGTGCCAAATCCCCGCGACGGCACATCCTCCCGGCACCGAAGAGACGCCGAGTTGATGCTCCGCGAGCATCTTCCCGTTCCGGCTCAGAAACCGTACGAATCGACGGTCCCATTTGCATCCGACGTGCTCGGTCTTATGATTGCACCAGAAGGTGAGGGCGGGAGCCGACAGGTGCGTGACGTTGATGACGGGGGAAGTTGCCTCGCCCGAATTGGGTCCCCCCGTGTCGAAGGTTCCCAAGCGGTTGTTGTAGTTCAAGGAGGAGGGAGCGGAGCGGTACGTGCCGCCCGGCGCGGCGGAGGGCGAGCCGTCTACGGACCAGAGGCCGGTGAGATGCCAATCCCAGTCCGTCTTCTCGTCGAAACTCGTTTCGTACCCCTGACCAAACGCGCGCGCGGAACACGCGAGAAGGAACAGAGTCGCCGACAGCACCTGGTTCATCGCTTTCTCCGAAAAGGATTGATCAACGACCCACGGACATCTCGTACTCTCGGAACAGCCGTTCTCTCTCGAGATCCGAAACCAACCCCTCCCGTCCCGCCGCCACCAATGCGCGATAGGCCTCGTATCGCAACTCCGCGTGCACCGGTTCCGAGAGGATGGCGACGGCCGCTTCCGCCACCCGATCGTCGCGCGCCGACAGCCCCGCGATCGCGCGGTGACGCGGCTCGATGTCGACGTCCTCCGGGGAATCCTCGGATTCGCGCCTCACGTCGGAAGGTGTCTCCGCGGTTCGGTTTGGGTGTATCTCGTAAGGGGGAATGGGCGGGGTCTCAGGCTCCGGCGTTCCAGGGAGCTTTCCACGGATCACGACCGTTCTGGTCGGAAGGAAGACCGCCCAGACCAAGAGCGGGAGGACCAGAAGAAGAATCGCCCGGCGCATTGCGATCCGGACGATGCAATCGGCGTGCCCGATCGACCCGAGGCACGATGCAGATAAAGCGGGTCCGAATCGGAGCCGAGCGGAGCCGAAACGGATCCGCCGGGAGCTACTTCAGCCGCTTGAAATCCAAATGCTTGACCATCGCGCGGAGCGCCCCGAGCTTTCCCAACCCCTTCGAGCACGAATAGCGAACGCCGGCCCGAAGGACATCGATGGTCCGGGTGTCGTAGGGGAACCACCACATCGAACGATACGGACTCGAGTTTTCGTTGATGTGGAAGGGATACACGAACTCCATGAGGCCGGCATGCCCGTGCGCCCGTCCGAATCCCGACTTCTTCACTCCGCCCCAGGGGGTCTCGCAGAGCGCGTGAGTGTAGGTGGCATCGTTGAGGGTCACCGTCCCCGTTTCGATCGTTCGGGCGAGCGCCCGACCCCGACGAAGGTCTTTCGTCCAAACGCTGGCGGTCAGCCCGAAGTCCGAGTCGTTGGCCAGGCGAACGGCCTCCTCTTCATCCCGCACCCGAAGGATCGGAAGCACGGGTCCGAAGATCTCTTCGCGGGCGACGGTCATAGTCGGCGTGACCCCGGTGAACACGGCGGGCTCGAAATGGTAGCCGCCCAAATCTTCGCGACGCCGGCCGCCGCAGGCAAGCTTGGCGCCCTCTCGCTCCGCCGACCGCACCTGCTCCTCGACACGATCGATCTGCATCTTGCAGGTGAGCGAGCCGAGGTCGACGTTCGGATCCATCGGGTCGCCCATTCGAAGCGCCTTCGTCTTGCGGAGGACTTCGGCCGTGAACGGTTCCGCCAGCTCCTCCACGACGAAGAGGCGTTTGACGGAAGCGCACACCTGCCCCGAATTGGTGAAACATCCCCAGACCGCCGCGTCCGTCGCACGATCCAAGTTCGCATCGCGACAGACGATCATCGGATCCTTCCCGCCCAGCTCCAGGACGACGGGGATCAGGTGCTTGGCCGCGGCCTCCATGATCCGGCGCCCGGTCGAGGTTCCTCCCGTGAACGAGATCTTGTCGGGCCGCGCGTCGATCAAGGCCGCGCCCGTCGACCCCGGTCCCTGCACCACCTGAAAAACTCCCTCCGGTAGCCCGATCTCCCGGAACAGATCGGCGACCAGCTGACCCACCAGAGGCGTGACCTCGCTCGGTTTGAGGACGACGGTACATCCCGCAAGGAGCGCGATCACGGATTCGCCGACCGGAATCGAAAAAGGGTAGTTCCAGGGGGAGATGATACCGGCGACTCCCACCGGTCGGAATTCGATGGTGGAACGACGGCCGCTCCAAGGCACCAGGGGATAGGAGATCTTCTGGGGCCGGAGCATTTTCGGCCCGTTCTTGACGAACCAATCCACGAGGTACGCCACGGAGACGACCTCGGAGGAATAGGATTCGAAGAGGGGCTTGCCGGTGGAACGGGTGACCGTTTTGGCGATCTCGTCGGCGCGTTCCACGAGGAGCGCGCGCAACCGTCCAAGGCGTTTGGCGCGCTCGGCCGGCGCGAGGGCCGCCCATCCGGGCAACGCCCGGCGCGCGGCGGCCACGGCGCGCTCGACGTCCGCGGGCGCGGCGATCTCGAATTCGGCGACGGTCTCGAGCGTCGCGGGATTGATCTGGGCGAGACGGGGGGCGACGGCGGTTGCGGTCATCCCCGTACCGTACCCCTCATGACGCACCGTGTCAAGACCCAACTGCACGCGCCGGCCTACCCTTCCTGCGGTCCCTTTGATAGAGTCTCTTCTCTTTCGGGTACCCAGCGGTGTCGTTCGATTCGGTCTTCGCCCTCCGCGACGGATGGTGCGGTTCCGTCCGCCTTTCCGATCCTCTTGCGCCCGAGGCGTGGCAATCCCTTCCTCGGGAAGAGCGCCTCTTCGCGGAGTCCCTTTCGCCTCTTCGACAGCGAAGTTGGATCGCCGGGAGGATCGCCCTCCGAAGCGCTCTCGAGCGCCTGGGAGCGAGCGCCGGTCCGATCCTCTCGACCCCGCGCGGGGCGCCTCTTCTTCCCGCGGGAATCGCCGGCTCGATCAGCCACAAGAGCGGACGCGCCGTCGCTTGGGCCCTCCGATCGGAGCGGTTCCGGGTGGGCATCGATCTCGAGCCCCTTCGCCCCGTCCGGAAGGGCATCGAACGGAACGTGCTCACCGACGCTGAGAGGACGGAGGTTCTTGCGCTTTCGGAGTCTCAGCTCTGGGAGAACACCCTCCTGCGATTCTCGATCAAGGAAGCCATCTACAAGGCGGTCGATCCCTATTGGCAGCGATGGGTCGGCTTCGAAGAGGTGAGCGTCTTCCCTCGACTCGACGGCGGCGTTCGTATCGAATTCGCCTTGGAAGAACCGGCACCGCTTCTCGAGGTCGACGCCTGGTGGAGAATCGAGGAAGACGAGATTCTGGCGATCGCACGAGCGGCGCAAGTCTGAGCGGCTACCGCATCCGATCCCACACGCGGACGCGAATCCCGGGGACCGTCGCCGCATCCTCTCTCGCGAGGCGGTATCGACCGCACTCCCCGAGCAATCGAACGTATTCCACGTCCTCCGCGACATCCCCCCGCCAAGAAGTCGACGGGGGTTCGATCGTCACCACTCGGTCTTCCGGTTCCTTCGAAAGCCATCGAGCGAAGATCTCGCCCGTCGAACGCCTCGATTTGGCCGTGTGGGGGAGGTCCTTTTCGAAGCGGAATCCCCGCATCGTCCGGTGGCGGCGGACTTCGAATTCGATCGCATGCCAGGAGAGTCCATGGGCGCTTCCGATGAGGCGCATCGAGGGTTTCTCCCCGACATCGTGGACGGCGAAGGCCGTGAGGTGCGCGGAACCGGGATTCCCATACCAGGCGGCCTGGATTCGAGGTTGAAGCTCCTCGCGGTGATGGCGCCAGGCCTGCCACGCCGAGGCAGCGAAGAGAAGGGAGGCGCCCCCGGAGAGCCACCACCGGCGATCCGTCCAGAAACCGATCTGAGATGCGAGCAGGATCCAGTAGAGCGGCAGGACCGCGACAAGGAAGCGTGGATCCCGCATCGGATGGAGATAGATCGCCAGGGTCGCCGTCAACGCCAAGACCGACAGGAATCGCGCCGCTTCCTTCTGCCGTCTCCACGTCGCCAGGGTGATCGCGAGCGCCAGCACTCCCCCGATCGCCACCGGCGCGCTCAGGTGGTATTCGCCCACCCAGAGCCGAGGGTAAAGGAAAAAGCGATCCTGCCACGACATGGGGCTCACTCCACCGCCTTCGAGAAAGTCCAGGGTGGTTCGGATGCGTGGGGGATACAGGGCGAACCACACGGTGATCGGAACGAGCGTCGCCCAGAAAGCCCCCTTCAGGCGGGACGGCCATCGACGCATCTTTTCGCGACGTTTCCAGAGCTCGACGGCAAGATGGAGCGCGACGATGGCGATGGCGATCGAAACCGGGGCCCGAGGCGATTGAAGACGGATCGACCCGTATTGCCATCCTCCGGTGATCCTCACCACCCATGCGGTCGCGAGGCAGGCTAGGACCGCCCCGGCCCACGGATTTATCGGACGGTACCCGATCCAGAACTCGCGCAGCGCACGAAGTCCGGCACGAGCATCTCCTCGAACGAACTCGTATACCGCCACGCCCGCGAAGAGGATGATCGCGTAATTCACCGTCGTCAAGTACACCATCGTGGCGGCCGCGCCCGCCCAGATTGCACGACGAAGATCGTCCGGCGCCTCGAGGGATCGAAGATAGAGAGCCGCGAACAGGACGAAGCCGAGCGCACCGAAAAGCTCCAGCATCGGCACGGCCGCGTGCATCAGCAGTCGAGGCGAGGAAGCGGCGGCGGCCAGAATCACCATCGGTGCAAAGACCGGATCCGCCCCCGCGCGCACCGCCCACAGAACCGCAAGTCCCACGAGGAGGACCAATCCCACCGCCGAAGACACACGCGACGCCGCGTGCGTGCGTCCCAGGACCCAATAGAAGGGAGCCTGAAATACGGAATGTCCCGGAGGATAGTGATGGGGCAGGATCAGCTCCTTCCCGAAAGACACGGGATCCAATCGCGAAATCGAATCCGCCAGACGGAGTCCGTTCAAGGCGTGAGAGGCCACATCCCAGACGGGGCTTCGATCGCCGGGGTCTCCCTGCCGAACCACGGAAACGGCGATCGGAACAGAGAGGATCGCCCAGACCAGGGGAGCTACGGCGCGTTTCATGGGAGGGGCATGACACCTCGCCCCTATCTCGACGTCAACGGTTTTCGCCTTGACTCGCCTTGGGTTCTGCCTATAATGGGCGCTCCCAAGTCCGAGGAAACGAATGGCTCATAAGAAAGGTCAGGGCTCCTCCCGAAACGGCCGGGACAGCGCCTCGCAGCGCCTCGGCGTCAAGCTGTTCGCAGGCCAGGCAGCCAAGTCCGGAGCGATCATCGTTCGGCAGCGCGGCGCCCGTTGGGTGCCGGGGTTCAACGTGGGTCGGGGAAGAGATTTCACCCTCTTCTCCATGATCGAGGGCGTGGTCAAGTTCGAGTCCGGCCGACGCGTCAGCGTCTATCCCGCCCCCAAGACGACCTGATTGATCCAGACTCTTCGCGAAGCCGCCGCCCTCGTCCGCGACGGTTCCGTTTTGGCGCTGGGGGGGATGACGCTCTACCGGCGGCCCGTCGCTTTCGTGCGGGAACTTCTCCGGCGAAAAACGCGGGGGCTCACCCTGGCCACGCTGGCCGGAGGTTTCGAGTCCGATCTTCTTGTGGGAGCAGGCTGCGTCTCAACCGTTCGCACCTGTTATCTCGGTCTGGAGATCTTCGGCTTCGCCCCCATGTACACGCTTCGCGCCCGGGAGCTCCGGATCGTTGAGGAGACCGAAGCCACCTTCTGCGGGAGCTTCCGAGGGTCGGTACCGGGCCGAATCTTGCGGGGAACGGACATCCTGATAGATCGGCCCGACATCCGTCCCGAGGGGGAAACCATCCGTATCCCTCCGATTGAGGCGGACGTAGCGATCATCCACGCCCTCCAGGCCGACCGAGAGGGAAACGCCCGCTTCGTCGGAAACCTCGCCTGCGATATCGAGTTGGCCAAGACCGCAAAGCACACCATCGTGACGGCGGAACGAATCGTGGAGCGTGTTGACGGTCCGACGATCCAAGCCCACGCCGTCGTAGAGGCCCCCCGCGGATCGTGGCCGGCCTCGTGCTACCCCGACTACCCGTTCGACGGCCTCGAGCTTCTCCGATACGTGCGCGCCTGCCGCGAAGGCCGATTCGAGGATTACCTTGCCGAATTCCTCGCCCGCTGACTGGCTCTCCTGCGCGATCGCGCGCGAGATCGCCGACGGCGAGACGATCGCCGTCGGATTGGCCACGACCCTTCCGCTCGCGGGGATCATGATCGCCCGTCGGATGCATGCGCCGAATCTTCGCATCGGCTATGCGGTCGGGCATGGACTGATGAGCCAGCCCCGTCCCGTCTCCATTACCTGGAACGAGAAGGCCATTCTCGACCGCGTCGAAAAGCTCTGGAGCTTCGGAGAGACGGCCTTCGACTGGCTTCCATCGCGACATCCCAAGGAGTTTTTCCGTCCCGCCCAAATCGATCCTCGGGGGAACTCGAACAACGTTCGGGTGGGAGACCTTCGCCTTCCGGGTCCCGCCGGTCTCCCCGATGTCACGCCCTACCATAGCAACATCTATTATTACGTACCGCTCCCGAGCCCGAAGGTTTTCGTGCCCCGCGTCGAGTACGTGAGCGGAACCGGCTGCGGCGATTTCGGCCCCAAGCGAGTCCTGACCGGCGTCGCCGCCTTCGACTTCGAAGACGGGCGGATGCGCCTGACGACCCTCGCCCCCGGAGTCCGAAAGGAGGACGTCCTCTCGCGGCTGGGCTTCGCGCCTCTGGTTCGCGAACCGGTGGAGGTGTTCGAGCCCCCCCCGACATGGTTGGACATGCTTCGAGAGATCGATCCCCTCGGCACGCGAAACCTGGAGTTCCTCACCGGAGATCGCCGGCTCGCTCGACTGGAGGAAATCCTTCGGGCCGAGACGCAGGCTTGATCGTTTCGATCGTTTCCACTTCCCTTGGGATGTGAAAGTCGAATACCTGCGCGCCCTCCTGAGAAGCTCGCCATTGGAGATTTCTCTCGAGAACGGGGAGAGATACTCCGTCCATCATCCGGTTTCCCGTGGGTGGGCTCGTCGTCTTCGAGGCATCCGATGTCGCCTCGGTGAGGGTCCTCTCCCGCAACGGGCGCCGCAAGTCGTAGGAATTATCGAACCCGGCCCGGCTTCTCCGCGTCCAAACAACTGTCACTCTGGGGCTAGGAGGAGATCATGCGCAAGATCACCGCTGCGTCGCTTTTCGCCCTCGTCGCCTTCACCGGCATTCTGATCGCACGCCCGGGCGATCCTCTCGAGGAGGCCGAGGAAGCTCTCAAAGACCGCGACTACATGAAGGCGGTCGAGCTCTTCCGAAAGGCGCACGACCAAGCCAAAGAGGGCCGCGATCGGATCCTCTATCTCCTGGCCACCTCCCTGCAACACGCCGGACAATTCGACTACGGCATCGCCGCGTGCGATCGACTCTTGAAGGAGCATCCGAATTCGATCTGGGCTTACAAGACGCACTTCAAGAAAGGGGAACTTCTCGCCTCCAAGAAGGAGCACGAGCTGGCGGCGAAGCTGAGCGAAGAACGCGTCCGGGTTCTTTCCTCTCCCGACCGCCGAAAACCTCTCGCGATGATCTACGTCCAGGCGGCGCGCGAATTCCTCGCCCCCAAGGAGCCCGGGGATCCCGCCTTTGTCCCCAACTGGATCGCCGCCCAGCGCCTTCTCGTGAAGGGGCTCGAGCTCGAGTCTCTCGGCGCGGACGAAGAGGGCGTTCGTTTCGACATCCTCACGTGCGAGTTCCGCGGGAACTTCGATCGGAACCAATTGCTTCGGTCCTGCGACCTCTATCTCGAGAAGCATCCGAAAGGGACCAAGGCGGATGAGGCCGCGTTGATCCGAGGGCGCGCGCTGGCCCAGCTCGGACGATGGTGGGAAGCCCGCCAGGCGTGGGCCGGCGTGGTTTCCCAGCACCCCAAGAGCACGCAGGCGCCGGTCGCTCTCTGGGAAACCGCGCACATCGAGCCCGGGCCGCGCGGACTGGCCGCCTTACGACGGCTGGTGTCCGAGTATCCGTCCGCCGAGGTGGCCCCCGCCGCGGCGATGAGCTTGGCCGATCGTCTCTCCTCGCACGAAGATCTGTGGCCGGACGCGATCGCGGCCTATCGAGACGTCGCCGCGAAGTTCCCCAAGGACGAACGCGCGCCCGCCGCGGTCATCCGTGCCGCCGAGCTCGAGGCGGCCGACGAACGGCTCGACGATGCGATCGCGACCTATGAGACCTTTCTCAAGACGTTCACCGAGAGCGCCCGTTGGGACGAAGTCCGGCGGCGCGTCTCGGATGTACGGTTCTTGAAGGGCCATCGGGCCTTTCTCCGGAAGGACTTCGACTCGGCGCGAAAGCACTTCGCGGAGTTCTCCGCCACCTATCCGGTCGACGGCCGGAATATTCAGGTCTCGGTGTTGCTGGGAGACATGCTGCGCGAGGAGAAGAAGCCCAAGGAGGCTCTCGATCAATACCGTCGCACGGCGGCTCGCTATCCGGGAACGGGCGAGGCGGTCCGCGCGCGCACTTCCGCGGGAGAGATCCTGGAGGAGCTCGAAGACTTCGACGGGGCTCTCAAGGAGTACGCGCAGGCGGGCGTGCACCACAAGGTGAACGAACTACGTTCCGCCGTGCTCTCGGTGGAGAGCGAGCGGGTTTTTCCCACGACCGAAGCGCCGGCCGCCACCATCACCTGCCGCAACATCGCCAAGCTCCACTTCCGCCTTTGGGCGCTCGACCTCAAGGACTACTTCGAGAAGAGGGGAGCGACCGCGGGGCTCCACGCCGTGGAGGTCGGGGTCATCGCGCCCGATCACCAATGGGACGTCGAGGTGAAGGACTATAAGAAACACAAGCGCCATCGTTTCCCCGCCGCGCTCCCCGTCAAGGCGGCGGGGGCGTACATCGTGACGGCCCGCGGAGAAAACCTCGAGGCTACGACCGTGGTGCTGGTTTCCGACCTCGCGTTCATCGCCAAGGCGGGCCGGAAAGGGATCACCCTTCTCGGGCAGGACATGCGCCGGAACGAGTCCCTGGATACGGTTCCCTTCCGCGCTTCCGCCGACGGAAGGATGCTGAAGGACGCCAAGACGTTTCCTCCTGAAATCACCCCCTCGCGCCTCTCCGTTCTCGCCGAAGTCCTGGGCAATTTCGCCTTTCGCGACTTCGACGTTTCCTCCCTTCCGGTTCCGCTTCAACGCCATCCGGTCGCAATGATCCTCCCGGACCGCACCCTCTATTCTTCCGAGGATGCCGCCACCCTCCGGATTCTGGTGCGCGACGTCCGCGAAAACGTCTGGGTCGTACCGAAGGACAAGACCTATCGGCTGACGGCCATTACGAATCATGGATTCACCCTGTTCGAACGCCCGCTCAAGCTCTCCGCGCAAGGAACGGCCACCGAGACCTTCGACCTCTTCTCCGGGATCGGATCCGTACGCTTGGACGTTCATGAAATGGCCAAGCCGATTCCCGTTTTGATCGGACAGGCGTGGGTAGGCGTGGGTGCCGTTCCCGCCCGGGCCGCGCGATTCGACTTCCTGGCGGAGGAGCGCCCGATCGTTTTCGGACAGGATTTCGAGCTCGCAATCGTTCTCCGAGACTCCGTCGGCCGACCGATCCGCGACCGGGTGTTCAAACATCACGTCTCGGGATGGCACGAGTGGAAAGAGGCTCGGACCGACGGTACGGGCCGCTTCCTCCTACGGTTGACCCAAACGGAACAGTTCGAGCGTTCCGGATGCCTCCTCCAAGTGCAAGAGGGCGACGTACGGGACTCCTTCTTCGTCGGGTTCCATCCGCCGGGATTCCGAATCGATTTCGATTCCTCCGTCCGCCCGAACGAGCCCGCCCTCGCGGGAGAAGTACGAACGGTTCGATTCGCCACCAAGAACCATGCGGGCGAGCCCGTGTCCGCCAAGGGATCGTGGGAGGTCCGCCGCACGAACGAGGCGGGCGAGCGCATCGTCGTCGCTCGCGGAGACTTCGCCACCGATGGGAAGGGACAGGGATCGCTCGCCTTCACGCCGACGGCGGGAGGAGTTCATCTCGTCCTCGTCCGCGGGCGCGATCAGGACGGTCAGCCGGTACGTGCCTCGACGGCGATCCTGGCCTCCGACGACAAGGATCCCGTGACGCTTCGAATCCTCTCGGAGAAAGACGAGTTTGCCGGGGGGGCGCCCGTCGCCATCACGGCGCACTCCCGACTGGACCGAGTCGGCGCGTTCGTGGTCGTCGAGGACGATCAGATTCGCCTCGTCCGGCGTATCACGCTGGAGCGCGGAAAGAACGCGCTCTCCCTCGACCTCGCGCGATATCTGCGCTCCTTCCGCGTGAGTGTCCTCGCCATGCAAGGGAACAAGTTCCATTCCGCGACTCGGGATTTCCGGATGAAAATCCCGGACCCGGAAATCGCGCTGGACAAGGAATCGTACAAGCCCGGGGACGAGGTGAAGCTCACGGTACGGGCGGGTCGCCCCGCGGAAGTTTGGGTCCAGGTCGCCGAGCACGTCGTGACCAACCTCAATCCCGACGGGATCGATCCGTGCCTCGCAGGTCCCTACTTCGTGACGGATGCGTCGAATACTGCCTCCTTTGTCGGAGTCACCACGCAGGTCAATCGCGAACTCGAGGATACGCTCGCGCGGCTCGGCGAATTGGATCGGCAGGGGAATCGTGTCATGATGGATCCCGACGCTCCCAAGGACTGGAAGAAACGGAAGGACGCCGAGAAGGGAGATCGTGACGCGCAACTTCGCGAGGAGCGCCCGGGCGGAGGTGGAGATGGGAAATGGGGACAGCGCCTGGGCGGGAAGCGACTCCTCGTCCACGGCAGGGCGCAGCCCAGGCCGGTCTTCCTCGGACTCGCGGCGACAAACGCCAAAGGGGAGGCGGCATTCGCATTCCGCCTTCCCCTAGAGGTCGCGCAGTACACCGTCCACGTCTATACGATCGATTCCTCGAACGCCGTCGCCTCGGCTTCCAAGGAGCTGAAGGCCGCCTCGCCCATTTCCGTGGAGATCTGGGCTCCCGAAGCCATTCGGGACGGCGACCGCGCCGCGGCCTCCGTCTTCGTGAGCAATTCGTCCTCGAAGGACGTGACCACCGAGCTCGGGACCGTGGCGGCACGATCGGTGGCGGAGTTCTCCGTCCCGGTCCAGCCCAAGATGTCGATCATCGTCGACGGCCGTACCTATTCGCGGGAAGTCTCCGTTCTGCCCGCCGGTCCGGTGCGACGTGCGGTCGCCGCGGGGATGACATTCTCCATCGGCACGGAAAAAGCGACGCCCCTGGAGCTTCGTGTTGAAGTCGCGGGATCCCCCGAGGAGGAATTGCTGCTCCTGTCCCGCGGAGAGGATCCGTTCACGCCGGAAGCCGACCTGGCGGCGCGCGCCCTGGCGCTCACTCTTGCCCGAAGCTCGGACGCGAAGGAGGCGTCGCTCCGACTTTTGTGTTCCGGGCGGTCTCAGGACATTCCCGCCGAAGTCCTCCGCTATCTAGCCTTGGCTCTGCACGATCCGGGTCAAAAGCCGGACGCCGCCCTTCTCCGCTCCATGTTCAGCCAGGCACCGTCGGACGACCACAAGGCGATGATCCTCTTCGCCCTCTCGCGGACGGGCGATGCGAACTCCGCCTATGTACACCGCCTGGCCCGACTCGGGGAGGCGCTCTCCCCGCGCGCCGCGGCGCTTACCGCGCTCTGTCTACTGGCGGCCGACCGAAAGGACGAGGCCAAAGCTCTCCTATCCAAGATCAAGGGGGACGAACCGGTGCCGGGCGGTCGTCCCGCCGATTGGAGCAACACGCGATCGGCCATCCGCGCGATCTTGGCGCTCGCGGCTTTCGATCTCGATCCCGGTCGCAAGATCGACCTCGACGCCTTCCCCCCGGTCACCGCGTTCGACCGTGCGATGCACGCGCTGGTGCGCGCGAAACAGCCCGCCAAGGGTCGTCAACCCATGACTCTCAAAGTCAACGGCCGGGAAATGCAGCCGGGGAGAATCGATACGGCCCTCTTGCCCAAGGGAATTCAGAAGATCGAAGTCACCGGCGGCCGGGCGGTCGCCTATCTGACGTTCGCCGGTGAGGCTCGGGAATCCGAGGTAAAGATCGCGGCGAAACGAATCGTGGGATGGCCCGCCTTGGAGGTCGAGGGACGACCGATCGCGCCCGGGGTCGTCGTAACCACGTCGGTGTCCGAGTCTCCGTCGATGAAGAAGACGTCGGCGGGCGCAGGATTTCCCATGACTTTGGAGTACACCCTGAACGGGGAAGCGGGATCCTATGTCCTGGAGGAATCCATCCCCGCAGGACTCGTGGCGAGGGTGACGGAAGGGATCTCGAGTTTCCGCATCCTGCCGGGGCGCCTCCTGCTTCTCATCCACAAAGGCGGGGGGGAGCTGAGGGTACGGCTGACGCTCCGGTGCCTGGCGGCCACGCCGGGAGAATTCCGGGGCGCGCCGGTGCACGTTCGCGCCCTCGCGGATCTCGACTTCGGCCACGCGGCCTCTCCCGAAGCGTTCACCGTCCTCAAGACGGGCGAACCGTACCGGGAAGGATATGAACTCCAACCCGGAGAGCTCTATCAGATCGGAAGAGTTCATTACGAGCGCAAGGAGTGGATGAAAGCGAAAGACCCGCTCCTGACCCTCTTCGAGAAGCACACGCTGTTCGACTCCCCGGCCGCCGAGGTGGCGCGGATGCTCGCCTACATCTCTATCGAGCTGGGCGCGAACGAGGGGACGGTGCGGTTCTTCGAAATCCTCAAGGAAAAGCTCCCCGGGGAAGTCGTTCCGTTCGACAAGTCGCTGGCCGTCGGACGGGCGTACGCCGCGCTTCGTGAATTCGAACGGGCGCGCCAGGTGTTCCTCGGGACCTGCGACGCCTACTTCCTCCAGGAAGCCAATCTCGTGGGCGAACTCGAGGGGCTCGGCCGGACGAAACCGGCGGCCTCGACCATGCAATCCCTGCTTCGGGCGCAGCCCGACACGGATCTGAACCGCGAGATGCATCTCGGATTCTCCCAGCAGCTTCTCGGACGCGCCCGGGAGATGAAGGACGTGGAGCGAGATCCGAATCGACTCACTCGCGCGGAGACGCTCGCGGAGTGCGCGATTACGCTCGAGGACCACCTCGTCCTCTTCCCCGCGGACGCATCCTGCGACGAGGCTTCGCTGGTGTTGGGGACGGCGCGACTCGAGGCCCTCCAGCACGCCAAGGCGGAAGCCACCGGCCGCGCGGCCGCGCGCCGCTATCCGAAGAGCCGCTTCCTCGATTCGTTCGACTACATCCAGGCGTATGCGCTCTTCGCACAGAAGAAGTTCGCGGAGGCTCTCGTCCTTTGCGACCGGATGGAGACGTTCGACTACGGCAAACAGGCCAATCCGGGTCCGGAGATCATGAAGGCGTTGGCCTCCCTCATGAAGGCGCAGATCTATCACGCGAAGGGCGAGTTCGAGAACGCCGTGGCCGCCTACAAGACGGTCCGGGACCGGTTCCCCGACGCCGCGCGGGCGCTCGCCTTCCTCGAGCGCGAGGCGATCTCGATCCCGGAGGTCACCGTGGTGCCGACGAACAAGGCGAACGAACTTGAGGTCGAGGCCTCCGGCGTCCCGGAGGTCCACGTCAAGGCCTACCGGGTGAACCTGACCCTCCTCTTCCTGAAGTATCGCGGCGTACGCGATGCTTCGGAGATCGAGGTCGCCGGGATTCGTCCCGCCTTCGAGCGCACGTATCCCCTCAAGCGGACGGGAGCGAAGGGGCGCGAGAAACATCGATTCGTCCTCGACGTGAAGGAGGTCGGCGCGTACCTCGTCTCCGTACGGGCGGGGGACTTCTTCGCGACGGGACTTTTCCTCAAGAGCGATCTCACGATGTCCGTGCAGGAAGAGGCTCCGAGCGGCACGGTCCGGATCAACGTCGCCAACGTCGCCGGAGGGAAGTTCGAGGAGAACGTAAAGGCGACCTTCATCGGCACCGCCGACCAGGCCTTCAAGGTGGAGAAGACCGACCTTCGGGGCATCGCGGAAACGAGCGGCCTGAAAGGATACGCGATGGTCATCGCCGAGAAGGACAATCACTTCGCCTTCTTCCGCGGCACGACGCCGCTCTCGGGCTTCCAGCCGGAAGGGAGGCGAACCGAGACGCAGCAGGAAAAGGAAAAGGACGCGCTCGAGGACAAGCTCAAGCAGCTCGACGAAAATCGGCGCCGGTACGGCGAGAACATCCAGAAGCGCCAAACGGGCGTCGAGATAGAAAGAATGAAAAAGTAAAGGGAACCGGTAGGGATCGCGTCTAAACTATGTCGATGCTCCTGGCCTGTCTCGTCTTCGTCCAGGACAACGCGGCGACCTCGGTCGCGCAGGCGATCGAGAAGACCGGCCTCGATTCCTACTCCTACCGAGTCGCGGGTAAGTATGAACGGTCCGGCGAATTCCGCCCGGAGGCGATTCTCACCTGCACGATTCGCCGGTACCGCTCCGCGCGGAACGGAACGAGGATCCTGGTCAAGGGCCCCGAGGGGCTTTGGAAGCCGCCCGATCGGCGTCTGGGCGAGCAGGTCCAGAATCCCGACCGGGACGCGGCCGACATCGTCGCGACGCTTCGCGACGCCGAACCCCCGCACCGGATGCTCCGAGACACGCTCGCGCTTTGCGAGAAAGGGACGGGAGGAGAAGAGAAGACCATCGAGGGCCGCCGCTGCCGCGTCTGGTGGTTTCGCCTTCGCGATCCCGAGCTCAAGGCCGCGCTCGAACGGCAGATGAAGAAGGGCGACCTCCCCCCGCCGGACTCCGTTCACTGGGCCTCCGCGCGTTCGAGTCTCCGGGTGAGCGTGGATGCCGCGGAAGTCCGACTTGTCCGCTTCGTCGACGAGCGCAGCGTCAAGATCGGCTACCTTCGGTTGGGCACGGAAGAGACTCGTCTCTACAAGAACGAGATGGAATTCACGTTTTCGGGATGGGGAAGGACCAGTCTCGACTTGCCGAAGGAAGTCGCCGAGAAACTGGAGATTCGCGAATGATCCTCGCGACCGTGCTGTGGGTCATGGCGCAACAATCGGAGGGATGGTGGGTATACGAGATGGACGGCGACCTCCGCGCCATCCGAGAGGACGGTCGCGAATCGAAGCTCCTGGGCAAGATCCCCGCAAGGGTCTCCGGCCGATCTCGAATCTCGCCGGACGGACGCCGATGGGTCTACGTCTCGGCCGAGGACGGGGACGCCGAAATCTGGACGTGCGATGCCGACGGTTCCAACGCCAAGAAGCTCACCGACAACGACGCCACCGACACCGCGCCTGATTGGTCTCCCGATGGAAAGCGGATTGCCTTCGCTTCCACCCGCTCGGGCTTATGGCAAGTCTGGGTCCTGGAAGCGGACGGTGCCCAGCCGCGGGTCGTCACCAAGGAGCCGAACGGCGCTCGGGAGCCGCGGTTTTCCCCTCGCGGGGATCGCCTGGCGTACTTGGCCGTCCAAAAGAGCGACGAGAAACTCTCCCGATACGACCTCGTGGTGGCCGCCTTGGAGGGAAAGGAGCGAGTCGTATTGGTCCCGGGGGAGCGAGTCACGGATTACGCTTGGGATCCCGCGGGGAAGAGGATCGCGGTGAGCGTGCCGGGACGGTTGGCCACCATCGATGTCGAGACGAGAAAGCGGACGGTCGCCATCGATTATGACAAGATCGATCCCCAACTCCATTTTCACGGAGCCCATTCCATCGTCTGGCGGCCCGACGGGGCGGCCATGGTATGCCGGATCAATTTCTTGGGGGGACGGAAGGAGGGGACGAAGGATCTCGGGGACCGGGTCTTTTTCGTACTGTCCTTGGACGGCGGGCCGGCCCGAAAACTGCAGATAGGAGAGGGAGCGCGCCCCGTGGGATGGATCGAATAAAAGGACGACGATGACGGCTCTCTTTTTCGCCGCCGTGCTTCTCCAGGAATCGCCGACCGGGGCGCTCGACGAGACGGCCACCCGCGGGCTCGTCGCTCAGTTCCGGAAGTCTCAACACTGGGCCCTGAAATGCGTCGTTCTCTCCGCGCTGGGGACGCGCTGGCATCCCGCCGGCGCGGGGATCCTCCTCGAGGCGCTTCAATCCAAGGATCTCCGGCTCCGGGCGTACGCGCTCGAAGCCCTTCGGCGGGCGGATCCGGCGACGCTCCGATCCGCGGCAACGAAGGAGGTGGTCGAGGAGCTCGTCTCCAAGCAGTCGGCCGTTTCGCATGCGTTTTATCGGGAGCGCCTCGCGGCTGTCCTCCGAGCCCTCTCGCCCGAGATCAAGACCAAGGATCCGGCGGACTGGACGCGCTGGTGGAGGGGAATCAAGGAGTCGTACGTTCCTCCCCCGTGGACTCCGCCCGACAAGCCGAAAGAATCGGGTAGATCGGGCACGGTGGCGGAGAAGTTCGTCGAACGCGCCTTCGATCTCAACGCCGCCGGCGTCGAGGTCGTCGTGTGTCTCGACACGACCGGGAGCATGCAGCCGACGATCGACGCGGCACGAGCGGGACTCGCCGACCTCGTCGCGATCTTGCGCGGAATCGCCCCGCGATTCCGATTGGGACTCGTCCACTATCGAGACTTGGAGGACTACAAGGATGGCGCTCAGATCCTGGCGCCGCTGAGCGACAAAGTAGAGGCGGTCCAGTCGAAGCTCGCCGGGCTCCAAGCAGGGGGCGGCGGCGACTTTCCGGAGCGCGTGGAAAAGGGCTTGGAGCTGGCCCTACATCCTCAGAAGATCGGATGGCAGGCGGCCACGAACAAGATCGTCGTCGTCATCGGCGATGCCCCGCCCCACCCCGAGGATCTCGAGAAGGCCAAGTCGCTCGCGAAGGGAGCGCGCGAAAAGCCCTTCGGCATGAAGCCCGATGTGGCGAGCGGCAAGGAGGGCAAACCGCGCCTCCGCCCGTTCATGATCTCGACGATCGGAGTCGGGATGTCGGGCGTTTCCTCCGAAACCGAGAAGGCGTTCCGGGATATTTCCGAGGCGGGCGGAGGTGCTTATGGCGCGCTCATCACCGGCGAGAACGGGAAGAGCACCGCCGGGGCTTCGGAGAAGATCGTCGCGCACATCCTCTCCTCCTCCTTCGGGCCCGAATGGGCGAAGGCGACGGAGGCATTCGTGGAGACCTACCTCGAGTACCGGCGGAACGGGTTCTTGCGATAGGCTAGTGGTGAGTCAGTACCGATTTCGAAGGTTGTCGCCTCTCAGCGACAACCGAGGGAATCAGGCGTGTCGAACCACTACTTTCCTCGCGCTTTCTGGATGAGCTCCGCAAGCTTCTGGAGCGCCGCGATCGGAGTGAGGAGATCCGCATCGATCCGCGCCAGTTCTTCTCGGATCGGGTCCTTGACGGGAAGGCTCGCCGGGGAGAAAAGGGCGAGCTGGCGGAGTTCGCCGGGCTGCGGTTTCCGGGCCGCGAACTTGGGGCGATCCGTCTCGTCCAGGGTGAGCGCCTCGAGACCCGCCAAGATGACCTTCGCGCGTTCCACGACCTCGCGGGGGATGCCGGCGAGCCGGGCGACGTGGATGCCGTAGCTCTTGTCCGTCATCCCCTCGACGATCTTGTGCAGGAAGACGATTCCGTCTCCCCATTCTCGGACCGCGACGTGGTGGTTCTTGACGCCCGGCAGCACGCGCCCCAACTCCGTGAGCTCGTGGTAGTGCGTCGCGAAGAAGGTCCGGGCCTTCACCCGATCGTGCAGGTATTCGGTCATCGCCCAGGCGATGGAAACGCCGTCGAACGTGGACGTGCCGCGTCCGATCTCGTCCAGGATCACGAGGGATCGGTTCGTCGCATGATGGAGGATGTTCGCGGTCTCGTTCATCTCGACCATGAACGTCGAGGAGCCCCGCGCGATCTCGTCCGACGAGCCCACCCGCGTGAAGATTCGATCCACGACTCCGATTCGAGCCCGCTTCGCCGGCACGAACGACCCCATCTGGGCCAGGAGAACGACGAGCGCCGCCTGGCGGATGAAGGTGGACTTCCCCGCCATGTTCGGACCCGTGATCAGGAGGACCTCCCCTTCCCCTACGACGACGTCGTTGGGGACGAACTGTTCCTCGAGCACCTTCTCGAGGACGGGGTGGCGCGCGTCGCGCACGTCGAGGACGAGGGATTCGTCCACTTCCGGCGCCACGTAGTCGTTCTCGGTCGCCACCCGCGCCAGCGAGGCCAACGCGTCAAGCTCGGCCAGGGCCCGGGCCGTGGCTTGCAGCTCGGGGATCTCCGACGCCACGCGGTCGCGGACCCGTTGGAAAATCTCGAACTCCAGTCTCTTCGAGCGCTCCTCCGCACCGAGCACGGTAGCTTCGTACTCCTTCAGCTCGGGCGTACTGTACCGTTCGGCGTTCTTGAGGGTTTGTTTGCGGGCGTACTCGGCCGGGACTCTGTCTCGGTGGACGTTCGTAATCTCGATGTAGTATCCGAACACTTGGGTGTAGCCGACCTTGAGCGAAGCGATGCCGGTGCGCCGAATCTCCCGCGCCTCGAATTCCGCCAACCATCCCTTCCCCCCGCGCGCCGCGGTCCTCACGCGGTCTAGGTCCGCGTCGAAGCCGGCGCGGATGATTCCCCCCTCGTTGAGGACGGGCGGAGGCTCCTCCGCGATCGCCTGCGCCAGGAAGTCCCTTACCTCCGGGTGCTCGCCGACTCGCAGCCCTCGAAGATGCTTCGATTCCCAACGCAGGCCGAGAAGCTTCGGGAGCGCCGCCAGCGAATCTCGAAGCGCCGCGAGATCGCGCGCGTTGGCCCGGCAGGCCCCGACCTTCGCCAGAACCCGCTCCAGGTCGCACATGGGTTTGAGGAGCGGTTGGACGTCGCGTCCCTGAAGCTCCCGCACGGCCTCCTGTCGCGCGCGAATCGCCCGAACGTCGCGCAGGGGCGCCGTCACCCAGTCCCGGAGGAGCCGCCCGCCCATCGGGGTCTGCGTCCGATCCAGCACCCAAAGAAGGGATCCCTCTCGCTCGCCCGACCGCATCGTCTCGGCCAATTCGAGGGCGCGTTGTGTCTGGCGGTCCAGGAAGAGACGATCGTCCCCGACGCAGCGCTCGATCCGAGTAATGTGGCGAATCGGCCCGCGTTGCGTTTCCTTGAGATAGGCGAGGGTCGCCCCCGCGGCCCGGAGCGCTGCGCCCGCATCCTCGCAGCCGAAACCGGCGAGGTTTTTCACGGCGAAGTGCTCGGTGAGCGTTCGGACGGCGTTGTCGGAATCGAACGCCCATTCGTGGAACGGCGTCACGATCCCGTCCGCGGCTCGGCGGACCCGATCCGCGAACTCCGATTCCGCGAGCGACGAGGGCACCAACGTTTCGGAAGGCGAAAGGCGCACGAGCTCGTCGAAGAGTCGCTCCGGCGCCACCGGCTCGAGCCGGAATGCCCCGGTGGAGAGGTCCACCCACGCGAGTCCGCCTTCGGGCGTCGCCGCCGCAAGATAGTTGTTCCGCTTGGCGTCGAGGATTCCCTCCTCTTCCAGAAGGGTTCCCGGCGTAATGACACGAACGACCGCCCGGTCGACGATCCCATCGGCCTCTTCGGGATCTTGCGTCTGCTCGCACACGGCGACCCGATGGCCGGCTTTGAGAAGGCGGTGGATGTAGTTCCGCGACGAGTGGTGCGGAATTCCGGCCATGGGGATCTTCGCCTCTCCCTTCGACCGGCTGGTGAGCACGATTCCCAACGTCGAGGAGGCGATCTTGGCGTCGTCGTGGAACATCTCGTAGAAATCCCCGAGGCGGAAGAGAAGGATCTCACTCGGATGCTGGGCCTTGATCTTGGAGTACTGTTCCATCAAGGGGGTCGCCATGGGGGCGGAGTATACGGTCGGAGGCCGGCGGGGGCAAGTCAGAGACCGACCGGATCATGGGCGCAGACGAGCCGGACCGCGGGGTCCCGCGCCAACGCTCGAAGGCGTTCGAGAGTTCGAGCCCATACGCGCCGGTCCCACTGGACGAGCGCCTGGAACACGGCCAGTCCCGGAGGACACCACGGCCTCCGGGGATCGACCTGACCGCGGTGAAAAAAGGCGTCGCCGCAGTGGAAGATCCATCCTGCGGAAGTGCGGACCGCGACGCCCGCGTGGCCTGGACTGTGACCCGGAAGGGCCACCAGCAACACCTCATCCTGGAGGCGGGAAGCCGGGAATCCCCGCCATTCCTCCGTCGCTCGTTCGGGTTTCCAATCCACCCCGTGTTGCCATTGCCGAGAGCGGAATCGGATTCGGGCGCGAAGGTCCGGGCGGAGAACGACGAATTCGTACTCCTCGGAGCGAAGGTGGACGCGGGCCCAGGGAAAATCCCGGAGTCCCGCCGCATGGTCCATGTCCAGGTGAGTGACGACAATGTCCCGGACGTCCTCCGGCCGGAAGCCCAAGGAGCGAATCCGGGCGTGAGGAGTCTCCGCCGGATCGTACCGAGGTCGGGCGGCGAATCCGAAGGCGCTTCCCAACGAACACGTCCCCACGCCGGTCTCGACGAGGATGAGCCCGTGCGGAGATCCTTCCAAGAGGAGGGAGCGACAGACGAGGCGACCTCGCCCGAACCAGGGCCCGGATCCGTTCACCAGCCTGGCCGAAAGAGGGGCGAGGGAACCGCAATTCAGTTCGTGGACCTTCACGGGAGAATGAAGGCGTCGAGCCCCTTTTCCCGGAGGCGGACCCTCTCGCGAACGGCGTCTGGATATCGCGCGAACTCGCCCGTCACGACGACGACGCCCGTCCGGTCCGGCCAGGAGATCGGTCGCGCGGAAACTCCTTTCGACCTGAGCTCGGCCACCTTCGCGGAAGCCGCCTTGTCGTCCGCGCATTGGGCCAATTGCACGGTGAACGCCTTGAGCGCGAGATAGGGGCGAACCGTTTCCGCTTCGGGAGACGTCGGAAACTTTTCGATCAGGTCTTTGATCGTTCGCTGTCCGCGGACCCAGAAGCCCGCCCGGATCTCGGTACCGCCGAGGATGCGAAGGAATTCGGCGGTCTTGACCGCCTCTCCCCTTTTCTCGGAAGGAGCGTCGCGGACCTCTTCCAGGTCGGCCAGCGCCGGCTCGGGTCGATCGAGAAAGTTGTTCGCGATGGCGCGACGGTATCGGATGCGGATCTGCAACACCGCGTCGGGAGCCGCGGCCAGGGCGAGGTCGAAGGCGCGGAGGGCTCCTTCGTAGTCCCGCGAGCCGTTCCGGCACACGCCGATCTGGGAATGGAGCCAGGCGCGCCGAGCCGTCTCCGGGTTAAGTCGGAGAAACTTCTCGTACTTGAACGCGGCGGCCGAGTAGTTCTCGGCGAGGAGATCCGCGTCCGCCCGCGGGAGGAGATCCGCCTCGATCTCGCCTCGTTTCTCGCTCGCGCACGCCCCGAGGAGGAGAAGCGCGAGTCCTGCCTTGAGGTTCATCTCTTGGGCGGAGTCTCCGTCTGGGGCCTGGGCTGCGGCTTCTGCTTCTCCGCGTCACTCACCGGACGCACGCCCAGCAGGCGGCCGATGAGATCGTACTTGTTCAACGTCGGGTTGTTCCCCTTGAAAAGATGAACGGCTCCCATCCCGAGAACGAGGAGCAAGAGGAGCATGAGAAGCGTCTTCCCCGCGCCGCCTCCTTTCGAACCCCCGTCTCGCAGCTTCGTCTTGGTCTCGCGGTTGATGATGCTGCATTCCGACGAGCAGAAACGCCCCATGGTGGTCACCATGGTGCAGGACTGGCAGATGGATTGATGACACTGAGTGCAGGTCGCGACGGCGGCCACGGCCGGGTGATTGAGGCACATTCTCGCGCCCATGTTCGGCGCCTCCTAACGGTTTCGCGGAGAATTATACCTCACCGGGGGATTTTCGCGTAGTCCTCCAGGAATTGCTTCACGCCCCGATCCGTGAGCGGATGGGCGATGAGTTTGTCGAACACGGAGAAGGGCATGGTGCCGATGTGGGCTCCCGCCTTGGCCGCGTCGAGGACGTGCAGGGGATGGCGGATGCTCGCCACGAGCACCTCGGTCCGGAACGAGTAGTTCCGGTAGATCTGGACGATGTCCCGAATGATCTGCATCCCCTCGTGGCCCGCGTCGTCAAGTCGACCGATGAAGGGGCTCACGATCGTGGCCCCCGCCTTGGCAGCGAAGAGGGCCTGGTTCGCGGAAAAACACAGGGTCACGTTCGTGTGGATCCGCTCGTCGGAGCAGCCCTTCACCGCCTTGAGGCCCTCGCGCGTCAGGGGAATCTTTACCACGACATTGGACGCCAGTTTCGCCAGACGTCTCGCCTCGGGCATGAGATCTTCGAACTTTTCGGTCACGCATTCGGCGGAGACGGGACCGGGGCAGATTTCGCAGATCTCCCGAATGAGATCGTCGAATTTTCTCTTCTCCTTGGAGATGAGGGTCGGATTCGTCGTCACCCCGTCCAAGAAGCCGAGCTTGGCCGCCTCTTTGATCTCGGCGAGATTCGCGGTATCGAGGAAGATCTTCATGGCCGGACAGGATAGCGGAGGGCCGGAACAGGGTCAAGCCGTCACCGCAGTTTCTCGAGTCGCGCGATCTCCGCTTTCGCCTCGGCGTCGTCAGGATGGCGAACGAGAATGCGGCGGTGAAGTTCGATCGCCTCGGGGATGCGGTTCCGGGCGACGTAGGCGGCGGCCAATCGCCGCAGGCCCTCTACGCAGTCCCGATCCACGCGAATCAGACGCTCCAGAACCCCCACCGACTTGTCCGGCCGCGCCGTCTTCTCATAGCACGTCGCCAGCTTCAGGTAGGCGTCCAGGATTCGCTCGCGCCACCGAACGACGTATTCATAATGCTCGACGCATTCCGCGTACCGTCCCCGGTCGTACAGTTCGTTGGCCTCCCGATACCGCTTGAGCGCGATTTCGTCGTAGGTCGGAGGGGAACTCCAACAGCCGCTCAGGACGAGAAGGAAGACGCTACGACTTCGGTACGACATAGAAGGGAACATAGATCCGATCGTCGCGGCCCGTCCACTTGTCCGTGGCCGTCACTCGAATGCGATAATTGCCCACCGCAAGATTCGTCGGAAGAGGCAGGTGGAAGTACTGATGGAACTCCGTCACGGGCGCATTGTACCGGAGAAAGTCGAATCGGTCGTTCGGATTGCACTGCTCCCACGCCGGGATGGCGATTTCCTGATTCCGATCGTCGTACAGCTTCCAGTCGTATCCCAAGTGAAGAGTGTGTCGGTCCCCGTCCTTCTTCAGCGTGAAGTTGCGGGGCTGGAGGTAGATCATCACCCTTCCCCCGGGCGAGACCTTTCCGTCCGAGTGCGGTTCGTAGCGGCCGAATCCCTTGACGGCCGTGACGAGTTCGCCGCGCTCGATGCGGAACCCTTCCGCCTGTCGCCAATTGTCGCCGAGTTCGGTGTGAAGCGCGTTCGACTTCTGCGTCTCGCCGAGCTTGCGATAGAGCCACGCCTCCAGGTAGGGGAGGAGATCGCTCCTCCGCCGCACCGTCGCCAAGACGCGCTCGGCCTCGGGAAGATATGCGTCGCCCGCCGAGAGGAGGAGAAGCGCCAACCGGAGTTTCTCTAGGTCGCTCGAGGGATCTCGCGCGGAGCGCTCCCGTTGAGTCCGAAGCACGTCGTCCCCTCCGGAGGTGTGCGTCGGATCGGTGTTCGTCGGCGTATCTCCGTTTCCCTTGATCGATTCGTGCTTCGTCCGTTCGTAGGTATACCGCGGATTCTCCTCCTTCGAATCGGGGATGCGTTCGGGGAGGGAATCCTTGCGCTCCTTGGCTTCCTCCGTTTTTCGCTTGGGAGTGAGTTCCGACTGCGGCGGTGTGCCCGAACATCCGAATAGGAGAGCCAAAGAGACGATCGCCCATTCCCCTCGCATCGCCACCTCCCTCTCCCCCGCTACTTCGCCAGTTCGGCCTCGATCGCGTCTTGATACTTCCTGAGAAGCGTCAACGCCTTCCGGCACTTCGCGATCTTCTCGTCCATTTCCCCGCCCGCGGCCCCCAGGGCCTTGGCTCGGATGTACCCCTCGATCGCGCCCTTAAAGAAGTTTTCGGCTGAATCCGCGGTTTGCTTGAGGCCGCGTAGCTTTTCCTTGTCGCTCGGCAATCCCTCGCGATAGCTCTTCCCGACCTCTTTGAGTCGGGCCCCGCCCTCGACGAGGGCGGAATCGGCATCCGAACTATATTGCTGGGCCGTCTTCTCTCTGGGCTTCTCCTTCCTGGGGAAGGGCGGCTTCGTTCCCTGTCCGAATTCCATCACGGCCACGGTCACGAGCGTCTTGCGCCCTCCGGTCGACCGCTCGATCTCCGAGCGGGCCAGACCGTCCGGAATCTCGGACGATCTCCACGTCCGCGCCTTCTCCCCATTCGAGCTTTCGAATTCGAGAAGGAGACACGGGAATTCCTTTTCGCCGATCGAGACCTTCTCCTGACCTACCCGCACCACGCGCGTCGAGATCCCGCCTTGGTCCTCCCGAAGCGCGAGCCCGGCCAGCGTTCCCTCCGAACACAACCACGCCCGACGCGTCCCCTTCTCCCCGACGATGCACGGATACGTCGTCCCGGCGACGTCGAGATTCTCCCGGCGCACGGCCACGAGATCCCAGGGGACGTGAACGGCGGTTTCCTCGGACGTTTGGCCGGTTTCCCAGAGATGCTCCACGCGGACGGTGACCTGATCGGCGTCGATCTTGAGGAGCGTGAGGTCCTCCCAACTCTCGACGACGCGCTCTCCTTCGACGACGGCGGTCGTGCGACGGACCCAGGTTCCCGGGGCGAACGACACCCACGCGTTCGGAGCTTTCGGCAGCTCCAATTTGGGATCTTCCCTCTTCGTCGAGGAAAAAGGCGGCCGTGGCGCTTCGCCGAATTCCACGAGCGTCAGGGTCTCCCGGGTCTCGTTACCGATATCGGTTTCCTGTCTCGCGATCGAGCCCGGCACCTCGGCATACCAAATGCGTCGGACCTTCTCCTTCCCGTCCGCTTTGCCCTCGAGTTGCACATAGACGCAGGGAATCTCGGAGCCCTTCACTTTGACCGTCTTCTCCTCCATTCCGACGGCCAGCAGGAGTTCCATCGCCCCGTCGATCTTGAGCGGGATCCGATCCGGGAATCTTCCCGACCGCGCGAGCCAGACGCGGCGAGGTCCGGAATACTCCACCACGAGGCACTCGACCTCGATGCCCTTGACCGAGAGTTTCTCCGCCCCGACGACCTTCGGCACCAGATCGGCGGTTGTCCGCGCCTCTTCCGGGGACGCCGTTTCTCTGCCGGCGTCCCACACGAATCCCTTCACCACCACGCCGTCCTTGTCGATCGACTGGACGACCTCGTCCTGGAGTCGGGTTTCCTCGCTGAGCATCACGAGGTTCTCCCGCTTCGCTTCCCACCGTCGCCACGAGCCCGCGGCGGCTCCGAAGTAGGGATGGAGCCGAGCGACGTCGGCTTCGATCTTCGGCCCTTCCTTCTTGGTGTCGTCTTTCTTGGTGTCCTCCTTCTTCTTCCCCGTTTCCCGCGGCTGACCGGGAAGTTTCCCGGCTTCGATCTCCTCCCGCGCCGGGAATTCGGATCGGAGTCGATTCGCCCGTCCTCGAATCCGCGTCAGGAGCGCTCGAGCGCCGTTGACATCCGTCTCTTTCACCGTCAGATCGAGGTATTTCCCCCGTTCGATCACGACATCGAGTTCCCGCATCCTGGCCTGGTCTTTGGCCTGCTGTGCCGTCTCGTACTCCGCTTGATTCGGAAGGTAGGTGCCGCTGAACCAAGTCTCGAAGTCCGTCAGTTTTCGATCGACTTTTTCGAGTCGCTCGCGAACCGCCTCGAGAGTCTCCAGCGCCTTGAGGGCCGATGTCTTGTCCCACGTTCCGCCGTCGACTTGACGACCGACGTCATTGAGCTGCTGATCGAGAGCCTCGAGATGGTCGCGAATCTCGTTGAAGGCCAGTTGGGAGGGATGGGGGTCAAGCTTGGGTTTCAACCCCTTGTCGCCCTTGAGGATTCCCCACCGTCGCCCCACCGCGACCCAGATGGAGTTTCCCTTCTCGTCGCGGACGAAAAAACCGGCGACGATGAGGCCGGCGATGAGCAACGGGACGGAGAAGAACAAGAGCTTCTTGAGGAGGAGCCCCTTCTTGCCGGGAGGCTTCGTCATCTTGGCCGTGTGGACGCCGGTCCCGGTTCGGCGGACCTTTGTCCCGCGTTCGAGCTTTACCCTCTTTCGGGTACTCGCCGCACCGGGTTTTTTCTCCGGCGGCGGGCCGGGCTCAGGCTCACCTGTCGCGGGAGGCTCCGCCTCGAAGGCATCGAACGCCCCCTCCGGGAGCGGCCCCTCGATGATCGTGTTGCCGTCGTGCGAGTCGAGTTCGGGCTGCGCGGGTGGGTCGTCCGGGGGGAGCGGCTCCGCCTCGTCGCCCGGCTTGTTCGTGGACATGGACTTACCTCCCAACCGAGGAGCGTTCATCCGCCGCTCAACTCCATCAGGTATTTCCGGCAAAGATTCTGGGCGTTCTGAAACTCGTTCATCTCTTCCTTCGCCCCCGACCGCTCGATCTCCTGCATCCCCTCCAGAAGCGTGTTCCGGGCGGATTCGAGATCTCGCTTGAGCTGGTCGAGTTCGGAGGGAGACATGGATCGACGCCGCTCGATTCTGGGCTTCGTGGCCTTGAACATCTCCAGTCCCTTCCCGCACTTGGCGAGGCCGCTGCCGTGGAGTTTGGGGTCCACCCGGGGTCCCTTCGACGCGTGGGATCCGTTCGGCCCTCCCCGTTCCTCTTTCTTCGACTCCTTCCTTCCGAAAGCGAGAACGACCAGAGCGAGGCCTCCCAGGAGCAGAATACCGCCTCCCGCAACCAATCCGATTACCAACGGCGAAATCGTGCTGCGGTTCGGGGCGGCCCGCCCCGGTCGTGCCGGCGGATGGCCGCGCGTCGAGGCTCGTCCCCGGCGCCATTCGGTCGCCATGCTGCCTTCTCCTCGTAGTGCGGCTATTGGATCTCCACCGTTCCCTGTCGAATCACGATGTCCTGTTCCGGCGATGGCTCGGTCGGGGAGGGCTCCGCGGGCGCCGGATTCGCCGACTGTCCGCAATTCGGACACGTATAGTCGAAACTGGTATAGAGCTTTCCCTCCCGAATCGTGAGATCGCCCTTGGGAAGGCTCGTACCGCACGCCGTGCAAAACTCGACCATGCCGACCTCCCTAGGAATTCGCAACGCGTTCGGACGCCAGTTCGCACACGAGCTTTTGCAAGAGAAGAGGCTCCAGGCCTCCGCTCGACTTGAGTGCCAAATCCGTCTCGAGGATCTTTTCGTGCTTGGCGGCGAGTTCCTCCTTCGGATGGGATCGGACCAATCGGAGAAACTCGTCCCCATAATAGGTGATCTGCAGCCGCGGAGGGATCTCGCATGGCGGAACTCCGCCGTCGAGGAGCTTTCGGGCCTCGATCAGTTTGCGATACTGCCACCCGAGTTTCCAGAGCAGCGTCTGCGGCGCCTCGCGACTCTCGAGAAGACGATGGAGGGTGTCCATCGCTCGGTCGACTTTCTTCTCCGCCGCCATCAAGGCGAGCTGATAGACTTCGCGCCCGGCTTGGTCGGCCACGAGAGCCTCGACGTCTTCCGAGGTCACCGATGGACGACGTCCCGCATATTGGACGAGGTTCTCGACATGGCCCTCCAGCCGGGCCAGATCGTTCCCCCCCCGATCTACGAGGAGTTGAACGGCCGAACGGTCCGCCGTCTTTCCGCGCCGCTGAAACTCCGCCGCGGCCCATCGGAGCAGGTCGAGTCCCCGAAGCGGCCGGCAATCCACCATGACCAAGCGCTCTCCCTTGACTGCCGGGGTCTTGCCCGGGAGAAGGCCGACCAAGAGGGCCGAGGAGGACGGGCTCTTCAGATAGGCGCCCAGCTCGGCGGCGTGGTTGTGGAAGAAGTTCCCTTCGTCGGAGAGCACCAGGACCTTTACGCCCCCCAGGAGCGACGGGGTATAGAGTTCGTCCAGCACCGCGGTCCAGGTCGTTTCGGAGGAGGGAAGTCGGAGGAATCCCCCCGAAGCGCGGTCTTTGAGCAAAGCGGCGCCTCTCTCGCGAAAATGGCCTTCCTCCCCGCAGAAGAGCACCACCGCGGGCGTGGCCGTCGGCGCCGCATTGGCGAAGGTGGAGAAATCCATGCTCGTTTCGAAACGTTCACTATATACCAATCGCGAGATGGGGAGACAGGGAAATTGGCGGGCGAAGGAGCGCCCCCTACGGCTGGTACTTCAAGGTCTCCAGAACCTTCTTGACCCCTGGAAGGGTCGCATCGCCCGCGTCGGTGAATACGACATAGTCCCCCGCGGGGAAGCCTCGTACGGCTCCGCGGTCCCACTTGTTCTGCTCGAAAAACTCGGCCTTGTCCTTCGGAACGGCGAAGACGGTGACGCGCTGATCGGTAATGAACTTCACGCCTCCTCGCTCGTCCTTCTCGGCGATCCTCCACGCTTGCCCCCCGGGAAGCTCCCGGAGCCCGGTGTCCGACGTCGCGTCCTTGACGCTGCAGAGCGTTTTCACGATCCCCCAGTTGGCCGGCAATTCGACGAACAGCTTGAACCGAACGTCGATGCAGGTCGCTCCCCTTCGACCCTCTCTCCTCTCGGGCGGCGGCTCTTCTTCTTGCGCTCCCCCCGTGTCGGCGCTGGTCCGCTGAATCCGCCATTGACCGCTGACCTTCGTCACCTCGATCCATTCTACCTTGGGTTTATAATCGAGGTAGAACGCCTTGGGATTCCGGTCCCCCGTCTTTACGTCATAGATCCAGAACGTGATCGTGATACGTTTGTTGACGGGATCCAGATCCTTCACGTCGACGATGTCGTAGACGATGTTGTCCTGGATTTCGCTCAGGTGCTCTTGGGTGAACTCGAAACGGGCGCGTCGGACGTCCAGCATTTGCGTCAGGGTTCCGGTCCCGATCCACAGATCCCTCTTCGCCTCGACGAACTCGATCCTCTGCTCGTCCCGCTTCAGCCTGAGTTCGGTTTGAATGCCGATTTCTTTGATGCGGAACTTGGCGTAGGCATCGGCAACCCCTTCCGGAGTATCCAAGCTTGGGCTGCAACCGCACGCGCCGACGATCAGGACTCCGCAGAGAATCCGGCTCCGCATGCCTCTATCCTCGTTTGAAATCGGGCTTATAGGTCCCCTTTTGGAGCTTCCATTTGTTCTCGACCTTCTTGAAGGTGTACTGCAGATCCTTGGACTCGTATTCGAGATAAAAGTCCTTCGGACCGTTGCCCTTACGGACATCGTAGTTCCACCGCTTGACCGTGACTTCCTTCACCGAATCGTTCGCCGGATCCGGCTGACGGATGTTGATGATGTCGTACGAGTAGCTGTCCCGGATCTTGCTCAGGTTCTCCTCATAGAAATCGATCATGGCCTTCACCTGATCGATCCTCTGAGCGTACGTCCCGCGGTCGGCGTGCCACTCCATCTCTTTCTCCCACGTCTCGATCGCCGCCCGCGCCTTCTTCACGTCCTCGTCGAGGTGGTCTTTGTCCCACGCTATTTCCTTTTCTACGACCGTTCGGACCGCCGACTCCGGGTCGGAGAATCCACCGCATCCGCCGAGGCCGAATCCCGAGAGAAGAACGAGCCAAGCCGTTGGTATCTTCATACGAGTCCTCCCTCGCGAGCCTACCTGACGATGACCCACTTGCCGCGGATCTTCGCCAGGGTGAAATTGTGGGGACGCTTTTCCTCTTCCACCTTCCAGTCGGTATCCCCGCTCTCCGACAACTTCTTTCCCTTGGCGTTGCACGAGTACAGCTTCCGGCCGGTCGGCTTGTCGCCCACCTTCTCATCGTCGCACTTGACGTCCTCGAGGACGAACTTCTCGAGGTCGCCCTCGCTCTCCTTGAACTTCTTGATGTAGTTCTCCTGCTTCTTGAGAACCTTGTCGTTCCAGTCGGCCTTGTCCTCCATCCAGTCGCCAAAACCCTTGTAGAAGTCCAGCTTTTCGGTGTCCCGGTCGAGTTTCACCTTCAGCTCGAGCCAGCTCTCCTCTTCCTTGAACTTGACGTAGCTCTCCCCGGCCTTCTCGGGCGTATCGGTGAGTTTCGCGCTGGCGCCCGGAGTGGGATAGCTTCCGCACCCTTTGGTCGCCACCATGAGGAGGATGACGATGAGCACGATCCCCGCCACACCTCCGGCGGCCGCGAGAATCATGGTCGGCGGCTTCTTCTCCCCCTCCGGAGCGGGGGGCATCTCTTCCTTGCCCGGGGACGGAGGCGCCACCTGGACCCCCTCCGTGGGGGGCGGGGTCGGCGCCGGTTCGGGCTGCCCGGCGGACTCGGGCGGATTGACTTCGTCTGGCATGGGGCCGTTCCTCCCTAAGTGAAACCGAGTGGAACAATATCGCCGCCGCGCGGAACCGTCAACGATTTGTGGCGGGATGTTGCAATCATCGCCCGTCGCTGATTAAATGAAGTCGAGGTTCCGTTAGGAGACGAAGCCGCACTTGAAGAACGCGCAAAAGACCGTGTACCTCGAGCGCGCCTGGCTCGTGGGGATGGTCGATCCCGAGACCGATCTTCGGCGCACGGATCCCCTGGCCGAATTGGACAGTTTGGCCGAAACCGCCGGAGCCCACGTCGTCGGCCGGACGTTTCAGAAGCGCGAGCGACCCGATCCGCGGACGTTCATCGGATCCGGAAAGGTCGCCGAGCTCTCCCGCCTGGCCCGCGAGAACGAGGTGGACGTTTTCATCTTCGACCACGATCTCTCCCCCGCCCAGGTTCGCAGTCTCGAAAAGGAGATCGGGCGCAGGGTCATCGACCGCACGGAACTCATCCTCGACATCTTCGCCACGCACGCGCGGTCCAAACAGGCGAAACTCCAAGTCGAGCTCGCCCAGCTCGAATACAATCTTCCCCGGTTGCGCCGGATGTGGACGCACGTCACCGGCGAGCAGCAGGCCGGCGGAGCCGTCGGAATCGGGATGCGCGGCCCGGGCGAACAGCAGATCGAGTCCGACCGCCGGATCGCCCGAAAGCGGATCACGGATCTCAAGCGGGAAATCGCCGAGATCCAACGCCGAAAGCAGCGGGAAGTCGAGGCGCGCAACTCCGAAAGCTTCACCGTCAGTCTGGTCGGCTACACCAACGCGGGCAAGTCGACGTTGATGAACGCCCTGACCCACGCGGGGGTTCTCGTGGAAGACCGGCTCTTCTCCACGCTGGACACGCGCACCCGAATCTGGCCCTTGCGGAACGGCCTCCGGGTGCTTCTCTCCGACACCGTCGGCTTTATCCGGAGCCTTCCGCACGACTTGGTGACGAGCTTCCATGCGACCCTCGAGGAGGTGGCGCAGGCCGATCTCCTGCTTCACGTCGTCGACGCGAGTCATCCGGAGGCGACCGACCAGATCGAGGCGGTGAACGCCGCCCTCGGAGAATTGGAGTGCCTGGAGACCCCGACGCTGCTCCTCCTGAACAAGGTCGATCGATTCCGGGATCCCGTCGAGATCACCCTTCTTCGGAATCGCTTCCCGAAGGCGATCTTGGTCAGCGCCGCGACCGGGCAGGGGTTGGACGCGCTGGATTCCCGCCTCCAGGAAATCGTCGACGAACGCCTGGTGGAGGTGATCGCCGATATCCCCCATGCCGAAGGTAAGCTCTTGGCGGAACTCGCCGCCAACGCTCTCATCGTGCGTCGGGAGTTCATCAACGAGCACGCCCGGATGACCTTGCGAGTGCCGCCTCGACTCCTCTGGAAGGTCGAGAGATTCCGGGTGCGGACCGGTGCGTGAGGCCTCCGGCGGGCTGCTTGACACCTTCCTTCGGCCGCCCGTATAATCGAGGCCGTTCCGCGCGATTTCCTCGCCCGCGGACGGGGGCGAGGGTCCGTATAAGGACCTTTCATGGCGGATCCTCAGCGCGATCCCATCGACGTCAAGAAGGTCATCGAGCAGAGCGCTTCGAAGACGACTCTGCAAGAACTCGCCAAGAAGGGGATCTACCGGGTCAAAGTCCTCGACGAGGCCGCCATCACCCGGATGATCGGGGAGGCCGTCCAGCGCATCGTCTCCACCAAGACCGATCTCCTCTCCGAGACCGACCGCACGAAGCTGGTCGAAGCTTCCCGCAAGGAGCTCGACAAGCTCATGAAGGAGTTCCAAGAGAGCAAGGATCGCGCGGAACTCATGGAGAAGGACAAGGCCGCGCTGGCCACCGAGATCGAGAACCTCCAGAAGCAGCTCCAGATCCAGCGAAAATACACCGACGAGCTCGCCAAGCAGCGGTACGAGGAGGGAAAGGCGTTCGTTCAATCCCAAGTAGACGAGCTAAGGGCCCAGCTCGCGGACGCCCGGCGGGAGGGCGGCGACGAAGCGCGACGGGCGCAGCAGAGCGTGATCGAGGAGGTCCGCCGCCAGGCCGGCGAGCGCGAGACCGAAATCCGGCGCCACGCCGAGACTCGCTTTCAGGAGGGCGTCCAGTCGCAGCACGGGCTCCTCAGCGAGCTCCAGCGGCGCATCTCCGAGACCGAGCATCGCATCGCCCAGGAGAAGGAGGCCGAATTCACCCGGAAGCTTCTCGAAGAGCGAGAGCGGGAATCCGTCCGCCGCGAGGACCTTCAAGCGAAGTTGTCGGAGCAGAACGCCAAAAACCTCGAGATGTCCCAGAAGCTCGCCACGACGATGGAGGAGATGAAGAAGTCCGACGAGGACCTATTCAAGAAGCTCACCGAGCTCTTCACTCGGGCCATCGAGGGCGTCAACAGGAGATTGACGGATCTCCGGCTCCGCTCCGTGGCGGGGGGCGTCTCCGGCGGCCCCCTTCCCGGCGACGTAGAGTTCCGCCCGAGCCAGGCGACGGTCGAGAGCCTCCTGGGAGCCGAGCTCGAGAGCAACATGAAGAAAATGGAAGTCGAGGCCAAGACGGCCGGAAAGATTTCGACCGCCCTGGAGCGCCTCCGCGCGCTCCGCCAGGGAGGGGCGAAGCCCGAAGAGAAGAAGGAAGAACCGAAAGCAGGTATTTGAGGAGGACATCGGGGTGGCGAACGAAGGCTCGATCCAGTACGGCAAGGGGCTCGACATCGGCACGGTCAACCTCGTGGCGGCCGAACAGAACGAGAAGGGAGACGTGGCGCTGCGGCTGAAGAGAAACGTCTTCATGGACGTACCGATCGACGTTCCGACCAAGAGCATGCTCACGAAGCTCAACGTCCCCTACGTCATCCAAAACAAGCGGATGTACGTCCTGGGCGACGACGCGTTCAAGCTCGCCAACGTCCTGAACAAGCCCACGCGGCGCCCGATGAAGGACGGACTGATCTCGCCGAAGGAGTCCGACGCCCTGCCCGTGATGAAGCTCCTGATCGCATCGATCCTCGGCCAGCCTCGCACTCCGGGCGAGATCTGCTACTATTCGGTGCCGGGCGATCCCATCGACAGCGACATGTCCGTCGTCTACCACAAGGATCTCTTCGACGCGGTCCTCCGGCAACTCGGGTACACTCCGTTCCACATCGTCGAGGGTCACGCCATCGTCTACGCGGAACTCTCGGACGAGGATTTCACCGGCATCGGGATTTCCTGCGGCGGGGGCATGTTCAACATCTGCGTCGCCTACCAGTCGATCCCGGCGCTCTTTTTCTCGACGTCTCGAGGGGGCGACTGGATCGACAACAACGTTTCGCACGTTCTCGGAATCAAGCCCGCCAAGGCCGCGCTCATCAAGGAGAAGGGCGTGGACCTCATGAAACCGAAGACGCGGGAAGAGGACGCGATCGCGATCTACTACCGGAACCTCATCAACTACACCCTGACGAACATCAAAGAACGATTCGTCGCCGCCGAGAACATGCCGACCTTCCCCGATCCGATCGCGATCGTCTTCTCGGGCGGGACCTCCCTGGCCGGAAACTTCGTCGAGCTCGTCCGGGCCGTCATCAAGGAAATGGAGTTTCCGATCCCGGTGAAGGAGATCCGCCATGCGAGCGATCCCCTGAACGCCACGGCGAAAGGCGCCCTGACCGCGGCGCTCCTCGCGGGAGCCCAAACGCAGAGCTGAGGAGATGTCGGACGCAAAGAAAGGTTTCGGGGAGCAGCTTTTCCAGAGGCTCCAGAGCAAGGGGCTCTCGAAGGCGCAGATCTACAAAGTGCTGGCGCTGCAGCGCCTGAGCGAGGAGGTCTCGGAGCTCGGGGCGAAGGGACTCCTCTCCGAGGGACACCTCCTCGAGATCTCCAAGGTCAGCGCGGCCGCCCGCCAGAAGCAAATCGCCGAGATCGCCGTCGAGAAGACTCTCAGCGTCGGATGGGTGAAGGAACTCTCCAAGCTCGTCCGGAATGCCGAGAAAGCTCCCAGCGAGCGCGAGTCGTCCCGAACGTGGGATTTCTTCTTCGAGGTCAAGGAAGCGCTCGATCGGGAGGGCCCGACGCGGCAGCTCCTCGGACGCATCCGGGATTTCGGAAGCGGGAAGACCGTCCCCACGCCGGGCGGCGACGGAGACGGGGCGCCCGGCGACGATCGGACCGTCGTTTCGCTGGGGAAGCTCAACCTCGAGCTCGGACGGGGGCTCGACGTCGGGACGGTCAACATCTGCGCGGCGGCGCAAAAGGGAGATGAGGAGGGCCTCATCTTCAATATCCAACGCAACGCCTTCCTGGACGTGAGGAGCGACGCCTTCACCAAGAGAATGCTGATGAAACTCGGCATCGACTACATCGTCCAAGGCGACAAGGGGTATGTGATCGGCGATCCGGCCTTCGAATTGGCGAACATCTTCGAAAAGAACACCCGCCGTCCGATGAAGGACGGGATGATTTCCCCGGTGGAACCCGAGGCGCTTCTCATCGTCAGCCTTCTGGTGGCCCAGCTCCTGGGGACTCCTCAGGAAGTCGGGGAGGTATGCGCGTTCTCGGTCCCGTCCGATCCGGTCGACGTCGAGCGAAACGTGATCTACCATCGAGGGGCGCTCGAGGCGGTTCTTCGAAAGCTCGGGTACACGCCGAAGCCCGTTCTCGAAGGGCATGCCGTGGTGTTCGCCGAGCTCGCCCCGGAAGAGTACACCGGCATCGGAATCTCTTGCGGCGGGGGCATGTTCAATGTCTGCGTGGCCTACAAGAGCGTTCCCGCGCTCACGTTTTCCACCTCCCGCGGAGGCGACTGGATCGACCACAACGTCTCGAGCGCTCTCGGGATGGCCTCTCCTCAGGTGTGCGCCATCAAGGAGAGCGGCGTCGACCTGATGAAACCTCGGGATCGGATCGAGGACGCCGTCGTCATCTACTACCGCCACCTCATCCAGTACACCCTGGAGATGATCCAGGCGAAATTCGAGAGCGCGCAGAACATGCCCTCCTTCTCAAGCCCGATCGAGATCGTCTGCGCCGGCGGCACGTCGCTCGTCCGGGGATTCATCGACGTCTTCCGCGAGGAATTCGAGAAGGTCCATTTCCCGATCGAGGTAAAGGGGATTCGTCTCGCTCGCGACCCGCTGCGCGCGATCGCCGAAGGCTGCCTCCAGGCCGCCCTCGAAGAGACCAAGGCGCTCCGGGAAATCCAGAAAGTGACCGAAGTGATGATCGCTCGCACGGCCGTGACGAAGGAGTCGAAACTGGACGAGGGTACGACTCGGCGACTCCTGAGATCGTCGAAGTCCCCGGAGAGCGCGCCCGATGCCGTGAAGATCGTTCCGAACGTCGTTCGATTCTCCCGCGGAGACACCTCCGTTCGCCATTTGGCGATGCGCCCCGATCAGCAGAAGGTCGTCCCCGGTCCCTCCAAGGCGCTTCCGATCGAGGATCCGGACGGCCTGGAAGAAGTCTCCCTCGAAGAGATCTCCGTCGAGGAGGCGCCCTCGGCCGAATCGCTCGAGGAAGTGCGGTTGGAGGAAGCGCCTCCCCGACCGCCCGAGAACGGCCCGGAAGATCTGCCGCTGATTTCGTAACCCACAAATCCTTTACGACCGATTCGCCGGTCCCTACACTCGGCTCCGGTACCGGAGGCCCCTCCCATGGTCATGCTTTCCAGCACCCTTCGCGGACGCGTCCTCAAGTTCGCCAGCGCCGCTCTCGCGCCCAACGACCTCTTCGTTCTCTCGTTCGAGGGCCGGGAATCGATTTCGACTCCGTATCGGTTCGAGGTGGAACTCGTATCCAAACGACCCGATCTGGACGGAGCCGCCCTCCTCCAGGCCCCGGCCTTCCTCGCCGTCAAGCAGGGGATCCCCATCCGCGGTTCCTCGCGGCGCGGACTGCAGACTCTCAAGATCCATGGCGTCCTCGCCTCGTTCGAGCTCGTGGGGCAGGCCTTGGGGTGGGTCAGCTACCGAGCCGTGCTCGTCCCCCCGCTCTGGAGGCTGTCGCTTTCCAAACGCTGCCGGATCTTCCTCGACAAGAACGTCCCCGAAATCGTCGAGGACGTGCTCAAAACGGCGGGGTTCGCGCCGGAGGAGTACGAAGTTCGGTCGAACGCTCGCGCCTACCCGAAACGCGAATACGTGGTGCAGTACCAGGAATCCGATCTCGATTTCCTCCAACGTCTCCTGGAGCACGAGGGGATCTCGTACTTCTTCGAGCACGACGACGAACGCGGGAAGGTCGTTTTCGGCGACGCGCCCACGGCTTTCGTTCCCGTACCCGGGGAGTCCCAGATGCCCTTCCGACCTCCGGACGGCCAGGGCGAGAAGATCTCCGACTGGTTCGACCCCGAGACGATCCGCACGCTGATCTGCCGCGAATCTCCCGTTTCTTCGGAGGTCGTGCTCCAAGAGTACAACTATCGCACTCCGAGCGTGGATCTCCACGTCACCGAACCCGTGGCCTCGGACGGCTTCGGCCCCCACTACGAATACGGCAACCACTACAAGGATCCCTCCGAAGGCCAGGTCTACGCCAAGCTCCGCGCCGAGGAGCTCCTGTGCCGCCGCCGCGTGTTCCGAGGCGAGGGCGATGCGCGGGCGTTCCGCGCGGGAGCGACCTTCACGCTCTTCGACCACTTTCGCGGGGACTTCAACACCGTCTATCTTCTCACCGACGTGCGTCACAAAGCTTCGCAGTCGCTCGACCTCTCCGGGACGGCGAACCGCGCCCTGGCGAAGTACGGCAACGAATTCGATGCGATCGCGGCCGATGTCCCCTTTCGACCCGCCCGCACCACTCCGAAACCCAAGATCACGGGCACGTTGCACGCGAAGGTCGACGCTTCCGGCGACGGCAAGTACGCCGAGATCGACGATCAGGGGCGCTACAAGGTCCGGTTTCCCCTCGATCTCTCCGGGCGGGAGAACGGCGCGGCGACGCGGTGGATCCGGATGGCCCAGCCCTACTCGGGGCCGGACTACGGTTTTCATTTTCCGCTGCACAAGGGCGCGGAAGTCATCCTGACCCATCTCGACGGCGACCCGGATCGGCCGATCATCGCCTCGGCGGTGCCGAATCCCGAAACCGGGAGCCCGATTAAGGCCGGGAATCAAAGCCAGTGCATGATCAAGACGGGGGGCGGGAACAAGCTGGTGATCGAAGATTCCGAGGGAAGCGAGAACATCACGATGTTTTCGCCGCACGCAGGAAGTTCCTTCAGCATGGGAGGCCCCGGATCCGGCTTCGCGTGGACCACGACGGCGAATTCCAAGTACGCCGTCGACGGAAAATGGGATTGCGGGGTCGGCGGAGACTTCACCGTGAAAATTCTGGGGGCGGAGCACTCCCTCGTCATCGGGCACAGCACCAGCATCACCGTGGGCACGAAGAAGGAGATCGCCGCGAGCGCCAGCTTCAGCACCACCGCGGCCGTAAAGGGATCCGTCGAGGCCTCGGTAAGCTGGACGGCCACGTTCGGAGCTTCGTTCACCGCCCGGAGCGCCACGCAATACACTCGCGTGGGAGGAGCGTGGGTGACCCAATCCCCCACCAAGTTCGACAACTACGCCGGAGCCTGGGCGGTGGAATCGGGAGCTTCGATCTATCACGGCGCGCCGAACGTTACCGTCGAGGGTTCGACCTCCATCCTCCTGGATTCGTGCGGCACGGGGTTGAAGCTGGTTTCCGGCGCCGCCAACCTCATCTCCACCGGCACCGTCCTCATCAGCGCCACCGGCTCCAACACCGTCAAGGGAGCCTCCGTCAGCGTGGACGGTTCGGGGTCGCTCAATCTCGGGAGCGACGGACCGATCCACCTCGACGGCGCCAACATCGAGATCGAAGCCGGGGGAGCCGTGAACATCGACGCGTCCAACTTCAACGCGAAAGCCAGCGCCATTAATCTGAAGGGAAGTCCGGTGTCCGTGGACGGTTCGTGCCTCGAAGTGAAGACGGGCCTCGTGGTCAAGGGGACCGTCCTCGAAGCCAAGTAGCCTATGGCCGATTTCGACGAATCGACGCTTCCGCAGGCGCGGACACGGCCGTGGAGCCGCGAGGAGGTTCTCGCCGCCGTCCGGGAAGGGCGTTCCCTCTCCGACGCGATCCTCGTCGATCTCGATCTTTCCGGAGTCGCCCTGATTCGAACCGATCTCCGTCGGACGGTATGGTCGGGAACGCGACTCTCCTCGGCCGACTTCCGCGGTTCCGATCTCACGGGAGCGACGTTCCTCGAGACTTCGGGAGAGGGCGTGAGATTCGCCGACGCCTTGCGGAGCGGAGTTACGATGGTGGACTGTCGCTTTCCCGATGCGGACCTCGACGGCGCTCGAATCCTTTCCTGGAGAGTCCTCCGATCGGATCTGAGCGGGATGCACTTCTCCGGCGGACAAGCCGAGGGGATCTATTTTCTGAGTTCGAACTTCCGGCACGCCGATTTCACTTCCGCGCAATTCGCGCGGTGCACCGTCGAGGCTTGCTCCTTCGGAGAGGTGAAGGGAACGGCTTCCGGATGGAATCAAGCCCTCCTCCGCTCTTCCTCGTGGGAGAAGGCCGACTTGTCCGGAGGCGAGATTCGCGGAGGCCGGTTCGAGCAAGTTCGGATGTGCGGGGCCAACCTCCGGGGCCTTTCCCTCGGGCAAACCCACTTCGATCGGTCGAACTTCCGGGAGGTCGACCTCGGGGAGGGCGTCGTCCGCGAGACCTCGTTCCACGACTGCGATTTCACGGGGGTGCGTGGGCTTCCGTTGGATCTGAGTGGGACAAGATTCGTTCGATGCGCTCTTCCGGCCGCGGATCTGTCCGGGAGAACGATGAGACGAGCCGACCTGTCCGGATCGGATCTGAAGTCCGCCAACCTTGGAGGCGCCGATCTGGAAGGGGCCATCCTCGTGGAGACGTGTTTGGAGGGAGCCGACCTCCGACGGGCGAAGCTCACGTGGGCCCGCGTGGAGAGGGCCCAACTGACAGGCGCAAGACTGGATCAGGCCGTCCTGGCCCATGCGTATCTTGCGGGGGTCGGCGTGACCTTCGACCAGATTAAGGAGGCCGATCTTCGGGGCTGGAGCGTTCCCGGATCCGATCTCTCGGGGCGCGACTTTTCCGGGCGAGACTTGAGCGAGAGCGATTTTTCCTCCTGCAATCTCGCCGGTTCCAAGTTCGTCGGATGCGCTCTCGAGCACGCCGACCTGTCGGGCGCGAACCTCTCGGGAGCCGACCTCACGAGAGCGAACTTGAAGGGGGCGACTCTCCGGGGGGCAAAACTGAATCGGGCCAAGTTGACCGACGCCCGTATTGCGGAGGCGATCGCCTCAGGGGTAGTCCTGGAGGAAGCGGATCTCACGGGCGCGAAGCTGGAGTGCGTCGTTCTGAGCGGGGCCGATCTATCCCGGACGAAACTCGACCGGGCGCACCTTGTTCGCTGCAACCTCGAAGGCATCACCCTGCCCAAGGAAGTCTTCCAGTGCGATTTCACGGGCTCGAATTTCACCGGAAGCGATCTGGGGGACGTCGTGTTCCGCGAAGTCCGCCTCGATTTTTGTACCTTCGATAAGGCCAATCTCTCGCACGCGCGCCTCGCGGGAGTTCGCGGAACGTACGCGAAGTTCCGCGGCGCCGATTTGGAAGGGGCGGATCTCTCCAACGCCGATTTGCGAGGATCCTCCTTGGAAGGAGCGGCGCTGCTGGAAGCGCGGTTCGCCGGAACGAATCTCGGGGAGAGCACGCTGATCGGCGCCGACGCTTCTCGGGCGAATTTCGCCGGCGCCAAGCTCCCCTACGCCGTTCTCCGCGAAGCGAGGCTCGATCGAGCCGATTTCAGCGGGGCCGACCTCCTGGGCGCCGATCTCCATCGCGCCGCTCAGGAGGGAACGATCTGGAACCAGGCGGTCCTCAAACAAGCGAAGCCCACCGACCGGGATCTCGAGCTGGCCGAGACGTGGGACCCGGTCGAATCCCAAGGGAGGCCGCCTTGGAGCTCGTAAATCGGAGCGGTTTCGCGCCGGCCTGGATGACCTGGAAGATCCGTCCTCCGATCTGGTCCATGATCGTCATTGCCAAGGGCACCTTCGAGCTTCGCCCCGGAGAGACGGCGAATCCGGCCGATCCTCCCCTTCCCGCAATGGGGAACATCCACCTCGAGGACGATCTCGGCCGCCCGCTCTTGTACGAGAACGATTTCGCCCCCTTCAAGCCTCGGGCGGACGTGTTGCTGACGGGACGTGCCTACGCTCCCGCGAAAAAGCCCACGGACGTCCTGGGGGTCACGCTGGGAGTGGGCGCGTGGTCGAAGAGTCTCGCCATCGCTTCCCCGGACCCTTTCGTAGAGTTTCCCCTTTCCTACGAATACTCGTACGGAGGCCCCAAGGACGCGCGAAATCCGCTGGGGAGTCAGGCTCCCCGCATCGTCTACGCCGGCCGGCCCCTCGACACGGAGCCGGCCGGCTTCGCTCCCCTTCCCGCGACGTGGGACCCCAGGAAGAAAATGGTGGGAAGCTTCGGGAAGGATTGGATTCGCACGAGGTGGCCGTGGTGGCCGGAAGACTTCGACTGGAATTTCTACAATGCCGCTCCGCTCGACCAGCAGTTGGAATCTCTCCGAGGAGACGAGGAGCTGTTCCTGGAGAATCTCCATCCCGAGCACCCGCGCCTGCGGTGTCGGCTCCCGGGCGTTCGACCCAGGATGTTCACCCGGGGCGACGGGGGGTTCCAAGAAATCGTCCCGGTGCTGGATACCCTCTCGATCGAACCCGACCAGAACCGACTCGTACTCGTTTGGCGCGGACAGCGGGAAGTGAGGAACGAGAAGCTCGAAGGAGTCGAGACTCTCTTCCTCGCCCTCGAGTCTCTCACCGCGTCCAGCTCCAGGGAGGATTGGAAAGAACGACTCGAGAAAGAACCCGCACCCTCCCCCGCCCCACCGGAGCCGAGAGCGCCTTCCGTTTCGGAGGCGAAGCCCCCCAAGCTCGAGGGTTTCCCGGACGTCGCCGCCGAGGTGAGTCGGATGAAGGAGGAGGCGTCCAAGCTCGAAGCGCAGGCGGCAAAGTTGGAGTCGGAGGCGCGAGGGATGCTCCAGGAGATCTCCAAGGAATACGGTGTTTCGATGAAAGCGACCTCGCCTCCGGCGGACCCGAGGGAGATCGTCCGCGGAATCGTCGAAGGTCTGAACGAGGCTAAGCAGGCGATTCTGGAATCGGGGAGGGAAGTCCCGCCGTCGCTCCAGAAGGCCATCGACCATCCGCCTACGCCTGCGGATTTCGAACCCCCGACCTTCCAAAGAAAAATCGCGACACCGGAGCCCGAATCGAAAGGGGGGCCGGAACCGGTTCGGGCGCCGACCCGCGAGGAGATCGTCGCGCGGAAGGCGGCGCTCGAGGGACTGGATCTCACGGGAGCGGATCTCGCCGGGGCCGATCTGAGCGGGGCGAGGATGCGGGGGACAATTCTTCGCGACGCCGACCTCTCCCGCGCCAATCTCGAGGGGGCGGATCTGTCCGGGTGCGTGCTGGCGGGCGGCGACCTTACAGGAATCGTCGCCCGAAGAGTCCTCCTGCCTGCGGCGGACCTGACGGGCGCCTGCCTCAGGGCCGCCGACCTGACGGAGGCGCGATGCGAGGAGGCTCTCTTGGTCGGAGCCGACCTTCGAAATGCCCGTCTGGGCCGTGCGGATTTTTCGGACGCAGACTTGAGCCGGGCGGACTTGAACGAAGTTGAGGCTCGAAGCGCGCGATTCGCCCGTGCCTTGCTGGTGGAATCGAGTATCGAGGGTGCGGACTTCTCCGGAGCCAACTTGAGCGAGGCCGGCCTGATGCGATGCCATGGGGCGGGCGTTCGATTCGAAGGCGCCGACCTGACGGAGCTCAAGGCCTCGGGGGCGCGACTTCCCGGCGCGCACGCGAAGAAGGTCCGCGCGGACGGTTCCGTCTGGGAAGGAGCCGATCTGAGAGGATCGAACCTCTCCTTCTCCCGATGGAAAGGCGCGGAGTTTTCCGAGGCGAACCTCGAGGGTGCGGTCGCCCTCTCCGCCGATGTCCGGGAGGGACGGTTCGCCGGAGCCAACCTTCGTCGGGCAGACTTGACTCGCGCCAACCTCTTTCGAGCGAGCCTGGAGAAGGCGGACCTGACCGGCGCGTGTTTCGTGGAGTCCAACCTCTTCGAAGCGGAAACGTGGGAAGCGGTGACGGAGGCGACGGAGTTTCGAGGCGCGAACGTGCGGCGGACAAAACTTGAGAGGAAGGAGTGAGGGCATGATTTCGATGGAGACGGCGACCTATCTGGGACCGGCCAGGGTGCTCCGGGTCGACGATTCCGCACTGACGGTATCCCTGGGCGGACGGCCGCACCCGGCGAAGTCCGCGCTCGCGTTTCCGTATCGCGCGGTCGTCGGCGACACCCTCCTCGTCCTCCGACTGGACGGTGAGGAACTGTACGCGATCGGCGTTCTCGACGGTCGAGGGGAGACGGCGTTCGAATCGAAGGGGACGATCACCCTTCGAGCCCCGCGGGTCCGCATCGAGGCGGGAAAGCTCGAGATCACCGCGGAGCGCATCCTCGAGAAGGCGCGAGACGTCTACCGATGGGTTTCCGAATTCCTGCACGTGAAGAGCCGCCACATGCGGACGGCGGTCGAGAAGGACTACCAGCTCAGGGCGGGGACGGCGACGGTACGAGCGGTCGAGGACGTCCACATCGACGGACGCTCGATCAATTTGGGATGAGCATCTTCGGCCTGGCGACCACGGGAGGCGGGTCCTGCATGGCCCAACCGGACGTCTGCATGACGCCCGGCGCCGCGGGCCCCTCTCCCGGCCCCGTTCCCTACCCCAACAGCGCCCAGTGCGCCCAAGGAAGCGGATCGAGCAAAGTGAAGGTGCAGAGTTCGCAGACCCTACGGAAAGGCGACAAGATCTCCCTGTCGAGCGGCGACGAGGCCGGAAACGCGCCCGGGGGTTCGATGTCGGGGCAGTTCAAAGGACCCGTCGAGATGAAGAGCGGGTGCGGGAAGGTAAAGATCCAAGGCAAGCAGGCGGCCTTCCACACGTGCACCACCGCGCACAACGGCAACAACGCGAACGCTCCGATGGGGAAGCAGATGTCGCCGAGCCAGTCGAAGGTGAAGTGCTGCGGGTAGTCTATCTATCCCAGTAGGCCTCGTGAGCCGCGGCGGGCTGAGAAGCGAGCGACGCCGCGATGCGACGCTTGTCGACCCGTCCCCTCCAGGGGGGATGGCGGCGGCGAGGGCGCATCTGCGGCGTTGCTCCTCCTCGGCAGCCCTCTTCAAGGCTCGCCTCGTCGTCGCGCCTGGCATCTGCACCCTCGGCGCCGCCACCGCGGCTCACGAGCCTACCGGGATGGGCTCTAAGCGGCCCGAATTCGTATCTTGCATTCCTTGCGGGCCGCGCCCCGACGATTCCCAGGCGGCTCGGATCGATTCGTCCGTCTTTCCGGAAGAAAGAACTTCCACCGTGGAATGACGCGCGAGCCGGCAAAGTTCCCCCCGTGTCTCGCCGAAAAAAAAATACGGCAGCCTCTCTCTTTACGCCGTGGACTGTGGCGCAACAGATTCATCGGCATCCGGAGGCGGTTTCTATTTCACCCCCTTCGCCCAGGGCCATCGCTCTCATGGACCTGCCCGAGGCGCCGCAGATAACACATAGATTGAATAAACAACGCGTTAATTATATAGTCAGAATGTGGAAAGAGCGCGGACCGCCGATCTCCTCGCCTGGCTCGGCCTGCAGCGCCGGCACCCCTGGGTGCTGCGAGGCGCGCGGCAGGTGGGCAAGACCTGGCTGGTCCGTGACCTGGCGGAGCGGACGGGGCGCGATCTCGTTGAACTGAACTTCGAGCGCGACCCGCGCCGGGCCCGGGCCTTCGCGGCGACCGATCCAAGGGAGATCCTGGCCGAGCTTTCGCTGATGCTCGGCCGCGAGATCTCGCCCGGACGGTCGCTCCTCTTCCTCGACGAGGTCCAGGTCGCGAGCGCCGTGCTGGCGCGGCTTCGATGGTTCGCCGAGGAGATGGACGAACTTCCGGTCCTTGCGGCCGGATCGCTCCTGGAGTTCGCTCTCGGCGATCACGATTTCAGCATGCCGGTCGGCCGCGTCGGCTTCCTCCACGTCGAACCGATGGGCTTCGACGAATACCTCCGCGCGCATGGGCAGTCGCGCCTGCTCTCCGCGCTGGCCGGCTGGGCGCCCGGCCGGACCCTGTCGACGACCGCGCACGAACAGGCGCTCGACCGGTTCCGGCGCTACGCCCTGGTGGGCGGCATGCCGTCGATGGTCGCCGCCGACGTCGGCGGCGCGACGCCGCGGGTCTGTCGCGAGCTTCAGCGCGATCTGGTAGCGACCTTTCGCGCGGACTTCGCCAAGTACGCCGGCCGCATGGATCGCGAGGTGTTGGACCACGTCCTCTACGCGGTCGCGCGATCGCTCGGCCGCAAGTTCGTCTACGCGCACGTCGGCGAGGGGGTGAAGCAGCACCAGGCCAAGCACGCGTTGGAGCTGCTGGCCGCCGCCCGTCTGTGTTCCCTCGTCTCCTGGAGCGCCGCCACGGGTCTTCCGCTGGGCGGCGAGGCGAAGGAGACGTTCCGCAAGGCGATCCTCCTCGATGTCGGAATCTTCCACGCGCTTGCCGATACACCGTCGGCCGCGCGGTGGAAGGATCTCTCTCCGGGGGTCCGCGGCCAACTCGCCGAGCAGTTGGTCGGACAGGCGCTCCGGGGGGGAGGGGATCCGACCGGGGACGGTCCGCGCCTATTCTACTGGCAGCGCGAGGGCGGCCGGCCCGGCGAAATCGATTTCCTGATCCAGGCGGGCGGACGCGTAGTTCCGATCGAGATCAAGGCCGGAGCGGCCGGCGCTATGAAGAGCCTGCACCAGTTCATGTTCGACAAGGGCCTCTCCGTGGCCGTGCGCATCGACGAAAATCCCCCCTCGATCGCCCACGTTCGAGTGACGACCACGCAAGGCGATGCGGTCCGCTATCGCCTCTTGGGGCTCCCCATCTACCTCGCGTGGCGAGCCGCCGATCTCGCGGCGGGCATGCCGAATCGGTGAGCGACCGGAGGAACCGCGAGGCCTGAGTCAGCCTCCCGGGACGAGCCGGCCCGCCCTGGTGAGAGAGGTGGGAATCACGAAGGAACGACTACGGACCTCCTCGGGTCGAACCCGTGCCCGGGCCGGCCGTGTAGTAGTACTGGGAAGTCGCAAGGGGCGCCAGGGACGTGCCTACCTGCTGCGAGTTCAGCCCGGCCAACTGCGGACCTTGGTCTATCCGCCCGCCCGCTCCTTCTCTTCCTGCGCGCGAAGCCAATCCTCGTCGAGCTTTTCGGCGTAGATCTTCTCGGGGAATTCCACGGCCCACTTCTGGCGGCGGGCCCAGGTGTGAAGATCCTTCCGTTTCAGGTATTCGCGCAGCACGACAACCCCCTCCTCCGGTTTGCCACTCCGCCAGAGGGCCGCGGCGACATGGATCGCCGCCGCCCACGAATCCGGGTCCGTCTCCAGGACCTTGCGGGCCTCGGCCGCGGCCCGGCCCGGATCGTCCCTCCAAAGGGCGCGCGAGAGGGCGAGCCGCAGCACCGCCGATTCTCCCTTCGCGAGCTCGCGCTCCAGTTCGGGGGCGGTCCTCACGTCGTCCGGCACCCAGGCCTTGATCCGCCCCTCCTCGATCTTTCCGAGCTTTCCCCACGCCTCCTCGAAGACCGAGCCGGCATCCCCGATGGAGCGGATGAACCCCAACTCGTCCACCAGGATCCAGCGCGGAAGGGTCTGGAGATCCCAGATCGACACGGTGCGCCAATGAACATCCCGACTCATCGGACACGTAGGCGCTCGGTCGGCGTAGGGGCGAATGCGTTCGTCCCCTTCGGAGCCGAGGGCGCAGGCGACGACGACGAGGCCCGCGTTCCGATACTTCTCCTGCACGCGCTGCCAATCGGCCACCCCGTCTCGAGATCCGTCCCACGAGGACCAGAGGACGAAGAGGATTCGTTTCCCCTTGTGACTCGAGAGGCGGACCGAATCGGTGCCCCGGAGGGGCGGAAGGACCAGATCGATCATCGGATCTCCCGGTCCCAGCCCGACCCGCTTCGGCGCGGGATCCGGTCCCGCCTTCCTCTTCGGATCGATGACGATCTTGTCGCCGCGAGTGACCTTCGCGTTCAAGATCTTCTCGACGGCGTCGAGGGAGAGATAGAGATCCTTCGAGTGGACGAGCGCCTCCTCTCCTCGGCCGATCCCCAAGGCGCGCCCCCCTACGCCCCGGCGGACGACCCCGACCGATTTCTGATCCGACGAGAAGCGCCACGCCAGCTCCAGATCTTTTTCCAACCGCCGCGCCCGGAAATAGAGCTTGGCGTCCAGGATCACGATGTCCTTGAGATGAATCGGTTCTTGGCCGAGGAAGTACTTGTCGTCGACGGCGGAGGCCGCCGAAACGAGCGCCAGGATCAGACTCACGTCCGCACGGCCTGTCCGGCCGTTCTTCTGGACCGGACGCGATGGCCCTGAGCGTAATCGTAGAGCATTTCCATCTGGACGTGGAAGTTCTGCTCCTCGACCGCGAACGGCGCTTTGAAGAAGCAGGCCAGATGGCGCATCGCGCCCCGCTCTTCGTTTCGATGCGCGAATTCGGCGAACCGCGCGAGGTCGAGGACGAGCGGGGCCGCCAGAACGGAGTCGCATCCCTGCCACGTGAGTTGGAGCTGCATCTTCGCGCCCAGGAATCCGGCGAAGTGGACGAAGTCCCACGCGGTCTTCCAATCTCCGAGCGAGGGGACGAAGTCGATTCGGACGCGCGAGTGAAGCCCCTCGGGGGAAAGGATTCCGCGGAGCCCGCGGTCCTTGTCGCGGATCTTCGCCTCCTTGTGCGCGGGCGAATCGAGCACGAGACCGTCGCGGTTTCCGAGGAGGTTGTGTCCCTCCCATGCGAGAACGCGGAAGTTCCGCGCGGCGAACATCGGCGCCAGAGCCGTCTTGAGCAGCGTCTCCCCCGTCTTGGCGTCCTGTCCCATGTGCGGAAGGGCTCGACGCCGCGCCAGTTCGTCGAGCGCCGGGCTGCTCGATCCGGGCGAGGAGGTGAAGTTCACGTACGGACATCCCGCCTCGAAGGCCGCGAGCGCATAGAGGACGCTGGCGGGAAAGTAGTCCCGACGGTCTTCGGCCAAGACTCCCAGGAGCATTTCCAAGTAGGCGTACTCCCGAGGCAACGAAAATTCCCGTTCCGCGCTCGCGAGGTTTACCACCACGACATCATCCAGGGCGTTCCGATCGCGGAAATCCTCCAGATCTCGCTTCAGGGACGCGACGATCTCCAGGAGAGGGAGACGATCCGTGTCGGTCGGGGGCGCGAACTTGCGGATCCCCTCGCCGCAATTGAGCGTGAGGCCGGGGCGCAGATTTCCCGTCGCGCGTTCCAACCCGGGGCGCGCCGCCTCGAGAATCTCCGGAGTCAAGACGCCGTTTTGACGCGCATAGGCCTCCGCTTCCGCGACGAACGAGAAGTGGTTCTCGCGCAGACCGCGGGCCATGGATTCTTCGCGGAAGCGGAGGCCTCCCTGGTTCATGAACAGCAGGTTTCGCATGCCGGTGTTCGCGTCCCACGGCGGCCGCCGCTTGGACTCGGCGTGCGCGTAGCCGGCGAAGAACAGGTCGAGGCGTCCGTC
>CAZGKV010000009.1:0-88620 GCA_964526305.1 uncultured Planctomycetales bacterium | reverse complement strand
TGTCGGTCAACGCGGCGGGGTCAAGCTTCTTGAACTCGGCCTTGGCGCGGAACTCGGAGCGGATGCGCTCGACGTCGGCGCCGCCGCGGTCAAAAAGGTACCAGAGGTCGTACACGTCGCGCGGCTCACGGCGGGCGGGGTTGAGGAGACTGCGGAACTTCTCGCAAACGATCTCGTCGAGCGCGTAGCAGCAGATCTCGGGCTTGCGCGGGAGGTCCGAGTAGTGCTTGTTGACCCGGCGCTCCTCGACGTGGAAAAGAACCCGCTCGCTCGTACTGATGTCCACCTTGACCGAGCGGCGTCCTGCCATCGCGCCGAGCGGCCCCGTGTAGGTCACCTCGAAGCTGAAGCCGTCCGTGTGCTGGGCGAAAGACTCGGCGACCGTGGCGATCTGGATGGCGGACTCACGGCGAATCCACTCAGCAGCCGGGGCGATAGCCTGGAACACTTCGTCCTTGGTCAGCGCGTCCAGGACCGTGAGGTCAATGTCCTCGGAGTAACGGTAGCTGTTGAAGTAGCAGAGCCGTAGCGCCGTGCCGCCCTTGAAGGCCAGCCGGCGCTGGATCGGAGTGCTCGCCAGTCCCAGCATCACCCAATGGATCGCGTAGTCTTTCTCGACGGTGCGTTCGGCGACCCTATCGCGCTCTGCCGCCTTCGAAATCTCGCGCTGCGGGATCATCAGGCCCTCGTAGCCGTCACCAGTTCCTCGGCCGTGACGTTGAGCCGGAGCCGCCAGCGGGCGTTCAGTTCGCCCTCGGGCGGCAGGATCGTGTCTAGGTTGTTGTAGGGGCGACTGCGGCTCGAGTAGTCGTGAAGCGGCTTTGCGATCGTCGCCGCGTCGAGCTGCAGCGTCTCCAGGAGAAAGCCGACGCGTCGGGCGACGACGAACTTGCCGAAACGCCTGACGGACTGGAGGAGGCGCTGCGCGTCCAGCCGGTCCCGGCTGATCCAGAGAGCGCGGGCCACGTCCACGATGCCGCCGCACAGCTCCGGCCGCCAGCACGCATCGACGATCGTCCGCTCGATGTCGCTGATCGGCGCACGGTCCGTGTTGGTCACCCAATCCTGCCGGAAGCCCCATAGCCGCTTTTTCGGAATGACCACGAACTCGACCCGCATCGGACCGATCTCACGTGGAGGCTTGGCGCGGAGGATGGATACATGCAGCTTCCGGCTGGGCTGGAGGAGCAGGTTGTGGAACGACATCGCCCCCAGGTGCGAGATGAAGTGGGCGTCCGATCCCGCGAGCGCGCTCGCCACCAGGAAGGGGTTCCCGAACTCGCGATCCTTCCCGAAGGGGACAAGGGCGTACAGGCCGCGGCTCAGACGCGTCAGCACACCGCGCCGGGCGAGCTGGCCGAGGAAGACGGCGGCCTGATGCGGGTCGTGGCCAGTGATGCGCGCCGCGTCTCCGACGCGGACGAGCGTCTTCCCCTCAGCCGCCATCGCCTCGAGGAACTTCGCGGATTGGGCTCGAAGGGTTTTCAACATGAGTAAATACTATCATAATATTAGTATTCATTTTAAGAATACTACATGCAGTAGAAAGGGAGAATGGCAAGGGAAAGGGGAAGGTACACAAGCTGGCGCACGACGGGAAGGGGCGGGGTCCGGCCACTATTTGAGATTTCTTTTTCAACCCTCCTCCGGTCTTGCCCGCGAACGGTACTCCCAAGTGGAGGGCAAAAATGGTGAAGGGTGGTCGAGAAATAGAGCTGGCGCGGAAGGGAAAGGGCCGAGCGGGGTCGCATCCGCGCCCCGCTCGGAACGGACTGGATCTCACGGAATTCCGAGCGCCACCCATCCGCTTCGACAGGTGCGGACGCCTTTACGGGTAGAAGGACATGATGCGGACAACGAAACTCGGATTTTTTTTCGCCGATCCCCATCCGGTTCGGCAGGTTCGAGTTCCTTCAAGAGTAGAGGGCAAAATATGGACTTTTTTTGGCGTTCCCCTTCCGGTTCGACAGCTTCAAGTTCCTCTTAGGATAGAAGCCCGAAGTTCTTTTTGGAGATACCCCTCCGTTTCGACGGGTCAAGGGACCCCTTCGATAGAGGCGCGTGCCTGTCGCGCGCGCCGACGCGCTCTTTGAAAATCGAACCCAAGCGGAGCCCCAGCTCTATCCACGCACGAACACGACTAACACGTTGACGTACCGCTGAAGTATCGAGATACCTCTCCCTTCGTCGCCGGCTCCGACCGGCGACGGTCTCCCTTTCGAAGTTCTCCGAGCCGTACACGTTTAGAGCGCGCCCCAGCGCCCGCCCCTTTGCGGCATCCGCGCCCGAGTCCCCGCAATGCGGGCAGTGGGCACGGAGCCGCGTCACACGAAACATTGCATGAGTGGCGATCTGAGCACCCTCCCGCTTTCGTCCCTGCCGAACATGCCGGGGGACGGTCAGTCGGGAGCAAGGTCCGTCGCCCGACACGCCTGAAACACGCGAGGCACGCGCCGAGCGCCGCGTCCCGCCTGCGCGGCCGAAGCCCGCCGCTTCGGCGAGGCGAAGGCCCGCGGCCACGCCTGAAATACTCCATCTTCCCGTCTACCCACAGCCAACCATCCCCGCTTCTCGGGGTCTGCCTCCGCTTGGGGTCCGACTGCGGTCTTTCAAGGATTCGAATTCTGGAGGTCAGCCATGCGAAAGAAAAGAAACAACGGCGCGATCACGCGAGACGAGATGTGGCGGCGGGTGGAGCCGATCTACGAGGAGATCCTTCTTCGCGCCGCGAAGAAGCTCGACCTGGACAGCCCGGAGGATGCGCGCGAGCCCCTTCACGCGGTGCTCGTGCGGATCGCCGCGCCCCTCGGCGCTGGAGGACACGAAGCAGTACCTGACCCGCTGCACCGTCAACGAGGTCCGGCACGACCACAAGGACAAGCACGAGATCTGCTTCAGCGAATTGTCGAAGGAAGACCGGCGGCGCCTGTTCGAAGAGCATCCCGGCGACTGGCGCGAGCCCTGGGAGATCGCCGCGCAGCACGAGCTCGAGGCCATGGCGATGGCCGAACTCTGGAAACTGCCGTCACAACAGCGGACCGTGCTCCTGCTCTGGATCAACGACTACAGCACGGTGGAGATCGCCGCCCGGCTGGGCCAGGTCCCGGCAACCGTCCGGTCCAACCTGCGGCACGGGCTGAAGTCGCTCCGCAGGAAGTTCAGGATGGCGTCGTGATTTTCCTTTGCACGAATCGGGGTCCGCCGGACTGAAGTGTATAGAGGGGGACGAATGCCCCCTCGAAGGAGAACTGGGATGGGCGAGAAGCAGAACGATTTCCGCGAACCGCCGCGGCTCCAGGCGGTTAAAGAGAACAGCGACGGCCTACACCGACGCCCTGCCCCGGCAGGAGCGTCCTCCGACAGCGAGGCCCGCCACGAAGCACGCCCGCAGCGCACCCCTGCCTCTCTTCCCGTCCATTCGCAGATCCCTCCCGCCCCTCGCGTCGGCGGGGTTTCGCCATCGAGCGACGTTCCGTCGCCGGAAGATCATCCGATCGAGCGACGGCCAGCTGCTCCTGGCCTCGCTGCTTCGCCCTTGAAGGAGGTGCCTGATGGATTCGCGTTCGTTCCCCTGGTCCGACCGCCCGCGCCGGAGGCGGCACTTCGACATGCGGAGGCGCGGGCGACGCTGGTACGCCTCCTGGTCCGGCGTGTACTCGCCGCGGAATCGCGGCCGGCGCGAAAGGCCGCGTGACGACTGGAGGATGAACTGATGATCCGAAACGCGCAGCAGGTCTGGAAGGGCGGCGGCTGCCTCGTCTACAAGCGGTGCTCGAAGGACGAGCAGGACGCCAGCATGGACGATCAGGAACTCATCATCGCGACCGGGCGGGGAGACCTCGGTCTCTCCAAGGTCCTCGCGCAGTTCTCAGACGACGGCCGCCGCGGACACGACGAGACCCGGCCGGGACTGCGCGCCCTGCTGGACTACGTGAAGTCTCACCCCAACGCCGTGCGGAACAACTCGGACTTCATCCCGATCCTCGTGTACGACCTGGCCCGCTTTGGCCGCTTCGACGACTCGAAGAAGATCTTCGCGTACTTCGTCGAGATCGAGCGCTACGGCTACGAGTTCTACTCCGTCACGGAGAAGATCCGCAGCCGCGGGAACATCGCCGACTTCGTCCAGGCGATCATCAAGAGCGAACAGGCGTACGACTATAGCGTCACGCTCTCGAAGTATGGACTCCGGACTGGATGCTCGCTCGCCGAGAAGGGCTGGTGGCCGGGCGGCGGGGCGCCCTACGCCTTCGACCGGATGAGCCACGGCCCCGACGGGAAGCCCAAGTACCGCTACATCACGCTCCTCGACAAGACGGTGGAGAAGCGCTCGCCCGACGGGACGCTGGTCGAGTCCATTCCTCCCATCAACGATCGCGGACGGGTCCGGTCGGCCTACTCGGACAAGATCAAGACCGACAAGGTGAAGCTCGTGTCCGGCGATCCGAAGCTGATCGAGGTCGTGCGGATCATCTTCGAGAAGTTCGTGAAGGACGGATGGGGACTCAAGCGAATCGCCGCCTACCTCAACGCCCAGGGCATCCGGCCGCCGAGGGGCCGCTACTGGCTTCACACGACCGTCAGGAGCATTCTCCTCAACCCGGCCTACAAGGGCGCGCTCGTCTACGGCCGCCGCAGCGACGGCAAGCACCACTGGCTCACGATCCGCAAGACCGAGAGCGGCTACGCGCCCCTCATCGAGCGGAAAGACGTGCCGGGCCGCTCGTTCGTCCATCGCGCAGAGGAGGAGTGCATCGTAGTCGAGGATTGCCACGAGGCGATTGTGGACAAGGCGCTGTGGACGCAGGCCCAGGAGCTCATCAAGAGCCGGAAACACTGTCTGCGCCCCGGCCTCGGAGTCAAGTCGTCGTACCTGCTCACGGGCGATGGCCTGATGAAGTGCGCCCACTGCGGCTACCGCTTTCAGGGCGACACGGACCGTCGAAGCAAGATCCGCCGCTACATGGACAGCGGGTACCACATGGGAGGGAAGACTGTCTGTTTCTCGACCATGGTCCCGGCCGCGCCGTTGGAAGGGTGGATCGTCGACGAGATCCAGGCCCGCATTCTGGACGGCCGGGCCGCGCTCTTCGCCAGCCGCGAGGACCTCGAAGCGTCGATCGAGCAGGCGCTCCTGGCCGGGCGCGACGCCGCGCCGTCGAACGACGCGGACATCAAGGAGCTGGAAGCGAAACTCGCCGAGCGCAGGAAGAAGGCTGAGATGCTCGTCGCGAACGTCTCGCCCGAGAACCTGCCGTTCCTCAACGAACTTCTCGGTCGACAGCGTCAGGAGATCGAGACGATCGAGAGCGAGCTTCGAGCGCTTCGCGTCGCGACGCGTGCGGAGAACATCGTGACGCGCGACCTCAAGGCGCTCGCGCGCGAGGCGGCCGGCTACCTTGTCAACCTGCGCGAGGTACTCTGCGGAGGCTCGCCCGACGAGAAGAAGAACTTCATCCGCGCGTTCGTCGGGGAGATCGTCGTGGACGGAAAGAAGCGCGAGGTCCGCGTGGGGTTTTTCGAAGACGGCGAGGAGGGCGGCGGGCTCCTGCGGCTGATCCCTTTGGTGACTGACCCGTTGGGGGCACTTCGACTCGGCCGGCTGGTCGATCTCGGCAACACCGTCCTCGTGATCGAGCACCATATGCACGTGATCAAGACTGCCGACTGGATCGTTGATCTTGGACCGGAGGGCGGCGACACGGGCGGACGGGTGATCGTCGCGGGGACGCCGGAGCGCGTGGCGGCGGCGGAATAGATCAACGGATCTCGAGATCGTACCGGACAAGCCCCGAGCCGATCGGGATGCGGTGGATCTTGACCCCGCGGCCCAGCAACGGCGAACTCCGGAACCCCTGCGGGTCGGGGGGCGCGACCTCGTAGCGGTTCGGGGCCATGCGGTAGAGCATGAAATCGATCTCCTCCCGCCGGCCGTCGACCATCCAGTACTCGCGCACGCCCGCCGCGTGGTAGCGGGAGACCAGCTCGATCCGGTCCTTTTTCGCCGAGGAGTCGCTCACGCACTCGACGACCAGATCGACCGCGCCCTCCACCTCGACGAAACGACCCGCGGGCCCGCTTGCCTTCGGGACCAGGCGCACGCGGCCGGCGTCCACGGACTCCTTGAGCAACGCCAGCACGTCGGGCTCCGACGAGAGGTCCCCGGGGCCGGAGCTGAGACGGGACGAGTCGATGAGGACCACGCCGAGGTTTCTATCCTCCACGAGCTCGGAGAGTCTCCTGGCGATGGCCGTCTTCAGCGTCCCATGGGTCGTCAGGTCCTCGAGCGACACGTCCACCTCTACCTCTCCACCGATCCAGTCGATCCGCCCGCGCTCGGGGAAGTCATCCGAGCGGGCCCATTCACGAAAGGCTTCGAGATCGCGGAACCCGGCGGGGATTCGGACGCCCTCAGGCTGGATCAGGATCTTCACTGCGGCACCCATCCCGCGCATGATACCGCCGCGCCGGACCGGGGGGGCGCAAGGGCATCGAAGTCGGCGCAGGGGGGCCGTTGGGGTCTCGTGGCGCTTCGGAAGGCGTCGGGATGGTGCACCATCGCCGGCGAACTCGGGCGTTGCGCCGCAATGGACGGACCGCGCCGGCGGGGAAAGAGAGGAAGTCTCGCCCCCCGCGAAAGCGACTGCCGCACCAGCCCGTCCAGGTCGATCGCGGCTGTTTTGTCGTCCCTCCGTAGCGGGATAGGGCCCCACACGACTCCGGTAACGCACATTCGCCGAAACCATCTCGAAGAATCCGTAATCACCTCCATTGGAGGATTCGCATGCAACGGAATTTCCCAAGGCGCCGGATCCGACTTGCGCTGTATGCCGCCGTGGCGGCGACGGTCGCGATCGCGGCCGCCCAGACGGATCGGTCCCCGCTCCGGCAGCCCGGACCTCCGCCCGAGCCTCGCCCGACCGAGTCGATCTCCACGACCCCCGAAACCGTCGGGGAATGGATAGAGTCCCCGCGCGCAGCCGAAATCGCCGAGCGAATGACAACCGGGGACGAGCCGACGCGACAGGCCCTGGCCGAGCTCGTCCTGAGCGGCGAACTCGATCTGCCGCTTCCCGAGCTGAAGGACCACTATGAAAAGGCTCTCGGAGACCCGGACCCGGAGCGCCGGATCCGCGCGATCTCGCGGCTCTGCGCTCGCGAGGGCGGGATCGCTCGCAGACTTCTCGAGATCGTCCTCGAGCCCACGCGTCCCGACGTCCGATACGAAGCGTTCCGAGCGCTCGTCTTCGCCGATCGGGAGGGGCTGGTTCCCGCTCAAGTCCGCGCCGATTTGTACCGGAGCTATGAGGCGAGTCCGTCTCTCGCCGACTGAGCTTCGACTTGCTGCTTGGGAGGTTCCATGTCTCGTTTCCTCATCGCGTGTGTCTGCGCGTCTGCGTCCCCCATGGCTTGGGGACAAGGATACCAATCGGGTTTCGACGATTTCTCGGGCGGGAGCACGCACGACTGGTACGTGTCGGGCCTGTGGGCGATCGACGCCTCACCCGCGGGCGCGCCCGGCGGGCCCGTCCACGCGGGCACGGGGTCGCTGAACTACAACAACAAGCTGGGGAACTTCGACACGGGCCTCCCCAACTCCGGTCTGGCCCATTCCCCGGTGATCAATCTCACGCATCTGAAGACACCCGCGCTGACCTTCTGGTGCAATTACGCGACGCAGACGACGGGCAAGCTGAAGGACAAGCGCTGGGTGCAGATTACCAGCCCCGGCGGAAGTCAGTTCCTCAAAGTCCAGCTCTCTTCGGCGTATTCCGCCGCGGGCCCATGCCCGGCCATGGGAGTTTGGCACTCGCACCTGCTGCCTCTCCCGACCGCCTGGGGCCGGATCAAGGTCGGATTCAAGTTCGACTCCGTCGACCATCTTTCGAACGGAACCGCGGGCTGGTTCATCGACGACGTCCGCGTCGCTTCGTCGGAAGTCGCAGGAATGCAGACCCGCTATTCCACCCTGTTCGATGCCGGTGAGGGTTGGACCCTCGGCGGGCTCTGGAAAGTGGACGCTACACCGGGAAACGCGCCCGGAAGCCCCGCGATCGGCGCCACATCCCTCAACTACAACGACGGGGTCGACTACGACACGGGCACGATGAACTACGGCGAGGCGCTCTCGCCCCCCGTGAATGTGAACGGCTGGAGCGCTCTGGCAACGTTTTGGTGCAACTACACGACCCAGACCTCCGGGACCGGGAAGGACGTCCGGCAGGTCCGGATCCGGCGCACCGCCGACAATGTCGTCGTCAGGCAGTACACGCTCGCGCAGTGGGGTGCGTCGCCGGGCGTCAACCCCTGCTCGGGCATGGGCAATTGGCACAAACACAAGATCGCGATCGACCCGACCCTGGGTTCCGTTCGGGTGGGATTCTACTTCAACAGCATCACCGCATCCGACAACGGATTCCCCGGATGGTTCGTGGATAGCCTGAAGGTGTCGGCGGCGAACTCGGGGCCGGTCTTTCTTACCTCTTCCTACGTTACGTCCTTCGAGGACGCGACTTCGACGGCGGGCTGGGAGCTGACCGGACTCTGGAAGATGGACGGCACGCCGGGCACGCTCGCGAACTCGAGTCCCAATTCCTGGGACCACGAACCCTCGTACAGCGGAGACAAATCCCTGAACTACAACAACGGGACGAATTACTCCACGGGCCAGGCGAACAGCGGCACCGCGCGCTCGCCGTTGATCGATGTCGCGCACCTGCAGACTCCTCAGATCTCCTTCCGGTGCACCTTCTCTACCGACACCGACGGCACCGCAACCGATCGACGCATCGTCCGGCTGAAGGACCCGTTCGGCGCCGTCGTGGAGGAGCACGACCTCGCGGTGACGGGCGGCTCGATCGAAGCCGGCCCCTGCACCAAGGGTGCGTGGCATTCGCACACCATCGAATTCTCTGCGACGTTGACGAAACTCCGGATCGAATTTGCGTTCGACACGGTCACGGCGGGCGACAACGGACACCAGGGCTGGTTCGTGGACGACGTCATCTTCGACACCAGCGATCTCATCCTTGTTCGCGGTCTCGTCCTCCAGGATTCGATCTACATCACGCAGAGCTCCGGCAAGAAGCTCCTCAAGTTCGGAACCATCACCGGCAACATCGGATTCGGCCCCGTCACGGCGGACAAGCAGGACTTCGCGCTCGAGGAGAGCGACGACCATAATCACCTCCACCTGAACGATTTCGCGGAGTACCGGCTGATCGACTCTTCGGGAAACGTGATCGTGGGCACGAAGCAGGGTTTCTGCCTCGCGAACACCGACAAGATCCGCATGGACGCGCCCGCCACGAACGGCTATCCGCTGTACGGAATCATGTCCTGCGCCGTGATCGTTCCGGGCTACGCGGACGATTACCCCAGTAGCCTGTCGGGGCAGGAAATCGACCTGACGGGCGTGCCCGACGGCACGTACACGCTCGAGATGGTGCTCGATCCCAAGAAGGGTCTCGTCGAGTCCGACGAGCAGAACAACTACGGCTCGACGATCAAGGTCGTGATTCAGGGGAACCTGGCCACGGTCGCGCCGGCGCTGAATCCGTAGCCGAAGGCGCGTCCCTCGTCGGCTTGGCCCCGGGCCCGCTCGTTCGGGTTCGGGGCCCCTTCCAACTGCGGCCGTCGCGCCTGTACGAAGGTTCGAGATCCTCGTCGGAGACCGCGTACGTGTTCAGGCCGGTCAGACTACGGGGATGGCCGGACCGGAACAACTGCGATGTGTTCGACGCGCGTCCCGACGCTCCGTCAGCGCGCCTGCTCCGGCACTGCGGGCTCGCTTCGCCTCCCAGGCCTCTCGACCGGGCGATCTGCGGTCCGATCGAAAGTACCGCGAGGATCGGAATCCTTCGCTACAATTGCCTTCCATGCCGTCGGGGTCTGCAGAGGGAAGCGCGGCGGAGGAACGCGAGTTCGGCGTCCCCTTCCCCGGCCGGTCCCTCCCTCGTCCGAAATGGACCCGGACCGGGTTGCGGGACGACGGAAGGCCGTTCGACTGGGAGGGGACGTTTCGCAGAAGCGCCCCACGCGTCGTGGATCTCGGCTGCGGAAACGGGCGGTATCTGATCGGCTCAGCTCTCTCGCGCCCGGATCGGGACCACCTCGGGATCGACGTCGTCCAACGGGTGATCGATTACGCCGCCCACCGGGCGAACCGTCGAGGCCTGGAAAACGTGCGGTTCGTGACGGCCGATGCCGTGACGTGGCTGTTCGAGCGGCTCGATGCGGCGGACGAAGTGCACGTCTACCATCCGCAGCCCTACTACGAATCGAAAGATGTCGGGAAACGAATGCTCACGCCGGATTTTCTCCAGCGCGCCTGGCACGTGCTCCGGCCGGGCGGAAGGCTCATTTTGCAGACGGACAACAGGGCGTACTGGGCGTACCTCTCCTCCGCGGTGCTCCGGTACTTCGACATCGAAGTCGTCACCGATCCGTGGCCGGATTCCCCGCGCACGCGGCGCGAGATCATTGCGCGGCAAAAGGGTCTCACAATCTGGCGGATGATCGCGCACCGGCGAGAGGGGCCGCGGGAGATCGCGGTACCGCGGCCGGACTTCGACGCGAACCGGCCGGGATTCCGGCGCCGACGGGGCCCGAGAACTACCTGACTTGGTCAATAGGAACTTCATCAGGCGAAGCATAGTTCTTCTTGGTGCGCGCGCTCCCGCTGCTCCTACTGGCCGGTTGCGCCGGGCAATGGTTCCCGGAACGCGACGAAGCCCCCGGCGCTCTTCTCGATTCGCACACGGGAGAGGTCTTCGTGGTCCCGACCGTTCCCGACTGGGGCTTCGGTCCCGGCGTCGTTCCCGGGGGAGACCTGCTGTCGGTTCTCGCCGCGCTCTGGAACCTGATCCTCGATCCCGCCCGCATTTTGCATTTCGATCCCGGGGGGACCGCGATGTGGGGAAAACACGACCTGGCCGAAATCGTCAGAATGCTTACGCGAGACGAGTGACGTTTCCGGCCGCGGAATGTCCTGGGGCAAGACCGGCCGCCTATGCAGCTAAAGAGGACCGATCCGTTGTCCCGAGACCACCTGCCCGAACGGATTCCGATCCGGGTAGCGTGTGGGTCGTCCCTCCGGGCGTAGGAGACACCTTCGGATCTGAGGGTGGATTCTCGCTTCGCCGAGAGGTGGGGGCCCGCGTGCGCAGGCCCCCCGTGGGTATTGGTGGGAGGTGGTTGGCTCGGAAAACTCGGGGGTCTCCGGCCTACACGGCGTAGTCGACGGCCGAGGGCCGAATCGGGTCAGCTCCGGACTTTACGTTCGTCGTTATCTTCATCTCGTTCTCCTCTTTTTTTCTCTTCCCGCAGATACCTTCAAGAAACCCCTCATCGAGTTTGGAGGAAAAGCGCGACGCATTCGTCGCGGTTGCTACCGCCTGTGCCCCAAGCACTTCTGGCGTCGCGGTCCATTAAAAATGTACATGATGCATTATGCAGTCGCCCGTAGCGTTCCAGAAGCCATCCACCTTCGCTCGATGCGCGGGCTTCGGCGCGATGAGCCTGCCGCAAGGAAGAGACCTTCTTGCGGCAGGATCGTTTTTCCGTCAATCTCTCTTCCGGCACCGTTGATAGTATTCTCAGCGAAGGAGAAACGAAAATGAAGATCGCGACGAACGTCCAGGCCGGCCGAACCGGGGTAGCGCAGGCCATCATGACCTCGTCGGAATACTAGAGGCGGCGACGAACGGATCAGATAGGGAAGGACAGAAGCGATCAAAACCCCGACCTCCGCGAACGCAGGCAAGGCCCGGATCGCGGACATCCCCTACGTCGGGTAACCCCACTCGGAAGCCGCCTCTCTCGCTAGAAATCCCCCCACCCAGCCCGCCGCGTGCTAGTATGAATTGGGTCGATTCCTTCGGAACGGGGAGGCGGGCCACTATGGAATTCGTGCGCATGCCCAAGACGGTTTGGAATCAAATCGCGGTCGCGGTGAAGAACGGCGGGGCGTCCCTCGACGATCTCCTCCGAAAGTACCGGCCTCCCGTGTACAACTTCATCCGGAACATGGGGTGCGAACCCGAAGATGCGGAAGATCTGACCCAAGAGGTCTTTCTCAGAATCCTTCGAGAAGAGGTGTTGAAGAAGGCGGATCAACGATCCGGACGCTTCCGCAGCCTCCTCCTGGCGGTCGCCCGCCACACGGTCTTCAATCATCGGACCCACGCGCACCGGCGGAAGCGCGGCGGAGGCCGACAGGAAATCCGGCTCGAGGAGGGGACGGACTCCCGCGGGTTCTCCTTGGAGGAATTAGTCTCGGCTCCTCCGGAGAAAGAAGAGGCGTTCGACACGGCGTGGATGCAGAACTTGGTTCGACTCGCGATGGAACGACTCCGGCGGGAGTGCGAGAAGGGCGGGAAGCCGTACTTCGAAGCGCTTCGATTGAGGACGGAGGAAGCGCTCGAATACGAAGCCATGGCCGAGAAGCTCGGAGTCCCCCTCTCCCAAGTGAAAAACTATCTCCACCAAGCGCGCGAGCAACTGAGGAAATACGTCTTGGAAGAAATCCGCGATTACTCCTCGACGTCCGAGGAATACGGTGACGAGGTCGACTATCTGGCGCAATTCCTCAAGTGATTCCGAGCATCCATGCCCGAGAAGAGGGAAGATCTCGATCGTTCTCAGGAGGAGGGACTGCGCGCGGCGCGCAAGGCGCTCGAGCTCGGACTTCTCCGTGAGGAGGACTTCCGAGACGTTCCGAAGCCCGCGCCACCTCCCCCTTCGCGGGTCGGGAAATACGAGATCCAAGGTGAGATCAGTCGCGGGGGAATGGCCGTCGTCTACAAGGCGTTCGATCCCGATCGGCCGCGAGGGGTCGCGATCAAGTGCCTCTTGGAATCCGCGGATGTCGGTCTCGTGCTTCGATTTCAGCAGGAGGCGCGCGCCCTCGCCCGACTCTCCCATCCGCACATCGTTCCCGTTCTCGAGGTCGGCACCGACCGGGGCCGACCCTTCCTCGTCGTCGAGTACCTGGACGGACAGACCCTGGACCAAACGACCCTGGACGTCCGCAACATCGTCGAAGTGATGCGCACGGTCTGCGAAGCGATCCACTTCGTGCACGGTCAAGGCATCATCCACCGCGACCTCAAGCCGGAGAATCTCCTTCTCGACAAGGGCGGACACGTTTGGGTCCTGGACTTCGGCGTCGCACGCATCCGAGGCGCCGATGCCGCGGCATCGCTTACTTCGACGGGAGATGTGCTCGGAACTCCGAGCTACATGAGCCCCGAACAGGCCCTCGGACGCAGCCGCGAGGTGGACGAACGGACCGACATCTGGGGGGTGGGCGCGACGATGTATGCCCTCCTGACCAAGCGCGCTCCGTTCTCCGGGGATTCCATCCACACGATTCTTCGAGCCATTGCACAGGAACAGCCCGTTCCGCCCCGCCAGATCCTCCCGACCCTCCCCCCGGAACTGGAGCCGATCCTCCTTCGGTGCCTGGAGAAAGATCCGGCGCGGCGATACTCCTCCGCCGCGGCCCTCGGAGAGGACCTCTCGCGATTCTTGGCGGGGGAGCCCCCTGCGGCGGTTTCGCCTTCCCCCCGGAGGAGTCGGGTGCGGTCGCGCGCGGCCTGGCTCTTGGCCGTAGGAGTGATCGCCGCCGGCGGGTCGGTGGCGTTCCTCTATCGATCGGCCCCAAGACCGCCCCCTCCCACCCGTCGAGAGGAGCCCGTCGAGCTTCGGAGCGCCGTTTCGCAACTGCTCCGGGAGGCGGATGGGGCTGTGCGGGCGGGAGAATCGAAACGCGCCGAGGAACGTCTCGAAGAGGGGATCCGTCTATGCCGGCGGTCGCTCGAGGGAGGCGATTTCGCCGAGGGACGGTATCTTCTGGGACGGCTTCTTGCCGCGCGCGGACACGATCGCGAGGCGCTCTCGGAATTCGAACGGGCGCTGCAACTGAATTCTGGGTTGGACGAAGCGAGATGGCTCCGCGGCTTCGTGCGGGTCCGGGAGTACGATGCGCGGTTCCGCGCGGCCTGGGGCGCGGAAGTTTCCGAAGGGAACGAGAACTCCCAGCCGGATTCGGTCCGCGAGCGCGTAGCTCGTCTCCTCTTCCATCGGCGGCTCGGGAAACGGGGAACGGACGGGGAGGACTCCGGCGTGTCCCTGATCGCGGCCGTGGAATCCGCGGATCCCGCGCTCGCCGTCCTTCGCGAAAAAATCGAGCACGATCTGGCCCCTTTGAGCGAATCGAATCCGGCTCTCACCGACCTCGAACGGCTCTCGGGTCGAGCGTGCCTTCATCGCCTCCGCGGCGAATGGGACGAAGCCGAACGCTGCCGTCGTACGCTCCTGGAATCCTACCCGGCCCATCTGGAGGCGCTCCTCGAGGGAGCTTGGGTCGCCGAACTGCGAGGGCGGCACGAAGACGCCCGTCGCGAAGCCGACTGGGCCGTCTTCTCCCATCGCGGATCGGCCTCAGTCTATCGCCTTCGCAGTCTCCTCGCCGTCCGATGGTCGGACAAGGATCCCTACTCGAATCAGTCCAAGGCGTGGAGAGCGGGAGCCCTCGAGGACGTCGATCGAGCGATTCAGATCCAAGGGATCGCCGATCCCGAGTCGCTTGTTTGCCGCGCCCGGATTCGGATCCAGCTTCATCTCAATGCCCAGGAGGATCTCGCCCGGATTCGAAGCGGGGAGATCCCGGCACTCGCGATTCGACTTTATCAGGCGATGGGAGATCGTTCCCGGGAGGAGGGAAGAAGCGCGGAGGCCGCGGTCCATTGGCGCGCCGGTCTGGAGATCCTGGATCGGGCCCTGCACAGGAACCCCGAAGCTCCCCTTCTCCTGGTCCTGCGCGCTGAAGTGAAGCTGTCTCTGGAGGATCTTCCCGGAGCGGAAGGGGATGTTCGGAAAGCCCTTTCCGTGTGGAGCCTCGCTCCCTTCGCCCACTTCCTGCTGGGGCGAGTGTATCTCAAGAGAAAGGACCCGGCCGCTGCCGTCGATCAGTTGGAGCGCGCGATCGCTCTGAGGAATCGATTCTCGTCCGCCTACGTGGCTCGGGCACGAGCGCGCCTGGAACTCGGACTTCAGTCGGGAGGGTCCTGGAAGGAATGGGAGCGGGGATGGAAGGACGCCGACGAAGCGCTCCGACTCTCTCCCGGTCTTCCCGAGGCCTTCGCGGTGCGAGGGGACCTTCGGCGTGCGCGTGCCGAGAGGCTGGAAACCCACGGCCGCCCTCCGGTGGAGTCGCTCGCGGAGTGGGAGATCGCGCGGAGGGAGTACAGCTTGGCTCTGATCCCGAATGGGCGATCGGTCGATCGGCTTCAGTCTCGCGGAGTGTGTCACCGGCGATTGGGGAGCGTTCCGGAGGCGATCGCCGATTTCGAGCAAGCTCTTCGCCTCGCCGCTCCCGATTGGCCGGAGCGCATTCGTCTCGAAGGATGGATCCGCGAGATGCGGCGGGCGCCGTAACCGCGCGAACCCCGCTCAACACCGACTCGAGCAGCGGGTTGGTCTTCGCTCCGCAAATCTCCTGTGATTCGCCGGGGGTCTACGTAGTTTGGTCCAACCATCGCGATACCTGGACCAATTCGGATATCTACTTCAATCATTATGCGCCATAGAGTCCGGTCGCGCCCATTCCGGGTTCCGTGAGGGACCGAACTACATCGGTCCGGGAGAAGCCAATGGGTCGAGGGGATCCCTCGCAGGGGGAGGACACACGGTTCCCATGACCGGTTCGGGGTCGATATTTCGCCACCATTTCCGCAAGGTGGGGAACGGTTCGAGCCGGCGCAGGGATGCGGAATCCTCGGCCCCGACCCACAGCCCGACGCAGAAAGCCGTGGCTAGGCCCGCCAGAAGAAGCAGTCCACGCCGGACCCTACCCCAGCGTCCCTCGGGGCAATTCTTGGTGAGGATCGTTCCGTCCCCTCGCCGGTAGAGGCGCGCACAGAGTCGGCCTTCGGTCTTGTACAGAAGCGCCGCGATCTCGGAGCGGGCCATTCCGGCAAAGTTGTAGACGTTGAGTCGGCATCGGTCGCAGAATCTCCTCCGGTGATCCCCCTTCATCTTGTCCCAGGAGGCGCGGCAAGGGGAGGCGATCCGGACATCGTCCACATTCATCATGGGAGGGAGACGAATGAACCGGTGGGATTCTTAGACTCTTTCGCCGGGGCGCGCCCAAGTCTCCCCGACTCGCGAACCCGGCTCCGACCGTGATGACCCCTTGTTTTTCCTTCGGTCTGGGATAGCATTGGAGCATCGCGGTTTTCCTGGGGTAGAACATGAGATTCGCCGGAACGCTCTCGACGGCCTTGGGGATCGTGATCCTCTTCCTGCTCGGAGGGTGCAAGAAGAAGGAGCAGGGGCGATACCATCGAGTCACGATTCGAGAGACCTGGGCTCCGCCGCGCGAGGGTCCTCACAAATATGGAGTATTCGTCGAAGGCGCGGACAAGCCCCTGGTTGCGGATATCACGTCTTGGGTCGTGAGTCCCGATCGACGCTGGTTGATGACGGAACCATATGGGGGTGGGGAGGCGACTCTCGTAGACTGTCAGAAAGGAATTGTCCGGGAGACCTCAAAGCTCCCCCGGGTCCACGAGTGGTCCCCGGATAGCCGCCGGTACTTGGCCTTAACGGACTTCGACCGAGAGGATCCTACCCCCCATCAGCATTGTTTCCTGAAGATGGTGACGGTCGAGGAAAATGCGATTCACGTCGAGTCGCTCACGACGGAGAAGGACAGACCTGTCCTCTGGAACTTCGCGTCCGGGTTCTGGTCCCCGGACGCATCCGCGATCGCCTTCGTGCGATGCCGCTCCTGTGCCCCGACGCTCTCCGCGACGAAGATCGGATTCGAACACAACGACTTGTACCGGCTCTCCCTCAAGGAGCCGCGGACGCTGACCCTCATCCAAGAAGAGGTGGGGGATGTGCACCTGAAGGGATTCGCTTGGGACGGTGATCGACCCAGATTCGTCGAAGTGGATCCCGGAGAAATCTATCGCCGGCAGCACTGAACCGTTCTCGGAGACTAGAGGAGGATTCGGATGGCAGACGAGGTCTACACCATCGGTTGGGGAAGGCGGTTGGGAGAATCGATCAAGAGGGTTCTCGTAGGGATCCTTCTCTTTCTCGTCTCGTTTCCCGTCTTGTTCTGGAACGAAGGTCGGGCGGTGCGCGAGATGAAGGGGCTGAAGGAAGCGGCGAAGGCCGTAACCACGGTCCCGTCGGACGCGCTCAGCTCCGCCAACGAGGGGAAGCTCATCCATACGACGGGGACGGCCTCCTCCGAGGAAGATCTCGTCGATCCGGCGTTTGCTTCCGTCAAGGCGGAGAGGGCCATCCGTCTCGCGAGGAAGGCGGAGATTTACCAGTGGAAGGAGAAGAAAGAGGAGAAGCGGGAGCGGCAAACGGGCGGCTCGGAGAGAGTGACGGTCACGTATCGGTACGAGAAACTCTGGACCGAGGCGGAGATTTCCTCTTCGAACTTCCACCGCGATTCCGAGGAGTATCGCCGTCTCCAGCCGATCAACAGCGGAACGCTCCAGCATCCCTCGAAAACGTGGACGGCTCAAAAGGTGAAACTGGGAGCCTTTCTCCTTCCAGGCTCTCTGGTGGACAAGCTCAAGTCGGAAAGACTCGACCCGCCCGAGTTTCCCACGGGAATGCCGGAGGCGGAACGACCGAAGCGGGACAACGGGGCCTACTATTTCGGAGCCGATCCCTCCGATCCTCGGATCGGAGACGTCCGCATCGGTTGGGAGGTGGTGAAGGCGCAGCCGGCCAGCGTTTTGGGACAGCAAGCGAAGGACACTCTGGTTCCCTACACCACCTCGCAAGGGACTCAGGTCCTCCGTCTGGATCCGGGAACGGTGAGCGCCGCCACGATGATCGAGAGCGCGAAGAGCGAGAGCCGGATGATCACGTGGATTCTCCGCGTCGTGGGGTTCTTCCTGATGTTCATCGGACTGACGATGGTCGTGGGGCCGTTCGCGGTCCTGATGGACGTGCTTCCCTTCCTGGGCGACGTCGTCCGGATCGGGACCGGGCTGGGAGCGGCGATCCTCTCGATCTGCCTGTCCTTGTCGACCATTTCGATCGCCTGGCTCTTCTATCGTCCGCTGATCGGGATCCCCATGTTGGCCGGAGGCGTCGGGCTCCTCATCCTCGCGATGGTGGTGGGGAAGAAAAAGAAAGCTCCTGCTCCGGGGTAAGACTCATTCGCGTTCCCCCTCCCCAAGTGCGAAGAGGTAGCGGTAGCCGTCGCGGTCTTCCAGGAAGTGAATCCGTTTCGGGAGGCCGAAGGCGACGAGATTTTCGAAGCGGGCGCCCTCGTCCTCCTCGACATCCCCGAGGTCGAAAAAGTACACCCTGGGCGGCTTGAGAATCGCTCGGGGGAGCTTGCGGCTGTAGGGATCGACCGCGAAGACGAGGTACATTTGCACCAGGACGTAGGGAGCGATAGGGCTATTTCATACCTGAATCCAATATGGACGAGGCTATCTTGGAGTTGGACCCATAATTGCCATTGCGTCTGGACGAATCCGCGGAGAGGTCCAGGGCAGGCTGGTCGTCGGCGAACGAGGCGGTATCCGATGTCGCCGCGAGCGGGTCACGCGCGGCGAAGTCCGTGGTTCCTATCGTGGCTTCCCGGCACTTCCGCTCAGGAGAGAATGCAAAAAAAGCTCGCACGAGCTCCCATCATGATAGGGTACCTCGCCATGGGATTCGGAAATTACAGCGTCGAAGCGCACCGCGCGATGGTCGGAACGCGCGCCGCGCTCCCGCAGAAGGCGGTCTTTCAGCGCAACGACTGCGATCCGGCCATGAACCCGCAGGGGGTGCGCTTCCGCGAGAGTCGCGACAGCGAGAAGCACCCCGAGTCGATCGGGATCGTCTTCGCGCTCGACGTGAGCGGATCGATGGGAGAGATTCCGCACCAGCTCGCGACCCGCACGCTTCCGACCTTCATGGAGAGCGTGTTCACCGTCCTCCCCCACCCGCAGGTCCTCTTCCTGGCGTTCGGGAACGCGTACAGCGATCGCTCGCCCCTCCAGGTAGGGCAATTCGAGAGCGAGGCGGGACTCATGGATCGCTGGCTTTCCGCGATCCACCTCGAGAGCGGCGGCGGCGCGCTCGGAGAATCCTACGATCTCGCGATGTACTTTGCCGCGCGCCATACCGCGACGGACGGTCTGGAAAAGCGCAAGAAGAAGGGCTACTTTTTCATGACCGGCGACGAGGTGCCGTTCACCTACGTCGATGCCGCGAAGGTGCGCGGACTGATCGGCGACGGCCTCCAAGGGAACATCCCGATCCATGAAATGACCGCGGAGCTCCTGCGGTCCTACCACGCGTTCTTCCTGATCCCCGATCCGAAGCGGGCCGCTCAGGAGTACTGCGAGGCGGTCTGGCGCCGGCTCCTCAAGGAGCGATGCGTCGTCCTCGAAACTCCGGAGGACACCGCGGTCGCCTGCGCCCTCCTCGTCGGAATCCAGGAAGGCCGACTCGCGGGCCTCCCGGCGATCTCCCGTCAGCTCGAGGAGCGCCTCGGCCGGAAGGGAGAAGCGCGAGACCGCGTCCTCCGCGCGGTGACCCCGTTCGCGGAGGCGATCGCGCGAGGGCCCATCGCCGATCCCGAACCGCTGGCGACCCGCACCGACGATCCTGGGTTGCGTGGATGACGACGGAGCCCCCCGCACCGGCTCCCGTCCACTCGCCGAAGCCGGATCGGGAGAGCGAGTGGGAGGAGCAAGAGCTCAACCCCGTCGGCCCGGACTTCTGGATCGGGCAGATCCTGGTGGGGGTGGGGGTCGCCGTCGGAATCTGGCTGGCGGCCCGCGCCGGATTCGCGGAGGCGGTCCGCTTCACCAAGCACGAGAATGCCCGGCAGGCCCGCTCGACCCTGCGCGCCCTGAGGCTCGAGCTGGAGGTCAACCTTCGGGAGATTCGCGCCGCCCGTGAGCACCTCCGCGAAAACCAACCCGCGACCCTCCAGCTCCGCACCACCTACGTCGACGCGGCCTCCGGCCGACCCTATATGGCCATCGTGGATCCCCGGCTGATCCCGGAGATCCTCAAGGTCCTCCGGTATCCCTTGAGCGAAGCGGCCGAGCGGCTCAGGACCCCGCGCGGATTCGAGCGACGCGAACAGGAGCAGATCGCCGCCACGCTCGACGAGGTGCTCGAACAGGCGGAGAAATATGTCCTTCCACTTCTCCGGACCGAAGAGGAGAGACTCGACTCGCTCTTGGCCTCCCTGGGGGGGCGCCCATGACCTACAGGACCCGCGAACGATTCGCCCTTTGGGTCGACGTCTTTCTCACCGTCGCCACGACGGTCGCTTCGGTCTGGTTCGCCTCGCGAATCGGATCGCGCGAGGCGATCCGCTTCTCCCGGAACGAGGAGGCGCGAAAGAGCCGCGATCTCCTGCGTGCCCTCGAGAACGAACTCAGCCTCAACGAACGCACGCTCAAGCTCGCCCTCGAGGATTGGGACTCCCGCGAATTCCGGCGCCTCCAAATCGTGTCACCCGCCTTTGCCCGAGCCCAGGAGGCGGAGGAGCTTTTCCTCATCGATCCTCAAACGTGGACGGCGATGGTCGAAGCCTATGGGCGCCGACTCGAGGAGTCGATCGTGGCTCTCCGCAAGAACGGAACCGGTTCGGGCGCGCATCGACACGTCGTGTGGCTCTGGTACCACGCGGAGCGGCTTCAGGCGGCCCGGCCGATGATCGAGAAGGACATCGCGGGAATCGAAGCGCGCATGAGGCAGATCGGCGTCGTGGACGTTTCCGTGACGCATACCTGGAAGGCCGAGGGCGCTCCGACATGGTCCGACGGAGAGGAAGAGGCCTCGCGTCTCGCTTCCTCTCCCGGGTGGGAGCGTCAAGGAAATGCGAGATACTCGGGCGCCCTTCGAGAGAGGGATTTCGGGCAGCACAAGATCTTCTATCCGGGGCATCTCTGCAACCCGGTCAAAACCGCGGGGCCCGCGATCATTTCCCTTCCGCGCACCTTGCCGTCGGATCGCCGTCCGAGTCGGCTCTGGGTCTATCTCTCCGCCACGTGCCCCCTGCCCGCCGAGGAAGCCGTCTCGTCCCATCGGAGTCCGGAGGAGGTCCGGCGGGTTCTCTCCGGACAGTTGCCCGGCACCCTCGTCCTGTGTCACCCCCTTCCGGCCGACGCGAATCCGGAACTCTCGATCGTCGATCCGAATCGACCGTTGGGATGGCGATGGGCCTATTTCGCCATCGAGGACGATGCGGGCGAGCTCCATCTCGTCCGAGGTCCCTCGACATGGAAGGTGGCCGGCCGGGCGGGTTCCCCGTCGAGCTTTCGTGTTCCCCTTCCCGGGGGAGCCCTGGTCTTGCCGAAGGGCTACCTCGCGAACGTGCCTCCGGCGACGGCTCCGAGCGCGCGCGAGCTCTACGACCAGGGCGTTCGCCATCTCGCGGAAGGACGACCGCGGCGAGCGATCACGAGCTTCAACGGCGCGGTGGCGGCCGATCCGAACTTCGCCCTCGCGTGGAAGGCTCGCGGGGATGCGCGAATGGCCTGCGGGGAGCCGGAGGCGGCGATCGAGGATTACTCGGCCGCGCTCAAGCTCACGCCCGAATCGGTGGACCTACTCCTGGCACGTGGCGACGCCCATCGCCGGAAGGGACAGCTCGCGGTGGAAGGGCAGCACGTTCCGCTCCGCCATTATCGTGACGCGGAGGCAGACTACTCGCGAGCGATCGAGGCGGACGGACGTCGCGGAGAGTTCTGGTTCCGCCGCGCCCTGGCGCGCGCCGACGCTTGGGATCTCGACCACGCCCTGGAGGATCTCACCCGTGCGGCGGCGCTGGACGCGACCCTCGAACCGCGCGCGGAGAAAGCGGCGGCGGGGTTGCGCGGATTCCTCGAAGATCGGAGCTTCACCGCCGAGATCTGGAAGGAAGGGGACAAGGCCGTCCAAAAGGCCAAGGACTGGAACGACCGCGGGATGAAGTCCTACGAGAAGCGGGAATACGACGCCTCTATTCTCGAATGGAAACGGGCGTTTTATCTTACCGGCTACGGGGAGGACGCGGTGAGCGCCTCCTACAATATCGCCTGCAGCTACTCGCTTCTGGACGACCGGAATCGCGCGTTTCATTGGCTCCGAACAAGCCTGGACCGTGGATGGAAGGACTGGGTACACCTGCTCCTCGAGGCGGACTTCGCAAACCTACGCATGGATCCGAGATGGAAGCCCCTGATCGGTGCCAAGGAGGAAGAACTCGGCGTCGAGGTCCGGCGCGAGCGCATCCGCCGGGAGGATCGCGAATTGGCGGAGGAGATGCGGCGAAATCCCCTCAGCGCCCAGGATGCGGAATCGGTCGAACGCGAGGCGAAGGACGCTCTGGCGGCCGGGGATTTTCCGAAGGCGATCCGTGCCTACAAACGCCTTGGCTACTCGGGCGAGGGGGGGCCTTCTTCCCAGTGGGCGTACAGGATTGCCGTCGCCTATGCCCGTTCCTCCGATCCGGAACGCGCGATCGGGTGGCTCGAGATCATGCTGGCCGAGGCTCCAGGCGAGCGCGAACGGATCGCTCAGGACTCGGAGTTTCAAAGCCTCCGTACGGACCCGCGTTTGCGGAAGCTGCTCGAAAAGAAATAAAGCAGTCCGAGGATGAGGAGGGCTTCCAGCCCGATGGCTCCGCATCCTCCGCCGCCGGACGGGGGAGCCACGGGCGTCTCGACGCTTCCCCCTACCGCCGCTTCGGCCGTCTTCAAAGTCACCGTCAAGCTCTGAGGTTCGTGGATGCTCGGGGCGACCGGGCTGGCCGTTCGGACCCACACCCGGGTTCTCTCGGCGTCGATCGGCGCGAACTGAACCACGAATCCGTTGGCGGCGACGTAGGCCGGCGCGGACGGCATCACGAATTCGACCGTGATGCCGTAGGATTTCGAAAGACCGCTCGTAATCTTCGCCGATTGCTCCGCTCCTTCCCCATCGACCGAGCGGACATGGAGGTTTCCCGTCGGAACGGACTGGAACTTGGGATCGGAAGTGTACAGATGCTCCACCACCTGAGAGTTTTGCACCGTCACGTACGCGTAGCCCCAGTAGTCCTTCTTGCCGGGGAAGGCGCCGGCCCCCGCCGTCGTCACGTATTTGTAGGTCGTTCCGTTATGGATCTTGAGGTCGTCGATGTGCTTGTGTCCCACGAAGACCAAGGGGCGGCCGGCGTACTTCGCCAGAAGGAATTCCCCGGTGGCCTGCGTGTTCCATTCCTGGACGAATTCGTTCAGATTCCCCGTGGTAAGGAACTCGAGGATGCGGCTCAAGACCCAGCCGCTCATGCTGAAGGTCTTGTTCGCCCGGTATTCTCCCATCGGATTGTGATGGAGGAAGGGGACGACCGGGCCGTTCACCCCGGCCAAGTCCGCGGAGATCCAGTCCATCTGCTCCGGGCCGAGATCTCCTCCGTAATTCTCGATCACGATGAGAAAACCGTCCCGGCGCTCCGGAGTTCCGTCCATCGTGTTGACTCCTTGGAAATGGACGCCCCCGAATTCGAAGGAGTAGGCGCAGGGCCCGAAGTAGTTTCTCCAATAGTCGAGGCCGTCCCGCTTGGGAGAATGGAGGCCGAGGAGCCATCGATCCTTGATGCTCGCATACCCGTCGTGATTCCCCGGGATCATGAAGATCGGGAAGCCCGCATCCTTCCAGATTCCCCAGACGGTCTCGTACTCGGTGTCGTAGTTGAGGCCGAACATGAGGTCGCCGATGAGAAGGACGAACGTCGGGCGGAGCGCCCGGATCTCCTTCTTCATCTGCTCGATGATGGAATAGGCGTCGTAGCCGCCGGGATTGTGGTTCCCGGGGAGCCAGAATCCGGTCGGCGTATTGAAGTGGGTATCGGCGATGACGATGAAGCGGAAGTCCGCGGACTCTTCCTTTACGACTTTGAAGCAGTTGTACTGGAGGTCGCTCACGGCGAGCGCAGGCACGGAGAGGTGAAGATCGTACGTGTCCTCGGGAACGTTTGAGCCGACTTCGTAGGCGACCTTGGTGATCCCGGTCGACGCGTCGTAGGTGGAGCCCAGGACCGAAAGGGCGTAAGCGGGGCCGGTCTTGGAGTTCGGAGTAATGTCGAGGAGAAACGTCGAGGCGGTGGCTCCGTTGAGCTTGATCCAAACGGTCCCGGTGGACCCGGCCTGGACGATCGACGGACAACCGAGCGTCGGATATCGGAGGTAGGCGATCTTCCCGCCGGCGCCCGGCCCGGCGAGATACTTCGCGTCGCCGATGGAGACGAGCGAATCGTCGGCGAAAGCCCCGACCTCGGCCGCGAGGAAAAAGAGTACGGCCCAACCCCGTGCCATAGGACCCTCCCTAACGCGTTGCGTCAAATTGTAGGGGAATGCGGGGCGGTGTCAACGAATCGGTGTATCCTCCTTACGAATGGCGGACACGACTCCGATCGCTTCCGGAGGCTTGCGCGGGGAAGAACCCTCGGAATCCCGCGCGTCGGCGGCTCGAGCGTTCCCATCCCCGGAGGTCGAAGAAGCCGCGCGGAATCCCTCGAAGTGCGTGGGACGGTACGTTCTCTCCTCCCCGCTCGGAAGCGGCGGGATGGGATTGGTGTACCGCGCATGGGACCGGGATCTCCGGCGGTGGGTCGCCCTCAAGTTCCTCAAGCAGATCGGGGACGGAGAAGCCCGAGCGCTTTTCCATCGGGAGGCTCAGCTCGCCGCGCGGCTGGATCATGCGAACATCGCCCGGATCTACGAAGTCGGCGAGCACGAGGGGGCCCCATTCCTGGCGATGCAGTTCGTGGATGGGAGCACGCTGGCGGCCGCCCGATCGACGCTGGACGTGGATGGGCGTCTCCGCGCCGTCGAGAAGATCGCGGAGGCGGTCCGATACGCCCACCGCAATCGGGTGATCCATCGCGATCTCAAACCGGCCAACGTGATGATCGATCGCGAGGGAAACGTGTACGTCATGGACTTCGGTCTCGCCAAGGAAATGGCGGTCGATGGACAGAGCCTGGCGTCGGGCCAGATCCTCGGGACGCCGAACTACATGGCACCCGAGCAGGCGCAAGGTCGGGCCGATGCCCAGAGCGACGTCTACGGGATCGGGGCGATCCTGTACGAACTCCTGACGGGGCGGCCCCCGTTCACCGGGGCGACCGTCACGGAGATCCTGGCGAAGCTTCTGATTGGCGAGCCGATCCGCCCGCGCGAGCTGGACCCGCGACTCGCGCCGGATCTCGAGGCGATCGTCCTGAAGGCGATCGAGAAAGAGAAGAACCGGCGCTACTCCGACCCCGGTCAGTTCCTCGAAGATTTCCTTGCCTTCCGGCGAGGAGATCCGGTGCGGTATGCCCGGCGGGCGACTCTCGCCTACGTTCTTGGGAAGAAGATCCGACGGCAACCGCTCCTCTGGGGATCGGTGGGCGCTTCGGTCCTCGCGATTCTCGCGGGAGCGACGTTCGGGGTCTCGCAACTCGTCCGAGCCAAGCGCGCGGCGGACGAGCGAGTCCGAGTCGAGCGGGAGGAGGGCGCCAAGACCGCCGCCGCGTTGAAACGCGTGGAGGCCGAACGCCGGATCGCGAACGAACGACTGGCGCATAGCCTTCGACTCCGCGCCCGCCAGTCCGCGGACGCCGGCGACCACGTCGGGGCGGCGATCTTCGCGGCGGAGTCGTACGCCGCCCATCCCGACGATCTGGGGCGGGCCGAGGCGGCGGCGCGGTGTTCCGTCCTCTATTCCCTGCACCGGATGCTCCCGCATGCCGGACCCGTGACGTGCGTCGCCGTCCATCCGGATGGGACCCGACTTCTTACGGCCGCCCAAGACGGGGAAGTGCGCGTGTGGAACGCCTCCTCGGGCGCGCCGGAGGGCAAGACGATGCCGCACGCGCGCGGGGTCTGCGCCGCCGCGTTCTCCCCCGACGGACGGCGGTTGGCCACCGGCGGATTCGAAGGAGTCGTCCGATTCTGGGACGTGGCTACGGGAGAGTCGAGGAACCCCGAGATTCGCACCGGCGACGTGATTTGGTGTCTCTCCTTCAGTCCCGACGGACGGAGTCTTGCCATCGGCAGTCAGGCGGATCGGCTCCGGGTCCATCGAACGGACACGGGAGAGCGGGTATCCGAGTCGCCTCCCACTCACGGGGACATCCAATGTCTCGCCTTCAGCCCCGACGGGCGCCTCGTCGCGGGAGGGTCGAAGTACGGCAAGGGCGTCGTATGGGAAGCCTCCACAGGCGCTGTGTCGGCGGAGTACGATCATCCTTGGGAAGTGGAGGCGATCGCCTTCACCCCGGCCGGAGATCGAGTCTGGAGCGCCAGCGTGGACTCGATTCATGTCTGGGACCCCCGAACGGGTCAGGCGATTCGGAAGCCGATGGCCGTCGCTCGAAACCTCGCGGGGATGGCCCTGGAACGCGACGGGAGCCGCGCCTACGTCTCCGCCGAGGAAGGGGGCGTTCGGGTGATCGACCTGGAGCGCGGGGAATCGTCGGGAATCATCGTCGCGCACCCCGGCCCGAGAACGGCATTGGCGATCGCTCCCGATGGGAAGTTCGCCGTCACCGGTGGAGAAGACGGCACGGTCCGAATCTGGACTCCGCCCGCGTCGGATCGCCAGGGCCGCGTGCTCCGGATGGACGAGGCGCCTCAGAGGATTCTCTTCAGTCCCGGGACCGCGCGGGTGGCGGCCCGGAGCGAAAACTCCGTCGTGCTTTGGGATGGTCGCACGGGGCGGCCGGTCCCCTGGGCCACGAAACTGCGGGATCATCGAGTAGTCTCGTTGGAGTTCGGAGCGGACGAGAGGCATCTCCTCGTGGGTACTGCGGAGGGATGGGCGGAAGTTTGGGATGCCCAGTCCGGCGAGGCGCTGGGCCGGAGAATGGTCCATGGAGAGGCGATTCGAAGGGTGGCCTTCCGTCCGGATGGGCGCGTGGTTGCGACGGGGAGCGGTACCCACCGCGTCCGACTTTGGGACGCCGTCGGCGGCAAGCCGATCGGAGAACCGCTGGTACACCACGAGCGTCTCGAGGCGCTCGCGTTCAGCCCGGATGGGGCCCTCCTCGCGACGGTGACGACGACCGTCCGGTTGTGGAACGCCACGAGCGGGGAATCGGTGCCGTTCTCGGCGGATCTCCTTGCGGTGGCGTCCCTGAGTTTCGCTCCTTCGGGGAAATTCCTGGCGCTGTCCGACGAGTTGGAAACGGACGTCGCGCTCGTGGATTTGAGGGGAGCGGAACCCCTCGTGAAGAACCTCCGGCATCCCAAGTCGGTCGCCGACGTAGCCATGAGTCCGGACGGTCGAGTGTTGGCGACCGCCTGCAGCGACGGAAGGGTCCGCTTCTGGGACCCCGCGACCGGGACCCCAATCCTCAAGGCCATCCTCGTCGGAGACCGTGCCGAGAAACTTGTCTTCAGTTCGGATGGACGCTTCGTTGCGATCGGCGGCCCGGGGATGCGCGCGCAATGGTGGAGTGTCGAACGCGCGGAACCCGTCGGACTCCCCTTTCACGCCGCCTCCCTGATTACGGCCATGGTTCTCAGCCGCGACGGACGCCTCTTGGCGGTGGGCGATTCGACGGGGGTCCGACTCTACGAGGCCGACTTCCTACAGGACGAGACTCCTCCGGCGCAGAGGCTTGCCCTGGCGCAACGGCGGACCGGGATGCGGCTGGATCGTACGGGCGAAGTCGAAGGGATTCCGCCGGCGGAACTGAAGAGAATGATGGAGAAGGCCCACTAGCCACCGAAGCGAAAACTCCTGCCGAGTACGCGAGCGCTCAAGCGAAACTGGATGCTCTGAAGAGATCGAAGTAGCGCGCGCGATCTTCTAGCGCCAGCTCTCGAGCTCGATCTTCTTCCCTTCGACCTCGAGCCAGATGCGGATCGGCGCCTTGTCGATCTTGCCCTTGATGCGGCCGTAGACCACGCCGTCCCGGCGGAGCGTCCCCTTCGCCTTCCAGTAGTCGAAATCGCTGGGCTTCTGGTTCACGAAGGCGCGGCGGATCTCCGCATCCGCGAGCCGGAACTGAGATTCTCCGACGGTCCAGGAGTCGTTCAGCGTCGCGATGGTATTCTGGACGAGCTTCTTCTCCTCCGAATTGTAGATCATCTGAGAGACGAGCGATTGGTCCGCCGACAGGGAGAAGCCCTCGGCCGTGAGCGTCCCTCGAAGGGAGCGCTTCTCCTCCTGCGTGGTGAAATCCGAACCGACCTCGGAGCGGGTTTCGCCGTCGAAGGACATCTTCGTCTTGTAGCGGACCTCTTCGTGGAGGAATTCCCCGGAGGCGGAAGCCTTGAGCGCTCCCTCTTTCTTGCGTGAGGATATCGTCAAGTCGGTCTTCGTCGAGGTCTTGATTCGGAACTTGAGTTCGTGATCTCCGGAGAGAAACGCCTGCCAGTCCGTGTTCAAGTTCCCGTCGAAACGGCGGATCGTGAATTCGCTCCACGTTTCGTTCGCGAATTCGATCCGGAGGCGGTCGGAGGGCTCCTCGGAGTAGTCGAAGGATTCGCCTTCGGTCTGCTTCAGAGTACCTGTGGTGACCAGTCGCTCACCCCCCGCTCCCAGCTTGCTCGCCAGAAAAACGGCGCGGGCGCCGAGCGTCGCGGTCTCCACTCCCAATTGGAAAACGAACTGGGCGCCGCCGATCCCCATCTTGATCGTGTTCTTGGGGACTTCCTCCTGGGCACAAACGGCGGCCAGCGCGAATGTCAGGAGAGGCATGAACGCATTCTACCTGACAGGAACGGACTCTACCGAGTACAATTCGAATCTCTCGTCCGATCGGGGCGTTCGGGCGTATCAAAGCAAAAGGATTCGAATGGAAGTTCTGATCGGCGTGGTCCTGTCCCTGGCGGTGGGAGAGGATACCTATACGGTTACCCTCACCTTTCAAACGATGCACTGCGAATCCTGCCGGGAGGAGCTTACGACCGCCCTGGGAAGGGTGCCCGGCAAGAAGTCCGTCGCCCTCGGAGACAAGTCGGCCGTCGTGCAGGTCGAGGAGCGCTCGAAGTTCGACCTGGGCCGATATCGCACCGCCTCGCCTCGCGACATGAAACTGGTGTCGGTTCGGATCCGCGTCCGAGGCAAGGTCTCGGACACGGGCGGCCGTGTCAAGGTGACCACGCGAGGAGCCGCTCAGGTCTTCGATCTGCGGAACCCCGAGAAGCAAGACGTCTTGGGCGAGATCCGCAAGCAGCTCGGAGGGGACAACAAATTCTTCGTGGAGGGAGTCGCCTTGGCCGCGTCGGCGCTCGAGCTTCTGCGCTTCGAAAAGACGACCTATGAGGACCGCTGAGGATCTCTTTCGGGAGTTCGAGAGAAAGGTCCTGGCGGCGAATTCCTTTGCGGTCCGGTTCAGCGTCGACGCGACCGAGAAACAGAGCAAAGAAATGGACGCGACCCCGGCCTTCGAAGGGGAGATCCGCGTGCAGTCGGGAAAGAGATCTCTCTTCAAACTCCGGCGGCAGGGAGAGGAGAAGTGCTGGGAGGCGTCGGATCCGGCGACGGGCCGATTCCTCGCGGGGGCTTTCGTACGCGGAGGTGCGAGTCTTCTTCCCACGCCTCCGACGGATCCCGAAGAGCGTTTTCGCCTCTCCGATTTCCGGCTCCACGAGGGAGGAAGGGTCGAGGTCAAGGTCGTTTCATACTCTCTGGCCATCGCCGGCGAGCGGAAAGCCTCGGTATCGCTTTGGCTGGAGGGCGCGAAGATCGTCCCGGTCCAGCGGAACGTCCGGCTCGACTCGGGCGAATGGTTCATGGAGCACTACGAGGATTTCTCGATCGAATAGGGAAGGGAGATTCCATGTTGCACCTGGCGCTGGTTCTCGGGATGGCGGCTCAGGAAAATCAGGCCGAAGAACTCTTCAAGAAGCTCGAGAAGAAGTTCGCGGAGGCGAAGTCCGTCACGCTCGGCTTCAAGCTCGATATGGTGGACAAGCGGACGAAGGAGGAGGAAAAGAAGTCCGCCGTCGAAGGGACCATTCGCGCCAAGTCGGGAGACCGATTCATCATGGACGTCACGATTCGCGACAAAGGCGAGGACGACAAGTTCTTCGCCCGTTCGGACGGAAAGACGCTCCGAATTCGCAGCGGCGATCGGCCGGAAAAAGAGGAAAAGTATCCGAAGGGGATGAGCCGCTTCCTGACGGGCGCGACGATCCGCAGCGGAGTCTTCGTCCTGCAATCGATGGGTCGCGAGGAGGCCCCGGATCCCGCGGAGTACCTCAAGGTCTCGGACTTCTCGATGAACGAGGGTGGGCGGGTCGAGGTGAAGGTCGTGATGTATACGTTGACGGTCGACGGGAAAAAAGCCTCCGTTTCGCTGTGGCTCGATACCGAGAAGCTCGTGCCCGTTCAGCGAAAGGTGCGGATCGAGGGGGACGAAGGACGGATCATGACCTTCGAGGAACACTACACGAAAGTGTCGACCGACGAAGTCCCCGACGCGGAGTTCGAGCACGGGAAATAGAGATCACCGCCCCCGAAATCGTCTCGCCCGGCGCAGCATCGAAGAGCGCCGGAGTTTCGGAGAGGCGATTCCGCGCTTCTCGCCCGCCGGGCGGAATCCCTGAGGCTCGCCGCCCTGGGTCACCGCCTCGAGGTCCCGGAGGATCTCGTGGGGGAATTGATAACGATCCTCGCGGGCCTTTTGCATTCCCTTGAGCAGGATGAATTCGACTTGGGGCGAGACGAGGGGGTTGCGCTCGCGGGGAGAGACGAGCGGCTCGGTCAGATGCTTCGCGATCACCGCCGACGCGCTCTCTCCCTGGAACGGGACCTGGCCCACGACCATGTGATGGAGCGTGGCGCACAGGGAGTAGATATCGCTCCGGGTATCGACGTTCTCTTCGCCCCTCGCCTGCTCGGGCGAGATGTAGTAGGGCGTCCCCATGGCCGCTCCCGGACGCGTGCCGGAGGGATCCTCGCGCTTCTGGATCTTCGCGAGTCCGAGGTCGCACAGCTTTGCGACGCCGTCCCGCGTGAGGAGGACGTTGTCGGGCTTGATGTCGCGATGAAGGATCCCGTGCTGAAAGGCATGATGGAGCGCACGGGAGATCTGAATCACGATGTGCAGCGCCCGCTTTTCGTCCAGCGCTCCGCCGCGCTTCAGGAGCTCGCCCACCGTCGGCCCGTCGATGTATTCCATCGCGAAGTAGTGGAAGCCGTTCGCCTCGCCGACGTCGATCCCCTGGATGATGTTCGGATGATTGAGCCGCGCCACCGCTCGGGCCTCCGAGACGAACCTCTCGCGGAACACGCGGTTTTGGCCGTACTTGGGAGAGAGGATCTTGATCGCGACGACCCGATCCATGGAGACCTGAAGCGCCTTGTAGATCGAGCCCATCGATCCCTGACCGATCTTGGAGAGAATCCGATACCCGGGGATGGAGATGGCCCCGATCCGATTCTCCTGCATCTTGAGGATCTCGCGGAGCTGGACCTCGGTGATGTAGCCCTTCGCGAGGAGGATGTCCCCGAGCTTTTTCATCGGGGATCCGAGCTGGACCATCTTCTCCTGGAGGCGCATGCACTCCTCGATGTGCTCCAGCGAGGTAAAGCCGAGTTTGATCGCGATCTCGCCGAAACGCAACGTCTCGCGGTCGTCGGACATGGCGGCCATTCTAGTCGGATTCCGCGGATCTTCAAGGCTGCGGTCTTTGATTTCGGCACCCTCCGACCCTACAATCTCGGGCCGATGGCTCGATACGACTTTTCGGCCCTTGAGGCCAAGTGGCGGAAACGATGGGACGACGGGAACCTCGCGAAGGCTCCCGAGACTCCCGAACGGAAGTACTATGTCCTCGAGATGTTCGCCTACCCGTCGGGCGACATCCACATGGGTCACTTCCGGAACTATTCGATCGGGGACGTCGTCGCCCGCTTCAAGAGGATGCAGGGATTCGACGTCCTCCATCCGTACGGATGGGACGCCTTCGGCCAGCCTGCGGAAGGCGCCGCGATCAAGCGGGGCAACATCCATCCGCACGAGTGGACGGTCGGGAACATCGAGACCGGAAAGAAGACCCTCCAACGGATGGCGATCTCGTACGATTGGGATCGCGAGATCCGTACGTGCGAGCCCGACTACTACAAGTGGACCCAATGGATTTTCCTCCAGCTCCACAAGAACGGGTTGGCCTATCGCGCCTCTTCGTGGGCGAATTGGTGCTCGAATTGCGACACCAGCCTCACCAACGAGCAGAGCGAGGGCGGGATCTGCTGGCGATGCCGGAAGCCGATCACGATGAAGGAGCTCGAGGGCTCGTGGTACTTCCGCACCAGCCTGTTCGCCGAGCGTCTCCTCCGAGACCTCGACCGACTCGAGGGGTGGCCGGAGACCGTGCGCACCCAGCAGCGGAATTGGATCGGACGCAGCGAGGGAGCCGAGATCCATTTCGGTCTCGACGGGACGACGGAGAAGATCGAGGTCTTTACGACCCGTCCGGACACGATCTACGGCGTGACGTTCATGGCCGTATCTCCCGAGAGTCCTCTCGCGCGCTCCCTTCCTCGGGACCCCGCGAAGAAAGCCGAAGTCGAGGCCTACATCAAGAAGGCGCTCGTCCGCGACGAGGCACAGCGGGAGAAGGAGAAGGACGGAGTCTTCACCGGTCGGTACGCGATCCATCCCTTGAACGGAGAGAAGGTTCAGCTTTGGGTCGCGGACTACGTCCTGGCGGGATACGGTACCGGCGTCGTGATGGGAGTCCCGGCGCACGATCAGCGCGATTTCGAGTTCGCGAGGAAGTACGACATTCCGATCCGGGTCGTCATCGGAGATCGCGATCCCGCGCGGATGACGGAGGCGTTTGTCGACGAAGGCCGGATGCGGAACAGCGGTCCCTTCGACGGCCTTCCGAATACGGAAGGAATTCGGAGGGTCGCCGAGTATGCCCGAGAAAAGGGGCTGGGCGGGCCGAAGATCGCCTACAAACTGCGCGACTGGCTCGTCTCCCGCCAGCGGTATTGGGGTTGCCCCATCCCCATGATCCACTGCCCGAAATGCGGGATCGTGCCCGTTCCGGAAGAGCAGCTCCCGGTGCAGCTCCCCCTCGACATCCAGAACTACATCCCCAAAGGGCGCAGCCCCCTGGCGGACTCGCCGTCCTATATGGCAACGACGTGTCCGAAGTGCCGCGGGTCCGCGCAGCGCGATCCCGACACGATGGACACGTTCATGGACTCGGCGTGGTATCAGTTCCGCTACGTCGATCCACGGAACTCCAAGGCGATCTGGGACGCGAAGGCGATCTCGACGTGGGCTCCCGTGGACCTCTACATCGGCGGCATCGAGCACGCCCGGGGCCACTGCCTCTACTTCCGCTTCATCACGAAATTCCTGCACGACATCGGCGTATGTCCGGTCGACGAGCCGGCGGTACGTCTCTTCAACCACGGCATGGTGTGCGACGAGAAGGGCGACATCATGTCCAAGTCGCGGGGGAACGTGGTGTCGCCCTCGGAGATCATGGACCGCTACGGCGTCGATGTGGCGCGGCTGGCCATGTTCTTCTTCGCGCCGAGCGAGGACGAAATCAAGTGGAGCGAGCGCGGGCTCGTCGGTGCGCAACGCTTCGTCTTCCGGCTCTGGGATACGATCCACGAGCTGGCTGCGGAACCCCGCGGCGTGCCGAAGAATCCTTCGCCGGCCTATCGCGAGATGCGCCGGAAAATCCACGTGGCCCTCCAGCGAGCGACCCATTCCCTGGAGCGCGACCTCCACTTCAACACGGTCATCTCTGCCCTCATGGAGGCGATGAACGCCCTCGACGAGGCGCGGAAGTCTCCGCCGTCGGGAGACGATCGTCACGCCCTGCGGGAGTTCGTCGAGATCGCGACGAAGATCCTGGCGCCGATGACGCCCTTCCTGGGGGAAGAAATTTGGGAACGGCTGGGAGGGACGGAAAGCGTCTTCCGCTCCGGTTGGCCCTCGGCGGATCCCGAGGCGGTACGGCAGGACGAGCTCGAAATCCCCGTCCAGGTCAACGGGAAGCTCCGCGGCAAGGTGGTCGTCTCCGCTACGGCGGGCGAGGACGAGGTGAGAGCGACCGCGCTCGCGGACGAAGGCGTGCGAAAAGCCCTCGACGGAAAGACGCCTAAGAAAGTGATTCTGGTCAAAGGACGCCTGGTCAACGTCGTCGTCTAATAGCTTCCGACCGTTCGGCCAATAGTCATGGCGGAGGAAAAAGGATGACGACGACGACGAACGTGCGCTGCGGCGCGGGAATGGCCTCGGGCAAGAGACAGTACGAACCGATCGTGGTGTGAGAGATGAAGACGAAGAGCTTGGTACGAGCGGGGCGGACGGAAGTTCGCGACGCGCACGACCGCTACGCGAACTGACGCCGTCATTTCGGGATTTCCAGCTCCGCGCGGGCGTCGGTGCCGAAGTTCGCCAGCTCCAGGGTGAACTTTCCGAAGACGCGCTTCACCAGACCGCCGCGGGACTTCCCCTCGTGGAGGACGCTGAACGGCACTTCCGGCGAGCACCAGTTGGTGAGGGTGCTGGTCTGGCCGTTCCGATAGGTCAGCGTGGTGACGATCTTGGTGCAAGCGAACGTCCTTCCCATGGCGCTGATCGTCTCCTCCTCGAGCTGAGTCGCCACCTTGGGCTCCTCATCGGACTTCGTCTTGGCGGGAGGATCGTTCTTCCCGGGGAAGACCTTGGCGGGCTTGGGCGAACCCGGCTCGCCGATCCACCGTTCGAGAAGCTCCCCCTTCCAGGAGAACTTGGACTTGATCACGTAGGGGCGCGGCTCGCCCGGGACCTTGTTCTCGACCCAGATCCCGTCCCCGTCGGCGCCGACGGCGGAGTACTTGACCGCTTGGGGAGCCGAGCTTCCCTGCTCGCGGATCACGTAGCGGGCCCACTGGCCGTGTTCCAGTTTCTGGAGATCGAAGACGAGTTGGGCGGCCAGGACGATGTCGGCGCGCGGCTCCGCCTCCGGGGGGGCGGATTGGCACGACGCCAGGGCGAGAAGGGCGATCCCGACGGCTCTCATGGGCCTCCTTTTTCCGGACGGAGATTCTCCTTCTTCTTCCGGCGCTCTTCCATCATTTTTCGGATGGCGGCTTCGTAGCCTCGCTCCGTGGGCCGGTAGTAGGTGCGTCCTTCCGCTCCGGGGGGACGGTGGCCGTGCGCGACGACCGCCTCGGGTTCGTTGTGGGCGTACTCGTATCCCTCGCCGTATCCGAGCTCCCGCATGAGTCCGGTGACCGCATTGCGTAGATGGAGAGGGACCGGCTCCTCGGCGGTGCGAATCGCGTCCTCCTTCGCCGCGAGATACGCGACTCCACTCGCGTTCGATTTGGGCGCGGTGGCCAGAAAGGTCGTCCCCTGGGCGAGCGCGTAGAAGGCCTCGGGCATCCCGAGGAAGTGCACGGCGTCGCGCACGGCGACGGCGATCGTCAGGGCGCGCGGGTCGGCGTTCCCGATGTCCTCGCTCGCGAAGATCGCCATGCGCCGCGCGACGAAAAGCGGATCTTCGCCGGCCTCGAGCATCCGTGCCAGCCAGTAGAGGGCGCCGTCCGGGTCGCTACCCCGCATCGATTTGATGTACGCGGAAACGGTGTCGTAGTGACGGTCGCGGTCCCGGTCGTGGAGGAGAGTCTTTCGCTGAGCGGCGTCCCGGATGGACTCCGGGGTGATCGGGCCGAGGCCCCCGGCCATCTCGAGGAGATTCAGCGCCGTGCGTGCGTCACCGCCCGCGAATTCCGCGATGGCGCCGAGCGCGTCGTCGGTCCCGGTCCAGGTCTGTCTCTCCAAGGCGCGGCGGAGGAGCAGGAGGATCTCGTCGCTCGAGAGGGCTCGAAGAACGAAAACACGACAGCGCGAGAGGAGCGCCGAGTTCACCTCGAAGGAGGGATTCTCGGTTGTGGCGCCGATGAGGACGATCGTGCCGTTCTCGACGTGGGGAAGGAAGGCGTCCTGCTGGGCGCGATTGAATCGATGGATCTCATCGACGAAGAGGATCGTGCCGCGGCCTTCGGTGCTCCGGCGCCACTTGGCGTGCTCGATCGCCTCCTTCACCTCTTTGACTCCGCTCGTCACGGCGGAAAACTGGAGGAAGTGAAGACCGGTCTTCGCCGCGATCAGACGGGCCAGCGAGGTCTTGCCGCTTCCCGGCGGTCCCCAGAAGATCATCGAGGGAAGCGTCGCCCCGGAAGCGAGAAGTTTTGCGAGAGGACGGAGGACGTCTTCCTGTCCGAGGAACTCCTCGAGCGTGGTCGGGCGCATCCGGTCGGCGAGAGGGGACGGGGCAGGTTTTTCGAAGAGGTCCATCAGCACTTCTCGTACGCCGCCACGAGCCGTCGAAACTCTTCGGGGACGGGAATCGGCTTCCAGGTGTCGGGGTCGAGGATGACGTGGACGCTCTTCCCCTCGGCGACGAGCCGATTTTCCTCTTTATGGAGTACGCGAAAGAGGAAGGTGAAGCTCGTGCGCCCGAAACCGGCGATGCGGGCGGCGACCACGAGTACATCGTCGAAGCGGGCCGGGGAGCGGAAGTCCGCGCTCGAGTGGGCGATGACGTTGGTGACGCCGCGGGCGGGGGAGATGAAATCGAGCGCGTGCAGATTTCGGAGGTAGTCCATCCGTGCGACGTCGAAATAGGTGAAGAAGTACCCGTGAAAGACGATCCCGAAGGCGTCCGTTTCCGGCAGGCGGACGCGCACCTCGGTCGAGAACGGGAAGGTCATCGCGGGGATCATACCGGAAACTTGTGGGAGGAAACAACCGGTACGGAGAGGCGTACTACGTAGGGAGGAATGGAATGACGGACATCAAAGCGAAAACGGCACCGACGAGGTGGGAGTACTACTTTCATCCCAAGGAACTCGCTAACAGCCACTACAGCGCCTACATGGATCCTGGACCTCACCTCGGGACGGAAAACGACGTAAACGATTTGGGACGTTCCGGCTGGGAGCTTGTGGCGGTAGTTCCGATCTCGAAGTGGGAAGGCGCGACGTCTAAAGTCGTCTTTATCTTCAAGCGCCCGATCGGATAGAAAAGCCCGCCGAGAGAATCCCGGCGGGCTCTCCGGCTCTACTTTTCTTTCTTCGGTTCGACCGCGGCGGCCTCATCGAGGACAAGAACGAGCTTCTTCTCGTCCTTCTTGTCCTCGATCTTGACCTCCTTGAGTACTCCCGAAACGCGGAACAGGGTCTTCCCGGCGGTCAGATTATTTCGGATTGCTTTGAGTTGGGGACCCTTCGTGGTCACGGGGTCCGCATCCTCTAGCTCCATCTTCAGGCCCGACCCGCGGGCGGAAAAGCTCATCGTCTTTTCGCCGTCCGCGGGGGTGCCCACGAGGGTGACTTCGAGCTTCAGGAGGTCGAAACCGCCGACGTGTTTTTCCACGAGGGAGGGGCGGAGAGGGGACTTCTCCTTCATCTTGACGAGGAAGAGTCCCTTCTTGAAGTCCTTGAGTTCCGAATCCACGCAGCCTTCCAGGCTGTTGAGCGCGTCCAAGACGCGCCCCCCTCAGGCGTGGGGTCAGTTCATGCCCTTGACGTAGACGCGTGCCTCGTACGTTTCCTCTTCCACAGCCTCCGGGGCGGCGACCGAGAGCGCCGCGATCATCGGGAGCAGGTGCATCATGAGGGCTCTCCTTTTCGAATTGATACGCCCGCCCCTCGGAATCGTTGGATGATATAGAAATAGCCAGGCTTATTCTATATCATGATATAGAATAAGCCTGGCTATTTCTATATCATCGGAGGATGCGTTCGCAGAGGCGGTCCTGGAAGGGGTCGGGACGGCCGCCGGATTTCCAGTCGTTGACGAGGATGCTGAAGACGATCGTCCCTTCGGAGGCGGTCTCGAGATACCCCGAGAGGTTCGCCACGCCGCTGATGTGGCCGGTCTTCGCGCGCACCCGCCCGGCGAATTCCTTGGCCGTCATCCTGCGACGAAGAGTCCCCGTCTCGCCTCCGTTTGCGGCCAACGACTCGCGAAAGACCCTCGCATGGCGATGGGCCGCCATGTGGCGGAAAACCTTCACGAGGTCCCGGGGGGCCATGCGGTTGTCGACCGACAACCCCGAGCCGTCCGCTTGGGCATAGTCCGTGACCCCCGCGCGCTGAAGAAACTCCCGCACCGCGGCGAGTCCGTTCTCCCTCGTGCCCGCCCCCTTGGACTCGCGGCCCAGGGTCCGAAGGATCATTTCCGCATAAAAGTTCTGACTGACGGTCAGGCAGACCCGGATCGTCGCGGCCAAGTCCGTGGAGTGCGAATCGATTCGGACGAGGCCCGCCGGCGACTTCGGGGAGCGCTCGACGCTTCCCGCGACCTCGAGACCGGATTCGGCCAGGGTCTCGCGAAGCACCGCGCCGTAAAACGCGTAGGGATCGTGGATCGATACCCAGTTCTTGACCGGCTTGGATCCCGCGAGCATCTCCCCGTGGAAGACGATCTCGTTCGAGCCCGCTCGTCGAGCGAAGCCCCACGGCTTCGGCGACTTCTTGACCGTCTGCATCCGATTGCGCACGGTCACGAACTTCGTGTCGGGAACAATCGAGATCTTGGGCGGCTGCCCGACTTCGCCCGGCTCGATCGTGACGTCGACGCAGTTGTCGTTGAGCGAAAATGTGCCGAAAGGAGCCGTCCACCAGGGACCCGCGTCGTATTTCGCCCATCCCGGACAGACCGTCTCCTCGTCGAATCCCTCGTTGACGAGCGTTACGCCCTCGATCCGCCGGACTCCCTTTTCCTTCAGGATCTTCCCCCAACGCTTGAAGAGGGCCTTCGGGTCCCCCTCGAAAAACCTTCCGGAGATGTTGGGATCGCCGTTCCCCGCGATCACGAGCCTGGCGGTGCCGTCGCGAAGTTCGGCCTCGAGATTCGTGACGAACTTGTACTCGGGTCCCAACCGATCGAGCGCGGCGGCGCACGTCAGGACCTTCGTATTCGACGCCAGGGTATACCGGCCGCCGTCCTGAGCGGCATACAGCACCTCGCCCTTCCGCTCGGACCAAAGGTGGATGCCGACGCGAGCTCCCCGCAATCCGTGATCCGCGGCGAGCTTCTCGATCTCCTCGGCCAGCGGGCGGTCTTGGAGGAAGAGGAGGAGGAAAAGAAGGGCGCGAAACATGCGTCACTTAGTACCAGATTCGGTTTGAAATCCCAACAGGGACTTGAAGACCTCTTCTCGTTGTGCCATCATTAGCCCCTCGAGATATGGGATCCATCCAGAAGCCGCTCGGCCAGCTCCTGAAGGAAATGGAACTGGTCACCGAGGGGCAAATCCAGGAGGCCTTGCAAATCCAGCGCCAAAAGGGCGGGGCGCTGGGGAGCATCCTGGTGGAACTCGGGTACGTCAACAAGGACGAACTCCTCCTCGCCCTCGGCGCGCAGATGGGGATGGACGTCATCCCCCTCGACGAAATGGAGGTGACGCCGGAGGTCATCGAGATGGTCCCCGCCACCATGGCCAAGAGCTACAGCATCTGCCCCGTCAAATTCGAGAACAACCTCCTCACGGTAGCGATGTCCAATCCGCACGACATCAACATCCTCGACGATTTGCGCTATGCGCTCCATTGCGAGGTGCAGGGAGCCGTCGCCTCGGAAGAGCACATCCAGGTCGCGCTCGAGAAATACTACGCGCACAAGCAGGAGAGCCTGGGAAAAGCGCTCCTCGACATGGGGGCCGACGGGGATCTTCAGGTCGAGGAGCTGTCCGGTACGGGAGCGCGCAAGGGAAAGGCGTACGATGTCGAGCAGTTGGTCAACGCCGCGCCCGTCGTCAAACTCCTCAATTTGATCCTGGTCACGGCGATCAAGGCGCAAGCCTCCGATATTCACTTCGAACCTTTCGAGAACGAATTCAAGATTCGGTACCGGGTCGACGGCGTGCTCTACGAGATGGAAGCTCCCCCGCTCCACCTGGCGCTTCCGATCATCTCGCGCATCAAGGTGCTCTCCTCCCTCAATATCTCCGAAACGCGCCTTCCCCAGGACGGCCGGATCCTCCTCAGCGTCGCCGGCCGGCCCGTGGATCTCCGCGTCTCGACGCTTCCCACGATCTATGGGGAGAGCGTCGTGATGCGCGTCCTCGACCGAAGCGTGGTCAAGCTCGATCTGGACAACCTCGGGCTCCGCGAAGAGGACATGCGGATGCTCAAGAACCTCGTCAATCTCCCGCACGGCATCATCATCGTGACGGGCCCTACGGGATCGGGAAAGACCACGACCCTGTACAGCTGCCTCAACTACGCCAACGACATCCGCTGGAAGATCATCACGACCGAGGACCCCGTCGAATACGACCTGGACGGCATCGTCCAATGTCAGATCAACGAGGACATCGGGGTGACGTACTCGGCGCTCCTTCGCTCGATCCTGCGGCAGGATCCGGACACCATCCTGGTGGGCGAGGTGCGCGACTTGGAAACCGCGCAGATCGCCATCGAGGCCGCCCTGACCGGCCACGTCGTTTTTTCGACTCTTCACACCAACGATGCGCCGAGCGCGATCACTCGAATGGTCGACCTGGGGGCCGAGAGCTTCCTGCTCTGCGCCTCCCTCGAGGCGATCGTGGCCCAGCGGCTCGTCCGGCGGATTTGCGTGAAGTGCAAGGACGAGCTCGTCCCTACGGAGGAGATGCTCATGGAGATCGGGCTCCTTCCGGAGGACGTGAAGGACAAGAAATTCTGCTGGGGTCGCGGATGCGCCAACTGCAACAACACCGGCTACCGCGGACGAATGGCCATCTACGAAATCATGCTCCTGACCGACCGCCTCAAGGAACTGGTGATGCAGCACGCCTCGACGGAAGCGATTCGGCACGCGGCTCGGGAACAGGGGATGAGGACTCTTCGGGAAGCGGGGCTCTTGGCGATCTTCGACGGGCACACCACGATCGAAGAGGTCGTACGGGAAACGCTGTTCACGGCATGATTCCGGGCGTCGATCCGTCTAGATAGTGGAAGGGCAAATGTGAACTCCTTCCCGGGTCGAAAGGCTTGTATGCGGTGAATTCGATCTGATAGAATTCGCCAGGCGGGTGGGGGCGTGGAAAGGCGGTCGCGGCCCGTCGCGCGCCCGGCGGGGCCCCGGGGAAACGTAGGAGGGCGTATGCCGACCTTCTCAGTCGAGGCGATCGATGCGAAGGGAAAACGCATCAAGGCCGAGATCGATGCCTCGAGCGCCAACGACGCCATCACCAAGCTCAAGGCCAAGGGGTACAAGCCCACCAACGTAAAAGAAAAAACGGGCGGCGCGGCCGCCGAGGCGCCGGCCGCGTCTCCGGCCAAAGACGGAGGCGGCGGAGGGGCGGCCGTAGAGGTCGCCGAAGCGCTCCCCGTCGAATCGGGGACGAAGAAGGGCGGCGCCTTCGCCATGACCTTCGGCCGCGTCCGGCACAAGCAGCTCACCCAATTCACGCAGCAGCTCTCGGTCTTGATGGACGCCGGCCTCCCCATCGTCCGGAGCCTCAAGATCCTCGGCAACCAGATGAAGCCCAGCCTTCTCAAGAACATCGTCACCGAGGTGGCGGAGGACGTGGAAACCGGATCGACCCTGTCGGAAGCGCTGGGGAAACACCCGCGGGCGTTCGACAAGCTCTACGTGAACATGGTCAAGGCGGGAGAGGCCGGCGGCGTTCTCGACGTCATCCTCCAACGTCTGGCCGTCTTCATGGAACGGATGGAGGCGTTGAAGCGCCGGATCGTCGGCGCGTCGATTTACCCGGCCGTCGTGATGACGATCGCGATCGGCGTCGTCCTCTGCATCATGGCCTTCATCGTCCCGAAGTTCCAGGAGGTGTTCAAGTCGGTAGACGTGCCGATGCCGGCGATGACCGTCGTCTTGATGAGCATCTCCGACTTCGTCACCAGCCCCTACTTCGTCGTCGTCCTGATCTTGCTCATCATCGGTTTTTTCTGCGGGATCGTGTTCGGCGGACGAACGAAAGGCGGGCGGCTCTTCATCGACAAAGTGAAACTCGGCTTCCCGCTGCTTGGAGGGATCGTCAAGAAGTCGGTGTGCGCCCGGTTCTGCCGAACCCTGGGCACCTTGCTTCAGTCCGGCGTGCCGATCCTCGAGGCCCTGAGCATCGTGAAGAACGCCGTCGGAAACGAAGTCATCGGGATCGCCATCTCGAGCGTCCACGACTCGATTCGAGAAGGCGAATCGATCGCGGAGCCGCTGGCCGCGTCGGGCGTCTTCGACGACATCGTGATCAACATGATCGATGTCGGAGAGGAGACGGGCGAACTGGACAAGATGCTCGTCAAGATCGCGGACAACTACGACTCGGAGGTCGACGCGGCCGTGAGCGGGATGATGAGCGTCCTGGAGCCGGTCCTGATCGTCGGACTCGGGTTCACGGTCGGCTTCATCGTCGTCGCCCTGTTCCTGCCGCTCATCAGTCTCTTGCAGGGAATCGGGAACCGGAAGTGAGGGAGGGCGGAGGCCGGCAAGGGGAGGGACGTCCCCGGTCCCTGGCCGAATGAGCCTCAGGACAAAGCTGCTCCTGGTCACCTTTCTGTTCATGGTGATCGTGGTCGGCCTCCTGACGCTCAACCTCTCTTTGGATGCGGCCGTCAACCGCGCGCGGGCGCGGGATCGCGAGGCGCGGCTCCTCGAACGCCTCGCCGCGGACTGGATCCGCGGAGCCGCCGGACCGAACGGAACCGTCGAGTGGTCCGACGTCGCGCAGAAGCTGTCCCGTTCTTCGCTCGTTGACAATTGGGTCATTGTGGAGAAGACGGAGGCGGGTCTCGTCTCGAAGACTCCCCCCGATCCGACGTTGGACGAGCGCGACCTCCGGCGACTTCTGGAAGCCATCGCGGAGCGGAAGACATCGTCGACGGCCGGGCGGGTGTACCTCCCGATCGAGGCGTACAACGGAGTCGTCTACGGAGCGCGGTTCGATCTCAAGCCGGAACTCGTTCCGGAAACCGATTTCCGGGAAACGCTCCGGTCGATCGTGACGATCATGGCGTTGGGAACGCTCCTGATCCTGCTCAACGCGTACATCTTCCTCAATCGCTTCATCCTCCGGCCGTTGAAAAACCTCGTCTCCGTTTCCGCGCGCGTCGCGGAGGGAGACTTTTCGACCAAGGTGCCGGAGCGGGGAAGCTTCGACGAGATGGGACGGCTCGAGCGGGCCTTCAATCTGATGATCGACAAGATCTCCTCGCAGCACCAGAATCTCAAGGCGAAGATCGTCAAGACGGAGCGGCGCCTCTTCCATGCGCAACGCCTGTCCGCTACGGGAACGCTGGCCGCCGGGATCGCCCACGAAATCAACAATCCCCTCGGGGGAATGATCAATGCCGCCCGAGCTCTTCAAGCGGGCGGGATGGACGAGGCCAAACGAGCCGAGTATCTCGGCCTGGTCGTCGAGGGGCTGGACCGGGTGCGGTCCATCGTGCAACGGATCCTCCAGTTCCGTCCGAAGGAGTATGAAGCCCGTCCGGTTCGTCTTCGGGACGTGGCGGATCGGGCCATCGCGTTCTGCGAACATCGCTTTCGCCAGAAGGGACTGGAGGTCCGCAACGAAGTCCCCGAGGAACTCCCGATGGTGAGCGGGGACGCGGTCGAACTCCAGCAGGCGTTGCTCAACGTCCTCATGAACGCGATCGACGCCTGCGTGATCGACGAGGGAAGGATCGAGGTTCTGGGGATCGCCCAGGGGGAGCACGTGCGGCTCTCCGTCTCGGACAACGGAACCGGGATGGACGCGGAAGAACTGTCCCGATGTCTGGATGTTTTCTTTACGACGAAAGAGCCGGGAGAGGGAACCGGATTGGGACTCTCCGTGGTGAACAGCATCGTCGAAAACCACGGAGGACGATTGGAGATCGAGTCGAAGAAGGGGGCCGGGACGACGGTCCACTTTCTTCTCCCCGCCGCGAAGGGGGTCCCGAGCGCCTAGTGCCGCGCGCACTGCGCGCTCGGAACTCACCACTTGAGGAAAGGGAGGCGATGATCAAAGCGAACCTGGAGAAATTGGTCGAAACCGCCGTAGCCGGGCAGATTTGCCATCCGTACGTTCCGCACTATCCGGATTTGAAGCTCGGTCACGACGGGAGCGCGTTCGTCCCGGTCGGCTTCTCCGGGATCAACTACACGGTCAAAGTCGGGGATCCGGCTTTCGATTGGGCCTCGGGCGACCACGTCGAACCGGGCGTGGCGATCCAGAACTCGGACGCCCGCGCCAACACGGGCCTCAACACCTACGCTTGCGTCGGGGACGAAGCGACGATCGTCGAGGCGCGGTTCGAGGGCAAAGACGTCAAACTCAAGGGGACGACGGGCGTCGTCACCGGAAAGCACGGCGGAGGCGAGCGCGTGCTCGTCTGGTTTCCGAAGCGCGTTCTGGATCGCCTGTGCATCGGCGATCTCATCCAGATCCGCGCCTCGGGAGTGGGGTTCCGGTTGGCCGATTATCCGGGTATCGCGGTGGCGAACCTGAGCCCGCGCTTGTTCCGGGCCCTGAATCCCTCCGAGAAGGGCGGGAAGCTTCGCGTGCCGGTCGCGAAGATCGTTCTCGGCAAGCTCGTCGGAGGGGGCGTCGGAATGATGCCCAATCCCCAGTGCGGCGACTTCGACATCCAGTCCACCTCGCCCGAAGCGGTCCGAGAGTACTCGCTCGACGCGCTCCGGTTGGGAGACATCGTGGCGGTGACGGATTGCGACGCGACCTATGGCGTGCGCTGGCATCAGAATGCCATCACGATCGGCGTGATCTCCCATGGATCGTCGCGCCGGAGCGGTCACGGGCCGGGGGTCAACGTCCTCTTCACCTCCCCCCAAGGATTGCTCGAACCGATCATTACCCGCAAGGCGAATCTCGCAGAGTTGCTCGGATTGTCGTAAGATACGTGCGGGGATTCGGTCGAAGCTCACCAGCGTGGAGTGTCGTGCGATGACCGAGATCGAAGAGATCCGCCGGAAGTACGAGACGGGAGGGCTGGAAGAGATCCGCGCGGATCTCGAACGGTTCATCCGGGCGCACCGCGGAGAAATTCTGCGGTTGCGGGAGGAGAATGTCGCTCGGCGGCTCCCGCCCCTGAACGAAGAGACCGCGATCAAACTGTTCATCCTGAGGCACCGTTCGATCAATCCCCGGCGCGAGATCGAGGAACAGCTTCAGGAAATCCACCGCGAGAAGTGGATCCGGGGAGTCCAACTCGGCCGGGCGCCGGATCCCGACCAGGTCGCCGTAGAGTGGGCGCGGCAATACTCCGCCGGCTGGCGCTCTCACCGCGTCCTGTCGATCGTCTACGCCTTCGAGCGCGAGAAAGACCGGTACACGCACCTCCTGGCGTGACGGTCATTTCTTGCCGGCCCTCTCCGCGCGGGAATCGACACGGTCCATTCAGCGCCATCCGCGATCGAAAGGGGCCTCGGCGGGCCGCGGATCCGAATCTGGAGGGCGTGCCCCATCGCCGCCCGCCGCGAGGAAGAGCGCGGCGAGCAAGATCCGAACGCCGGCATGGGCGATCGGTATCCAGAAGAAGGGGCTACCTACGATAAGCCCTTTTCTCGAGTCGTTCTCTATCGACTTTCGATAGGAAGGCGAGCACACGTGGGCGGCTCGGGCATGGAAGGAGAGCCACACGTAGGGAAGGATGACCGCCAGGTCGACGACGAGACCCAAAAGCGCCCCCCCCGCGGGACCCTTGTCGAGGAGAAGCACGCTCAAGCCCGCGACAAACCCCAGAACGGCCAAGAGAATGTTCAGGACGCCCGAAACCAATCGGGCCGTGTTGGAGAATCGCGAGAGGCCACGCCCCAGAAAGTACAGCCCGGCGGAGAGCCCCAAGGCGACGAGGGCGGAGACGGCGATGATCCCTCCCTCTCCCTTTCGAAAACCACCGAGCTGGAGGTGGACGACCGGGATCGCCAGAAGCACCGCCGCTCCTACGATCCCCGCCAGTCCGGCTGAGATCAGGCACCACAGACCTGCAGCCCGAAAATGACCCTCCATGGCGAGGTCGCGTAAGGTGCGCTGAAGGGCGGGTTTGTGGATCGCGCCTCGTCCGCGTCGGTGAAGACAACTCGGGCAGGGATCGGCGTTCGCGGGAACGAGCTCCCCGCAGTAGAGGCACTTCGTTTGGGACATCTCCTCGACCGAGAGGATACGAATCTCGGGATCCTCCACCGGGGCTGAGAGCAGGGCGCCGCACTTGGGGCATCGTACGCCGGAGGCTCCGGACACGGCGGCGATCCGAAGTCGGGCACCGCAGCCGCAGGTAAGTACGCGCGCCGCATTCGGAGTCGGACGGTTCATCCTCGTTCTCTACGCCGAATTCTTCCGTCTCATTCGGAATCGGGTGGCGGGAGTTTCTCGAAATCCTGCTTGGTCGTGCGCGCTCTCGACGACCGCCTCCGGCGGCGGTATGATTTTCGAAGTGAGGGATCTGGAACGGGAATCGGCCGGGACCGAGGGAGTGCGAAAGGAAATCGAATTCCTCCGTCTCCTCACCCCCGAGAAGAGAATCGCCATGTCCTTCCGACTGCGCCGAGTCGTGGTCGAACTCTCCCGCGCAGGCATCCGCTCTCAACATCCACAATGGTCTGCCGATGAAGTCGAGCGGGAGTTGCAGCGGAGAATCCTGCCCGCGAATCTTTTCGAGCGGCTTTTCAAACCGTGACCGACGACGAGATCGTCCTCGACATGCTTTCCCGGCTGGATCGACTGTCCATTCCGTACCGGGTCGTCGGCTCGTTCGCCAGCAGCGTGTGGGGGCGTCCACGAGCAACGCACGATACGGATGTACTCGTCGCTGCAGGTGGGACGCAGGCGCAAGCCCTTCGACAAGCGCTGGATCCCGAGTACTACGTTCCGGAAAAGGGATTTGAGGACGCTGTTCGCCGCCGCGGGATGGTGAACGCGATTCATCAGAAACCCGTCTGGAAGATCGATTTGATCTTCCTGAGAGAGGAACCTTTCCAGCGCCGACAGTTCGAGCGCAGAGTGGCCGTGCCTTTCGGAGGGCGCGTCATCAAGTGGCCTCTCCGGAGGACACCATCCTCGCCTAGCTCGACTGGAGCCGCCGGGGCGAGTCGGAGCGCCATTATCGTGATGCGCTCGGAGTTTTCGAGGTGCAAGAGACGACCTTGGATCAGGCGTATCTTCGGGAGTGGGCGGAACGACTCGGAGTTGCGGATCTCCTGAAGCAACTCGAATCGGATTCGGTGTGGCCTACCCCTATTGCTTCTGGCGAGGAGGACGTTCCCATCCGCCGCCGCCCTCGGGAGGAGGCTCGGGCGGCCGGAATCCGCGCTCGATCGTCGCGCGGACCTCTTCGAAGGCGGGCTTCTCCTTTCCGTCCGCTCGGAGAAGTCCCCATTTCGGGCCGTGGCCGGGATCGTCGCGCATCTCATAGAGGAAGGCCTGCTCGATCCACGGCATCCTGGCCAGAAGCTGGAGAGCCTCCGCGAGTCGAAAGCCCTGCGCGGTCTCGCCGACCTCGTTCGAGTCCCATCCGAATTCGGTCAGCCACACGGGCTTGTTCGCGAAGCCGTACCGAAGCACCGCCCGGCGCAAATCCCCGAGCTTCTCCCGGAATTCGTGGACGTCCTCGTGATAGGTGTGCAAGGTAACGATGTCGATGTATCGATCGTACCTACCCTGACGGATCTTCTTGAGGTACTCCTTCATCTTCTTCCTGCTCTTGGAGGCATAGAGGCCGAGCTCCGGCCCCAGCACCTTAAGGGAGGGATCCTTGGCTTTGATCTCCTCGTAGGCGGGGCGGAGAAGTACGGTGAGATACTCCATCGCGCTTCCGGACCAGAACTCTTCCAAGTTGGGTTCGTTCCAGACGCCGATGTGGCGAAGGGAGGGATAACGATCGATCACGGCGCGAACGAAGGCGCGCCATCGTTCCGCGGACGGAACCCCGTTCACTTTTCCGGTCGAACTGGCCCATCCCGGCGTGCCTCCGAGCGAAGCGAAGATCCGGAGCCCGAGGCGATCCGCCTGAGCCACCACTCGATCCAGGACCTGGAAGTTCCTCGGAAACATCTCGGGCGGCCCCGGCTCGACTTGCCACCATGGGACATCGATCCGAACCCAAGTCGCCCCCATCGCTTTCATCTTGGCGACGTCCGGGTCCGAGGCGGTGTGAATGTTCACCCCGACGGGGAGGTGGGGATTGGGCTCGGAGGTTACCTCCTCCTCGCATCCGGCGAAGAGAAGGAGCGCCGGGATCATCCATCGTATTCTCATGTTCCCAGATTGAAATCCTTCGACGAAGATTTCGGCGAATCTCATAAAGGACGGCGCCGTCCCTCCGTACGGTTCCCGGACAGAAAGGAGCCGAACGATGAGGAATAGAGGGATCGCACTGGCCGGGTTCATTACCCTGGCCCTCATGGCCTGCGGAGGCGGAGGAAACGATCATGTTCACCTCCACCATCTGCCCCCCGCGGCGCAACTCTGGGCGCTGATCGCCCATGCGCTGGCGGGGACTCCCATTCAATTCTTCGGGCAAGGAACCGATCCCGATGGGGGCAGCGTTTCCTACTCGTGGGACTTCGACGGAGACGGTGTCGCCGACTCCGTTCTCCAAAGCCCGACGCACGCCTTTCCGACGGAGGGGGTCAAGACGGTCTTTCTCACCGTGACCGATCCGCAGGGACAATCGTCCACCGCGCGGATGACCGTGACGGTATTTGCGGCGCCCTCGGGCTCGCCGCCGAACGTCCATGTGCGCGCCTTCTCGCTCCAGGGGGCGGCGTCCCTCGAGGTTTTGTTTCGCGCCGACGCCTCGGACCCGGACGGCTCGATCGTCCGATACGATTGGGACTTCGAGGGCGACGGAGCCATCGACACCACCAGCACGGTTCCGACGGCCGTTCATGCGTATTCCACCGGAGGGGCGCGAACCGCGAGAGTACTTGCGTTCGATGCCTCCGGAAAATCGAGCGAGGCGACCGTCGTCGTCTCGGTGTGTCCGCCTCACGACATGCGGGACTCCGCGCCTTCCGCGGCGATTCTCGTCGAAGGGTCGCTGTTCGGTTCTTCCGTCAAGCTCGCGGCGGCCGGATCCGACGTGGAGGGCGGCTCCGTCGGCGTCGCGTGGATCCTCGACGGCGCGGTCGTGGGCTCCGGACGTACGTTGGAGCTCTCGGGATTGTCCGCCGGTCCGCATCGGGTCGAAGTGCGCCTGGTCGACACGGATGGGCGAGAGCCCGGTCGGGCCGAGATCGTCCTCGATCCGACGCTCGCCGCTTGGGCCTTCGCCGACACGCTCTCGGCCAGTCCCAATACGCCGATCCAATTCCACGCCCGCGGCGGTCTCACCTTCGCGTGGGACTTCGACGGGGACGGCACGGTCGATTCGACCGAGTCCGATCCGCTCTGGGCGTACGCCCTTCCGGGCTACTATCAACCCGAAGTTAGGGTTTCCGACGGGACTCGGAGTGTCACGTCCAGCCTCTCCGTCGTGATCCAGACGTGCCTCGGGGAAGACGGGCCGTACTTCTGGTACGACTGCGACGAGCTGGTGCTCTACCACGGCGGAACCGGAACGATCGCGCTTCAACCGAAGGTGATCGTCGGCGGCAGCTATCCGAAGTGGATTCAACTTAGGGGCAAAGCGGGTCCGATGGGGGCCGTCGGCATGGGCGGCGATGCCGCGGCTGCGGAAATCATCGTGACGGATCCCTTCGGCGGGCAGGCCCCGCCCGATGTCTTCGGCGCTCCGCCGCCGCCTCCTCGCTTTCCCAACGCCGTCGCGCCGCCCAATGCCATCCGGTCGATCACGGTGACTTCGATCGCGGTCCACGACGATTCCACGAAGCAGTACACCGTGCGGATTCGGCTCGAGGATCCGGGCATCCGGGTGCAGATCCTCAAGTGCACCGTGTGGGTGATCCACGACGGACTCAACCTGCGATTCTCGAAAGTCACGAAGTTCGGCGAAAACTCCTATCGCGGGAAACTGCGGGCGGAAGTGGTCAAGCCGCAGGCCGGCATCCAGGGACCGTCGAGACCGGAGATCCGCTCGATGGAGATCCACTTCTCCGAGCAGGATCCGAAGTGGACCTCGGTGGATCTGAACTCGATCCAGCTTCCTCCCGGATGGACGGCAGAGTTGATCGGGAACTCTCTGCGCCTGGCGTGGGGCGGGCCCGAGGGCAGTCCCCTCAAGGAGGACGGTCCCGCTCTCGAGTTCGCGTTCGATTTCACCACCGCGGGAGGGGCTCCCTGCGAAGTCGTCGTCCGGCTCTTCGACGCGAACGGGGCGATGATCGGAAAAGAACACGCGCTCATCGTCGGATTCTAGAACAGGCCTCGGAAGGCCCGCCGACTCGCGTCGGCGGGCCTTTTCGTTGATGAAGGTTTGTATGCGTTCACGGGGTTCACCGCGGACGCGGAGAAGAGATAAATCGGGGGAGCTTCCCGGCATGGAGAAGCTGGAACTAGGGAAGAGACGGCGGTTCTCCGCGCCTTTGCGCGGTGCAAGGGGAGCGTGAACGGTTACGAAGGTTTTTTCACGTCGCCGTCCAAGTTCGCGTTGACTTTCCTTTCCGATAGAATATGATTCTCAAAGTTAAGCCCGGGGATCGATAGGGTGGGGAAACAGTTCCGCGTCGGGTTGACCTTCAACCTGAAACACGCCTCCGGTACCGAAGAAGACGCCGAGTTCGACACGCCGGAGACTGTCGACGCCGTCCGATCCGCGATCGAAGAGCGCTGGCCGTGCGTTCCGATCGAGGCGGACGAGCGCGTCGCCGAGCGGCTGCGGGAAGAGCGGCCCGACTTGGTGTTCAACATCGCCGAGTGCGCCGGCGGGCCGGGGCGAGAAGGCTACGTCCCCTCCATCCTCGAACATCTCCGCATTCCCTATACGGGGAGCGATCCCACGACGCTGAACGTCTGCCTGCACAAGGTTCGAACCAAGGAGATCCTGGCGTACCACCGAATTCCCACGCCTCCGTGGACCGTGTTCGATTCGCCGCGGATCCACGAACTCCCCTTCGACTTCCCGGCGATCGTGAAGCCACTTCACGAGGGGTCCTCCAAGGGGATCCGGAGCGAGGGGCTCGTTCGAAACGAGCGCGAGCTGGCCGCACAGGTCGAGCGTGTCGTGCGCGAGTGCGACCAGCCCGCTCTCGTAGAGAAATTCCTCTCCGGTCGGGAGTTCACGGTGGCCCTCCTCGGGAACGGGAGAGAACTCGAGGTGTTGCCCATCGTGGAGATCCTCTTCGGCTCGCTCCCCCAGGGCGTTCCGCCGCTGTACTCGTACGAGGCGAAGTGGATCTGGGACACCGCGGAGAAGCCGATCGAGATCTTCGAATGCCCAGCGAAGCTCGATCGCAAGATTCGAGACCGCATCGAGGAGATGTGCCGGGCGGCGTCCCGCATTTTGGAGGTGCGGGACTGGTGCCGGATCGACGTCCGGCTGGATGAGAAGGGGGAACCTAATCTTCTCGAGCTCAACCCGCTGCCGGGCATCCTTCCGAAGCCGGAGGACAACTCCTGCTTCCCGAAGGCGGCCCGAGCAGCGGGGATGAGCTACTCCAGGATGATCCACCAGGTCATGGACGCGGCCCTCCAACGTCTCGGCCTGCGCGCCCCCGATTTCGCCGCACATCATGGATAGTTCGAACGAACCTCCCTCGGCACGGCGCACCGTCGCCGTCCTGTGCACGGAAGACGAGAGGGATCTGCCCTCGGAAGACAACACGTCCGCCGCCCGAGACGTCGCGAGCGCCCTGCGGATTCTCGGGCATGTCGTCACCGTCGTCCCGATGCGCCGTCCCCCACCGGCGCTCCGGTGCGACGCGGTTTTCAACTTGTGCGAAGGGATCGACGGAGATGCCGGCCTCGAGCCTCTCGTCGCCGCGTGGTTGGAACTCCTCGGACTCCCCTATACCGGAAACGGCCCGGAGGCGCTCTTTCGTGCCTTCGACAAGGCCCTCGTGCCCGGACCCACGGCGCCCCGCTTCGTCGCGACGAACGCCTTCTTCCGCCGACGCGTCCGTTTTCCCGCGATCGTCAAACCTCGCTTCGCCGACGCGAGCCTCGGCATCGACCGGCGATCGGTCGTCCGCACGGTAGAGGAGCTCCGTGCGCGCGTCGCCGAAGTGAACGCGCGCTTCGGCGACGCGATCGTCGAGGAGTACGTCGAAGGGCGGGAATTCAACGTGGCGATTCTCGACGGCGCGGCGCTCGCCGTTTCGGAAATCGATTTCACCCGACTTCCCGCGGACTGTCCCCGGATCGTGACCTATGCCGGAAAGTGGGAGGAGTCGAGCGCGGAATACCGAGGCACCGTTCCCATTTGCCCTGCGGAGGCCCCGCCCGAGGTGGCCGAAACGGCCCTCGCGGCCGCGCGCGAACTGGGATGCCGCGGATACGCGCGGGTGGATTTCCGGATGGACGAGCGTGGGGGTCTCTTTGTCCTCGAGGTCAACCCGAATCCGGACCTCTCGCGCGGCGCGGGGATGGCTCGGTGCGCCGCGGCCGCAGGAGTGCCGTACGAGGAACTCATCGGAAGGATCCTGGACCATGCGATTCGAGAATGTGAAACGAGAAACCCGTCCCGCGGTCGAGGGGATGGCGCGCTCCTGCGGCGCCTTTACGGAGAAGGAGATCTCCGTTTGTCTCGAGATCGCGGACGCCGTGCTCGAAGAACCGGAGCAGCGGGACTATGAGTTCGTCGTCGCGTGCGATCCCGAGCCCGTCGGGTTCATCGTGTGGGGCGAGGACGCCTGCGCCGAAGGCGTGCAGGAGGTGTATTGGATCGTCAGCGCGCGGCCGGGGGTGGGAACGGAGATGATGCGACACATGGACTCGCGGGTCCGAGGCGCCCGGATGTGCCTCCTGGAGACTTCGGGGAAACCGGGATACGACCGGCAGCGCCGGTTCTACGAGAAGCTCGGGTTCCATGTCGTCGCCCGCGTGAAGGACTTCTACCGTCTCGGCGACGACCTCGTCGTCTATCGCAAAGACTACGTCTGAGTCTTTTTTGGAGGACCGTTTGTGGAAGAGTGGCAGAGGCTGCTGGTCGAAGGGGTGAACACGGCGAAGAAACTCAAGGAGGCGTTCCCCGAGATCGACGAACAGAAGGCGGCCGCGGTGGCGAAGAAGTATCCGATCCGGATCAATAAGTACTACCAAGGCTTGATCTCCGAGATCGGGGATCCGATCGCCAACCAAGTGGTTCCGGACGACGTCGAGATCACGGACACGTCGACCCCCGAGGATCCGCTGGAAGAGGAGAGGGACGCCGAGGTTCCCGGGCTCACTCACCGGTATCCGGACCGCGTACTCTTCTACGTCAACTACCAGTGCGCGATCTACTGCCGGTATTGCACGCGCAAGCGCAAGGTCGGCGATCCGTCCAGCATCTCTCGGGAGAACATCCGGAAGGGGATCGACTACATCCGCGCCCATCCCGAAGTACGGGACGTCATCCTCTCGGGAGGCGACCCCCTCGTCCTCAAGGACGAGCAACTCGACGAGATCGTGGGGCAGATCCGGGCGATTCCGCACGTGGAGCTGATCCGGATCGGGACGCGCATCCCGAGCGTCCTTCCACAACGGGTCACCCAGAAACTCTGCGACACCCTGAAGAAGCACCACCCGATCTACCTGATGGTTCACTTCTCCCACCCGCGGGAACTGACGCCGGAGTCCAAACGGGCTTGCGAGATGCTCGCCAACAACGGATTCCCGATGTTCAACCAGACCGTGCTCCTGCGGGGAGTGAACGACGATCCCAAGACGATGAAGGAGTTGTTCGTCGGCCTCCTCAAGTTCCGCGTCAAGCCCTACTACCTCTACATGGGAGACTTGGTGAACGGCGCCTCGCACTTCCGCACCGATCTCCGGAAGGGGATCGAGATCATGGAGGCGTTGCGCGGCCACACGAGCGGTCTGGCGAGTCCCTATCTCGTGATCGATACGCCGGGGGGCGGCGGAAAAGTTCCGATCCTGCCGGAGTACGTCCTCAAGGTCGACGAGAGGGAGGTGGTGGTGCGGAACTACGAGGGAAAGATCTTCCGGTATCCGCTCCCGGAGGAGAATTCGATTCCGGTGACCTTCGGGAAACCGAACGGCCACGGGCACGCAATGTGTTAGAGGCGCGCCGCGAGTCGGTCGATGTACTTCCGCTAGACGCGGAGGATCCCGGGAAGGGCGCCGTGTCCACGAGCAGCTGCACGAGGCGCTCCGCGGCGCTGAATCGGATGTAGTTGCCGGAGAAGTCGCGGTACGTCGTACGAGCCAGGGGATCGAGCTGTCGGAGATATCGGCGGCAGGATTGCAACTTGGATCGGACAAGCTTGGCGTCGATCATGGCCGCCGGAGGCTCTCGGTCAAGGCGTCGTCCAGCGTGCGCGCATCCTGCCAGTCCTTGAGCACTCGGAGGCGGAGGCGGCGAAAGGCGGCGGGAGTTCCCCATAGGAGACGTCCGGGAAAGACGGCGTGGAATCGCAGCACCGTGCCGGACCGCTCGAATCGGACAAGATCCACGTCTCCTCCGAGAACCTCGGAGAGCCGGGCTTGAAGGTCCAGCTCGTCCCCGCGGAGGTTGGGGGCGACGACGCAGACATCCACGTCGCTGTCGGACCTCGCGGTTCCCCGGGCTCTCGAGCCGAAGAGGATGATAAGGTCGGCCCGGTGTTTCTTGGCGATCCGAGCCAGGGCCTCGCGATTCATCGCCGGTCATGATACACGGGGAACGGGGGAAGCGAATGAAGCTGATCGATCGGGGAGGATTCTTCGTCGCCGAGAACGCCACGGTCTTGGGGGACGTCCGCCTCGGACCGAATGCGTCGGTGTGGTACGGAGCCGTGGTCCGCGGCGACATGGCGCCCATCGCGATCGGCGAGTTCACGAATCTCCAAGACAACTGCGTCCTTCACTGCGATCCGGGAATGGACCTGAACTTCGGTCGGTACGTGACGGTAGGACATTTGGCGATGATTCACGGTCGCAAGATCGGCGACCGATGCCTGATCGGGATCGGAGCGATCGTCCTCGCCAACGCCGAGATCGGCGAGGGTTCGCTCATCGCCGCGGGGGCGCTCGTTCGCGAGAGTCAGATCGTCCCGGCACGCTCGATCGTGGTCGGTGTTCCCGGCAAGATCGTCGGTCGAACGACGGATGCCCAGCTCGAGGAGTTCGAGGAGAGGGCGAAGCGCTACGCGCAGACGGCGAGGCGCCATGCGGAGGGAAGAATCGAACCGAGGTGGATGACGGAATACGGAGATCAAAGCAACAGGAGCGCGGCCACATAGATCGGGGAGACCAAGAGCGTGACCACCGCCGTGTACCCCAGGATCTCCCGAGCCTTTAGACCCGCGATCCCCAGGAGCGCCTGCGCTCAAGAGGGCTGGGTCAATTCGTCGCCGTAGGCCACCGCCATCGCCGTCTTGTCCATCGGGAGATCCTGCCGCGTAGGCTCTACCACACCGCGGCGAACGATGCGACATAATAGAAGCATGGCGGAGACGGCGCTGGAGAGGCGGTTCCTCGCGGCGATCGAAGGTCTCCACGCCCGCCATCGAGATCCAGAGGCGTTCGTGGCGGCCGGGGAACTCGCCGACCAACTCGGCCGAAGTCCCGAGGCCTTCCTCTATTTCTCCCGCGCTTTGGAGGAGGATCCTTCCCTGAAGCCGCGCCTTCTTTCGCGCCTTCGATTGACGGCGCGTCCGGAGGACCGCGAGCGGTTGGACAAACTGGCGGCAAGGCCCTCGAACTTCGAGGAAGCGATTCGAGGCGTTTGGAAGTGGCCGTGGCGAAGTTGGGGCACCGGGGTTCTCATCATGGGAGGCATCGTCGTCTATGGGTTGCGCTTCCTTTTCGGGATGCTCGGCGGCATTGCGGGAATGGCCGGCCCGATCGCCTCGAGCGTGATGGTCGCCTATCTCTTCGCTTTTCTCCTCAAGATCGTGCGCGACGCGGCGACCGGCGAAGACGACGTCCTCTACTGGCCCGATATCGGCGGTGGCGACGCCCTGTTCAAGGCGTTCTTCCTTTTCTATTTCGCCATGGTCGCGGCCTTCGGACCCGCCCTGGCCGCTTCCATCGGTCTGCCCCGGAGCGGGATCTTGCCCGAGGCTCCCCCTCTCCGCGGCGCTCTCGTTTTCCTACTGGCCCTTGCGGGAGCGATGTATTTTCCGATCGGACTCCTCGCGACGGCCGTCTACGATCGGTTCCTGATCGCGTTCCGCTACCCTCGCCTGATCGCCTCGATCGTGCGGGGGGGACGGCCCTATGTCCGGTGCGTCCTCCTGGCGTGGGTCTGTTTGGGCGGCCTGGCGGTCGCGACGGCCTTGGGACAGTGGCCGTGGACCTTCTATTCCATCGGCCCCGTGTTGGTCGTCCTCGAACTCTACTTCTGGGCGGTCTTCATGCGTACGGTCGGGCTTTTCTATCGATACGAACGCAAACGATTGGCTTGGCCGATGGAGCCGTAGACCTTCCCTCATTTTCCTTCAAACGGCCTCACCCTTCTTGTGCATGGCAGGATGATGAAACTCCTGCCGGCGTTCCTGATCGTAGCCCTCAGCCGGTCCGCGTGGGGTCAGAGGGAGGAGTCACGCGAGCCCGTGTCTCCGGAGGGACTCTCGTTCTCGACGCCGGGGAAGTTCGAATTGCGCGGCTCCTCGGCGCACCTCGGAGCGCTCTATGCGGAGAACTACGACAGCATCGCGCGTTTCGACCTCGAGTTCACCTACGAGGGGAATCCCGCGACTGCCTCGCTCGAGGGGGTGGACTACGATCTCACGGCACCCATGCTTGACCTGCGATTCGATGTCGAATGGTTCGAAATCTCATTGCGATGGGCGCGGGGCGATGGTTCCGGCCACGGGCGGTCGGAGATTCGGGACGGCTTCCTGACCCTTCCGGGAAACCTCGACTTCGACTTCACGTGGGATGCCGTCTCGGGATTCCTGGAACGCGAGATCCTGGGATTCCGCGGATCGGATTTCCGGATCGGATTGGCCGGCGGGATCGGAGTCCTTTATCTCCGCGAGAGATGGGAAGAGATCCGCATTACGCCGGACGACCCCGCCTTCGCGACCGCGACGCTCTCGGGTTCGCAAGAGGATGTGCGATGGATCGGCGCGGTTGCGGCGGAGATTCGCGCGCGGGTGATGCTGGGCAAGGGCTGGTTTTTGAGCGGCCACGTCCGGAGCGAATGGCATATCGAGCACGGCGTGGCTCTCGTCGCCGGGCTCGGGATCGGATTGGACTTCTAACGTGCTTCGACGAGCCTGGGTCCTGCTGCTCCTGTCCGCCTGTTCCGACGGGTCCGGAGGCGGATCCGTCGAGACATTCCAAGCGTGGAGTCCGCTCGGAGAGAGCGCCTGGGGCCGGACGCATTTGTCGCGCGCCGACGGCGCCTCCTCCGCCGGCGGCGGAATCACGTCGGGTACGGGAATCAACGTTCGGGACGCCTCCGTCGCGCTGGACGCCCACGGCCGTCTCTTCGTCGGTTGGCAGGACGAGGCGGGCATCAACATCGACGCGTGGAGTGGGAGTCGATGGATCGACCACGGCCCTGCGTGGGGATGGGGGCCGACGGGGTATCTCTACGGTCCGTCCTTCGCGCTCGATTCCACCGGAACGCGGTGGGTGGCTTGGGCAGACGAATCCGAAGTCTATGTGAAGTCTTGGAGCGGTTCGGAATGGGTCGAGCCCGGCACCGTCGGAGCCGCGACTCCGGGAGCCTCGGTGCGCGAACCGCGACTCGCGCTCGATCCATCGGGCGATCCGATCGTGGCGTGGATGGACGATCGGAGCGGGCGATTCCAAGCTCTCGTGAAGAAGTGGAACGGAACGGCCTGGGTGGGCCTCGGAGGATCGGACCTGGCGACCGGGATCAGCGGCAGCGCCTCGTCCGTGGAACATGTCCGGATCGCCGCGGATTCGAACGGGTACCCGATCGTCGCTTGGACCGAGGGCTCTCCCGGCGATCTCTTCTTGAGGCGGTGGAACGGGTCGGCGTGGGTCGGTGTCAAGATCGCCGAAGACTCGTCCATGCCCTCTCTTGCCGTGAACGGCGACGACCTCTACATCGCATGGACCGCAAAGGCGGAAGCGGCACGCGAGATCTACCTCCGAAAATGGAATAGTGTCGGCTGGTCGGAGTTGAACGGCTCATCGTCCGGAACCGGGGTGAGCGGAACTCCCGGGGTCGATTCGGACGAACCCTCCCTTGCCCTGCTCTCCGGCTCTCCCGTCGTCGGATGGCGCGAGAACGGCGGCCACGGCGTCTACGTCAAGAGATGGGACGGTGCCTCTTGGGTGCCCTTGGCCGAGTCGGCATCGGGAACGGGTCTGAAACTTGCGCCGCAGAGCGCCATCCAGGGACCATCCCTCGGAACGGGGCCGTCGGGAGGGCTCGCGATCGCGTGGATCACGTCCGGCTGGTGGGACCGAAATCTCTATGTCCGGACTTGGGACGGAAGCCGGTGGAATGCGGTCGAAGATTCCGGCGCGGGGGGACTCAGCCACGACGCGAGCGGCGAATCGTGGCGTCCCGCGCTGGCGATGGATCCCGCCGGAAATCCGGTCGTGGCCTGGGAACACATGAAGTCCTCCGTCTGGTCGGGAGACATCTACGTCCGAAAGTGGAACGGCGGGGCGTGGGTCGACCTCGGCGGATCCACCGGGGACGGCGGCATCAGTGGAAGCGGCAACGGATACACGCCGGCGATCGCCGTCGACGCGGAAGGGAATCCGATCGTCGCCTGGCAGAATCTTCAACCCGAGGACACCCTCGAGGACATCTACGTCAAGCGGTGGGACGGAAGCGCGTGGGTGGGGTATGCCGACTCGGCGATCGGCGGTGGCGTCAGTCAGAGCGGCGGGGCGTTCACACCCTCGATTGCCGTCGATGGCTCCGGCCGTCCCGTCGTGGCTTGGCTGGATGAGGACGTCGGCCAAATCTACCTCAAGAAGTGGGACGGAACGGCTTGGGTGGCGCTGGGGGATTCCGCATCGGGGGAGGGAATCAGCAAAACGTGGGTGCTCGCTCCCTGGGAGCCGCCCGGACTTGCCGTCGATGCCTTCGGAAGCCCCGTGGTCGCCTGGCGCGGGCTCCATCAATCGACGGGGATCGGGAGCCATGTCTTCGTGAAAAGATGGAACGGCTCGGAATGGGTAGGGCTCGGCGACTCGGCGATCGGCGGCGGAATCAATTCGGGAATGGGCGCCGAGCACATCTCGATGGCCGCGGATTCGACCGGCGGATTCGTCGTCGCATGGGAAGAGGATTTCAACACCGGCGGGTTGGGCGAGATCCACTTGAAGCGTTGGACCGGCTCGGCGTGGGAAGAATTGGCAGGTTCCGCCACGGGAGGCGGGGTGAGCAGGACATCCGGAGAGTCGATGACGCCCTCGGTGGCGGTCGATGGGAACGGGAATCCCGTCGTGGCCTGGCACGAGCGGACGATCGGGGGCTCGGAGGTTTACGTGAAGGTGTGGGACGGGAGCGCTTGGGTCGAGTTTCGAGAGTACGCGGCCTCTGGGGGCGGCGTCAGCAACAGCCACGGCTACTCGCAGCAACCGGCGATCGCCGTGCGCCGTCGCCGAACCGCCGTGGCGTGGACGGACTGGGGACCGCTTACGGGAATCTATCTGAGGCAAACGATGGGGCCTTAGTCTAGTCGAGCTTGAATCTTGTCGCGCTCTCGGGCCATGACGTCGGCACCCGCAAGGAACCCAAGGGGAACTCGCCCCTACCGCGTCGGTATTTGCCGGAGATCACGTCCGATACCCAGGTGTTGGATGCGGTTCAAGAGCGGGGAGTCGTGCGACCAAAGATTCTCCTGGGTGTGCACGGCTGCCGCAACGAAGGCGCCATCGTAAACCGTCGTTCGGGACGCGACCGCATGGACGATGGCCTGGTTCGCGAGTCCAAGAAAGGATGCGGCCAGGTTGGAAGAGGATGCAAGATCTACGACATCGCACGCCTGAGCCAAGCTTGCAACCCGCTCTTGGATCTCTTGGGCATTGAAGGAGCCGCTTCTCCTGAGCGCCTCCGCGACTTCGTAGAGGGCGATCGCCGACGTCCGGATTGTTTCTCCTGCCGCGCGCCGATCCTGCACCAGCCGCCGGGCACGGTCGGAGTCGTCCTCCTCGAGGAAGAGCTTGACGAGGATATTGGCGTCGAGGATCGCCATCAGGGCAGTTTCCCCCGGAGATCACGGATGGTGGCCGTGGAGTCCGTGGCCTGCGTCGCGCGTCGCGGCGCCAGGCCCAGGATCCGGTCCCAAGCTGCGTTCTCACCGGCCGCGCGGGCGAGGGTGGGCAGGAGCTCGTCGAACGAGACACCCAGGATGACGGAAAAGGCTCCGGTCCCTTCAAAGTAAGGGGAGCGAAGGTACCCCTCCTCCGCCAGACGGATGAGTTCCTGGTGCACGTCGAATTCGGTCAAGGCCGAGGCCTGCTCGACCTTTCCGTCGGTTCGCAGGTCCTCCGCAATGGATCGAGTCAGCTCCGCCGTCGTCCATGCGCAACGCCCAGGCCCCATCGCGCGGACCTTGAGCGCCTTGGCGATGGCCCCGCGCAGTTCGGTGATCGTCACGGCCCGTCTCCTCAAAATGCAGACGATCGTTCGGCCTTGCTGTCGCCGAATGGCTTCGACATCGAGCAGTTGGCCCTGCCGTTTCAGGCGACGAAGCGCGGCGTAGACCGAGATCGGCTTGGCCTTCAGGGACGGAATCACTTTGGTCTGGCCGGGCTTAAGGACTTTCACCCAACCGATCAGTCTTTCCGCGATCGAGATCGCCACAAGGGGAGAATAGCAGGTCGTGAGGTGTTCGTCAAGTAACAACGTATAACAAGTTACAGCGTTAGATTACCCGCGAACGTGGCAGCACCTCTCCGGGTGACGAGAATCGACGCCCTGGATCGGCGATCCGACGACATCTCAGGGCGGTGGTACTCCATCGGGCCCAACGGAGTCAATGAGGCGGATTTCCTGACGCGCCAGCACGTTCGGTTCGAGCCGATGCTTCGTTAGACCGGCGGCATCATCGGGACTTGCCCGTCCATCTGCGCCCCGGTGATGTCGCCCTTCTGGACCTCGAGGTTCACCGCCAGCTCCTGGCCGTCGCGCTTGAGGAGGAGGCCGAATCGCACCCACTCCTCCTTGAGATTGTCCGAGATGAAGCGCGCGGTGTCCGACATGGTCTTGGCGAATTTCTTGACGAGCTTCGGCCCCTCGGAGCTCTTGACGAGATCCTCGTAAATCTTCGGGTTGTCGAAGGCGTAGCGGACGTCGAGTTCCTTCGGCATCTTCTGCCCGGCAAGGAAAAACTGCTTGAAGGTCCCGCAGCCGATCTCGAAGAGACAGTCGTACATCCGACCGGCCGCCTCGACGGCGAGCGCCTGCCGCTCGGCGGGATCCTCGGGCGGAGGAGGAGGAACCGGCGGGGGCGGAGGAGCCTTCGCTTCTTCAGGCATGTCCTGACGATAGCCTCGCCGCGGAGCGCCCGTCAACAGCTTTTCACGATGTCGTAGAGGATCCGTCCCACGCGTTCCGGATCGTGACGGATGAGGTGCAAACCTTGGCGCGCAAAACTCCCCCCGCGGCTGTAGAGCGTGAGGACGTCCGTTCCGGCCGCCTCGAGAAGATCCCGTTGAACGACACGAACCCCACGCAGTCCTTGAACGTCCAGTCGCACGGGCACCGAACCCTCGCGCCGGTAGATGCGAAGCCACTTCTCCGGCGGCCGCTTCGCGTTCACGACGAAGACGTCGGGCGGCGTCCCCAGTACCTCCGACAGCGTCTGAAGATGGTCCCGTGCCGAGAAGTCGTCGGTCTGCCCGGGTTGCGTCATGATGTTGCAGACGAGTACCTTCGTGGCGCGGGAGACTCGGATCGCGGTCGGGATTCCCCGGGTGAGCAGCGCGGAAAGGATCCCGGTCATCAATGAGCCCGGACAGAAAACGATCAGGTCTGCGTGCGCGATCGCCTTCACCGCCTCGGGATGACAGTCGACGGCCGGATGATGGAAAATTCGCCGGATCGGCACGCGCGGCTGCCGCTGCATGATCTCCCATTCGCCGTAAATCGTATTCCCGTCCGCCAACTCCGCGCAGACGTGCGTCGAGCCGTCGCTGACCGGGAGAATCCGATGCGGGACCCTGAGCTCGCGCGCTAGGGCCTCGATTCCGGCCGAGAGCGACCCTTTCAGTCGGATGAGCGCGACCACGAGCAGATTTCCGAGGGAGACACCCGCGAGCGAGCCCTCGCGAAAGCGGTACTTGAGGAGCTCGGTGAAGAGATTGCGGTCGTCGGCCAGCGAGGCGAGGCAGTTCCGAATGTCGCCGACTTGGGGGATGCCGAAGATCTCGCGGAGGATCCCGCTGTGGCCTCCATTGTCCGTAACGCCGACCAGCGCGGTGATGTCGAGGGGGTATCGGGCCAAGCTCCGGAGGATCTGCGATTGTCCGGTCCCTCCGCCGATGCAGACGACGCGCTTCCGCGGCATGCCCCGAGAGTGTACCGGCCGGAGAGCTATTTTTCGATCTTGAGCGATTCGAGAATCGCGGTGACGAGCGCCCCCTGGGCTTCCCAATTGACGGGCATCATCGCGACGTTGACCATGACAACCCCTCGGGGCGTGGAGACGCACAGCCACTTCCATCTCATCTCGTCGCCCCCGTACGGAAGAGTCTTCCCGATTGCGAGAATCGCCGAGTGCTTTCCAACGCGGGTCTTCTCCTGCGACTCGATTTCGACTTGGTACCGAAGCGTGTCCGCGAACCAGCCGATCACCCCTCGGAGGGCCGTCTCGATATCCGTGGTGGTGTTGACGAAATAGACGTTTACGAGGATGCCGGTTTTCCTGTCCTGCGCGCCGAAACTCGCCCACCACGCACCCAATCGGTGGAATTGCTGCATGTCGATCCCCGTCCATTTTTTCGGGTACTGAATCGAGAAGAGTCCGCTCGGGTGCTTCCACATGCGGGAGTCCCCGAGGCCTTGGACGCCTCCCCTCTTCTTCATCGCCTCGTAAATAGACTCCTTGACGTATTGGTGATCGTTGGACCGTTCGACGGCCTTGGGATCCAATTCGAAGTCGAAGCCCGCCTTTCGAATCACCTTGCCGATCACAACCGGATGGTACTCCGAGAGACGAATGGTATTCAGCTCGTCGATGGTGAGAGTCTTGGCCGGGTGCTGCCCGAGGAGTGTCTTCATCCCCTCCGTAGCCTCCGACGCGGGTTTGACCTCGATCCCGGCCTTGAGAAGCCCGGTCACGATCCCTGGATTCTGATTCTGTCGGAGCTGCAGATCCGCGAGAAGGTAGTAGAGCGTCGCGACCTCCGGCTTCTCTTCGAAGAGCCAGAGTTTTTCCGTCTGCTGGAGCACGATCCAGCGCAGGCTCAGCATCGCGTAGAGATTGTCCGCGGTCTTGTAGTCCGCGGGTCCCCTGGTGGCGGAAATGCCGAAGGGAAGCGCCGACTCCTGAGGCAGGTCCTGCTTGCGTGCGGAATACGCGCGAAGGGCCGAAACGAAGAAAACGTAGGCTTTGGAGTACAGCTCCTTTGCGGCCGTCTCTCCCTTCGCCTCCTCGCGCTCCCGAGCCCTTCCGAAGAGATAGGTGGCCGCGGTCGTAGCGAGATCGGGATCGTAGGGCCGCTTTCGCGCCGCTTCCGCGAATTCGTGTTCGGCGCGAGCATGCTCGTCTTTCAAGATCCAGTATCGAATTCGACCCACGATCGCTTGGCCGTCGTCGGGGAAGATCCGCAGGGCCTCCTCGAAGGCCTTGAGACCTTTCTCGTGTTGGCCCATCGCGTAGCATGTCTCGCCGAGGCTCCGGTGGGGCTCGGGCCTGAGCCCTTCGTAGATCTTCGCGGCGGCGCGGGCATCCGCGAGCGCTCCCGCCGTATCGCCGGAGGCGCGGCGGATCTCCGCTCGGAGCAGGAGGGCCTCCCAATTCCGAGGCTCGGTCTCGAGAGCGCGATCGAGATGGGGAAGGGCCTCGGCCGACTGATTCCCTTGCGAGAGAATCCACGCCAACGTCACCCGAGCCCCGACGTGATTCTCGTCGAAGCCGACGGCCTGTTCGGCGGCTTCCAAGGCCTCCTTCGCCCGGCCGGATTGCTGAAGCGCGCGGGCGAGATGGGTCAGGGCAAGCACGTGGTCGTCCTTCTTTCGGAGCGCCGCTCGAAGCTGACGAAGGGCCGGCTCGACTTGGCCGCGCTGAAGATACTGCGCGCCCAGGGCGGCGTAGTCGTCCGCGGTGAAGGTCTTCTCGACGTCCTCCGGATAGCTCAGGACTTCCGGAAAGTTCTCGAGCGCGGCGTCGATCGGCACTCCCCGGGAGTACCCGAGAGCTCGAACCTTCAGCTTGGAATTCATCGCCGGCATGGAAGTGCCCAGGGTGTGGAGGGCAACGACGGCGCCGGCGTCGAGGTCGAAGACCGGCCCGCCGCTGTTCCCCTGATTGGAGGGCGCCGTATAAAAGAGAACATCCGTGTTTCCGTCGAGTCGTTGGACGAACTTGGAGATCGTACCTTCGGTGGTCGTGAGGGTCAGCGGGCGGTCCTGGTAGTCCTGCTCCGTAATCCCCGGGAATCCGAGGACGAGTACGCGGTCCTGTTCCTGCACCAATCGACCCTGCGGAGTCGTCCGAGCCACGGGGAAGGGCCGGTATCCGGTTCCGGGAACCTTTAAGAGCGCGACGTCCACCGTCGGGTATTCGGACTGGGCGGCGCCGATGAGTTTCGCCTGGATTTTCGGGCGCCGGAGCGTGACGTCCCACTCGACTTCGATCCGATCCGCATATCGACCCTTCACGGTGACGACATGCCAGTTGGTGAAAAGGTATCCGTCTTGGCGCACGAACCAGCCGGTTCCGGTGTACTCCTCTTCCCCCTGGTCGGTGCGGAAATACGTGTGCACCTTGACGACGGACGCCTTGTACCGCTCGACGACTTCCTGCGGCCGGAGGGTTGTGGTCGGCCGTCGGACCGTTTCGGCGGGGAGGAGCGCTACCGTGGCGAGTATTCTCTTGAAGAGAGCGGCTTCCTGGTCGAATCGCTCGGTGGGGGCGGCGACGGCCACGAAGAAGGCCGTTCCTTCCGAATGTGCGTGGTAGAGCCAGACCTTTACGGGCGTTCCGCGAACGCTCTGGAGGAAGGTGTTTCGAAGGGCGGAGGCTCCACCCAAGGTGTCGGGCTCCGCGCCGGACCACGTCATGCCGGCACGCTCGGCTTCGGGCTTCGTGCGGTCCGCCTCCTTCTGGTCGACGACGATGGAGCGGCAGAATCTCTCATTGACGGTCTCGAACGGAAGGTAGGTGTACGGCGAGCCGGGTCCCGCGCCGAACGCGGAGGCGGCGGCGCCGTACCGAGTCTGGTCCGTCTTCTTGGCATCGGCATCGGGAGTGAATCCGTACGTGATTCCGGATTCCTCGACGTCCCGAATCGTCCTCCACTCCTTGGGCACCTGGAGGAGGAAGAGCCGGCCCGGATGCTCGAAGAGTCGGAATCCCGGGAGGGCCTCGCGGCCGAGTCCTCCCTGCAGGGCTCGAATGACGGCATCGCTCAGCCCGGCCTTGCGAAGGCGCAAGAGTTCGTCGGTCGAAAGACTGAACGCCACCCCGGCCTCGCGGACTCGGATGAGGATGGTCTCTTCGGGCACTCCCTCCTGCTTCCAGGCGAGCACGTCGCGGAGGAAGAGATGCTTGGCCAGACCGAGCTCGAAACTCTGGGAGAAACCGGCCTTTCCGAGCTGGAGCCGGTTCGCGTCGTCGAGCTTGAAGGAGACGCCGCGGCGCTCCACCTCGGCGAGGATTTCCGCTTCCGACTTCCCCATTTTCTTGAGGAAGAGGATGTCGTCGAGGTCGAGTCGCTCGGTTTCCTGTCCCCCCAGCAAGAGGGCGAACAAGAGGAAGAGCACGGTCGCCGTGGCGGTTCGCGATCGCATCATCGTCACCTCGCCGGTCAGGAGAACCGTCTCTGCGATGTCGTTTGGAGTATACCCCGCCGCCTCGAGGCGTAGACACCTTCCGGCCCGAGCGATACACTCTCGAAGATGTCCGAGCCCCTGCGCCTTGCCTTGACGCTCGTTCCGATCGGGGTTTTAGTGGGAGTGCTGGGGAGCGTGACCGGGGCGGGAGGCGGGTTCCTCATCGTCCCCATGCTGCTTCTCTTCGGCCGGGTGCTCGTCGGGCATGATTTCACGCCCGAGGAGGCGACGGGGACCTCGCTGCTCCTGGCTTTCTTGAATTCGGCGGCCGCCTCCACGAAATCCGCGCGGGTCGGCCGGATCGACTATCGAACGGGGTTTCTCTTCGCGCTCGCGACGCTTCCCGGCGCCATCGGAGGGCGGTGGCTGCTTCGAACGGTGAAGCCGGGATTTTTCGGGATCGCGCTCGCCGTCCTCCTCGTCGCGATCGCGCTCAACATGGCTCTGGGGGCTCCGAGGGTCGGCCGACCGAGGATTCGGGGGACGCCGAGAGAGGTGGCCGAATCCACCGGCGAGGTCCATCGCTTTGAAGTGAACTACACCCTGGGAATGATCGTCAGTTTTGGAATCGGGTTTCTCTCGTCATTCTTTGGAGTGGGCGGGGGTTTTGTTCACACCTCGATGATGGTGCTGGTCTATGGAATGCCCGTGCACCTCGCTACGGCCACATCTCAATTTGCGCTTTCGTTTACGTCCGCTACGGGCGGAGCCGAGGCGCTCTTCCGAGGGAAGATCGATTGGCCGGTGATGCTGTGGATGGGACTCGGGGTGATTGGGGGAGGGCAATTCGGGGTCGTCCTGGCGAAGAAACTTCCCGCCCGGGCGGTGCGCATGATCGTAGGGGGAGTCCTCCTCGTGGCGGCCGCGTCGCTCGTGGCACGAGGCGGCCCTTGATGTGATCCGGCGGTAGGGGTATCATAGTCCATGGGGTAGGGGTGGCAGGAGAGGCGTATGGGTCTGCGCATCAATACCGGTGTCGGCGCACTTACGGCGCTGCGCAACCTCCGATCCAATAGCACCCGCGAAATCGACAATTTCCAGCGATTGGCGACGGGGAGTCGGATCCTCCGTGCCTCCGACGATCCCTCCGGGCTCGTGCTCTTGGAGGTGCTGCGTCCCCAGCTCATTCAAATCAGCCAGGCGATCGAGAACACCCAGAACGCCCGGAATCTGGTGGATACGGCGGATGCGGCGCTGGGACAAATCAGCGATCGGCTGGTCGAGCTTCGAAGTCTGTTCTTGGCGGGTCGGAACACCGGAGTGGCGGGGCCCGAGGCGCAGGGGGCGCTCCAGGATGCGATCGATCAGAGCCTCGCGGCCATCGACCGGATCGCCGCGACGACGAGGTTTGCCGATCAGCCGCTCCTGAACGGAAACTTGGGGTTCGCCCTTACGGGGGTGAGCGCGGAATTGGATCTCGTGGACGTACAGGGAGGCGCGTTCCAGGGAGGATTCCCGCAGCAAGTGACGGTGGATGTGGTGACGGCGGCGACGCGCGCGCAGGCGACGGGGACGATCGCCGCGGTCCAGTCGGGCGCGAGCGTGGTGAACGTGACGGGCCCGCTCGGGACGGAGCAGCTCAATTTCGCCGCGGGAGCCACCCAGTCCCAAGTTGTCGATGCCATCAACGCGGTGACGGGAAGCACCGGTGTCGAGGCGACGGCAGGAGGCGAGATTCGGACGGTGGCGTTCGGCTCGGATGCCTCGTTCACGATTCAGGAAGTCACGGGCGATTTCGAAGGAATCACTCCGGGGACCTTCACGGGCACGGACGTGGTGGCGCAGGTGAATGGGCAGGCCGCGGTGGGGCGCGGGAATACGATTCAGGCGAATACGACGCAACTTGCCGCGGTCATTCAAGTCCAAGCGGTGACGACCGGTACCTTCCAATTTACGATTCAGGGGGGAGGCGCCACCTTCCAGATCGGTCCCGTCGCCGGGGGACTCAACGACATCACGATCGGGATCGGCGCGGTCAGTACCGCCACGCTCGGTCAGACCTCGGGGCAGGGTACTCTGGCGTCGGTGCAGACGGGAGGGCTCAATAGCCTCCAGAATCGGTCGGCGGACGCCTTCGAGATTCTCGACGCGGCGATGGACGAGGTCAGCGGTCTGCGGTCCCGCTTGGGATCGGTAGCGGGGCGGCTCTTCGAGGCCAACACGGAATCGCTCAACGAGGCCTTCCAGAATCTCTCCGCAAGCGCCTCCGAACTCGCGGACGCGAACTTCGCGGAGGAGATTACTCAAGCGGTGCGAAATCGTCTCGTCCGCGAATCGGGCCTTCTTGTCCTGGGCCAGGCCAATCTCACCGCCGGTCAGGCGCTCCGACTCCTCTCGTGATGATATAGAAATAGCCAGGCTTCTTTTATATCATGATATAAAAGAAGCCTGGCTATTTCTATATCATCGGGGTGATATTGACATTTAATTTCAATTTCGATAATGTAGACGGGCGATGGTGGAGGCGTTCGTCGTCACGCTCCGCGAGGGGGTCGAAGCGGCCCTGGCGCTTGTCCTCATCCTCGCCTGCCTCCGCAAGGCCGGTCGGACGGATCTTCGACGCGCGGTCTTCGCGGGTTTGACCGTGGCGATCGCTCTCAGCATCGCGGCCGCGGTGGGGCTGAAACTCAGCGGATTCGATCCCGAGGGGCGCGCCGAGGGCGTCGTCCTGGCCGTTTCCGCCGTTCTGGTCGCTTGGCTCCTGGTCTGGATGGTGCGCCACGGACGCACCCTCAAACAGGCCACGGAGCGGAAGATGCGGGAGATCCTGGGAAACCCCTCCGCCGGACAACAGGTCGGCCTCTTCCTCTTCAGCTTCCTCGTGGTCTTCCGCGAAGGGGTGGAGACCGTTCTCCTGCTCTCGGCCGTTCAGTTCACGACCGACGCGGTCCTGAGCTTCGCGGGGGCCGTGCTCGGAATCGCCCTGGCCGTCGCCTTCGGCATCGCCTTCTACAAAGGGAGCCTGCGGATCGACCTGAGGAAATTCTTCTCCGTCACGACGATCGTACTCGGGATCCTCGTGGTGCAACTGGCGGTCTCCTCTCTTCACGAATTCGCGGAAGCCGGCGATCTTCCGTTCGGACCTACGTACATGAAGTACGCGGGTCCGCTGATCCGGAACAACCTCCTCTTCGTGGTCGCCGTTCTCGTGCTGCCGTTCGCTCTCCTCCTCGGCTCGGCTCTTCGACGCTCGCCCCCGACCCCCGCGGCCAATCCCGCGGAGCAGCGCAAGGAGATCGCTTCCGCTCGCGGCCAACGCGCCGCCCGCATCGTGGCGTCGACTCTCGCCATCCTGACCATCGGCTCTCTCGGATGGGCCTACGCGCGCGAGAAGGGAGACCTGGCGATGGAGCCGCCGACCCTTCTCGAATCCCGAGGAGGGGAAGTTTTCCTCCCCCTCTCCTCACTCTCGGACGGAAAACTCCATCGATACGCGATCGTCTCGGAGGCACGTGTACTTCGATTCCTCGCCATCCGGAAGTCCGACGGCCGGCCCGCGACCACCTTCGATGCGTGCGAGATTTGCCGGGACTCCGGATACGTTCAGCAGGGCGATCGGATCCTCTGCCTCAACTGCACCGCGGACATCAATCCGGCGACTCTCGGGGAACCGGGGGGATGCAATCCGGTTCCGCTGGCCGGCGAGATTCGCGACGGCCAGGTCGTCGTGAAGGTCGCGGACTTGGAGAAACGACGCGATCTCTTCTCCAAGGATTTCGCCGCCACGTGCCCGATCTGTCGGATGGGATTCAAACTCTCCGAGGCCGGCGGCTCCGTCGAGGGAGTCCCTCTTTGCCCCATGAAAGAGTGCCGGGAGGAGCTCCTCCGGCGGAAGAAGTAGATGTTCCTCCGCGTGGTACTCGGTTCTCTGACCCGCCGCTGGCGCCGGAAACTTGCCGCCACGACGTCGGTAGCGCTGGCGACGGGAGCGGCCACGGGACTTCTCGCCGTGCTCCTGAGCGTCGGAGACGCCGTCCGCGGCGAGTTCCATTCGAACCGGCACAACATCCTGGTCGAACCCTCGGTGGAGGGCTCCTTCCTGCGGGAAAGCGACCTCGCCCGCATTCGCCACCTCAAGTGGCGCAACCAACTGGTGGCTTGGGCGCCGCTCCTTCCGGTGGAGCTCCGAGAGGAACGCGGAACCGTCACCCTCGTGGGAACCCGGTGGAACGGGGCGCTTCGGGACGTCGCCCCCGCCTGGGAACTGGAAGGATCCGCCGACGGGGCCATCGTGGGTCGCGTGCTGGCGGATCGGTGGGACGTCCGTCTCGGTCAGCGTTTGAGGTTCCCCGGCCGAGTCTTGACGGTGAGCGGGATCCTCTCGACGGGCGAGGAGTGGGACGAACAGATCCTCGTAGACCTGGCGGTGGCGCAGGAGATCGCGGGCCGGCCGGGTCAGGTTCGGACCGTCCTCGTGCGGGCCGTCACCACGCCGGACTCCGAGATCGTTCGGAAGTTCCAGCTCGATCCGAAGTCGCTCTCGCCCCGGGAACTCGAGAAGTTCCATTGCACTCCGTTCGCCGCGACGATCGCCAAAGAGCTGACGGAGACGATTCCCGATGCGGAGGCGAGGCCGATCCGTCGCGCCACGGAAATGGAATCCAAGTTCCTCGGGAAGATCGAAGCCGTCCTCCTGGCGTTGGCGCTTGCGGCCCTCTTCGCGGGAGGGATCGGCGTCATGAGCGCCATGGCGGCGACGGTGGTGGATCGCCGGCGCGAAATCGGGCTCTGGAAAGCCCTCGGTGCGACGGATGCGGCGGTCGCTTCGCTCTTCCTCGCGGAGGCGACGATGCTCGCCCTCGTCGGAGGAGCGATCGGTTCCGCTCTCGGCTGGGCGGCGTCGGGGGCGCTGGGGCGACTTCTCCTGGGACGCGCCCTGGCCGCTCCGCCGGCGGTCCTCCTCCTTGCGGTCGGCGTGGCCTTGGTGGTAGCTCTGGGAGGAATGGCGGTTCCCCTCCGCGCGGCGCTTCGGGTGGATCCGAAGCAAGTCTTGCACGAAGTCTGATGTTTTCGAAACTGGTCTGGAGATCTGTCTGGGGCCGGCGCCGCCGGATGCTTCTGGCTTGGGCGGCCCTTCTGGTGCCGGCGACCCTGGCGACCGCGGGGATGAACTTTCTCCTCGATGCGTCGGCCAAGCTCCGGACCGAGGTCAGAACCGATGGGCCCAATCTGGTGGCGCGATCCTCCGGCCCTCCCGTGCCCCTCGAATCCTTCGGCCGCTTTCTCGCGTGTCCCTACGTCGAGGCGCTCGAAGGTCGGGGCGAGCTGCGCGTGGGCCCTCGTCGAACTCAGGCCGCCATCGTCCACGTGAATGCGGAGCGCGTACGACGGATGTGGGGATGGGACCTTCGTCGCGGGGCGCTCGTAGGCCGCCGGCTGGCCGAGCGACTCCGCGTGCAGAAGGGCGACCGCGTCCTGCTCGAAGGCCGAGAGATCGAGGTCGACGGGATCCTGGAAAACGAAGGAGAGGAGGAAGGAGCCCTTTTCCTGGCGGATTCTCCGGCCAGCGTCTCGCGAATCGAATTCGTGGTCGACGGAGGGGCGGAAGCCGTCGATCGGGCCGCCGCGGAGATGCGAAAGGACGTGGCCGGCGTGAGCGTCGCGCCGATCCGAGCTTTGACGGCGGCGCAAGGGGCGATCGTGGATCGTCTCGGCCGCGTCTTCGCGATCGCGCTCGTCTTGGTGTTGGCGCTCGCCGCACTGGGGACCGCCGCGAGTTTTTCGGCCCTCGTCGAGGAACAGCGACGCGAGATCGGCGTGGTGACGGCGCTCGGGGCTCGCCCGGGACAGTTGGCTCGGTTTCTCGTGGCGCAAGGAGGCGTGCTCCTGGGAGGGGCCTTGGCCGCCGGTCTGCCCCTGGGACTGGGACTCTCGGAGCTCCTGGGCCGGCGCGTGTTCGGACTTGGGACGAGCGTGCGTCCCGCCGCGCTGGCGGCCGCCGTCGGGGTCTGCGGAGCGGCGGCGCTTCTGGGACTGATCGTGCCCGTGCGCCGTGCGCTCGCGGTCCAGCCCGCCGAGGTGTTGAGAGAAGAATGAGCCTGATCGAAGTCGAGAAGCTCACGAGATCCTACGGGAGCGTACCGGCTCTCCGGGAGGTTTCCTTTCGAATCGAGGAAGGCGAGTGGATCGCGGTCATGGGACCTTCCGGATCCGGAAAGACCACGCTCGTGAATCTCATCGCCTGTCTCGATCGGCCGACTTCGGGAAGGATCGCCGTCGCCGGCCGGGATCTGTCGGGACTCTCGAAGTCGGAGCTGGCGGTCTTCCGGCGAGAGCACGTGGGCCTGGTGTTCCAGCAGTTCCACCTCGTTCCGTATCTCTCGGCGCTCGAGAACGTGATGCTGGCTCAATACCTGCATTCCCTGTCGGACGAGGCCGAAGCCCGGCGGGCGTTGGTGGACGTGGGGCTGGGGGACCGGATAGGGCACCGCCCGGCGCAACTTTCTGGCGGAGAGCAGCAGCGCGTGTGCGTGGCGCGGGCCCTCATCAACCATCCGAAAATCCTCCTCGCCGACGAACCGACGGGGAATCTCGACGAGGAAAACGCGGAACGGGTCATGGGGCTGTTCGCGAGGCTTCACAATGCCGGACACACGATCGTCCTGGTGACCCACGATCCGGACATCGCGCGGCTGGCCAATCGCCGATTCGAACTTCATCACGGGGTCCTCACCGGCGTCACGCGTTCGACGCACGAGGAAGAGGAGATGTACGAGGAGGTCCTCCAGCAGTTGTGGGAAGGGGAGGAGGCGGCCGCGGGAGAGGACTGCGCGGACCGGCCGTCCCTCCTGGAGATTCGCGGCGTCCTCTTGGCCATGCTCGAACGGGGCTTGGTGGAGCGGCGGGGCGACCTCTTCGGGATGACGGAAGAGGGACGCTCCCGGGCCCGAAATCTCGTGCGACGCCACCGCCTGGCGGAGCGACTCTTCCGGGACACCTTCGAGATGCGCAAGGAATCGCTGGAGTCGACGGCGTGCGTGCTGGAGCACGTCCTTTCGGAAGAGGCGACCGAGTCCATCTGCCGGTTCCTCGGCCATCCGAACGCGTGTCCGCACGGGAAGCCGATCCCGAAGGGGCCGTGCTGCGCCGGTCCCAAGAACTGATATTGAAAGTACATTTCAATTGACTCGGCGGGGGCGGGTCGCTACTGTATCTGAAACTGAATTTCAATTTTGATTCGGAGGTTCGATGCTCGCCGCCGCCTTGCTGTGGGCGCTTGTCCGACAGGAGCCCGTCTCGCGCGAAGAGTTCGAGAAGATAAGACGCGACCTCGAGGCGCTCCAGAAACTCCTCGAGTCCCGGCCGGACGTCACGCCCCAGGAATTCGAGCGCATGAAGAAGGAGTTGGAGGCGCTGAAGAAGAAGGTGGGCCAGGAGGAACATAAACAGGAGGGGAAAAACCTCCCCGAAAAATCCCAGGAGGACGCCAAGAAAAAGGCCGGCACGGTCTATTCGAAACCCTTTTTGGCGCGGATGGGGCGGGGCGTCTACCTCGGCGGGTACGTCGACCTCGAATTCTTCAACACCCAGAAGTCCGACGGAAAGACCTTCGACCAGCATCGCCTCGTCCCCTTCCTCTACGCCGACGTCTCCGAGAACATCAAGATCGCCGCGGAGATCGAGATCGAGCACGGCGGCGAGCTCGGCGTGGAATTCGCCCACATCGACTATTGGATGACCGACTGGCTCAACTTCCGCGCCGGAATCCTTCTCGACCCCCTCGGGAAGTTCAATCTGCAGCACGACGCGCCGTATCAGGATCTCACCGACCGGCCGCTCGTCGACCAGCTCGTCATCCCCGCCGTCCTTCGCGAGCCCGGCCTCGGTTTCTTCGGCACGATCGATGTGGATCCGTGGAAGTTCGAATACGAACTGTATGTCACGAACGGCTTCAAGGGACTGGACAAGGCGGGGTCGAGCAAGATCGACACCAAGAAGGGATTGAAGGACGCCCGCATCCTTCCCGGCAAACTCGGCAGTCTGGGAAAGGACTTCAACGACAACAAGTCCGTCGTCGGGCGCGCCTCCGTCTCCCCCTTCCTCGGCGTCGAGGCCGGCGTCTCCACCCATATCGGGCGGTACGACGAGCGGGGCGACAATCTCCTCTCCCTCTTCGCGATCGACTGGACGGTCGACTTCGGCGGGATCTACAACAAGTTTTTCTCGGGAGACGGAATCCTTCGGGACATCTTTTTCGCCCTGGAGATCGTGGGAGAATTCGCGGTCGCGGACATCGAACGCGACGAGTTCGCACAGTCCAAGGGCGTCCCCAACGACTTTCGAGGTTTCTATATCGAGGGACGCTATCACTTCATGTTCGACTTCCTTCGCAAGATCATCCCGGGAGCCAACGACGAATCGACCTTCACCCTGGTGCTTCGATGGGACTACACCGACTTGGCCTCGAACGTCCGCAAGCGGTTCACGCCGGGATTGAACTTCCGGCTTCGGGAGGATACCGTCTTCAAGTTCGAGTATCAGTTCAACCGGGAAAGCGGGGACCTCGATGAGGACGAAGACGACGGGTTCGTCTTTTCCGTGGCGACCTATTTCTAGCGCGATCTTGCTCCTGGCGGGGTGCGGGCCCGCGCCCGTGCGAGAGTCCCGCGCCTTTCCGCTCCCGCTTCCCCAGGTGAGGGAAGCCGCTCGGCGGGCGCTTCAGGAGTACCGCGACGCCACGATCGAGGGCGCGAGAATCGAAACCTCGTGGGGACCCGAGCGGGATCTGACTCGAGAGCAGGGACCACTCTTGGGCAACTCCTACCGAGCGAGGGTTCGATATCGCCTCCTCTTCACCGAGGTTCCCGGCGGGACGATCGTCGGCGTGTTGGCGACCGTCGAGCGCCGAGCCCCGGGAGGTCCTCGCTCGATCCGATGGGAACGCGTGGAGTCGGACGGTCGCTGGGAACGCGAATTCCTGGATTCGCTCTGGACGCATCTCTTTCCCGAGAAGAAGTCATGATTCTCCTCGCGCTTCTCTTCGCGCTTCAGGAAGGATCGCAGGTGTTCCTGACGGAGGAGGAGGCGCTTCAGATCGTCTTTCCCCGCGAGGAGAAGGTGCTGCGGCGGGAAGTCACGCTCGATTCGTCGACGCATGCCGCCGTTGAGAATCGGCTCAAGCGGCGGGTCGAGACGACCCACCGTCTCTTCGTCGCGGCACGGGACGGCGAGGCGGTCGGATTCGCGATGATCGCGGAAGAGGTCACGAAGACCCTGACGATGACGTTCCTCGTGGGAGTGGATCCCAAGGGGCGCGTGATCGACGTGGCGGTCCTGGAACACAAGGAGAAAATCGGCGCCGACTGCGCGAAGCGGAAATTCCTCGACCAACTCCGAGGGAAGACCGTGAACGATCCGCTTCGTCGCAAGAAGGACATGGTCCATGTCGTGGGCGCCACGATGTCCTGCGATGCCGTGATGCGGGGGACCCGAAAGGCGCTCGCCGTTGTCCGGGAGTACTGCCTGGATCGTCCGCAGAACGTGCGGGCGATCTTGCAGGAGGAACCCGTCGTTCAGCAACGCTACGTGATGGGATCGCTCCTGACGATCACCGCCTACGGTCCCAAGTCGGCCGTGAATCGGGCTTTCGAAGAAGCCAAGCGATGGGACGGCATCCTCTCGGACTACAAGGAGGAGAGCGATCTCTCGCGCCTGAACCGGGACGGGAAGCTCGAGAGTCCCGAGCTCGCTCGATTCCTCGGAGAATGCCGCAAGGTTTCCGACCTTTCGGGGGGAGCCTTCGACGTCACCGTCGGACCCCTTGTCCGATCGTGGGGATTCCGCGACGGAAGGCACCGAGTGCCCTCCAGTGCGGAGATCGAGTCGGCGCTCCGGCGCGTCGGTTCGAACCGAGTGATCCTCGAAAACGGCCGGATCCGGCTGGCGGAAGGCACGCTATTGGATCCCGGGGCCATCGGCAAGGGATGGGCCGTCGATCGCACCGTCGACGCCCTCCGAAAGGACGGAATCGCGAGCGCCTTCGTGGATTTCGGGAGCACGGTATACGCGCTCGGAGCCCCGCCCGGAAAAGAAGGCTGGACGGTGGCCGTCCGGGACCCGTTTCGGAAGGAGCGGACGCTCGGACAACTCACCCTCCGCCATGCTTCTCTTTCGACCTCGGGCGCGTACGAGAAGTTCTTCGAAGTGGACGGCCGCAGATTCTGCCACATCCTCGACCCGCGCACGGGTCGGCCGGTCGAAGGGGTCGCCTCCGTCTCCGTTCTGGCTCGGACCGGGACCGAATCCGACGCCCTCTCTACGGCGATCTTCGTGGCGGGACCGGATCTGGCTGCGAAGGCCAAGGTGGATTCGCTCTGGGTTTCGGCGGATCCGAAGGCGGAGCTTCGGATGACGGACGGTTGGAGAAAAATCTGGCGGAAGGAGTAGATGCCCCCGTATCTTTCGATCCCGCACTTCCATCTGTCGAAGCTTCCGCTGACGACGAAGATCGCGCTTACCTGCTTCGCCCTTCTTCTCCTCTTCGCGATGGGCTTCGTCCTCGTGGCGTACTACCCGGAACGGACGAAGTTCGCCGCCGACGGCGCCCGCGACAACTTTGCCGGGACGGAATGGCGCCAGGATCGGGGCGAGATCGTGGAGCAGGAACGGGCGAGACCCACCGAACGTCAGATTTTCGACATCCTCCATCCGCACTCATTCATGATGGCGGTGGTGTATTTCATCCTCTGCCATTTGATGGAGATGTGCTATGCGCCGCGTTGGCTCAAGATCGGACTCTACCTGGGAACGTTCCTCGCGCTCGTCACGGTGCTCGTCTCGCCGCTCCTCGTGTGGAAGAAGCTCTCGTTCGCACCGGTCGTGGGGCCGGCCGTAGCGGCGATGATGGGCCTCTTCGCGGTGATGACCCTTTTGCCCGTCGTACAAATGTGGGCGGTGAGGCAGAAGTAGAGACGCGGACTATTTCTTCGCCTTCTTCGCCGCCTCGTCCAAGGCCTTGTTCAGCACCTCGGGCTTGTCGCCGGCGTTCACCGGAATTCGGGCCAGTGGCTCCTCCGAGGCCGTCGGGAAGAGCACGACCACGCCCGAATCGCCTTCGAGTCCGCGGTCTTTCGCCGTCCCGCGCTCCATCACCCACAGGAACTTCGTTTTCCGATCGCTCAAGTTCTTCTGGAGCTTGAGAACCACCTTGAGAAGATCGGCGCCTTCTTCGGCGATGAAGACCGCGATCGGACGCTTGATCTTCTTGGACGTCTCCGTCACTCCGGTCACCGAGTTCTGCCACATCGACGGGCGGCCGGGAAATTCCTTCGCCAAACTCTGGATTTCTCGGACGATCGGACCGGCATCGCGTTCGGCCATTTCGCCCGTCTTCTTACCCTCGGGGTCGGCGTAGACCACCGTGGGGTATCCCCCGACGTTGTACTTCTTCTTGAGATCCTCGAAGCGACCGCTCTCGGAGCAGTCGACCAGCACGGGCACGACGAGCCTCGCCGCGTCTACCACCTTCGCATCCGAGAACGCACCTGCGTTCAAATCTTTGCAAGGCCCTCACCACGAGGCGGTGAAGTAGAGCATCATCGCCCGGCCTTCGATCTTCGCCTTCATGGCGCCGACGGCCGGATCGCGGACCCAATCGATCTTCCCGCCGTGCTCTTGGGCGAGCAGGAGGGTGGGGAGCAGCAGAAAAGCCGGTGCCATCGATCCTCCTTGAAACTCGGGTACTCCATATGTACGCCGGAGAGGGCTTTCGGTTTTCTGAAAACGGGTGTTTCTTGACAAGAGGAGCGTGCGGCCATAGTAACAAGTCGAATGACGCGCGAGCTCCTGACCTTCGCGGTGACTTCCTTCGCCACGGTGTTTTCCATCGTGGATCCCTTCGCGGCGGCCCCCGTCTTCATCGCGATCACCCCGAACGACACGAACGAGGCGCGGCGGCGGATGGCGCGCGTCGCATCGATCGTGTGCTGCGCGGTTCTTCTGATTTTCGCCTTCTCCGGAAACCGGGTGTTCGCCTTTTTCGGGATCACCACGCCGGCCTTTCGCGCTGCCGGAGGGGTCCTCCTCCTCGTCCTCGCTCTCGACATGATGCGGGCCAAGAGCGGCCCCGTAGCGCAGTCTCCCGAGGAACAGAAGGAGGGGATGGAAAAGCCGGACGTCGCCATCACGCCCCTCGCGATCCCCCTCCTGGCCGGCCCCGGAGCGATTTCGACCGTGTCTCTCTTGGGGAGCCATGCTCGGGACGGTTTCCAGCTCGCCGCGGTATCGGCGGCGATCCTTCTGACGTCGTTTCTCAGTTGGCTCATCCTCGCGAATTCGATTCGACTGGTGCGTCTCATGGGCCAGATCGGCGTGAGCATCGTCACCCGAATCATGGGACTCCTCCTCGCGGGCATCGGAGCGCAGTTCATCCTTTCCGGGGTGAAGGAGTTCCTAAGGGGATGAGCGGTCACGCGCTCGTCGTGGGCGGAACGGGGATGCTTCGGAACGTCTGCCTTCACCTGTGCGCTCTCGGAAACCACGTGTCCGTGGTGGCGCGAACGCAATCGCATCTCGACAAACTGGCCGAGGAGGGTGGAGCCCGGCTTCATCCGATTCGATCGGACTGGAAGGACGCTCCGGCTCTCCGTCGCGCGATTGAAGAAGCGGGACGGAGCTTCGGCCGAATCGATCCCGCGGTGGTGTGGATCCACTCCGATTCGCCGGAGGGTCCCGCGGAGATCGTCGCCGCCGTCCGCGACGAATCCCTCCCGCCTCGCTACTTTCACCTCTATGGGAGCGCGGGAGATGCCGCCGGTAGCGTGAAGGCGCGTTGGAGGATCGAACTGCCGCGCGCGAAAGGGATCCTCTATCGAGAGATCCTCCTCGGCTCCCGCGGGCGTCGCTGGCTCACCGACGACGAGATCTCCGAGGGCGTGATTCGGGCTCTTACGGGCGACCGTCCCTCGTTTCTCGTGGGAGATGCTCCCGGACTCCCGGATTGCTAGAATCGCCCTATGGCGTTTCGGTTGGCCGCTCTCGCGAGTCCCCTCCTGCTTGGATTCGGTTTCCCGTTCGTCTTGGCTCTGGGTCGCGAACGAGGATGGTCTCTGCGGCATCGCGCGGGAAGCGCCGCGATCGCCGGGGCCTCCTGGGTGGGGATCCTGGGAATCCTGTGGGGCTTTTCCGGCCAGCCGATCGCTCGGTATCTGGAGTCGGCCTGTTTCCTTCTCGGGTTCGCGTCCCTCCTATGGGGCCTCTTTCACCTCTTCGTGGGGTTGACTCTGACTCCCGCCGTGGCGCAAGCGGCATGTGGGATCGTGGTTTCCCTCCTCGTGGGGACGGTGTTCTATTTCGATCCGATTCTCGAAGCGGCGCCGGCCGGCTCGCATCGAGTCCGCGCGAACGCGGCGATCGATTGGAATCCGTACGCGGTGATGGCCTATTCCATCTTCGAGGAGGACATCCTCACGCGGCGCGTCCTGTACGGAACGCGGCTTTCCGAGCTGGAGCGCTCCTATCCGGAGTGGGCCAGGGCCGCCCTCTGGTACCTTCTCCTCGGATTCTGGTTTCACGTGGGGTTTCTCGGCCTCCATGCGCTGAAGGCGAGGCTGCGTGGCCGCTGATCGGTACTCGCGGCAAGTCCTCTTCGCGCCCATCGGGGCGGAAGGTCAGAAGCGGATCTCTTCCGCCCTAGCGACGGTCGTGGGGTGCGGCGCGCTGGGCTCCACCCTGGCGAATCTCCTCGCCCGCGCGGGCGTGGGACGAATCCGAATCGTGGACCGGGATTTCGTGGACCTCGACAATCTCCAACGACAGGTGCTCTTCGATGAGGAGGACGTCCGGGCCGCGCTTCCGAAGGCCGTCGCGGCGGCCGCAAAGCTCCGGCGAATCAACTCGACGATCGGGATCGAGCCCGTGGTCGCGGATGTCGCGTACGGGAACGTCGAGTCGTTCGTGAAGGACGCGGACGTCGTCGTCGACGGCACGGACAATTTCGAAACGCGCTTCGTCGTGAACGACGCCTGTATCAAGCATGGGAAGCCCTGGATCTACGGCGGCTGCGTCGGGAGTTACGGGATGGTGTTGCCCGTCGTCCCCGGGGAGACCGCGTGCTTGCGTTGCTGGATTCCGGAGGCGCCCGGTCCGGGAAGTTCGCCCACGTGCGACACGGCGGGCGTCCTGAATTCGACGGTAGGCGTGGTGGCATCCCTTCAGGCGAACGAAGCGCTGAAGCTTCTCGCGGCCCGGAAAGACGCGCTCGCTCCCGGCTTGACCGTGATCGATCTGTGGGCGAATTCGTGGCAAACGATGCGCGTCCCCCGCCAGCCCGAGTGCGCGTCGTGCGGGAGGCGGGAGTTTGCGTTCCTCGAGCCGCGGCAATCGGGGACGGCCATTTCTCTGTGCGGGAGGAACGCGGTTCAGATCGCCCCTCCCTCGGGACGGCTCGATCTGGTCGAAATGGAGCGACGGCTCTCGCCGCTGGGGTGGGTCCGTCGAAACGAATACCTCGTCCGATTCTCGGCGGAAGAACTCGAGGTCACGCTTTTTCCCGACGGGCGTGCCATCGTACAGGGCACCGGCGATCCCGCCCGGGCTCGGGCCGTCTACGCGAAATACGTGGGGATGTGAAATGATGCATCGCAAGGATCATCAAGCCAAGGCGGCCGCTCACCGGATCGCGCGCCGGCTTCTGGAACTCGGCCACATGGACTACGGTCTTCGACTCGGCCAGGCGGCGGAGGGCGACGTGAACTCCATTTCCGAAATCGTGCGTTCGGCTCTGGAGGAGCTGAAGTTGCCCGAGGACGTCGCCCGGGAAATGAAAAAGATCCTGGGAAGTTAGGATTCAAACCAATTTCGGTTTCGCGCCAGCTCGTGAACGGGATGCGCCACCATGCGATGGCGTCCCGCCCGAACCAGGAGAGAACGATCCCTCAGGACTTCGGCGATCGATCGTACCCGGCCGCACGGGACCTCGGCGCGTTCGAGAAGTCGGAGCAGCTCCGGCGCCCTGAGCTTGCGCGTGGCAGATTCGATCCACCGGCGCACCCGCGCTCGATTTCGAATTCGCTTCGCATTGGTAGGATATCGAGACGAGTCCAGGTCCAGCGCCTTGCAAAAGCGCTCCCACTGGCCCTCGTTGGCCACGCCGACCATGACGCACCCGTCCCGCGCCGGGAGCGGTTCGTAGGGGGTCAAGTTCGGGTGCAGGTTTCCCAACCGCCGGGGCCTTCGCCCCGTGGACAGGAATTCCTGCGCCCGATAGGTGAAAAAGGAGACGATCGAATCGAGGAGGGGAACCTGGAGGTGGCACCCGCGGCCCCGGTGGAGAGCGGCGAGAATGGCCTCGACGGCGGTGAGCCCCGCGACTTCATCCACGAGGGTGATCCCGACCTTGTACGGCGGCCCGTCGGGAGGACCGGTGAGGTCCATCAATCCCGACTCCGCTTGGAGGATCGCGTCATAGGCGGGTCGAAATCTCCGGTAGCCGGCAATCGTGCAGTGGATGAGCTTCCGGTTGGCACGAACCGGCTCGAAGGGGAGAGTCCCCGGACGGAAGTTCTCCACGAGGACATCCGCCCGACGCACGAGCCTTCGGAGTTCTTCGATTTCGGTCTTGACGTTCAATCGGCGGAGGCGCTTGTTGCGATTGATGGAGAGAAAGTACGTGGAAACTCCGTCCACAAATGGGGGGCCCCAACCGCGTGTTTCGTCGCCCCCGGGAGGCTCGATCTTGAGGACGTCGGCGCCCATGTCGGCCAGGCGCATCGTGGCGAATGGACCGGCAAGCGAGCGCGAAAGGTCGAGTACGCGTAGGCCCGCCAGAGGTGGCTTCATGGGCGGATTCTAGCAAGTACGGGAGGGTACGATGGCACTGTTGCTCGCGCTGACCCTGTTTCGTCAGGACTCCGAGCTCGTGGAGAGCTACCTGGAACAGGGTAAGGAGGAGTCGGCCCAGGCGCTCCGCAAGCGCGGAGTCGCAGCCATTCCCGCTTTGCTTGCGGTTCGGGCCAAGTACCGAGAGCGAGCCGAGTATTTCCGGCTCCTCTGGGATCTGAAGAAGACTGCGGTGTCCCAGGATGCTGGGGCGATCTCCAAGATCCTGGAGGGCGTAAAGGTCGATGTCCATTTCGAGAAGGCCCCGATTCGGGACGTATTGGGATACGTTCGCGATTTTGCGGATCTGAGTATCGACGCAGACCCCCAGGCGTCGGCGGCACTGGAGACCTCCATCTCCGTGGCACGGAAGGGGTGTCTTGTTCGCGAATTGCTCGATGAGGTTGCGCTCCGGTCCGAACTCGACTGGGACGTGAGGTACGGAGTGGTGTGGTTTGCGAAGCCGGAGCGATTGTGGGGCGGAGGGAAAACGTCTCCCCTACCTCGGGTCAACGGTTGGGTGACGCAAAAGGACAGTGACGCGGACCTGGCGGCCTACCTCAAGAAAACCAAGGTCTCTCTCCACTATGAATCCGAGGCCTTGGAACACATCGTGGACTTTCTTAGGGATTTCACCGGAAAAAACATCGTCGTCGATTCCAAGATCGATGGCCGGACGAAGATCAGGGTTGCCGTGAAGGACATCTCCTTGGCAGACACCTTGGCGATCCTGACGATACCCCACGGCTGGGACGTCGAGTTGACCTCGGGAGTGATCTGTCTGGTCGATCCGAAGAAGAAGGGTGTGCGGCTGACCTTCCGGGAACAGAAGCTGGAAGGGGACGATGCGAAGCTTGCGGCGAAGCTCAAGGAGACCAAGCTGAGTCTGAACTTCACGGAGACATCGCTGCAAAACGTTTGCGAGTTCCTGGAGGCATTCCTGGAAATCAAGATCCGCATCGAGGCGGGTGCCGACAAGCCTGTGACGCTCAGGACGAAGGAGCTCTCCGCGTGGCACACCCTCTCTCTCCTGCTCTCTCCGCAGGAGCTGGATGCGAAGATCGAAAGGGGCACGTTGGTGATCTTCGACCCGGCGAAGAAAAAAGAGTAAGATCCCGGGCGTGATCTATCTCGACAATGCGGCCACGACGTGGCCGAAGCCCGAATCCGTCTATCGCGCCTTGGACGAATTTGCGCGGAATCAAGCGGGGAATCCGGGGAGGTCCGGTCACCGGCTGGCGCGGGCCGCGGAGCGGGTCGTTCAGGATTGTCGAGGAAGGCTCGGACGGCTCCTGAACGCGGAGTCTCCGGAGAGGGTAGTGCTCACCCTGAACGCGACGGATGCCCTGAACATCGCGCTCAAGGGGATTCTGCGCGAGGGGGATCACGTGATTACCTCGCACACGGAGCACAACTCCATCAATCGGCCGCTGGCGGCGATGGCGCGGGCGGGGAGGATCTCCTTCGACCGCGCGCGGAGCGAGTCGAGCGGGCTGGTTCCGCCCGAGGAAGTCGAGAAGCTGGTCCGACCGAAGACTCGCCTGATTGCCGTCACGCATTGCTCCAATGTCCTTGGGGTGGTGAATCCCATCGAGGAATACGCGCGGATCGCGCAGAGTCGGGGGATTCGGATTCTGGTGGATGCTTCGCAGACGGCGGGGGTCGTGCGGATCGACGTGCAACGGCTGGAATTGGACCTCGTCGCTCTTCCCGGGCACAAGAATCTCTTCGGTCCGATGGGAACGGGGGCGCTCTATGTGCGGGAGGGGCTGGCCTTGAGCCCGTTTCGCGAGGGCGCGACGGGGTACAAGTCGGAGGAGGAGTTTCATTCGGACGAGATGCCCTATCGGCTGGAGGCGGGGACGCCGAATGCGCATGGGTTCGCGGGATTGGGGGCGGGATTGGCCTTCGTCGACGAGACGGGAATCGACCGAATTCGGGAGCATGAGCAGGCGTTGGCGCTCGGGTTCATCGGGAGGCTTCGAGAGAACCGCAAGATCCGGATCCTGAGCGGTGGGGTTCCTTCGGCCCAGCTTGGGCCGGTTTCGATCGCAGTCGAGGGTGGAGATCCTACGAGGGTGGGGGCGCTGCTGGACGAGAGATACGGGATCGCTTGCCGGTCGGGGCTCCACTGCGCCCCCTACGCGCACCGGTTCTTGGGGACCTTTCCGCAAGGGACCATCCGCTTCAGCTTCGGATGGTTCAATACCCCCGAGCACGTGGACGCGGCCGTCTCGGCGCTGAACGAGATCGCGGCATGATATAGAAATAGCCAGGCTTCTTTTATATCATGATATAGAAATAGCCTGGCTATTTCTATATCATCGCGGGAGGCGGAATGCTGCTCGGACGAGTCGTCGGCGAGGTGTGGGCGACGGTCAAGGACGAAAAGCTGGAAGGGGTGCGATTCCTGATCGTCCGGCAGGTGGATCTGCAATACAAACCCACCAACAGTTTCGTCGTGGCGGTCGATAGCTTGGACGCCGGACCGGGGGAGATCGTCCTCGTCGCGCAAGGGTCCAGCGCGAGGCAGACCAAGGTCACGCAGAATCGTCCGGTGGACGCCGTGGTGATGGCGATCGTCGATCGACTCGATCTCGTCTCCGAGGACCAGGTCGCCAAGGACTACGAGCGCCGGCGCCGGGAGATCGAAGATCGATTGGCGAAACAGCCGGAATCATGATGGACAAACCGCTCATTACCGCAGAGGACGTGGATCGGGCCGCGCGCGCCGGCGGCGTTCTCTACGTCGACGGGGAATACGTCCTCGCCCCGAGTGCGGCGGATCGCCTCCTGAAGCTGCGCGTCCGAATCGAATCCCGCCCTCGTCCGACTTCGGGCAAGATGAAAGTCGCCCTCGCCGCCGACCATGGCGGATACGAGCGCAAGGAAGAAATCAAGGGACACCTCGAGTCCTTGGGATTCCTCGTCTTCGATTTCGGCACGCACTCCAAGGAGTCCGTGGATTATCCCGATTTCGCCCTGAAGGCGGCCCTCGCCGTGGCCGACGGCACGTGCGACCGTGGAATCGTCGTCGACGGCGCAGGCATCGGTTCGTGCATGGTTGCGAACAAGGTGCCCGGCGTCCGCGCGGCGAAGTGCGACTCGATGTTCGACATCCTGAACTCGCGCGGCCACAACAACGCGAACGTGCTCACTCTCGGGACTCGCCCCGAGGCGGCCGAAGTCCGAACGTGGGTCCAGGCTTGGCTCGAAACCCCCTTCGAGGGAGGCCGGCACGAACGACGCGTGCAGAAGATCGACGCGCTCGATCGGAGGGAGCGGCGATGAACCTCGCCAAGGTCGTCGGGACCATCTGGGCCACGAAGAAGGACGAGAACTTCTCGGGCGCGACGATGCTGCTCCTGCAACCCGTGGGAGACGACCTCGCCCCCGCGGGCGCCCCCCTCGCGGCGGTCGACACCGTCGGCGCCGGGGTCGGCGAACTCGTTTTCTACGTCACGGCTCGCGAAGCCGTCCTCGCGATGAAGCGCGACATCGATTCGCTTACGCCCTGCGACGCGGCGATCGTCGGCATCGTCGAGGGGAAGTCGCCGTGATCCTGGCCCGAGTGACCGGCGTCGTCTGGGCCACGCGAAAAGATCCGAACCTCGAGGGGCACAAGCTCCTCATCGTCCATCCCGTGGATCTCGACCGCAAACCGTCGGGGAGCGCCCTTCTTGCCCTGGATCGCGTCGATGCCGGCGAAGGTGATTTCGTCCTCGTCAACAAGGAGGGAAGTGGAGCTCGCCTCCTCTACGGCTCGAATCAGATCCCGGTGCAGGCCGTCGTCGTGGCCGTGGTGGACCGAGTGGGAACCCTTGACCCTCCCGAGACGTCCCAGTAGAGTGAGCCCTCGGAGGTTTTCATGAAACGCTGGTCCTGGATTCTCGCCGTCGCCCTGGCCGCCGGGTGCAAGTCCTCCCCCAAGAAGACCGAACCCAAGAAGGAGACGGTCAAGAAAGAGGAGGTCAAGAAGCCTACGTCGGAGCTGGCCGAGGCGGAAAGGGATCTGGCGAAGAAGAAGGGGGAGTTGAAGGCCTTCGACGACGAGCTCGCGAAGACCGACGGCCTCATCAAAGCGGAGGAAGCGAAACCGGAGTCCGACGCTCGGAAGCAGAAGCTTGCCGAGCTCGCGCAAAAGCGGGATTCGCTGCGGACCAGCCGCGAACGAGTGGCGGGCGAGGTCGCTCTCTTGGAGGCGAAGATCGCGCGGCTCCAGGGAAAAACGCCGACGAAGAAGCCCGAAGACGTTCTCGACGAAATCGACGAGGAAGTGCGCAAGACCGAAGAGGCGGAAAAACGCAAGCGGGAAGGCAAGACCGGCGAGACGGCCAAGACGGACGAGGAGCGGATCAAGGCGGAGCTGGAAGCCGAAAAATCGTCCGCCCCGCTCTTCGAAACGAAATGGGAGGCGGCGATCCTGCGCGTCCGCACGGAACTCGCGCGCTACAAGCGCTGGTAGACACGCCCCACTTCAAGGACTGCCGCACGTGCCCGACCTGGGGTTCGTGCGTTTCCGTTTGCCACGGGAAGATCTCCGGGATCCTGGGAGCCGGTGCCGACCGCATCGGCGCGTCCCCCGGACTCGGAGAATTCGCCTCCGTCCTCGCGGGCTACATCGACCACACGCTCCTCAAACCCGACGCGACGCGCGCCGACCTCGAGAAGCTCTGCGACGAGGCGGCCAAGTATCAGTTCGCTTCGGTGTGCGTGAACCCCGTGTGGGTCCGACTCTGCGCCGAGCGCCTCCGGTTCTCGCGCGTCCGCATCTGCAGCGTCATCGGGTTTCCCTTCGGAGCGACGCAACCCGAGATCAAGGCCTTCGAGACTCGAGCCGTGCGGGACGACGGCGCCGTGGAGTTCGACATGGTCATCAACATCGGCGCGGTCAAGTCCAAGGACGACGCCCTCGTGCTCCGCGACATCGAGTCCGTGGTGCGGGCCGCGGGACACAACGGCACCGTGAAAGTCATTCTGGAAACCACCTACCTCACGGACGACGAGAAGATCCGCGCGTGCGAGTTCTCGAAGCGGGCCGGCGCTCACTTCGTCAAGACCTCCACCGGCTACGGCCCGACCGGCGCGACGGTCGAGGACATCCGCCTCATGCGCCGCACCGTGGGCGAGGGGATGGGGGTGAAGGCTTCCGGGGGAATCCGCGACACCGAGATGGCCGTCAATATGATCGAAGCCGGCGCTTCGCGGATCGGCGCGAGCGCGAGCGTGAAGATCGTGCTCGGCGGAAAATCGGCCGCTCCGGCGGGCTATTGATGCGTCTGACACGGTATCTCAAACCTCCCCAAGTCAAACTCGAACTGAATGCGCGGACCCCCGAGGAGGTCCCCGAGGGATGGAGCCTGGACCGTCTCGTATGGAGCGTCAAGACTTCGGTCCTGGAGGAATTGACGACGCTCTTCGAAGCCTCGGGCAAGGTGGTCAACCCGCGAAAGCTCTTCACCGATCTCGAGAATCGAGAACGGAAAGCGACGACGGGGATCGGCGGGGGGATTGCGATCCCTCATGTCCGTACCATGCAGGCGCGCGATTTCACCCTGTGCTTCGCTCGATCGACGCCCGGCGTAGAATTCGGCGCGATCGACGGACAGCCGGTCCATCTCTTCTTCGGCGTGGTGGCGCCTCCCTATCACGACAAGCTGTATCTCGAGGTATACCGGCAGGCCGCGACGATCTTTTCGGACGAACAGAGGCGTCTGGAAATCATGGCGGCTCGGGATGCGCACGAGATCGTGAAGATCGTGGGATCGTTCGGGGATTAGATCGATCTGCGGAGCGTTCCGTAGACCTTCAAGAGTCCCTTTTCGCCGAACCCGCCCAACTTGCCCACGACGGTCCGCAGAGATCCTTCACGAAGCTTCCACATGGCGCCGCCGGCCCCGAGGGGAAGAAAGAAGAGAATCGCCGCCAGGATCGCCTTTCCGATTCCACGAGCCGGCGCGGGGGGCGCGGTCGGAGTCGGAGGAGCTGCCTTCTTTGGAATCGTCTTCGGGGGTGTGGCTTTCATCACGGCCGGCAGGGGGGGGGGGGGGGGGGTGGGTGGGGGGGGGGGGGGTGGAGGCGGCTCCTCGATCTTGGGAGGCGGGGGCAGCGGCAACGGCGGAGGAGGGGCCACAACGGTCCGATCGATCTCCGGTTCCGGCTCTTCGGGAACTTCCCTCGCCTTCGTCATTTCGATCGCGCGCTTGGCCGCTTGGAGTTGGTCGTCGGTCGTGGGTTCGGCGCCCGCTCGCTTCGACGAATCGAACGACTCGGCGGATACGATTTCTCCCGTCGGAAGGAGCACGAGTTCCTTGCGGCAGATCGGGCACGAGCCTTTCGCGGGCTTGCTCGGAATCCTTCCGGAGAACCCCCCCCGGCAGAACGGGCAGACCACCTTGACCGGTCCCGCCTTCGGAGCTTCTCCGCCCGGAGGACCTCCCTCGAGCCGCTGCGTATCGCCTCCCACGGACGCCTCGCAGCGCTGGCAGTAGAACGGGTTCGCCGACTGCTGCGCTTCGTCCACCAAGACCTTAAGTCCGCACTTCTGGCAGTGTCGAACCGGCATTTCTTGGCCCTACTGAGTTCCCCATAGGAACGCCAGGACCCCCAACGTCGCCGCACTTGCGTAGACGGCCGATCCCACCATGAGCGAGACGGTCCCTCGAGGGCGTTCGAACAAGGCGAGGATGAAGAGGATGAGGCCGGCTCCGATCTCGAGGAGGGCCGTCCCGAAAAAGACCCCGATCAGGGGAACGAATTCTTGCCGCGTGTCGCCGGTGACCGCGCGCGCGCCGATCGCGCCGAGGCCCAGCATCGTCAGGATCAAGAGCGCATTGGCCAGGAAGATTCGGGCGACGGTACCTCCGGGCCTCGACCCCGCCATGCCCAAGATGCCGACAC
>CAZGKV010000008.1:0-101089 GCA_964526305.1 uncultured Planctomycetales bacterium | reverse complement strand
CTGGCTCGGTTCTCGGCGCGCCGCGGCTCACGAGGATTCGTCAGACAGAGCCTAGGCTCCGAAGTAGGCCCCACGAGCGCGGCAGACGATCATCAGCGTCACGATGAGGGCCCGGAGCGCGACCTCGACCCAGAGAAAGGCGGGATTGATTACGCTCGAGGGCACGACGTCGGGGAGGGCGGCCACCACGGCGAGGAGAATACCCGCAAGAGTCGAAAGGACGACCACCATCCACCACGCCCAGTTCTCGCGCTTGAGCACGCCGTAGAACATCACCGCTCCCACGGCGATGCCGCACAGCGAGAGGGAGATGAGATTCACGAGGATCCCGATCCCGAGGAAACAGAGAACGACCCAGATTTCCCAGGCAGGGGCGCCTCGAACGACCTCGGGAGCGGATTCGACGGCCGGCGACGGTCCCGGGAGGACGCCGGTGTCCGCCCGGCCGCTCAATCGAAATCCGCAGTGAGGGCAGACGCGCGGATCGTATTCGTATCCCCGACCGCAGGACGGGCATCGTTTGCCCTCGGGGGCGGGCTTCGGGGGTGCGAAGAAAGCGGGCGCGTCGGTGACGACCACGGCCTCCGTATCCACGCGTGGGACCGGCACGAGATCGGCACACTTCGGACATTGGACAAGCTTGCCCACCCGGCTCTCGTCGACCTTCCACGAGGCCCCGCACGCGCAGCTCAGCGCAACGCCCACGATCATAATTATACCGGCGTGCCCTCGAGGCTTTGATACAATCGCGACATGAAGCCCGACACGGTCGTTCGTCCCTCCTCCCGCACGGCGTTTCAGGTGCTCGACGGTCAGGCCGTCGTCGTCGCCACGAAAAAGAGGACCGTTCACCGATTCGACGACGTTGCGACCGACCTCTGGCGGTATCTGGAACCCGGTCGCACCGTTCGGGAGATCGAGGCGTTCGTCCTGAAGACCTACGACGTGGACGAAGAGACCGCGAAGAAGGACGTCGGGGAGTTTCTCGAGACGCTACTTTCCCTCGATCTCGTTCAGGTGGTCGAGTGATCGACCGGGTCAAGGCCCTACTCCCGAACCGCAGGCAGGGCGAGATTCCGATCCCCCGCGCCGCGATCGTAGAGCTCACGCGTCGCTGCAACCTCGCCTGCCGACATTGCTACGCCACTCCCGAGCGGGGGCGACGGGAGCTGAGCCGGGAAGAAATCGTCGGCCTCCTCGACCAGCTCCGCGACATCGGCACGCTCTTCCTGACGTTCGTCGGCGGCGATCCGACCGTGAATCGCGACTTCGTTTCCATCGTCCGGCACGCAAGCCGGGCGCGCTTCGCGGTGCAGTTCTTCTCGAACGGGCTCCTGATCGACGATGCCACGGCGGAGGCGCTGGCGGCGGAAAACCTCCTCCACGTCGGCATCTCGATCTACGGAGCTACGCCCGAGATTCACGACGATCTCACCCGGCGCCGGGGTTCTTTCGAGAAGACCCTTCGCGCGGTTCGGCGGCTGAAAGAACGCGGAGTCCATGTGGTGTTCAAGTTCATCGCGACGAACCGGAACGCGCACGAGGCGTGGGCGGCGGTCGAGATGGCGCGACGACTGGAGATCCCGATCCGCGTGGACCCCACGATCACCGCCCGCGACGATCTCAATTCCGACACCATCGCCCTCCGTCCGTCGCGCGACATGCACAAGCGACTCCTCCGAGATTTCCAGGGTCCGGAATGGACCCCGCAGGAGGTGGACCGCGCGGGGAATCGGGATCTCTCCTGCGGCATGGCCAAGACGCTCGTATCCGTGAACGCCTACGGGGACGTTTTCCCCTGCGTCACCCTTCCCATCCCGGCGGGAAACATCCGATACGCCCCCTTCCGGACCATCTGGGAAGAGTCGACGCTGCTGCGAGAGCTGCGCGGATTTCACCGATCCTCCAGGCTCCAGGGCTGTCCCTCCTGCGGACTGCGCGCCTACTGCAGCCGGTGTCCCGGCAACACCTACACGGAGACGCGGAACCTGTACGGTCCGTCGCCTTCCGCGTGCGGCGAAGCGGTCCTGTGGAAGGAGCTCGAGAACGAATCCAAGGGGATCGTCGAGGAGGTCCCGCTTCCCCCGGGCCTCGCGGACGGCCATCTCCCGGGATGGACGCCGGCGGAGCTGGCCCACGAAGCCGGATGCTCCGTAGGACTGCGCTGGGCGGCCGACGGGGCCTGAGCGGCCCCGATCTTCCGAGCGCCGGAATTATTTCCCTTGACAAAACTATTTTTGATGGATATCGTACATATGTAATGGGTGCCGGGAGCGGAGAAGAAGGAACGCCCCGGCCGACGGATGTGCGACCTCTTTAGGAGGCTCTCAACCGAAGACGAACGCAACACCCGACTGGCCACGGGCGCCGGTTCCACCCAAACCCCCGACCCACCTCCGGGGGTCAGCCCTCCCATCCTGTGCCCGGCGCCCGAACACGAACCTCGCCCGGCCCCCAGGCCGGGCGACTTTTTTTTTGGGGGGGGGAACACCCCCCTACCTCCGTCTTGGATCCGTGTTCCTGTTGAATTGCGGTCCGGGGGCTCCCTATAATCGCCGCTGCGGCCGTGACGGGAGACTCCGATGGCGAGCCTGACCATCCAGAGCGACAGCGGCGAAGAAAATTACTCGCTCGAAAGCCCTTCCGTGACCCTCGGGAGGGGATTGGAATGCGACGTCCGCCTCAAGGACATCAAGTCCTCTCGCCGCCATTGCCAAGTCGTCCGGGTGGCGCAGGGATACAAACTCGTCGACCTCGGGAGCGGCAACGGGACCTACATCAACGGGGTCCTGATGACGGGGGAACATCAGCTCCATCACGGCGACAGCATTCAGATCGGAGAGTGCGTCATCCTCTTCAAGGACGGCTCGGCCGTCAAGGGCCCGACCGTCATGAAGTCCCCCGGCGACACCCAGCGCCGACAGGTCGGCGCCGCGACGAGCCGAGTTCCCACGGCGGACCGTCCGACCACGCGCACCGAAGGGCCGCCGACGGCGGCTACCAAGAAGGGCGCTCCGTCGGCGACGACGGTGACCAAGAAGACCGAGGCGGCTCCCCCTCCCCCCGTGCGAACGGCGACGAGCCGGGTACCGACCTCCGCGGGAAAGCCGACCACTCGACGCGGGGCCACCTCCCGTGTCGCGACGGGCCCGGCGAAACCGCCGACGACCCAACGCGCGACCACCCGCTCCTCCATGGTGGAACGCTTCACCTCGCAAGTAGGGAAGAAGAAGACCAACCCTCTCGTCTTCATCATCGCGGGAGCCGGGATCGCCATCGTCGCCATCACCGCGGTCATCTTCCTGTTCCTGGGAAAGAACGACGACCTCAAGTTCGACCAGGAGCAAATCCGCCAACTCACCAAGAAAGCGGCCCAAGCCTCGGAGGCCGACCGCTTCGACGAGGCCATCGGCTATTGCGAGCAGGCCATCAAGCTCTGCGAGAAACACCCGGAGCTCGGCCAGAGCAAAGAGCAACTCAAGAAGAGCATCGAGGAGGCGCGCACCGACAAGAAACTTCGCGAGGACGCCGCCCAAAACTGGAGCGCGCTAAGAAAGGAATTCGAGGGAAACACGTACAACGAGACCAAGGAAAAGTGTAAGGCCTTCCTCGACCAAGTAAAGAGGAACCGCGACGATCACCGCATCCTCCGACGTCCCTGGGCCCTTCCCGAAAAGACCAGCGAGATCGACAAAATGTACGATCGGGTCGAAGCGGTATACAACGACCGGCTCGCGGAGGATCGCAAGAACGGCTTCCAGGCCACGGGCGCCGGCATCACCCAGAAACACCTCTCCAAAGGTTGGGAAGAAAACGACTACGCGGGCGCCAAGAAGGATTGGGAAGATTTCCTCCAAAGGACCAAGGACTCCGGGGACCGAGGCAAGGCCGAGGGAAGAATCCGAGATCTCCTGGTTCAAGCCAAGGATGCCTGGGACAAGGTTCGCGCGCGGGCGCAGAACATGGAGAAACCGGAGGCGCTCGAGTATCTAAAGAAGCATCAGCCCCGATTCCAGGGATGTCAGCTCAAGGACGACTCCGGCGCCGTCACCCGCGACATCGAGAAGGAGATCGCGGAGAAGATCGCGGAGCTGGAGAAATAGGTTCCGGGCCTAATCCGGCATGTCCCGCGAGACCGGCGTCGTCGGAGTCGGCGTCTTGTCGTCCTTCTTGGTCGGTTGCGCCGGCCCCGTGCCCTGATCCGAAAACGTGTAGAGCGTCACCTTCATCGAGTGGAGGGCGACCCCCGTACTTTTCCCTGCGGTCACTTGAAAAGTCTCGACGTTGATCTGCCGGTTCACCGTCTCCAGGAGATTGAGGAACCGCAGAAGCTGGTAGAAACCGCCGAGGCATTGGATCTCGAAGTCGGACTTGTGGAGGCCCACGGGAAGCCGCGTCTGCTTCGCGCCGGGACCCGTGGCGCGTTTCGGCGCGACCCATTTCGCCTGCGTAATCGCGATTCCCGCCTGCCGGCGGAGCCGCTCGATGAGCACGATGAAGGCGTCGTACTCGAGATCCACCTCGGGCTCGCCGGGCGACTCGGACCCCTTGAACGGCGGAATGAGGCCTTCCAGTTTCTCGCCCACGCTCTTTCTCCGCTGGATCTGAGTCGGCAGGCTCCGATCCTCGTGCACTTCGTAGTGCTCGGCGAACTCGGTCGCAAGTTCCAACGCCGAAGGCTGATGCTTCGCTTTGATCGCGCTCTGAAGCTTCTGTTGATGGGATTCGCACGTCGAGCATCTCTTCTCGATTCGAGAACGAATCGTGGCCAGAAGTTCCGCCTCGCTCTTCGCCCCGGCCCAGTTTTCGTTCTGAATCTGCCCCCGAAGGTCCTGCAGTTTCTTCTTCGGAAGGTTGGGGACCAGGAGGAAAGATTTGGTCTCCGCGGTCTCGATATCCCGATCGACTTTCGCGATCTGGAGTCCGCGGCTGCGAATCAGGCTGAACTTCACGAAGTAGACCCCGGCTCCGCCCACCAGGAGGACGAGGACCAATGCCCCCGCCATGATCGCCAGGATCGCCTTTTCGCTCACTTCTTGCCTCCGGCTTTCGGCATCTCCGCGAGGAGGACGACCTCGAACACCATCGAAACCCCTTCCACGAAGTCCTTCTCTTCCGTGAGGCGGTAGTCGGGGTTGAAGTTCATCACGGGGAGAAACTTCTTGAGCACCGGGTGTTTCTTGAGGTCCATCCGGAATTTCGCGACCTCTCTCGCGTCGAGTCCTGCGGCGTACCCGCGAATTTGGAGCCCGTAGGGGGGAAACTGGCGCGTCAACGGGTCGCTCTTCCGCACAATCTGTTGGGTTCCCTTGTCGTCGAGGACGCGGATGTCCTCGAGCCAGACCTTGCGATCCTCCGCGGCGACGACGCTCCACACCGCGTCGATGACCTGCCACCAGGCCACGTCGCGAACGGCGACCCGCTCGATGTCCGCGGTCTTCGCGCCGAGTTTCTTGAGGTCGGCGTCCAAGCCGTCGTACTGCTTGACCTGTTGCGCGTATTGTCCGAGGATTTTCTGACGTTCGGCCAGCTTGATGTTCTCGGCCTTCACTTCCACCAGGATGAGAAAGGCCACGTACGCCAGGAGCCCGACGCCGACCGCGGTGGTTCCGAAGATGAGGATCAATCGAGGGAACGGGGTCCGGTCGACGGGCCGCAATTCCTTCGGGAGTAGGTTGATCTTGATCATCGGTCAGTCCTTGCGGATCCGGGAGGCCAGTCCAAGGGCGATCGCGCCCTGCAATCCGTTGTCCGTAAGTTGCTGCATCGCATCGTCCGAAAGATCCGCCTCCACGTATTGGAGGGGGTTCCATCGCGTCACCGGCTTTTGCACGGTCCTTTCCAGCGTTTCCTGCATTCCCACGCAGGAAGCGGATCCGCCGGTGATGAACACCTCCTCCACCTTCTTGTCGTACTGGTTTTCGAAGTAGTCGATCGAGATGTTGATGTCGTGACAGATGTCCTCGAGGACGCTCCCGACGCACTCCTCCACTCGCGGGAGATCGCCGCCCGGATTGCGTTTCAGCGCCTCGGCCTCTTTGGGCTCGATCCCCAACTTCTTGGAAACGGCGTCCGTGACATCGTCCCCGCCCTTGTAGAACTCGCGGGTGAAGAACGAGAGCGTGTCGGACATGATGTTGATGTTCGTCTTCGCGGCGCCGATATCGGCCAACGCCACCAGTTTCCCGGGTCGAATCGCCTGGGCATTGACCAGCCCCGTGAGTTCGTAGGCGTTCCCCAAGGCGAAGGAATCCACGTCGATGATCTGCGGGACCAGATTCACCGAACGGAGAAGCTCGATATGCTCCTCGATGAAAGTCTTCTTGGCGGCGACGAGCAGCACCCGCATCTCCGGGTCCTGCCCTTCCTGGATCGGGAGTTCCTCCAGTTTCTGGCTGTCGTGGAGCACCTCGTCCACCTCGACCGGAATGTACTTCCCGAGCTCGTACTTCGCGGCGTTGCCCAACTCTTCCGGGGTCATCACGGCCATGTTGATGTAGCGGACGAAGACGAACCGCCCCGAAACCGCGCTCACCACCCGTTTCGTCCTCCAGCGCCGGCTGGACATGAGCTCGCTGATGGCATCGCCCAGGGAGTATTGGGGAGGGATTTCGAGGACGGAAAACTCGCTGATCTTGAACTGGCCGCTCGATTCGGTGAGCTGAAGCGCCTTGACGAATTTCGATCCGATGTCGAGGCCGATGAGGCTGTGGCTGGCCATGGTTCCTCGAAAGCGATCCTCAGGAGTCTAACACTCCGAGGGGGGTTGTCAAGCGACCCGCCCCCTTCTATACAATCGGGCCGGGGGGCGGAGCGTTGGCGGAAATCGGATCCGAAAAAAGTCGTGAAATCCGCCGCGAAATCACTATGATGGCCGCTCCCGAGTCAACAGGAGATTCCTTGTGATCCAACCGATGACGAAAGGCCGCCGCTGCGAGATCTGCGGAAAGGGCCCCCTCCGGGGCGAGCAGATCACCCGCCGCGGTCTGGCCAAAGCGAAGGGCGGCGTCGGCCGCAAAATCACCGGCCGCTCGAAGCGCAGCTTCAAGCCGAACCTCCAGCGCGTCCGCGCCCTCGTGGACGGTCGCACCGTTCGGATGAAGGTGTGTACCGCCTGTCTTCGCGCCCATAAGGTGGTGAAGCCGATGCGCGTCCCGGTCACCTCCGCTTGAGGAGCCCCGTGCTCGAAGAGAGAGTTCGAGAGGTCGAGGCGCTGACCCGATCCCAGAACGAGTGGCGCCTCCGTCGCACCCTCAACCTCATCGCCAGCGAGAACGTCCTCTCCGAACGGGCGCGAAACGTCCTGGCGACCGACTTCGGCCATCGCTACGCCGAGGGCCACCCCGGGGCGCGGTACTACCAAGGAACCGAGTACATCGACGCCATCGAAACCAAGGCACGCGAATCCATGCGGGAGATCTTCGGCTGCCGACAGGCCGAAGTCCGCACCATCAGCGGCACGAACGCCAACGACGTCGTGTTCAGCGCCCTCGTCCCGTGGAACGCGCCGGCGATGGTGAACTCTCTCCCGGCCGGGGGACACATCAGCCACCAGTTGATGGGAGGCTTGGGGAAATACACTCGGAACATCGTCCCCTTTCCCCGCACGGAGGACGGCTGGCATATCGACGTGCCCGCGGCCAAAGATGCGATCTTCCGGGAAGAACCCAAGGTCGTCGTCTTCGGGAAGAGCATGATTCTCTTCCGGGAACCCGTCGCCGAGCTCGCGGCCGTTTGTCGCGAGAAGGGGATCACCGTCATCTACGACGGCGCCCATGTCCTCGGCCTCATCGCGGGAAAAAAGTTTCAAGATCCCTTGGCCGAGGGGGCCGACGTTCTCCTCGGATCGACCCACAAGACGTTTTTCGGTCCTCAGCGGGGCGTCGTGCTCTCCAATCTTCCCGACGAGCGCTGGACCCGCGTGGACAAGATGGCGTTTCCGGGGTCGCTCTCCAACCATCACCTGTTCACTCTTCCGCCCCTTCTCGTCGCCGCGTATGAAATGATGGAATTCGGCGCGGCCTACGCGACGCAGGTGATCGCCAACGCCAAGGCGCTCGGAGAGGCGCTTCACCGACGAGCGATCGAAGTCGAGGGACGCGAGTACGGCACGACGGAAACCCACCAGGTCATCGTGGACGTGAAGAAACACGGCGGCGGCGGCAAGGTGGAGATCCTCCTCAAGGAGAACGACATCATCCTCAACCGAAACCTCCTGCCGAAGGATCCCGCCAAGTACGTCAACAACCCGTCGGGCCTGCGGCTCGGCGTCCAGGAGATGACGCGCTTCGGCATGAAGGAGCCCGAGATGGAGGAGATCGCCCGTCTCTTCGCCGAGTGCGTGATCGACGGAAAGAAGGTCCAGGGCGAGGTGAATCGCTTCCGCTCCCGATTCCAGACGGTCCACTTTTCTTTCGATCACGCGGAACCGTCGTCCCGGCCCAAGAACGAGTCGGCCATCGAAGTGGATCTCGCCGGTTACTGATGGCGCCACCTTCCCCGCTGCGGTAGAATTTCGGTAGGAGTATCCGAGGGTTCGGGATGCGCTTATATCCGGGTGCACCTCTCGTGGGTCTCGCCGGCCTACTCGCCGTGCTCTCCGCCATGTCCCTCGACCGGTGGGAAAGACGCCCGCCTCCATCTCCTACCGCGGCCTTGGACCAGGCCACCGCGGAAATCCTCGTCGGAAAATCCCTGCCTCCGGGCTTCCTGGAACTTCATCCCCTTCCCGAGTCGATCATCGCCCTTCATCACCACATTTATGCTCAAGTGGGAGAAAGGACCTGGGAGGAGTCGGTCAAACCCCTGTTCTACCAAACTCTCCTTCTCAGGACGATTGAGGACACCGGGGACCCCTTTCCCACTCCGGCCCAGGTTCTCGAGTGGGTGCGGACGCACGTCGCCGAGACCGAGGACATTCTCCGAGACATCGGAAACCGATATTCGCCGGTGAAGATCCCCCGTGTCGGCTGGCGAGAACTCTGATGCCGTTCGGTGCCCGGGCAGGTCCCCACCGACACGAACTGGCCCTCCAACGCGATCGGACCGCGCTCATCCTCGTGGACCTCCAGGAGCGACTTCTCCCCGTCGTCGCCCGGGCCGGAGATACCGAGGAAAACGCCCTGCGCCTCGTTCGCGCCGCGAAGATTCTCGGCTTGCCGATTCTCGTGACGGAACATCAGTCGAAGGTTTTCGGCGAGACTACGGCAGGGCTCCGGCAGGCGCTCGGCTCGTTCCATCCGATTCCGAAACTGACCTTTTCCGCATTCGGTACCGACGAATTTCGCGAAAAGGTGAACGCCCTCCGGCGTCGGCAGCTCCTCGTCCTCGGACTCGAGACCCACATCTGCGTCTGCCAGACCGCTCTGGACGGCATTGCGGCGGGGTTCACGGTGCACGCGGCCCGAGACGCCTGTTCGGCCCGCGCCGAATTCGATCACGTCGTCGGGATCGAAAAAATGGCCGCGGCGGGCGTCGTTCCCTGCACCACCGAGATGGCCCTCTTCGAACTCTCGGAGCGCGCCGGGACCGAGGAATTTCGCCGGCTCCTGTCCCTCATCAAGGAGAAGCGCACATGACTTGCCTCCGCGGTCGCCGAAGGTCGCATCTTGGTAGACTCGACCGCGACCGTGGTTCGCTCGTCAGAATAGGACGAGGGAATCGACGACCGGATCTACTGCGGATCTCTCCGATTCTTTGTCCTCGGCGCGACAAGCGTACGTAAGGAAGGCCAGGACGTCGTGGTTCGTGGCGAACCAGACTCTCCAATAGACGGGCCCCTCTCCCGATTCCGCCTCGTACTCCGTATAGGCCCACTCCAGCCCGCCCCGGCTGTAGCGTCTCGCGTCCGTCTCCTCGACGTCCACCCCGACCGATCGCAGGAACGCGCGCATCATGAGGAAGACGTCGATGCGCTCTCCCGCTTTTCTCGCTTTGGGCGATTCCGCGGTGATCTGGACGGCGCCCGCTCCCTGCGGATCGTAGAGGGCGATCGGCTGCTCGTCCTCGTCCACCTGCCAGGAATCCGGAATCGTGAGGCGAAACCAGCCGGACTTGAGGAACTCCTTCACGCCGGGTGCAGCCTTCCGTCGCGCATCATCAGGCAGCGGTCCGCGCCTTTGGCCAACGCAGGATTGTGCGTGACGACGACGAGCGTCGCGCCCGCGGAGGCGCGGGCCGACTCGATGCACTCCATGATCTGATCGCCCGTCTTCGAATCCACGTCGCCGGTCGGTTCGTCCGCCAGGATCACCGACGGCCCGTTCGCGAGCGCCCTCGCGATGGACACGCGCTGCCGCTCGCCTCCCGAGAGCTTCGTCGCGATCGAGTCGAGCCGGTGGGCCAATCCCATGCGTTCGAGGAACTCCCGAGCCCGCCGACGCCGCTCGACCCGGGGAATTCCCAGCGCCATCATGGGGATCTCCACGTTCTCCGTCGCCGTCAGCACCGGCAGTAGGTTGTGCAGTTGAAAGACGAACCCGACTTCCTTGGCGCGGACGGCGTTCAAGTTCCTTTCCTGGCCCAGATTACGGCCGTTGATCCAAACCTCGCCGGAGGTGGGCCGGTCGAGCGCCCCGAGAAGATAGAGGAGAGACGACTTGCCCGAGCCGCTGGGTCCCATGATGCAGAGGTGTTCTCCTCGCCGGACGTCGACCGAAACGCCCGCGAGAGCGCGAACGGAGCCGCCCTCGTACTCTTTGATGACCTCCACCGCCCGAAGAGCGAACTCACTCATACTTGAGCGCCTCGATGGGCGAGAGCCTCGACGCCCGGTAGGAAGGATAGAGCGCGCCCACGATCCCGAGCGCCAGAGCGATCGCCATCGCTTCCAGAAACATCTGGGGCGAATACGTCGTGCGAAGGAATCCCCGCGGAGCCCAGCGGATCAGGATCTCCGCTCCCCCCCAGCCGACCAGAAGTCCGGTCGCCCCGCCGATCACGCTGATGAGCACCCCCTCGGAGAGGATCAGCCCCATCACGCGGAGGCAGCTCCAGCCGACGGCGCGGAGCGTCCCGATCTCGCGGGTCCGCTCGCTCACCGTCATCAGCATCGTGTTGAGGACCCCGAGGCCGCCGACGATCACCGCGATGAGCGAGACCACCCAGACGAACCAGTCGATGTACTGAAGGTTCTCGAAATTCCCGGCGAATTCCTCGCTCGGAACCGCGATCAGATTCGGGTAGGTCCGTTCGATTCGGGCCTTCACGGCGTCCCGCTCGCGCGGGTCCTTCAGGTACACCATCCCCAGCTGCACCGCGTCCCCCATCCGGAGCTTTTCCTGGATGACCCGGACGGTGACGACGGCGCCCACGTTTTCCCACGGGATCCCCACGGTGTAGACCCCGACGAGACGAAACTTCCGACCGTCGAAGAGCTCGACGTCCTCGCCCAGCTTCTTCTTCATCTTCTCCGCGGCGACATATCCGAGCATGATTTCGCCGTCCGTCTCGAGTAGGCGCCCTTGAAGATCGGAGTTCCGATAGCGGCGGATCGGGAGCTCGTTCGGGTCTCGTCCGAAAAGGAAGAGCGCGGGGAGACCGCTCGCGCGCGCGACGTAGAACGCGGTGCCCGCCCCTTGATGGACGCCCGGCATGGTAGAAATCGCGCGCAACTCCTCGGCGCTGACGCGGCTGTACTCGGACGCGGGCACGTCGCGCGCCAGGACCATGAGGTGCGCGCCGGTCTGGCTCGCGTAGGCGTTGAGCCCGTCCTTGAAGCCGCCCGCGACGGCGTTGAAGGCGATGATGGCGGCGATTCCGATCGCCACGCCGAGCACGGAGAGCGTCGTGCGGATCTTTCTCCGGAAGAGGTTTTTCAGGATCAGCATCGGAGTCCTGACAAACGAGGGCGATTCCAGGATCGACTACTCTTCCGCATTGTTCAGAAGCTCTCCGAATCCGCCTCCGCCCGGGACGATGTAATGCCGGTCGTTCAAACCGCGTTCGTCGGCCCATCGCTCGCCCGGCACGCGACGGAGAACTTGGTCCTTGGAGAGTCCGCGGTCGAGCCGGATCGCGTAGAGAATGACGCCGGGATGGTCCGTCTGCACGCGCCGGACAAACTCGGGGGTGACGATGAGATTCATCGTAATCACCTTGAGGGGCCGGCCGAGTCTCCGTTTCTCATAGAGGTCCAACGCGGCCGAGACGGAGGAGCCCGTCGCTCCCATGGGGTCCGGCAGCACCAGGACGCTCTTGTCGATTCGTCCGCCGAGTTTCGATCCCGAGAGATCCACTCCGACCACCCGTCCCTTTCCGTCGGTCCTGCGGTTCATGAATACGTGGTCCTGTCGCACCTTCCGGGGATCGACGATCGACGAAAACACGTCGTAGCACGTGATCGTCGGAACGATCCCGGCCCGCGCGATGTCGATACAGACCACCGGCGTCCTGGGGTCCACGATCTCTCCTTCGTATACCGCTTCGGGGTGGAGCCGTTTCATCCGGGTGGCGATGCGGGCATTCTTTCGGGGGAACTCGGCGCTGGCGACGATCGAAGCCATTTCTCGGTACAGGTTGTCCACCAGTCGGAGCATTTCGGGAGCGCCGCATTCCGGAGAACAGGCGCGGGCGAGACGACTCAAGAGCGCGGGGTGCGCCAGGAGGTGAACGCGCGGGCCGTATCGATGAGAGAGTTCCGGGGGAACGTAGCGTAGGCGCCGATACGCGGTCTCCACTGGGGCGGAATTATAGTCTGCCCGAGCGGGGATGACAACTCACGACAAGAATGCCGCGAGGCGATGGGCCTCCTGAAACACATCCGGGGCGAGTGCTTCCAGCTTCTCTATCGACAGGCCGTGGAACTGGACGAATTCCTCGCTCAGGGAACGAAGGTTTCCGAGCTGAGGGGTTTCCGCGACCAAGCTCGAGAGGGCGCAGGCCGCGCCGACGATCCGGGTGAGCGGCTCCAAATCGTGAAGGGACTGCAGGATCGGCAGCGGCGTGTGGTGATGGTGGACGGCCTGAATGAGCGGGTCCGGGAACGCCCAGAAATGGCAGAGGAACGATCCGACCTCGGCGTGAGTCATCCCGAAGGCGCGCTTCTCGGCCTCCGGCAGCGCGATTCCCTGATCGATCATTCTCTCGACGGCCGCCATGCTCTCGGGAAACGACTGAAGCAGGACCGGCACTCCGACGTCATGAACGAGGCCGGCGACCGCCGCCACCTCCGCCCCGACATCCCGGCGCAATTCCGCGAGAGCGCGGGACCACTGGCTGGTCAAGACGGTATGCCACCACGTCTCCCGGATTTTCTCCTCCGGAAGCTCCTTGAACCGCCGGATCACGAGAGTCGCGGATACGACTTGCCGTACCGCCTTGAGTCCGAGGGTCACCACCGCGCGCGAGATCGTCGAGACTTCGGATCGTACGCCGAAGAAGGCGGAATTGACCAGGCGAAGGATCTGGGCGCAGAGCGCCGGGTCCGAAAGAAGCGCATCTTCGACGGCCTCGAGCTTGACGTTCGGATCGTTGAGGAGCTGAAGAGCGCGCTCGACCACCTTGGGCACGGTGGCGAACTGTTTGACTCTACGCAGGGCGGCCCGAAGTCGTCCGTCGCTGATCGTATCGGGGATCTCGTCGAGCTCGCTCAAGCTTCCTTGTACCGGTTCCGGGATTTCCTTGTCCACGCGGACTTCCACGCTTTGCGCCTCTTCCTCGAACTCCTGGAGGACCGGCAACAACGCATCCCGATCGATGGTACTGGTGGCGACAAGGCACTCTTGGAACATCAGGAATTTGTCGTGGGCCAACTGGAGAACCTCGTTCACCTGTTCCTGCGCGAGCAACCCCTTTTCGACCGCCAACTCGCCGAATCTCTTGCCGCTGTTGACCTGGTCCGCCAAGAGGGCATAGGCCTCGCGCAGGGAAATGTATCCCTGCAAGGAGCACAAGAACGCCACTCGAGTATCGATCATGGAACGAAACCGCGCGACTTTGGCGAGCTGCGGGCGCGTCAGATAGTCTCGGTCCAGGAGGAACTGAATGAATCGTCGGAGGCGGTCCGAAGAGCTCTCATGGTCCATCCGCAAGTCGTGTATCCGATGATGCGGGAAAAGGGAAGCATTTGTTGGAATCGGGGTGGATTCCCGGGAAGGGCACCATATATAATAGAGGGCTTCATGAGTCTGGATCACGCCCGGGAAGTACTCCAGGCGGAGTCGGATGCGATCCGATCCCTCCTGGACCGTCTCGATGCCCGATTCGAACGCGCCGTGGAGATGATCCGCGGCTGCCGGGGGCGCATCGTCGTCACGGGCATGGGGAAGGCGGGATTGGTCGGACAAAAAGTCTCCGCGACGTTCGCCTCCACCGGAACGCCGTCCCTGTACCTCCACCCTGCGGAGGCGTATCACGGCGACCTCGGACGGGTCGTCCCCGAGGATGTGATCCTCGTCCTCTCCAACAGTGGCGAGACGGAAGAGATCCTGCGGCTGCTGCCCTTGGTGCGAAAGATCGGAGCTCCCGTGATCGCGCTTACCGCGCGGGCCTCCTCTTCCCTCGGCAAGTTGGCCGACGTCGTCGTGGAGATCGGGCAGATCGAAGAGGCTTGCCCGCTCAAGCTCGCCCCCTCGGCGAGCACTACGGCGCTGCTCGCCATGGGAGACGCGCTGGCCCTCACGGTGCTCCAGCTCCGCGGGTTCACGAAGGAACAATTCGCCTTCTTCCACCCCGCCGGGGAGTTGGGACGGAAGCTGCTCTCCGTGCGCGACGTAATGCGGACCGGGGAGAAACACCCGATCGTCGAGGAATCGACCAGCGTCTCGGACGCGCTCGTCAAAATCACCCAGGCGCGCGCCGGCGCCGTCTCCGTCGTGGACGGCCGAGGCCGGCTCTCGGGGATTTTCACCGACGGCGATCTGCGACGCCTGATGAGCCGCTCCCCCGATCTCTTGCGGGCGCCGATGCGCGAGGTCATGACGCGCCGGCCCTCCACGATCGGCCCGGACCAGCTCGCCGCGGAGGCGCTGAAGCTGCTCCGGAATCGGAAGTTCGACGAGCTCCCCGTGGTGGACGGAGGGGGAAAGCCTATCGGAATGCTCGACGTTCAGGATCTGCTGGACGTGGAACTCGTATGAATCTTCTCGCGGTGGCCGCGCTCCCGATCCTTCTTCTGGCGCAAGACGAGAAGAAGACGCGGGATCCCCGGCGCATCCTCCAGGATCCGCTGGGCCCCTGGAAGGTCCAGTACTTCGAACGGAATGCGCGGGGCGAACAGGTCCTCGTCGCCCAAGTCTCGGGCGATCGGGCCGATCCGACCGGCGTCGAGAAGCTCACGCTCGAGGTCACCCGACTCCGAGCGCTTTTCTTCACGGATCCGGCCGACGCGCAGGATCGCAGCCAGAAAATCGGACTCGTCGCGGACAGCGCGATCTACTCGGAATCTCTGGGAACTTTGCGACTCCGCGGAGGGGTGCGCATCGTCTCGGAAGACGGGGCGGAGCTCGAGACGAGCGAGATCGATCTCGACTTGAAGCGCCGGCGCTTTTCGACGCTCCAGGATTTCAAGCTCGCCGGCACCACGCTTTCCTTCACGGGACGAGGGCTGGAGGCGGACGAGTCCCTTCATCAGCTCCTGATTCGCGAACGAGGTCGCGTGGCCGGCCGAATGTCCGATCCCCGCACTCCCGCCGACGCGGAGTCCAAACCGTATCTCCGATTCGAATCGGCGGGACCGATGTCCGTTTTCGAGCTCAAGCGCAAGAAGCGAGCGATCATCTCGGGCAGCGGAGGGACCGAGGTCTGGACGACCGGGGGCGACGCCGATGCGCGACTGAGCGCCGAGACCGCGACGATGATCGTGGCCCGGAAGGAGAAGGAAGTCGAACTGGAGACGATGGCCCTCGAGGGCGACGCCCGGTTGGAATCGAGCGGGAACCGGGTCCGATCGCAACGCGCGAGGGTGGATCGGCTCACCGGTCGAGCCGAGTTCGCCGGGGATGTGGAGACGGAATTCGTGCCGGATCCGAATGCCGGAACCGTTCGAATCCGCGCCCACGAACTGGTCCAGCAATCCGAGCTGAGCGAAGGAGTCTGGCGCCCCCTGTGGATGGTCGCCGTGGGAGCCGTCTCCTTCGACGGGTTCGGGATCGAGGCCGGAGAACCGGTGCGCGGGGAATGCGCCGCCTTCCACTACGATGTGCGCGAGCGGAAGGGTCGAATCGCTCCCGACGGCCGCATCCGCCTGCGCCGGGGCGAGAGCCGGATCGAGGCGGATGACTGTCGCATCGACGAGGTCGCCGGGAGAACGGAGTTTTGCGGCAACGTCGCCGCCGATCTCCAACGCGATCCGTCGGAGAAACCGATCGGAATCCATGCCGGCTCGCTGGTCGAGCAATCCGAGACGGTCGACGGGGTCCGGCGACCGGCTCGCATCGAGGCGCGCGACGACGTCCGAATGGAGATCCCCGCGGCGGAGGGACGAGCTTCGGCCCAAGTCCGCTGCGGAGCCTTCCTCTACGACGCGCGCACGCAGGCCGGAATCCTCGAAGGGAATCCCTGGGTTCGAATCGTCTCGGAGCGGAGCGTCCTCTACGCGGCCCGCGTACTCCTTCCCGATCGCGACACGATGATCCTCCAGGGTCCCAAGCGAGTCCGGCTCGTCGACGAGAAAGGACAGACGTGGACGATGGCCACGGCGGGCGACGTTCGCGTCTCGGCTCGCGAGGGCCGAATCAAAATCGTTGACAGGTGCGTCCTTTTCTCGAAAGATTCTCGCGTTTCCGCGGACCGGATCGACGTACGACTCGGGGCGGACCGCAAGGGCGTGGAGTCGATTCGAGGCTTCGGTCGCGTCGAAATCCATCGTCCCGCGGAGGGCGTCCGAATTCGGGGCGACCGGATGCGGCTGGCCGGCGAGAGCGCTTCGGTGCGGGGACGACCCTTCGCCGTGGTGACTCGACCCTCCGTCGAAGCCACGATGGCCGAGGTATCGTACGACTTGAAGACCGGACGGGCCGAGGGCCGGCGCGGAAGAGAGCGGATCCGATTCCGATTCAGCGAGGAGCTCCAGCGATGAAAACCGTTACGCTGATCCCCGGAGACGGCACGGGTCCCGAACTGACCGCGGCGATGCGCCGCGTCGTCGAGGCCTCCGGCGCCAAGATCCAGTGGGAAGTGGTGGATGCCGGCGAGGGAGTGATGGCCAAGCATGGCACACCCCTGCCTCAGTACGTCCTGGATTCGGTGAAGAAAACGCGCGTGGGGGTCAAGGGGCCGATTACGACCCCGATCGGCTCCGGATTTCGCAGCGTGAACGTCGCGATCCGGAAGGAATTCGACCTCTACGCCAATTTCCGCCCGTGCGAGTACATGCCGGGGGTGAAGGCGCCCATCCCGAACGTCAACATCGTCGTCGTCCGCGAGAACACCGAGGACGTCTACATGGGCGTCGAGCACATGGTCGGAAAGGACGCGGCGGAGTCGATCAAGATCATCACCCGAGCGGGGAGCGAGCGCATCGCGCGCGCCGGCTTCGAGTACGCCGTCAAGCGCGGCCGGAAGAAAGTCACCATCGTCCACAAGGCCAACATCATGAAGTGCACGGACGGACTGTTCCTCGAGGTCTGCCGGGGAGTGGCGAAGGAGTACCCCCAGATCCAGACGGAGGACCGCATCGTGGACAACATGGCGATGCAGCTCGTGCAGAAGCCTCTCGACTACGACGTGCTCCTGTGCCCGAATCTGTACGGGGACGTCCTCTCGGACCTGTGTGCCGGCCTGATCGGCGGTCTCGGGGTGGCGCCGGGCGCCAACATCGGCAAGGACTGCGCCATGTTCGAGGCGATTCACGGAAGCGCTCCCAAGTACAAGGGAATGAACAAGGTCAATCCCACCGCGGTCATCCTATCGGCCGTGTTGATGCTCGAGTACGTGGGCGAAAAGGAAGCGGCCGACCGCATCACGCGGGCGGTCAAGCGGGTCCTGGCCGAGAAAAAGAAGGTCACCTACGACTTGGGCGGGACGGCGGGCACCTCCGACATGGCCGACGAGATGATCCGAGTCATGGCGTAGCGCTACTTGGTCCGCCGCAACTTTCCGATCAGCCGCCGGATCTCGGCATGGACCTCCCGCGTTTGCTTGATCACGAGCAGACCGTTTTGAAGGCGGATCGATGTCTTCGAATTCTCCTCCCAACTCTTCCCTCCCACGTGAGTCTTCACGATCTCCTCCAGGGGGAGAATCGTCGGCTCGGGTGGAGCATCTTGTTGAAACGTGGCGCCCAGACCGCTCGCATCCAGGGCGATCTCGACTCCGGGCATGTCGGCGATCGGATAGAGCAAGTCTCGCACGTCGTAGATCTGCAGGAGGAGCGGCTCCTCCTCCGGCGCCGTGATGAGGAACACCCCGTCGCGCCAGACTGTCGTCAGCCCCAGCGGCTTGAGCACCAGCGCCAGGGCGGACTTCACCGACAGATCCTTGACGTGGATCGTGATCGGTGTCTCCGCCTTCTCGCGGGCTTTCGCGCCGAGGACGAAGTTGACGTTCGTCAAATCGCGCACGTAGTCGACGATCGACGCCAGGCTTGCGTCCTGGAACTGAAGCGTGACCTTCCGATTGCGGAGCGTATTCTCCGCGGCCTCGCGGTCGGCGTCCTGGGACAAGGCCATCGCCAACACCAGCGTCGTCATCTCACATCTCCTCTACATAGCGGCGCCAGGCCTTGGGATCGGCGCCGAAATCCCGACAGGTCCTCTCGCGCAACGCCTCGAGTGCGGACCGTCCGTTGATCGGATCTTCCAGGAGCGCGATCACCGCGAGCCAGGGGAATTCTACATCCGCTTCTCGGACGATCGCCAGTCCCAGCTCCCGCAGCTTGGGGCTCTTGGAAGCGAGGAGAGAGAACGCCCACTTCGAGACCGCCTCTCGGACTTCGGGGTCGAGCGGCCCGCGGCCGAGGACGTTCAGGATCCGCTCCGCACTTCCGGATCGCTCGGCCTCGCGCATCGCCACCGCGACCAGGCGCGGGTCGGTCGAATCGAGCGTCCAGTCTTCCCCACCCTCCCCGACCGGCCTCTGCCGCTTCGCATACTCGATCAGGAGCTCGCGCACTTTCTCGTCCCTAAAGGTCGCCAGCACTCGCGCCGACGAGATCTGGACGGCCGGGGATCCGTCCTCGAGCGCACGAACGAGCACGGGGAGCCCCGCGTCGCCGAAAGCGCGAATACGCGCGAGCTGCACCTGGCGCGCCGCATCGGTCGTCGCCAGACCGTAGGCGATCAGGGCGGCCCGAATGTCCTTTTCCAGATCGTGCCGGACCTCGGGCGGGGTCGATCGCGGGCGCGTCACCTCCCATACATTCCAGACGGTGAATCCGACCAGAATCGCTGCGGCCGCGGCGACGAACCATCGGGTCTTTCCGCTCTTCGTCCGCGCTGCGACTCGCTCGACGTAGACGTCCCACCGAGGCTGGGCGCCCGTCGGAGCGCCGCGGAGAACCGTCTCCAGTCTTCGGATCTCCTCGAGCTCTCGCCGGCAATCGGGGCAAGCTTCGAGATGCGCCTCGATCGCCGGTCGTTCCCCAGGCGGAAGTTCCCCGTCGAGGTACAGCTCCAGACGATCGTTCGGGCAACTCACAGGTACTCCTTCAGCTCCGCCCGGAGACGTTTCCGCGCCAAGGACAGATTCATCTTCACGTCCTCGTAGCTGCATCCCAGAACGGCGGAGATTTCCCGATAGTCCATACCGCGATAGACGTGCAAGACCAGCACCTCTCGCTGGCGGTCCGGGAGCACTTGAAGTCGGTTTTTCACCGCCTCCGCCAGCTCGGCGGCTCGAAGATCCTGGCCCTCTTCCGGAGCGCGCTTGCGTTCCTCCTCCTCTCGCACCACGGCCAGCCGAGTCTCCTCTCTTCTTCGGCGGCGGTGGCGGTCGCGATGCAAGTTGATGAGGATGCGGAAGAGCCAACTCCGGAAGGCCGATTCGCCGCGAAAGCTTCCCAGGGCGCGATACGCCTGGACGAATCCTTCCTGGGACACCTCTTCCGCCTCCTGAGGATCCCCGCATAGCCGAAGCGCGAAGGAGTACGCGTCCTTCATGTGACGCCGGACGAGATCCCCGAAAGCCCCTTCCTGACCCGCCTGGAACTTCAGCACCAGTTCGGCGTCCAGCCGGGCCTCGCTCTCGGTCATCCGGTCCATTCCTTTCGACGACGCCGGGCGAAAAAGGTAAACCTGGTTCCGCGGCTGTGGTGTAATCCCTCTTGTGGGGCGACCGCACCCCGGTCGTTTCGCGAAGACTCTAGTATAGAGACGGCGAATCGTGGGCGACATCGCATTCAGCGAACTCCTGGTCATCGCCATCGCGGCGATCCTGTGCTTCGGCAAGGATCTCCCTCGCGTCGCCCGCAAAGTTGGTCGACACGTCGGCAAGGCGCGCCGGTGGCTCCTGGACATCAAGGAAGAGGTCCAGCGCCAGCTTCCGATGGACGAGTTCGACGTGGAGAACGAGCCTCCGGCCCCCACCACGACGGCGACCGCAGCCAAGGAGACCTGCCCGATCTGCGGAGGGGAACTCCAGGATCCGATCACGAAGTGTCCGAAGTGCGCCAAGGGACATCACGAAAAGTGCTGGATCTACTCCGGATCGTGCGGGATCGCGGAGTGCGGCGCGAAAGCGTCTCCGGAAGCAAGCCCTCCTACTTCAGCTTCCTCGCATACTCCTTCCACTCCTTCTCAAGATCCGACGCCTGGCCCTTGAACACCCCGTCGAAGGCCTCTTGGCGCGTCTTGCCCTCCAGGAGGAGCTGAAAATACCGATCCACCATCGAGCGGTATTTCCCGTCCTGGACGTGGTGGAGGAAATGCAGCATGCACCAGGCTTGGGCATACTTGAAAGGCGCCGCCTCTCCGTAGAACTCGCGGCGGGAGTCGGTCATGATCTTCTCGAACCCGAAGGACCTTCCGACCGCGAGAATCATCTGAAGATTCTGCAGCCTCCCTTTGAGGATCTGCCCCTTCTTGACGACCTTTCCGCCGGAGATTTCGATCGCGCCGACGTATTCCGCCATCCCCTCGTTGAACCAATCCGGCATCTTGCGATTCGTAAGCTGGCTCATGAAGTGGTGAAACGCCTCGTGGTAGAGCGTGTGGAGGGACTCCTCGGGATTGGTTTCCTCGAAGAGCACGAGCTCGTCGTACGGGGGCCAGAAGAGCCCCAAGGTGTTCTCGATCCGGCCCGCGGAGATGAGCTCGTTGTACGTATAGTACGCCTCGGCGGTATTGAAAATCGCGACCCGCGGTTTGCGCCGCCATTGCCCCTGGTAGAGAGCGCCCGCGTATTCTCGGTAGTAGGCCAACGCCGTCTCGAGGCGCTCCGCGTATAGCCGAGAGGCCTCGAGGCTGATGTCCGTATACACCTCGTAATGTTCCGATTCGTGACGGTGGACGCATCCGAGATCCACGGGACCGCGGGCCACTGCGAAAATGGCCCTCCGATGGCCGATCACCTCGTCGTCGCCCGTGTCCAGCACGCGAGCCAGATCGATGTCGTCGCGAACGGAATCGGGAAGGCCCCGAGGATTCTGGGCGAATCGGAGCATCGCCCGGAGTCCGTAGGCCGGTGCGTAGTCGGGACGAACGCGAATGGCCTGATCGACCAGTTTGAGCCCTTCTTCGTATTCCCGGTTCACGAAGTGGAGCTGGGCCAAGTCGGTCATCGCCTCGAAGAAATCCGGGAAGAGCTTCAACGCCTCCTGATAGGAAACCTTCGCCTTCTCGGATTCCGTCCGCATCGCGAGGTAGAGTCCCTTGAAATAGTGGAGACCGGGGACGTCCGGATGCTTCCCGAGGACCTCTCCGAGCTTCTCCTCGAGGTCTCCGGGATGGTGCGTTTGGAAGAACGACTTCATCTTGTCTTTGATCGCGTCGTAGGCGGCGACATCCTTCATCCGAAAGACGAAGTACGAATCGTTCGCGGAGACATCCACCCGATAGCCGGCGCGCTTCCCCAGGAACCGCTCGGCGCGTCGGTCTTCGAGTTCGGAGCGGATGTCGTCGAGCTTGTCGGAAGTGGCTCGGTGAACGAGGACTTCGAGTTCCGCGAACCGCTTCTCCAGGTCTTTGGCATCGAGAACTCCGCGCACGGTGAACGGGGCCGCCACGCGCGCGGTTCCCCCCTTGACGCCGAACGAAAAAGTGCCGATGCGGGATTCCTTCTCCGATTCGGCGGGCAGATCGGCCGCGAGGGCGCGATCCGGCCCGAGGTAGAGCTCGACCTTGCTCGCCCGGACCTGCAGACGAATCCGGACCTCGGCATCCGCCTGGATCCCGGGACCCTTGGCGATCTCCTGATCCTTCGGCCCCTGCAACTTGGATTCCGTCCCCAGCTCGAGACGGTACTTTCCGAAGCCGAAGGTAAGCTTGCCCGCCGACTTCACGGTCATTTCCACATCGAGTTCCCGCGTGAAGTCGAGGTCGCTTAGTCGCCATCTCCCTTCGGCCAGCTCCATCGAACCGCCGGCGATCTTCGGCTGCGGCCTTCCCGGAAAATCCTCGGCCTGGACCGCCTCTTTGAAGTCGTACGAGAGGAGGAGGACGTCGCGACCCATGCGCCGAACGCTGCCCCGGAAGGAGCCCTCGCCTTTGACCACCTTGTCGAGCACCGGGAGGATCTCTTCGACTTTGCTCCGTCGGTCCTCGTCCTTCTGGGCGGCTTCCTCGAAGGCCGCCTTGGCCTCCTTCCAGAACCGGCGGGCCGTGAGGAATCGCCCGAGCTCATAGGGCTTCTCAGCGAAGACCGCCTTGGCGATCTCGAGCGTCGATTCCGGAGTGACGAGGAGCCAGGGCACGCCGGCCGTGCCCGAATCCGTCTTCACTTCGACCGCGTCGAAGCTGAAGGATGTGAGGAGAGCGTTCGAGTACGAAGTTCCCGACGTGAGTTTGATCGCGAAGCGGTGTTTCTCCATCCGGGTGCGGAATTCCTGAAGACGTTTGGCCTCGGCTTCGCGCTCTTCCTTGAGCTCGCCTTTCCTCTCGGCGAGCTTCGCTTCGGCTTCCTTGTGTTTCTCCGCGAGGCGCCGGTGAAAGGCCTCCTTCGCCGGGTCCTCGGGCTTCTTCTCCTCCTTCGGGGTTTCGGGTTCCGGGGTCTTGGCGACGGATTCCTTCTTCTCGATCGGGCCCGAAGCTACGACCTTCGGTTTCGGCGTGACGGGCTTCGTCCGGAAGACAAAGTAGAGTGCGACCCCACCCGCGGCGAGGAAGAGTATTCCCGCAGCGGCGAGGAACGGGAGCTTGCTCGGTTTTCGAACGGCCACGGCGGGGGCGGTTCGCGACGGTCGGGGGGGGACGGCGGGCCGACTCTTGGTCTCCCGCTGCGCCGCCGCAGGCGCAACGGCCGGAGGATTCTGAGGCGTCGCCTTCCGGCGGAGCGACTCGATGAGCTTCAAGGCCTGCTCGCGGGAGAGAAGCTTCGCCTCGACGGCGGCTTGCGCGAGGTTTTTTCCCGCGGGAAGCGTTTTCAGGAGCTCCCGCGCCCGTTCGACCGGGAGCAGTCCCGACTGCACGGCGGCTCTCGCGAAGGCGATATCGTTCGGAGTGGGCATAAGGCTCCTATCGATCGGACACGGATCTAACCATATGGGCTATACGCTTTTTCCGCACTTCTCTCTTAGGAATCCGTGGAAGAGGGAGGTTTCTTTACCTTCGGCGCCACCACCGAGATGGCGTAGTTCCGCTCGTCGAAGTGGCGGCGGACGCGCTCGTCCAGATCCGAGGCGCGCAGGCGCGAGATCGCCTCCGGCACCCGGAACACGTCCACGTTCTTCTGGAGCGAGCCGAGGAGAAGAAACGCCGCCCCGTCCGGAGTATCGAAGGCCCGAAGGAACTTGCCGAGCCGCTTGCGCTTGGCGCGCTCGATGTCCCGCTTCTTGAGACGCTCCCGGCGCGACCGCGCGAGCTCCTTGAGGACTTCTTCCACCAGCCGCTCGGGCTCGTCGGTCTCGCCCCCCAGGAGCGAAAAGCCGTAGGGAAGGTCGCTGTTGTACGAGGTCGAGAAGCCGTCGTCCACGAGTCCCGACTCGTAGTGCTTGTTGTAGAAGCGGCTGGAGCGGCCGAAGAGGAGATCCAGGATCACCGACATCTCCAGATCGCGCTCGAGGAGACCGCGACCGTCGAGGTCGAGGTCTTTGAATCCCAGGAGAACCCGCGGTCGGGAGACGACGCTTTCGCGCCAGGACATCGTCTTGGAAACTCCGGCCGGTTCCTTCGGCCAGACGCGACGGATCTCCCCTCCCGGTCGGGCCGACTCCGGGATCGATTCGTCCGCGCTCCGGAACGCCCGTTCCGGATCGAGATCCCCCGCCAGAATCAGAAGCATGTTGGCGGGATTGTAAAAGACCCGGTAGCACTCTTCGAGGAGCTCCGGCGTGATCTTCTGGATGTCCGCCACCGTCCCTCCGACGTCCAGGCGGACCGGGTGGATCCGGTACAGGCCGGCCATGAGGTTTCGATACACCTGGTAGTCGGGCGAGTCCTCGTACATCCGGAGTTCCTGCTCGATGATGAGCTTCTCTTTGGCGACGTAGTCCGGATGCCAATAGGGAAGGAAGGCGAGCGAGAGGAGCAGCTTCAGATTCTCCTCGAAGCGTTCGCTGCAGGTGAAGTAGTAGGCCGTCGTGCAATACTCCGTAAAGGCGTTGGCGCTCGCGCCGAATTTTCCGAATTCGACGATGAGATCGCTGCCCCCCTCCTTCTTGAAGAGCTGGTGCTCGAGGAAATGCGCGATCCCCGGCGGCGTCGCGATGGGTCGATCGGCGAGCTGAAATTCGAGATCGATGGAGCCGTACCGCACGGCGATGATGGCGATCTTCTTGCTCAGGCCCGGTTTCGGCAGAAGGACCGCCGGAAGACCGGAACGCAACGTGCCGGTAACCAGAGACTCCGCCAGCGTCCGGCTCGTGCGTCGTTTCAGGGTGGAGGCCACCACGGTTTCCAAGTGAGTTCCTTGACTTCCCCAGGATGAGGGTCGATAATGTGCCACTCTTCGAAGGGAAAATCAACAAAATGGCCGGACCGTCGTATTATCTCGAGTCCGAAGTCCGGCCCGTTTTTTGGGAGCCTCTATGAGATCCGCGCTCGCTCTCCTCTTCGCCTCCTCCTTCGTCTTCGCCTCCTCCGCCCCCCGCCAAGAGGACGATCTCAAGACGAAGGCCAAGAAAATGAAGGCCGAGGTCAAGAAGATCCGCGGACTCGATTTCAAGAGCGACGTCACCGTCGGCGTCTACTCCCGTGACGAACTTCTGAAGTTCATCGTCGAGGAATTCGAGAAGGAGCTCCCCCGACCCAAGGCGAAGCGCTACGAAAAGGCCTACAAGCACCTGGGCCTCCTCCCGAACCGCGACGATTGGGACCTGTACGATTCGCTCATCACCCTCTACCGCGACTCCATCGCGGGTTTCTACCATCCGAAGACCAAGGAACTGCGGCTCGTCAACGACGGCGCCGAGGGGATGGAGGCGAAGCTGATGGCCGACATCACGCTCGTCCACGAACTTTGCCACGCCGCACAGGATCAGAATTTCAATCTCGTCACCGTGCCGCTGGAGGAGGAGTACAACGACGACGTCGTCGCCGCCGTCAAGTGCCTGGTCGAAGGCGAGGCCTCGATCGTCGGATGGAAGCACGGGCTCAAGGGAATGTTCGACACGATGATCGACCGGATCAACTCGAGCTACAAGACGGGCGAGCTGCCGGGCGAGGCCGGTAAACTACCCGCCTACCTCCGCCTGACCCTGACCTTTTCCTACGGCTACGGCTGCGAATTCGTGCTCGCCTGCCTCAAGGGATATGAGAACGACTGGACCAAAATCAGCAAGATGTACGAAGACCTGCCTTCCTCCTCCGAGCAGGTGCTCCACCCCGAAAAGTACTGGAAGGAACGCGACTATCCGCAGGTAGTGACCCTTCCCCTTCTTCCGAAAGACTGGCAGCTCCTCTGCCACAATGTCCACGGCGAATTTCCGATCCGCGTGGTCCTTCGCGAGCTCAAGGCCGGCACCAAGAAGGAAGTGGAACAGGCCGCGGCGGGCTGGGACGGCGACCGCTACTACGTCTATGAGCGCGAGGGCAAGGTTTCCAGCGTGTGGTATTCCACCTGGGACTCCGAGAAAGACGCCAAGGAATTCGTCGAGGCGTATCAAAAGGCTCTCGGATTCAAACACAAGGGATCCAAGACGTCCGAAAAGGAAGGGGTGGTCCTGCTCCACCTCGAGGACAAGCTCGTGGCATGGTTGGAGCAGCGGGGCTCGGACGTCCTCGTCCTCGACGGCGACGCGAAGTTGACCGAACACGCCGATCGACTATGGAAGGAAGCGAAGAAAGAGGAACTGAAGACCGTCGAACGTTTCAAGGCGGGTTCCTGGACCTGCGAGGAACATCCCAAGGTGGACAAGGACACCAACTCCTACTGCCCGGAATGCGGAAAGCGCCTTACGAAGGAGAGGCCGAAAAAGGATTCCGGCGAAGACAAGCCGAAAAAAGACTATCGGTAGGTCGATGGCGCGGCCGAACGGAATCGTCGCCCTCCTCACCGATTTCGGGCTTCGAGACCCCTACGCGGGCGCGATGAAGGGCGCCCTTCTCTCGGTGTACCCCCGCACCCGAATCGTGGACATCAGCCATGAAGTCGAGCCGCAGGACGTCGCGGCCGCATCCTTTCTCCTGCGCCATTCGTACCCCTATTTTCCGAAAGGCACGCTCTTCGTCGTCGTGGTTGATCCCGGCGTCGGGACGGAACGGGCCGCCATCGCGCTGGAAACTCGGGACCATCTTTTCCTCGCTCCGGACAACGGGATTCTCTCCTTCCTGGTCGAGAAGCGTCGCCTCGTCCGAATCGCGAACGAGAAGTTCTTCCGCCATCCCGTCTCCAAGACTTTCCACGGACGCGATGTCTTCGCCCCCGTGGCAGGCCACCTCCTCCGGGGAAGAAGCCTGAACGAATTGGGAGAGACGATCCGATCCCTGGTTCAACTACCGACCCCTACCGTGCGGAAAACGCCGGGGGGAATCGTGGGCGAAGTGGTCGCGATCGATCGGTTCGGGAATCTCGTGACCAACATCGCGCTGGACCGCCTTTCCGCGACCCGCGCTCTCGAGGTTCGGGTCGGTCAGGCCCGAATCCGAGGCCTAAGTGCGACGTACGCCGCACGGAAGGCGGACGAGCTGCTCGCCTACGTGGGGTCGGGCGGCGCACTCGAGATCGCCGTCCATCGTGGAAGCGCCGCGGCCCGCCTCCGCGCCAAGATCGGGAGTTCCGTCACATGTTCCTCTTCCTAGTCCTCGCCGCTCAGGAGGCACCCGACCGGGCCCGGGAGCACATCGCTCGGGTCCGAGGTTTGGAGTTTCGCCGCGAGGTACCCATCGGAGTCCATGGAAAGGAGGAACTGCGCCGCTTTCTCGCCGCCGAGTTCGAGCGCCAGTTTCCTCGATCCAAGGCCGCGCGCTATCAGAGGGCTTGGGCCCATTTCGGACTCATCCCCGGCGACCTGGATCTCTACGATTCGCTCCTCATGCTCTTCGGGGAGTCTGTGGCGGGCTTCTATCATCCTCAGACGCGCGAGGTGCGGCTCATCCGCCCTGAGGAGAGCGTCGAATTGCCCGAGGGGGCCGATTTCGCGGTCGACATGAACGACGTCACCTTGGTGCACGAACTCACCCACGCGGCCCAGGATCAGCAGTTCGATTTGCGCACTCTCCCCATCGAAGAGGAGACCGACGACGACCTCGCCGCCGCATCGCGCGCTCTCATCGAGGGAGACGCCTTCGCCTGCGGATGGAACTTCGTCTACCGGAGCACCTTTGACCGCATGGTGCGTCTCATCGCCGATCGATACAAGAAGGGCCGCCTCCCGGGTCGGGCGGGCTCTCTCCCCGAATTCCTCCGGCGTACCGCGGTCTTCCCGGAGAGTTACGGGTGCGACTTCGTTCTCGACGCGCGTCAAGCGGCCGGGGGAGATTGGAAGGCCGTCTCGCGCCTCTACGAGGACCTCCCGGCCTCCACCGAACAGATCCTCCATCCCGAGACGTATTGGAAGAACCGCGACCGGCCCACCGTCGTCACCCTCCCCGACTTGGGGTCCGCGTGGTCTCCGGCGATGATCAACGTCCATGGCGAATTCACGATCCGGATCCTGGTCGGCGAGACCGCCGCCGCGGGATGGGACGGGGATCGTTATCACGTTTTCGAGCGCGCCGGAATCGTGTCCAGCGTGTGGTTCAGCCGATGGGACGGCGAGGAGGACGCGAGGGAGTTTCAGCGCGCCTGGGCGGCCCGGAGCCGCTTGCGCCATCCGGACGCGCGCGAGAGGGTCTCCTCGCCCGATCGACTCCTCCTGGCCAAGGATTCCGACCGGGTCGTGCTGGTGGAGCGCCGTGGCGTGGATGTCGTCGCCATCGACGGCGAGGCCGGGCTCCTCCCGCTTACGGAAAAGATCTGGAAAGAGACCAAGACGCACGAGCGCGGAAAGGTCGAGCGATTTCGGATCGGGCGCTGGACGTGCCCGGGCCATCCGTTCGTGGAACGGACCGTGGACACGACGTGTCCGGAATGCGGTGCGAGACTCCGGGAGAAGAAATGAAAATCGCCCACCTCGATCTCTTCTCCGGAATCTCCGGCGACATGACGCTCGGGGCGCTCCTCGACGCGGGACTCCCGCTCCGCGACCTCAAACGCGCCCTTTCCGCCCTCCCCTTGACCGGCTACTCTCTCCGAGTCCACTCCGTAATGAAAGGCGCCATCGCTGCGACTCGGTTCGAGGTTCGCGTGTCGGACCACGGCCATCATCACACCCCGCTCCGGGCGATCCTCAAGCTGCTGAGGAAGAGCCGCCTCCCGACGCCGGTGCGGGAGGCTGCGGAGCGGGTATTCGTGGCCCTGGGCCGGGCCGAAGGCAAAATCCACGCCGTCGACCCGATGGACGTGGAATTCCACGAGGTCGGTTCGGTCGATTCGATCGTGGACATCGTCGGCGTGTGCGCGGGACTTCATCTCCTCGAAGTGGAGCGCGTCACGTGCGGTCCGGTCCCGGTCGGTCGGGGCGAAATTCGGGGGGACCACGGCTCGATCCCCTCTCCCGGACCAGCAACGATGGAACTCCTCCGCGGATTCCCGATCGCCTCGATCGATTCGGACTGCGAGCTGGTGACCCCTACGGGCGCCGCGATCCTCTCGGCCCTCGCCCGTCCCGGCGGGTTTCCTCAGATGCGACTCGACGCCGTCGGCACGGGCGCGGGCACCGCGGACTTCGCCAGACCCAATGTCCTTCGCGTCTTTCTCGGCTCGGCCGCTCCGGCGGAAGAGAGCGATCTCGTGTGGGAGATCCGGACGAATCTGGACAACGTCTCCGGCGAACTTGTGGGATACGTCTCCGAAAAGCTATTCGCCGCGGGCGCTCTGGACGTCTGGACCGAGTCGATCCAGATGAAGAAGTCGCGCCCGGGCGTCGGCCTGGCGGTTCTCGTTCCTCCGGACCGCAGGGAGAGCGTCGAGTCGATTCTGATGGAGCAAACTCCCACCCTCGGACTCCGGCGCGTCCTGATGGAGCGCACGAAACTCGATCGGCGCGAGGAGCGCGTCGCGACGCCATGGGGAAACGTGCGAATCAAGATCGGTTTGCGCGCGGGACGGCCGATCAAGCGAGCGCCCGAGTATGAGGACGTCAAGGCCATCGCGGATCGTCATGGGGTCCCCTTCGCGCGGGTTTGGGAGGCCTCGATTTTCGCCTCGGAATGCCCGAAAGCCCAAAATCGCTGATATAATTCCGGTATGGCGTTTTCGGTGATGGCGGGAACGAATCCGATCGCGGACTTCGCCGTTCGCGGGCAGCCTCCATCGAATCAGTCCGTGCTGCGACTCCGGGATCAGAACCGCGCACTTCAGCAAGCGGTCGGGAAACCGGAATTGAGCGGAGGACAACCCGGCTCCGTGTCCCCTGGGGAGGTTCGGGTGCAGGCCTCCGGTCGAGGGATTGTTCCGGGCGGAGCGAATTCGGAGGGAAAAGGCCAAAACGTCGATTTCTTCGCCTAAGTCGCCGATATTATCCGGGGAGAGGAGGATGATCGAAGAGACCCGCCCGCCGACGTTCGATGGTCCTCGCGGATCGCCCGCCTCCGGCCGCCCCGCTTCTCCCCCTCGCTCCACCGCGACCGTTTCTCCTGCCGAGGAATCGCTCGGGCTTCGGCATCGACTTGCGGGCGTCGCCGGGGAGTTGGAACGGCTCCAGGAGAATCTCGCGGGAGTCCGCGGACCGCAGGAGCGGAGAGACGTTGAACGTTCCATCTCCGCCGCCCAGGTCGCAATGCAGAACATCCTTTCGGTCGGAACGGAGGAGCCGGCGATGCCCGCGGGAACTCCGCCGCTCTCCGCGATCGCGCTGGATCGTAGAAACGCCCTCGACTTGTTGGCCCCGTCATGATCCGCATCTGGATCCTGGCGTTGGCGTGTCCCGCACAGGAGACGGACGAGGGCTTCGAGAAGAGACGAACCCAGACCGAAATTTACCCGGGCTGGGAGACGGTGCGGGATCGGGAGCACCCCGCCTGGATCGATCCCGACGTCGTCAAGGATCCCGCCTCCGCCAAAGGAGGCGAGGCCTACTTGCGAATGCGAACCCTCGGAGGGGACACTTCCTTTCAACAGCGGTTGCGGAACGCCTACGAAGTCAGCCCGCATCATCGGTACCGGCTCTCCGGATGGGTGCGGGTTCCCCCGCCGGCAGCCGATGAGCGTCCCCGTCAGAATCGGGCCCTCGTCGAGATCCGGTGGCTGGAGCGCCACGGAAGACTTGTCCGCGTCGATCGATCCCTGGGGATCCCCACCTCGCCCTCCTGGACTCCGGTTTCCGTGGACGTCCCGATTCCCCCCAAGGAAGCGGTCTGGGCGCAGCTTCGGCTCTCGTACGAAGGACCGGATGTGCGCGGGGAGTGTCACTTCGACGATCTTTCCTTCCTGAGCCAGCCGCGGATCGAAGTGCGACCCGTCGGGCGGGAGCTTCCGGTCTTTCGTCCGTCCGAGTCTGTCCTCTTCCGCATCTCCGTCCCGGCCTCGGTTCCGGGCGATCCTTCGATCCTGATCTCCCTTCGCGACGCGTCGGGCCGCGAGACGGGAGCGTCGCGATCGCTTCCCCTTCGCGGGAAAGAAGACCTGACGGTGACCTTCGACCTTCCGGGCGCCGGGTATTTCGAACTCCACACCCGGCTGGTATCGAGCGGTACGGTCGTCTCGCGCAAGATCACTCCGGTCCTCGCGCCGGAAGCTCTCTTCCATCGTCGCCGGGAGGGCCGCGCCGTGGGCGTGACCTTCAATCCGCATCTGGATTCTTATCGCGATCCCGGCGGGCTCACGACGCTCCTCGGGAACCAGCACGCGAAGATCGTCCTCTGGGACCACTTCGGAGGTCGCCGGTGGTCGGAGCCGGAACCGGGGGAAATCGTCGCGCTGATTCGATCCGCCTTGGAGGCGGAGGTCACCGGCTTCACGGCCGTCCTCGCCCGTCCTCCGCCCTCCCTCTTCCCCTCCGCGGACCCGGGGACGCTTCGCGACTCGCCGCTCGCCCTCTTCCAACAACCGAAGAAAGTCTGGGAGCCGGGATTCGCCGCGACCTTGGAACGCTACGCGCCCCTCTTCACGGACTGGCAACTCGGAGAAGATGGGCCGAATTCTCATCTCACCGGCGGGGCCTCGGAAACGACCTTCGAAGAAGTCTCGAAACGGATTCTCGCGAAGAGCCGAGGGGCCCGCGTAGGGGTACCCGGTGCGGCCGGCGAGATCCCCTCGGCTTCTTTGCCCGGCGCGCGGTTCTTTGCGGTCTCGCCGAATCCCGGTTCGGGCGCGGAGCGATATGGCGAGAAGATCGTCGCTCCGGGAAATCGGGAGTGGCACCTGGTGGCGGAAGTGCCCGCCCTCGGCGCCGACGACCGCGACGGGGCGCGCCGGGATCAAGCGGCGGAGCTCTTGCGACGCCTCGTCTTCGCCGCCACGCTCGGCAATCCCGCCCCGGTGTACGTGCCGATTTCCGGAGATCCTCAAACCGGAATCCTGGACACCGACGGCTACCCCACGGCGGGCACGCTCGCGGTGCGAACGGCGAACGACGTCCTTTCCGGGGCCAAGTACGTCCCGGGCGCCCCCCTTTTCCCTCCGCCCATCCGTCACTTCATCTTCGAGAAAGAGGGAGGGATGACCATCGCGCTCTGGAGCGAATCGGGGACCGCCTCGGTTCAGTCGTTCTTCGGACATCGGGCGCGGCTCGTCGATCCGTTCGGGAGCTCTCGTGCGGTCGATTCGGAAACGAAATTCTCCGTCGGCCCTCGACCGCTGTTCATCGTCGGCGCGGATCCGATTCTCCTCCAGACGCAACTCAGCGTCCAACTTCACCGAAAGGTGGAGCGACTCGATCCGGACCAGGTCCCTCCCATCGACACGACGCTGCCCCTTCGCGCCGACCCCACCGTGCGAATCCTCCGGATGACCAATCGCTATCCGGATGAGCTGCGAAACGTCTCCTTCCGGATTCTCGATCCGCTTCCCGAAGGATGGACGATGCGACCTCGGGAAGACAAGATCTCCCTCCTGCGCCCGGGAGAATCGTTCCAGCGGGAACTCGCGATCGCCCTCCCCCCTTCGGAGCAGGAAGAAGTCCGCGAAGTCTCCATCGAACTCTCGTTCCTGCGGACCGAAGGAGGCCAGCAGAAGCCCTACGTCATGCGGGTGAAACGGGGGATCACGTTGATTCCCGAAATCGTCGTGGTCCCCGTCACGGTTACCCCGGATCGGCGAGATCCCGATCGTCGCCGAATGACCTTGCTGGTTCGGAATCGCTCGGATCACACCGTGAATTTGCGCGGCTGGCTGCGCATCACCGGCCGTCCCGACGAGCAGGTCAGCGTCGGGGGCCTCAAGCCGAACACCGAAGAGGAGATCGCCTCGTTCGAGTACCGCGCGACGGGGGTCCATCGACAGTCGGCGGAGATCCGCCTGGAGGAGAAGGGCGGCGGGCGCATCTTCCTCAACAAGACCATTCGCCTGAGCCCCGAAGCCGGGCCGTGACCTACGCGGAAGTCCTCGTCAATCTCCCCGTCGATCGTCCCTTCACCTACACCGTCCCCCCGGGGATGGCCGTCGCGCGCGGGACTCGAGTCATCGTCCCCTTTCGCGCGAAACCCGTGGGCGGATTCGCGCTTCGATGCACCGAGGAGCCGCCGAAGTTCGCGGTACGGGACATCCTGAACGCCGGAGAAGTCCTGATCGACGACGCCCTTTTCGACCTGACGCGGTGGATCGCGGATCGGTACGCCTGCGGCTGGGGAGAGGCGCTGGAAGCGAGCGTCCCGACGGGAGTGAAAAAGAGGCGCGCCGCGAAGACGATCGCCGTAGCGCGGCTGGCGGGCACGCCCGATCCTTCGTCCGTACGTTCCCCCCGCCAGAAGCGGATCCTCGAGATTCTCGCGGAGGTCGGGAGGCTCTCGGTGCCGGAGATCTCCCGTCGATTGGGATCTTCCGCCGACCTCGCGCCGCTCGTCCGAAAGGGGTTGGTTCTCACCGAACGGATCCCGGCCGAGATCGACTCGCTGGCCGATCTCCTGAGCGAGAAGCCGAAAGAGATCACCCTCACGCCGGAGCAGGAGACGGCGCTGGGCGTCGCGGGTGAGTCGGTCACGCTCATCCACGGCGTGACCGGAAGCGGGAAGACCGAGGTGTACCTGCGCGCGATCGAGCGGGTCGTGGCCGCGGGGCGACAGGCGATCGTGCTCGTGCCGGAGATCGCGCTGACCCCGCAGACCGTGGCGCGGTTCCGCGCGCGGTTCTCGCGCGTGGCGGTCCTCCACAGCGTGCTGAGCGAGGCGGACCGAGCGTCCCAATGGCGGACCACCCGTGCGGGCGAGGCGGACGTCATCATCGGGGCGCGTTCCGCCGTCTTCGCCCCGACGCGATCGCTCGGCCTCATCGTCATCGACGAGGAGCACGAGGGGACCTACAAGCAGGACAGCACGCCGCGGTACCACGCGCGCGAGGTGGCGATCGAGCGCGCCCGCCGCGAGAAGGCGGGAGTCGTTCTGGGCTCCGCCACTCCGTCGCTCGAATCGCTCCACCGCGCGCGCGCCGGCGAATTTCGGCTGGCGGTCCTCCCCCACCGGATCGAGCGGAGACCCATGCCGGAGATCGAGGTCGTCGACATGGTCGCGGAGCGCGCCGAGCTCAAGCGCTTTCCGATCCTCTCTCGGCGGCTCGTCCGCCTGATGCAGGAGTCCGTCTCCCGAGGAGAGCAGGCGATCCTCTTTCTCAACCGCCGCGGATTCGTCACGCAGATCGCCTGCCCGCGATGCAAGTGGATCTTCCGCTGCCGCCGCTGCGACGTGGCGATGACGCACCACCGCGAGCAGGACCGGTGTCTCTGCCATTACTGCCTGGACGCTCGTCCCGTCCCCGAGGCGTGTCCGGAATGCCGCGCCGGAGCGCTCCTGCGCCTGGGAATCGGCACGGAGAAGATCGAGGACGAGGTGAAAACGCTCTTCCCCGATCGGACCGTCGCGCGGATGGACAGCGACTCGATGAAGAGCCGTCGCGATTACCGGGAATCTCTCGGCGGTCTCTGGTCAGGACGCACCGACATCCTCATCGGGACGCAGATGATCGCCAAGGGACTCGACGTCCCGAACGTGACGCTCGTGGGGGTGGTGAACGCGGACACGGCCTTTCACGTCCCGGACTTCCGAGCGGCGGAGCGCACCTTCCAGCTCATCACCCAGGTGGCCGGCCGCGCCGGCCGTGGGCCCCGCGGGGGACGCGTCGTCGTCCAGAGCTCCAATCCGAACCACTACGCCGTCGTCACCGCCGCGGCCTACGACTTCGCGGGCTTTGTTTCGCGCGAGCTCGAAATGCGGCGCGAGCTGGAGTATCCCCCCTTTTCCCAGCTCGTGCGCGTTCTCGTCCAGGGGACCAACGAGAAAAAGGTCCGGGAGGCGACCGAACGGCTGGCCACGAAGCTTGGCGCGTCCCTTCCCTCCACGGACAAGCTCCTCGGTCCGGCTCCCGCGCCGATCTACCGCCTCAAAGGACGATTCCGAATGCACCTCCTGGTCAAGACGAAAAGCCTGCCCCCCTTGCGCGAACGGCTACTCCAGCTCGTCCATGCGGTTTCGCGCCCCCTTCTGGCCTTGATCGACGTCGATCCGGTGAACATGATGTAGTCATGCTCCTCGCGTCGATGGCCCTGTTCCTCCTCGCGGCCCTGGGGGGGCTCTACCTCGCGGGATTCCATCTGACCGAGAATCGGCGCGTGGCTTCGCTCGCCCGGGCGCACGGCGGCTTGGCCCTGGCGGGATTGGCGCTCCTCGGAATCGCGATCGCTCGAGGGACGCGCACGCCGCTCACCTTCGTCGCGGCGGGACTCCTCGCCGGAGCCGCCGCGTTGGGCCTTCGGATGCGCGCGCTCGCGATCCGGCAACAACCGGTCCCGCCGGCGATCCTGGCCGTGCATGTGGGTCTCGCTCTTCTGGGATCGGTGCTCCTCTTCACCGCCTTCGCGACGGCGGAGTAGCCCATCGGAATCTCCAAGACCGCCTCCGTGCGACGTCGATGGTATCGGTGGAATGAGAACGAAGTCGCGACGGCAAGCCGGTATCTGCATCGTCGACTGGATTACTTTGGCGCAGGAGGACATCATGGAAACCCACACCCACCTCCGGTGCGGTCCGACGGCGGTAGAGGATGCGGTGAGGCTCGCCCTGTAGGCGATGGTCCGAGCCGCGGGCCCTTGGGCTCCGGCTACTTCGCCGCCAAGGCCTGTTGCTGGAATTCCCGGAGTTTCGCGATCCCTCGCTCGGCCAAATCCAGAAGATCGTTCAGTTGCTTTCGGTGGAACGGGGTATGTTCCGCCGTCCCTTGCACTTCGACGAGCTGCCCCTTTCCCGTCATGACCACGTTCATGTCCACGTCGGCGCGAGAGTCCTCCGCGTAACACAGGTCGAGCATCGCCTGGCCTCCGACGAGTCCCACGCTGATCGCGGCCACGCTCTCCCGAACCGGCGGGGCGGCGAATCTCAGCCCTTCCTCCTCCAGCGCGCGAACGGCGTCGACCAGAGCCACGTAGGCTCCGGTGACCGCGGCGGTTCGGGTACCCCCGTCGGCTTCGAGGACGTCGCAGTCGAGCCAGAGGGTTCGTTCTCCCAGCAGTTCCAAGTCGACGACGGCTCGGACGGCCCGGCCGATCAGGCGCTGGATTTCGCTCGTCCGTCCGTCCACCTTGCCCGCACGCTCGCGCTGTTTGCGCTCCGGCGTCGAGCCGGGGAGCATGCCGTACTCCGCGGTGACCCATCCCTTGCCCTTGCCCTTGAGCCACGTCGGGACGTCGTGCTGAATCGACGCGGTGCAGAGGACTTTGGTGAGACCGAACTCGATGAGAACGGAACCCGGGGCGCTCTGGGTGAACCGCCTCAGGATTCGGACGGGACGCAGTCCGTCCCACGCCCGGCCGTCGCTTCTCGGCATTTCCCCTCCCCTCATTCTTCTTCGGCGCCGGGCGCCTTCGATTGACGTTCGCGGGCGAGATCGTCGATGATCTTCGTGATCTTGAACGCCTTGTCGATCGACTCGTCGAGCACGAACGAGATCTCCGGGAACACCCGAAGTCGGATGCGCCGGCCGAGTTCCTTCTGCACGAAACCGGTCGCGTGGCGCAGCCCCGACATCGAGAGCCTCTTCTTCTTGTCGTTGCCGAAGACGGACACGAAGATCTTCGCCACCCGCATATCCGAAGAGACGTCGACCTTGGTGATGGAGACCAACCCCAGCCGAGGATCGCGGACGTCCCGCCGGAGGATCTCCGCGGTCTCCTTCCCGATCTCGCTCCCGAGCTTTTGGCGGCGGTAGGGATCGCTCATGCGTCATCCTGGTAGGTTTCCGATTTGGCCCCGACCAGCTCCACTCCTCCGAAGTACCGCACGTAGTTTTCGACGTTTTGCAGCACGTCCCTCACGAACGGCGTATCCGTTCCCACGGTGGCGACGCCGATCTCGGACGTCTGCCACACGTCCTGGTGATCCGTCTCCGACACGGCGACGTTGAACTTGTTGTGCAGGGTCTGCTTGAGGCTCCGAATCACGCTGCGCTTCTGCTTGAGAGAATGCGAGTCGCGAAGGAGAAGCCGGAGCCGCAGGGTCCCCACGATCATGGCCGTCGGAGGTTACTTCTTCTCGAGCTTGCGCGCAACCTTCTGGATCGTGAAGGCCTCGAGGATGTCCCCGGACCGGATGTCGTCGTGCCCGGCGATCTTGACGCCGCACTCGAAGCCTTCCTGCACTTCGCGCACGTCTTCCTTGAAGCGCTTCAAGGTCTCCACCTTCCCGGTGTAGACGACCTTGCCGTCGCGCACGATCCGGATCGAGCTGGACCGCTCGATCTTCCCGGTGGAGACGATGCAGCCGGCCACGGCGCCGACGCGCGAGATGCGGAACACCTCCTTGACCGCGAGCGTCCCCTGCCGCGCTTCGACTTCCTCGGGCTCCAAGAGACCTTCGAGCGCCGCCTTCATCTCCTCGATGGCCTGATAGATGACGGTGTAGGGCCGAATCTCGACTCCGAGCCGCTTCGCCATATCCTGGGCCCGCTCCTCCACCTCCACATGGAATCCGATGATGATCGCATCCGAGGCGTCCGCCAGCACGACGTCGCTCTCGTTCACCGCGCCCACCGTCGCGTGAAGGATCCGCAGGGTCACCTCGCTCGTCGAGAGGTTGGCCAGGGCATCGCGGAGCACTTCCAACGATCCTTTGACGTCCACCTTCACGATGACGCGGACTTCCTTGAGTTTTTCCTTTTCGATCTTCGTGAAGAGGTTTTCCAGGGTGAGGTGGCGCCGCTCGAGGAGCTGGGCCTCCCGCTCTTTCTTCACGCGCGACCCGGAAATCTCTTTGGCTTGCGTCAAATCGGCCACGACCATGAATCGGTCGCCCGCATCCGGGACATCGACAAACCCGAGCACTTCGGCCGGAGTCGACGGGCCGACCTCCTTCACCTCGCGCCCGAGATGGTTGTGCATGGCGCGAATGCGCCCGTAGGACCGACCGCCGAGGACGATATCCCCACGCCGGAGGGTCCCATTTTGAACCAGGAGGGTGACGACCACGCCCCGGTCTTCGGTCTTTCTCGCTTCGAGGACCGTACCGGTGGCGGGCCGCTTGACGTTGGCCTTGAGCTCGAGCATGTCGGCCTCCAGAGCCAACATCTCGAAGAGTTGGTCCACGTTGTGTCCGGTGAGGGCGGAGACCTCGACGCACACGGTCGTTCCGCCCCAGTCTTCCGGCTGAAGACCGAGCGCGGCGAGTTGGCCCTTGACCTTGTTCACGTTGGCGCCGGGCTTGTCGACCTTGTTGAGCGCGACGACCATCTTCACGTTCGCCGCCTTGGCGTGGTTGATCGCCTCTTCGGTCTGGGGCATCACCCCGTCGTCCGCCGCCACGACCAGCACCGCGACGTCCGTGACTTGGGCTCCGCGCGCGCGCATGGCGGTAAAGGCCTCGTGGCCCGGAGTGTCCAGGAACACCACCGAGCGGTCGTTCCGCGTCACCTTGGAAGCGCCGATGTGCTGGGTGATCCCGCCGTGCTCGCCCGCGGCGACGTTCGTGCCGCGAAGTCGGTCCAGGAGCGACGTCTTGCCGTGGTCCACATGGCCCAGGAAGGTCACCACCGGAGCGCGCGGCGTGAGGTTCTTGGGATCGTCCTTCTCCTCGGCTTTCATTACGACCGTTTCTTCGAGCTTCTGCTTCTGGACGACGACGATATCGCGTTTGAACTCGATCGCCATCATCTCGATCATCGTCTGGTCCAACGCGTGGTTGATGGTCGCCATCACTCCCATTTCGATGAGCTTCTTCAGGATCAGGTTTACTTTGATGCCGGAGAGTTGCGAGAAGTCCTTGATGGAGATCGGAACCGAGACCTCGAGCCTGCGCTCCTGAGGAGAGGGAACAACCGGACGAGGCTTGGGAGGCTGGGGCGCCGGACGCGAGTACGACATGGGCCTCGGAGGAGGACGCCGGTACATGGTCGTATGTCCCGTGACGCCGGTCGGCCTCGGCGCGGGCCGAGGGGCCGGACGCAACACGCGCTTTTCCTTCTCCTCGACCACAGGCTTGTCGCTCTGGAATCGATCGACTTCTTGCGGGCGGACGGCGTGGACTTCCTTGGCTTGTCCGATCACCTTGTCGACGTCGATGAGGGGTTTTTTCGCCTCTTCCGGGATCGGAACGGGCTCCGGGTGCGCCTTCGGAGGGGGAACGGCCACCTTCGGCTTGTCCGCCTTCGCGGCGACCACGTCCGCCAGCCGGAACTCTTCGACCACTTTGGGCTTCTTCGGTGCCTCTGCGGCCGGAGCGGCCTCCACGGGCGCGGGTGTCGGGGTCGCTTCGGCGACGGGCGCCTCCTTCCGTACGGTGCGCCGCGTCTTCGTTTCGCCCCCCTCGGGTTTCGGCTCCCTCTTCTTGGTCTCCCGGCGAATATCGGTGACCCGCGTCGCCTCCTGGGCCGCCACCTCCGCCTGGATCTTATGATAGTGATCCAACAGGGCGCCGGCGAGCTTGGAACGGTGCGGAACGTGGGCCTTGATCTGCATCGCGGACCGGGCATCCACCATCGCGCGGATATTCTCGATCTTGATGCCTTTGTCCTTGGCGAGTTCGATCAACTCCGCGGCCTTGTACCCGAGTTCTTTGGCGAGTTCACTTACGCGCATAAAGTATAGAAGAGGCGATAATGTAGTCTTCCCTCAGGATCCAAGTCAACTAGTCTTCGGGGGCTCCGGCTCGGCGGGCGGCTCCATCGCCGGCGCTTCTGCGGGCGCGACCGCCCCTTCTACCGTCGCTCCCAACTCGAAGATGTCGATTTCCCACCCGGTCAGCTTGGAGGCCAGCCGGACATTCCTTCCCCCCTTGCCGATCGCTTGGGACAACTGCTCCTTGAGGACGTAGACCGTCGCGTGCTGGCGCGGCTCGTCGAGAATGACCTCCGCCACCTCCGCCGGCTTGAGCGCGTTCTGGATGAGTTCCAGCGACACGCCGCTCCACCGCACGATGTCCACATTCTCCCCGTTCAGCTCGTCGACGACGTTTCGGATGCGGCTTCCCCGCACCCCGACGCAGGCTCCGAGGCAATCCACGCGGTCGTTCACCGAATGCACCGTGATCTTTGTTCGGTATCCGGGCTCGCGCGCGATTCCCTTGATCACCACCGTGCCGTCCGCGATCTCGGGAACCTCCAACGAGAACAGCCTTCCGACGAATTCCTCGTGAGCCCGGGACAGAAAGACCGCCACTCTCTTCCCCCGCTTCTCGACCTCGGAGACGTAGGCCCGAAGCCGTTCCCCGATTCGGTAGTTCTCTCCCGGAACCTGGTCCTGCTTGAGCATGGTCGCCTCGGCCTTCTCGCCGATCTTGCAAATCAGGTTGCGTCCCTCGAAGCGGACGACCGTCGCGGTGACGATATCCCCCTTCTTGTGCGCGAATTCGGTGAAGACGGTCTCGCTCTCGGCCTCCCGCAGCTTCTGGATGAACATCTGATGGGCGGCCTGATACTCGATTCGTCCCAAATGAGTGGCGTCGATCGGCTCCTCGCCGTCCCACGCGGCGATCGCGCCCGTTTCCCGATCGATCCTCACCCTCGGCAGATCCTTCTTTTGGAGGTGTTTCTTCGCCGCCAGCGCCAGGGCCTGCTCGAGAGCCTCGAAAACGACGTCCCGTTCTACGGCCTTTTCCTTGGAAATCATCTCCACGAAGCGAAGGATTTCCCCCTGGGTAGGCAGGCCGGCCATGGCTGATTCCATCCTTTCGGAGACGGGACGATTTCGGTCTCCTGCGGCCGCATCTCCCCGAAAAAAAAAGTGGGCTTCTTTCGAGTCCCACTTTCGTCAGGGTCCTCAGTACTTCGGTCGGCGGCTGCAGGTAGCCCCCGACAGTTCATTACTGTATGTTCCCGAAGAAGTTAGGTCAAGGTAAACCAACGGCAGGTGGCTAGTAATTGGAGGAGAGCGGGTTGGACACTAACTTCGGAACCGTTCCCAAGATACAATACCTGAAATGGCATCCGAGGCCGACCCCACCCTCCTGGTCTGTTCCACGTGCCGCAAGGACCATTGGGTGTCCCACTATGACCCCGCCAGGAGCTATATCTGCGCCGAGTGCTCCACGGCTCTTACGACGAGGACGGTCGTTTCGAACGCCCCCCTGTCTCCCTCGACGGACGAGCCCGTACCCCCGGAAGTCGTGGAGGCGCGGAAGAAGCCCGCGAATCGAATCGGGACCTATACGCTGGTGCGCGAGCTCGGCCGAGGCGGCACTGGCGTCGTCCATCGGGCGTGGGACGAGGAGCTGGGACGTTGGGTCGCGATCAAGATGCTCCTTCCCCATTCCTCCGCGCCGGAAGACTTGGAGCGTTTCCGTCGGGAGGGCAAGACGGCGGCCCGACTGGAGCATCCGAACATCCTTCCGATCTACGACGTGGAGACGATCGGCGGGACTCACTATATCGTGACGAAGTTCGTCGACGGAAGAACGCTCGATACGGCCGGATTGAAGGAAGTCCGAGACGTCGTCCGCGTTCTCCGTGAGGCGTGCCGAGGGGTGGCCCACGCGCACCGGAGCGGCGTCGTTCACCGCGATCTCAAGCCCCAGAACATCATGATCGACCGGGACGGACGGGTGGTCGTTCTGGATTTCGGATTGGCCAAGACGCTCGAGGCCAAGGGCCCGAGCCTGACCGCGACTCAAGGTCTCATGGGAACCCCGGCCTTCATGTCCCCGGAACAGGCGCGCGGGATGGCGACGGAAATCGACATGCGCACGGACGTCTACTCCATGACGGCCACCCTCTGGTTTGCCCTGAGCGGTCTGTTTCCCCATCGCGGCGAGTCGCCGCAGGACATCATGGTCAAGATCGCGACGGAGCCGACGCCCTCCGTTCGCCAGGTCCGCCCCGACGTCCCGGAGAGATTGGACTCGCTCCTCCTCAAGGGGATGGCGAAAAAACGGGAAGACCGCTATGCCGATTGCGAGGAGCTCGGCGAGGCGTTGGAACAATTCCTCCGCGATCCGGGATTCGCCCGCAAGAGCCGCGCGTGGGTACTCCCCTTGCTGCTCCTCCTCCTGGGAGGCGGAATCGCCTTCGGAGTTTTCCGATGGTGGCCTCGGCGGGCCCCCGATCCCGGGCCGACTCCTGCGGGGAAGGCAGACTTCGATCCGCGTCGCTTCGGGGAGGTTCGATCCCGGGAGGCGCATGAGAGTTGGGTCCGCTGCCTGGCCTTCAGCCCGGACGGCGCGCGAGCCGCCTCCGGTGGAAAAGACGGCGCGATCAAGATCTGGGACGGCGAAAGCGGAGCGCCGGTATCCGCCCTGAGCGGCCACGGGGGGATGGTGATGAGCCTGGCGTTCAGCCCGGACGGGAAGCGAATCGCCTCTTCCGGAGAGGACAACGCGGTCAAGATCTGGAAGGTACCGGAGCGGAAGGAAGAGCGAACGCTTCGCGGACACGGGCGGAGCCTGCTCGGGGTGATGGCGGTGGCCTTTGCGCCCGACGGAGCTCGGCTGGCATCCGGCGGCTACGACGGTACGATCCGGATTTGGAAGACGGACACCGGCGAAGAGCTTCTCGTGCTTCGAGGACACGGCAAGGGCGTGGTTTCCCTCGGCTTCTCCCCGGACGGAAGCAAGCTCGCTTCCTCCAGCGACGACACGACCGTGCGAATCTGGGATCTCGCTGCCGGAGGCGAGCCGCTGCTCCTCTTGGGTCACACGGGCTGGATTTGGTGCGTGTCGTTCGATCGAGACGGACGAACGCTCGCCTCCGGAGGGGACGATCGCGCCGTCAAGATCTGGAACCCCACGACCGGAAAGGAAATCCGAGCCCTCCACGCTCATACGGATTCGGTGAAGCAGCTGAGCTTTCATCCGACGCAACCGTGGCTCGCCTCGGCGGGTGACGACGCCTCCGTGCGGATCTGGGACCTGTCGACGGGCAAGGAGGTTCGGACGCTCACCGGCCATGCCGACCAGGTTTGGGCGCTGGCCTGGCAGCCGAACGGCCGCGGTCTCTTGTCGGGGTCGGCGGATCGGACGATGCGGTGGTGGGGCGAAAAGTAGCGATCGGTTTCTCGGACACGCCCTTGCGCGCCGGAGGTATAATGGGCGTCCCATGCGTTGGAAGGCGCTGCTGTTCCTGATCGTTCCCGGTCTCTGCCAGGTTCATCACGAGCACGCCACGAGGGGCGTGGTGTGGTTCCTCGCGTTCGTCCTGGCGTTCAACCTATTCTTGGTGGCCCCCTACGTCGCCGCCGCGGGTTGGATCCGGATCCTGGGACTCCTCGTCGCGGCCGTCGTGTGGTTCCTCGCCGCGATCGACGGAGCCAAGTGCGCGGCCCGAACGGCGGCCGAACCGGAGAATCGCCGAGAGACGATCTCGACCCGGAGCGTGAAATGAGCGACTCCCCCCTCAAGGAGGCGTGCGGTCTCTTCGGCGTCTTCGGCGCACCGAACGCGGTCGAGCTCACGTATCTCGGACTCTACGCTCAGCAGCACCGAGGCCAGGAGTCCGCGGGAATCGCGTCGGTTCAGAACGGCCGAATCGTGCACCACAAGGACATGGGCCTCGTGGCCGACGTCTTCTCCAAGGATTCCCTTGCGCTCCTTCGCAGCCATGCGGCGATCGGACACGTACGGTACTCGACGACGGGGGCGTCCCTCCAGGTCAACGCGCAGCCGTTGGTCGTAGACACGGCGCATTCGATGATCGCGGTCGGCCACAACGGGAATCTGGTCAACAGCTCCGCGCTCCGCCGCGATTTCGAACGTCAACAGCGTTTTTTCCCGATCTTCCACACGACGACGGATACCGAGATCATCCTCTATCTGGTCGCGCGGGAGACGGACCTCGTCAAGGGCATCAAGCACGCCATGAACGAGATCAAGGGGGCGTACTCTCTCGTCTTCCTCACGCCCGAGAGCGTCGTGGCGGTGCGGGATCCGAACGGGTTCCGCCCGTTGGCCCTCGGCAAGCGCGGCAGTCTGTGGGCCGTCGCGAGCGAGACGTGCGCCTTCGAGCTCTCCCAGATCGAGTACGTTCGGGATGTGGAGCCCGGGGAAATCGTAGTCTTCGACAAGAACGGATCGCGAAGCGAGCGGTCCCTTCCCAAGAAACAGTGCAAGCCCAAGCACTGCATCTTCGAGCACGTCTATTTCGCGCGTCCCGACAGCCGGATCTTCGGCGATACCGTCCACGTCGTCCGCCGCCGCATGGGACGCCGCCTGGCCCAGGAGCACCCCGTCGCGGCTGATCTGGTCACGCCCGTTCCCGACAGCGGAATGTCGGCGGCCCTCGGGTATGCGGAGGAGAGCGGCATCCCGTTCGAGATGGCGTTCATGCGAAACCACTATGTCGGCCGCACCTTCATCCAACCCTCGCAGGACGAGCGGAGCACCACCGTGGAGATCAAGCTCGCGGTCGTCCGCGATGTGGTCAAGGGCAAGCGCGTGGTCGTGATCGACGACTCGATCATTCGCGGGACCACCTCCCGATCGCGCATCCGCCTGCTGCGGGAGGCGGGGGCCAAGGAGGTCCATCTGCGCATCTCGTGCCCGCCGACACGGCATGCCTGCTACTACGGGATTGATTTCCCGAGTTCCAAGGAGCTCATCGCCGCCAACTACTCGATCGAGGAAATCCGGAAGAGGATCGGGGTGGACACGCTGGGATATCTTTCCCTCGAAGGCATGCTCGGCGGTGCGAGCGAACCCGCCTCTTCCTATTGCACCGCGTGCTGGACGGGCTCGTACGCCGTGGAGCCCGTGGACGCCGTGCGCAAGGACATTCACGAAAGGCGCTCTTGATGCCGCTCACCTACAGGCAGGCCGGAGTCGACCAGGAGACGAAGGACGCCGCCGTCGACGGAATCCTCCGCATGATGAAGCGAACCTTCGACCCCGGCGTCCTGGATCTGCCCTGGGGCTTCGCGGGGCTGTACTCGCTCAAGTCCTCGACGCTCTTCGATCGCGCGTACAAGCATCCGGTGCTCGTCGCGTGCACGGACGGCGTCGGCACGAAGCTCAAGATTGCGCAGCAGATGGGGAAGCATGACACCGTCGGAATCGATTTGGTGGCGATGAGCGTGAACGATCTCCTGTGCACCGGCGGAACGCCGCTCTTTTTCCTCGATTACATTGCGATCGCCAAGGCCGACCCGAGCCTCATCCTCGCGATCGCCAAAGGCGTGACCGACGGCTGCGTGCAAGCCGGATGCGCTCTCCTCGGAGGCGAAACGGCGGAGATGCCCGGGATGTACTCGCCCGGGGAGTACGATCTCGCGGGCTTCGCGGTCGGGATCGTCGAGAAATCGCGGATCCTCGACGGAAGCGCCGTCCGCCCGGGGGACGACGTCGTCGCCCTCCCTTCCAGCGGACTCCATTCGAACGGATACTCTCTGGTGCGCAAGATTCTCGAGGGGCACGACTGGAATGCCCCCTTCGACGGCGCGAAGCTCGGAGAGGTCCTCCTGACGCCGACACGGATCTACGCGAAGTCGATCGCGGAGGTCCGGAAGCGCTACAAGGTGAAGAAGGCGGTGAAGGCGATCGCCAACGTCACCGGAGGCGGAATGGTCGAGAATCTCCCCCGAGTCCTCCCCAAGGGGTGCTCGATCGAAATCCGCGAGGGTTCTTGGCCGATTCCTCCCATTTTCCCTTACCTTCAGAAGCTGGGCGACGTCCCGCGGGACGAGATGTATCGGGTCTTCAACATGGGGGTGGGAATGGCGCTCGTGGTGTCCCCGTTCTCCACCGACGCCGTCGTCCAGACCCTCCGGCGCCGCGGCCCGGGAGCGTACGTCGTCGGGAGCGTGGTGAAGGGATCCGGCGAAGTTAGAATCCTGCCGAAAGATTGACGGCGTCCCGCACGTCCGGATTGGAGGGCGCCCTTGACTTCGAGGACCGAAGAGGGCATCCTCCGATCTCTCCAGCGGAGGTAGGACATGAAGAAGTACGGCGTGTTCTTGTTCCTGGCCGGCGTGGGGTGCGCCTCCGGCGTCACCCGGGAAGAGCATGACGCGCTCAAGAAACGCTACGACGACCTGGAGACCAAGGCCGGCGCCCACAACGGCAAGCAGGCCAGCCTCTACGCCGACCTCGTGGACAAGCACGAACAGCTTTCGCGTCGCGTCAACGACTTGGACTCGGTCGTGAAGATCCTCGAAGCCACCGTCAAGCGCCTCGAGGAGAAGCTCAAGAACACTTCCACTTCGACGGACACGAATTCGAGAAAAGGGGAGGACCTCAAGGCGTCGGATGTCGCGACTCGCGTCTCCGAAACGCTCATCGGGCTGAAGACGAGCAAGATCACCGTCGACGAAGCGATCGCCCAGCTCAAGCCGGTAGCGAAGGACGCCTCGCCCCTGCTCGTGGAGGAGCTCCGCCGCGCCGTCAGGGACATGGCCCGAGCCGGGGTCTACGTGAACCAGCTGGTGGCGATCCTCTCGAACTTCTCGCCGGAGGCGGTTCGAGTTCCCGTGACGCAGGCGCTCGGCGAGCCCGGTCTCATCCGCATCTATGCCGCGCGGATCGTGGGGAACCTCCGCGATAAGGAGACCGCGAAAGCGCTGGAGGTCCATACGGCGACCGAGGACGAGGATTTTCGCCTCGTCCTGGGAGAGGCCCTGATCCAGTGCCGAAACGCGGCCGGGATTCCGCTCTTGATCCTGTGTCTCTCGAGCAAGAATTTCGACACGCGGGTCATCGCGATCGACATCCTCCGGCGCCTGCACCAGGGCGAGGACCTCGGCTACCGCGCGACGAAGCCCGAGGACAACGCCGCTGCGATCAGGAAGTGGGAGGAGTGGTACCGGTCTTTGGGGAAGTCGATCTTCGAGTAGGGTCCAGCCAGAGATCGGCGGCCTCGGAGAGATCCAAGGCGATCCAATCCGCTTCCGGAATCGAGGTCGGCAACCCCCGACCGTTTCCCGTGCGAACGAGCACGGTCTTCGTCCCCGCGGCACGACCGGCTTGGAGATCGCGGAGGCTGTCGCCGATCGTCACGGACTTCTCCAAATCCACGCCATGCTCTCGAGCGGCTTGCTCCAACAGTCCCGGGGAGGGCTTTCGGCAGGCGCAGTCGACGGCGTACTCGATTCGGCTCCCCTCGGGGTGGTGGGGACAGAAGTAGATTCCGTCGAGCCGCGCCCCCTCGGCGCCGAGGAGTGCGACAAGTCTGAGATGAATCGACTCCAACTCGCGCTCGTCCAGAAGTCCTTTGGCGATCCCCCCCTGGTTGGACACGACGAAGACGGGAAGCCCCGCGGAGTTGAAGCGGGCGATCGCGGAGGACGCGCCGGGAAGAAGCCGCAATTCGTCCGGGGTCGTGACGTACCCGATCTCCTCGACGATCGTTCCGTCGCGATCGAGGAAGACGGCGCCTGCGCTGCCGTACATCGGGCTATCCGAAAAGCTCCGTCTCGATCGCGTCGCAGAGGACGTGCCCGACCGCGATGTGACACTCTTGAACTCGCTGAGTATCGGTGCTCGGGACGGTCAGGCAGAGGTCGACCAGGGACTTGAGTTTTCCTCCGGACTCGTTGGTGAAACCGACGGTGCGCGCTCCCATCTTTCGCGCCATCTTGATGGCCGCGAGCACGTTCGGAGAGTTTCCGCTCGTGGAAATGGCCAGGACGACGTCTCCCCTCCGGACGTGCGCTTCCACCTGTCGGGAGAAGGTACGCTCGTATCCCAAGTCGTTCCCGATCGCCGTCAGGGTGGAAGCGTTGGTCGTCAGGGCCAAGACGGGGAGCGCCCGACGATCCCGCTTGAAGCGTCCCTCGAGCTCTCCCGCGATGTGCTGGGCATCCGAGGCGCTTCCTCCGTTGCCGAAAAGAAAGACCCGGCGGCCGGCCCTCAGGGTCCGCACGAGATCCCGAGCGATCCCTTCGACTTGCGAAAGACAGCGCTGAACGAGAAGCAGCTTTACGTAGGCGCTCTCCGCGAGCTGTTCCTCGATCCGAAGCCGGAGCGCGGGTCTCTTCATCGGGAATTCCTCCGATCCAGGATCCGCTCGACGATGTCCGTCGTCGAGACTCCACGCACCAGAGGCGCGAGTTCCACGCGGCCGCCCCCGCGCTCGACGTCCTCTCGTCCCACGACGGGCTTGTCGGAATAGTCCTCTCCTTTGACGAGGACGTCCGGCCGGAGCGCCCGGATCAAGCGTTGCGGCGTATCCTCGGCGAAGGGGACGACGTAGTCCACCGATTCCAGGGCCGCGAGAATGGCCCCGCGCTCGCGTTCGAGAAGGATGGGTCTCGTCTTTCCCTTGAGGCGGCGCACGGAGGCATCGTTGTTCATTCCGACGACCAAGACGTCCCCCTTCGACCGCGCGAACTGCAGGAGCGAAACATGACCCGCGTGGATGAGGTCGAAGCATCCGTTGGTAAACACGACCTTTCTTCCCTTGAGACGCTCGCCCTCCAGGATCTTGCGAAGTTCCGGCAACCGAACGATCTTTCGGTGCCCGTCGCCTCTGGATGCCGCGAGTTCGGCGCGCGTGACGGTCTCCGTGCCGACTTTACCCACGACGACTCCGGCCGCCGCATTGGAGAGGACGGCGCACTCTTCGAGGGAGAGGCCGGACGCGTAGCCGACGGCAAAGGCCGCGAGCGCCGTATCGCCGGCTCCCGTCACGTCGTAGACTTGGCGCGCCACGGCCGGGAGACGGATCGCCCTCCCTCCGGCCTCGAAGACCTGCATCCCCCGTTCGCCCAGGGTGAGGACCAGGAAGCGCAGCCGCAATTCCCGAATGATCTTGCGGGCTCCCCGTTCCACATCGTCCTCTCCGCTGATCACGGCAAGCTCTCCACGGTTCAGAGACGCGCCCGTGGCGTTCGTGTATTTCCGAAAGTCGCGGCTCTTGAGTCCGACCAACACCGGCCGACCCGCTCGCCGGAACGAGGCGATGAGGGAGGCGCAGACCGTCGGCGTGAGGGTTCCCTTGTAGTAGTCGGAGAGCACCGCCGCGTCGAACTTCCGAGCCGCGCGGGTACCGACCGCCTTCAGGGATTTCTCGACCGCCCCCGCGACCGCGTCCGTTCGCTCGCGATCGACGCGGAGCATCTGCTGATTGTGAGCGATCATCCGCGTCTTGATCGGGGTGGGCTTGGTCCGGTCCCGGACGATCCCCGAGGCGTCGATCCCTCGCGACCGGAGGAGACGGAGGAGCCGCTCCCCGCCCTCGTCCCGACCTACGACGCCTCCGCATCCGACCCGCGCCCCGAGTGTAGCGAGGTTGATGGCCACGTTGGCGGCACCCCCGAGGCGAAATTCCTCCCGGGCGACGTCGAGGATGGGAACCGGCGCCTCGGGCGACACCCGGTGGACCGATCCCCAGACGTACCGATCCAGAATCAGGTCTCCGGCGACGAAGAGCCGCGGAGTCTTCAGCCGCGGAAGGACTTCCAGGAGTCGGCCGCTCACGGCGCGGGATTGTACTGAAACCGCTGGGAACCCTGAAGGAAAACGAGGGAGAGCCCCAGGATTCGGATGAGGCGTTTTTCGATAGCACTCTAGATTTGTCTGGACAATTTCAGAGGAGGGGTGAGAATAGTCCTAATGGGAAACCGAGAGCCGATCCCCCGGCGCGCGGTGGCCCCCATGCTCCGCGATCTGGACCGGAAGAAGATGGTGTTCCTTTCGGGGCCCCGGCAGTGCGGGAAGACTACCGTGGTCCGGCGGATCGTGGCCGATCGAGGGGGAGAATACCTGAGCTGGGACGATCCCGCAGCGAGACGGCGCCTTCAACGGACCGAACTGAACCCCGACTCTCCCCTCTGGGCCTTCGACGAACTCCACAAGTTTCGTCGATGGCGGAATTATCTGAAAGGACTGTTCGACCTGCACGGAACCGCCCACGAAATCCTGGTCACGGGCAGCGCGCGATTGGACCTCTACGGCCGGGGAGGCGATTCGCTCCAGGGACGGTACTACCCGCATCGCCTCCACCCTTTCACCGCTTCGGAGATCGGGAACAGGCCTTTGGTTCCTGTGGATCAGATCCCGGCCCTGCCGAACAGTCCCGGAGCGGTCGCGGATCTCGAAACCATGCTCGTCCTCGGAGGCTTCCCCGAACCGTTCCTGGCCGGATCCGAGAAGGAGGGTCGTCGATGGCGGCTGGCCTACGGAGCGCGCCTGGTGGAAGAGGAGGTCCGCGTCCTGGAGCAGGTCAAGGAGATTGAGCGGGTGGAATTCCTCTTCGACCGACTCGACTCCGTAGCGGGCTCGTGTCTTTCCATCAACAGCCTCCGGGAGGATCTCGAAGTGGCGTTCGAGACCGTCCGGAAGTGGCTCGCCATCCTCGAAAAGCTCTGCGCGATCTTTCGGATTTCCCCCTTCGGTCCTCCCCGCATCAAGGCGGTCAAGAAGGAACAGAAGCTTTATTTCTGGGATTGGGCTCGCGCCGAATCGGAGGGGGCGAGGTTTGAGAATCTCCTGGCGATGCATCTCCTGCGACTCGTCCATTGGTGCCAGGATGTCGAGGGCGAGAAGGCTGAATTGCGGTACTTCCGCACCCGCATGGGCCACGAGCTTGACTTCCTGATTCTCCGGCGAGGCCGTCCGTGGATGGCGGTCGAGGCCAAACTCTCGGACGAGCCCCTCGCGCCCGGCCTACGATACGCGCTCGAGCGCATCGCGATTCCCTGGGCCTTCCAGGTCTCACTCCGGCCCGGCCGCGAGAAGCGCTTCCCCGACATCGGGAAGACGTGTGTGCGCGCCGTCTCTGCGGCGCGGTTCCTGGCGAATCTGCCGTGACGCCTCTACTCCGGCGGATGGAGAAGAGCCGTCGGCGCGCGGTGATGGGGGTCCCATTGGGGCCAGTATCGTCCGCCGGCGATCTCGGTCCTCCTCGTCGCGGGGAATCGGACCTCGGGTCCGCCCATCGAGGTCTCGCGGCTCACCGCCGACTTCCGAAGAGGCGCAGGAGCAGCGCGCACCCGAAGCCGAAGGCGAATCCGCCGAGATGCGCCCACACCGCGACCTGAATCGACGCGCCGTGGACTTGCTGCCACGCCAAGAGTCCCTGCGTGGCCAGCCACGCGAGAATCGCGAGCCAAGAGGGGACATGGAACCGAAAGAGGGGAAGAACGATCCAGAGGAGCATCTTGATCCGGCTCGTAGGGAAGAGAACGAGGTAGGCCCCGAGGATTCCCGAGACGGCGCCCGACGCCCCGATGCACGGAATCGCGCGCGCCGCCCCGGTCACCGTGACGAAATGGGTCAAGCCCGCCGCGATTCCGCACGAGAGATAGAAGAGAGGGTAGGGGAAGTGGCCGAAGCGGTCCTCGACGTTGTCCCCCGCGACCCAGAGAAAGAGCATGTTCCCCAGGAGATGCAGGAGCCCCGCATGGAGGAACATCGAGGTTACGAAGTCGAGCGCCTGGGGCCGCGCCGGAATCAGCCCATGGGCGGTCACGATCTCGGGAGTTCCGCGATTTCGCGCCAGCACGAAGAATACGACGACATTCGCCAGAAGGATGGCGTAGTTGATCCAGGGGAAGCTGCGCCGCGGGGCGACATCGCCGATCGGAATCAGCATGCTTGAACCCGCTCGGGTCGAACCCTATATTACTCCGAACTTTTCAGGGGAGTACGATGAAACGTCTGGCCTGGACCGCGATCCTGTCGTTCTTTGTCGCCTGCGGAGCCGACAAGCTGCCCGAAATCCCGACGCTCCAAGTCGACGGAAGCGGCGTTCGCTTCATGACCGACGCCCGCACCCCCTTCGAAGCCTACGATAAGGCGTATTCCGATTTGACCCGGCAGCACATCAATATCCGACGGGACCTGGTCCCGAACGGGAATCGTTACGCGGTAGAGTCGTCTGCCGCGAGAATCGTACACGATCTCGGGATCATGAAGAGCGTCCTCGTCAATCCCGAACCCGCAAGCCTCGACCCCTATATCGAGTTCTACCGGGAGTTCGAAAAGCTCGCGAAGCAGAATCGAGTCGCCGGCAATTGGGTCACACAACTCGATCAAAAACAGAAGGAAATCAAACTCAAGTACGCCGTGAGCGGCGTAGAGGTGATTTCCGAGTTCCCGACAAAGAAGAACGAAACCGCGAAGAACGAATCCAAGACCGAGGAAAAGAAGGGAGACGACCTGCCCCCCCCGAAGGAGAAGAAGAGGGAGGACGAACTTCCCCCGCCGAAGGAAAAGGAAAAAGAGCAAGAGCCGGTGAAAAAAGAGACGACCGGCGACATCCCGCCCAAGAAAAACGACGGGGTCACGTATCGTCTCCTCTACAAGGCCTGGCAGAAGTCGCACGAAGATCTCTGCGCGGCCTATTCGGCACGGCGGGAGGTCAAGGAGCGGTACCAGGAAGTGGCGGAGGCGCTGGCCGGCATGAAGAAGTTGCTGGTACCGAAGGAGGCGGATCGTCTCCAGGTCTACGTCGCCTTCTACGAGAAAGTCCACGAAGACACGAAAGGCTTCACCTCGCCGCCGGCGGGCGCGAAGGACGAGGACGTCCTGAACGATCTCAAGATCGTCGCGGCCGGGATCGCGAAGGATTTCGATCCCGCGCGCCGCAAGTGAGCTCCCTGCGTCGTATCATTTGACATGAGGGCTCTCCTGTTCGCGCTCTTGCTTTTCCAAGAGAGTCTGGAACAGCGGCGCGATAGGCTGGCCTCCCGCCTGGAGGAGATTCGCGGACTCAAGTTCAAGGAGAAACTCCGAATCCGCGAAGGGACTCGCCGCGAGTACGCAGGTACGGCGCTCGAGAGCGTTCGGATCCTGTACGGCGGCAATCTCACGGTCGCGGAGCAATTCCTCAAATTCCTCGGGTTCATTCCGATCCGCATGCGCCTGGATCTCGCGGTGACCGCCGGGGCGGCCCTCGGCGTTCCCGCCTACTGCTCCGGCGGAGAAGTCGTGGTGCTGGATCCCAAGACGCCGGACGACCTCCTCCTGAACAAGATGGCGTTGGGGCTTCTCGAACAGCACTACCCGGAGGCCGACCTCCGGAAGCGCGCGGCGACCAGCTTCGATTCCCAGATGGCGCTCTCCGCGATTCGCTCGGGCGATGCGGACGTCTCCAAGGTTCTCCTTTGGTTCTCGAAGAAGGGAGCCGAGAAAATCTCCGACGACTGGTTGGACGGAATGGTCCGAACGGCGGAGAAGTGGGAACGGGAAGAGAGCAAGCTCAAGAGCGCCATCTTCCCCCGGATCTTCGTCCGCTCCGGAGACTTCGGATGGCGGCGCGGTGCGGTCTTCGTCGAGACCCTTCGCCTCAAGGGAGGGATGGCCTTGGTCGACAAGGCCTACGAGAGGCCTCCCCTTTCCACCGAGCAGATCCTGCACCCCGCTAAGTACCTGGCGGGCGAGGCGCCCGTGATCATCGATCTGGCATCCACGGAAGAGCATCTCCGGGGGCTGGGATTCGGAGTAACGTACCGAACGACGCTCGGCGAATTCGGAACGGCGGTGCTTCTGGAGACCCATCTCCGAAACCACGATTCCGGCCCCCCGGCGGCCGGCTGGGCCGGAGATACGATCGCGCTCTTCGAAGGCAACGGAATCGCTTTCACCGTGTGGGCCACCGAGTGGGATTCCGAAAGGGACGCCGAGGAATTCCAGGCCGCGCTCGCGAAGCTCTCCCAGCAGCTCCTCCCCGCGGAGCGAGCGCGAACCAATTTCGTCCTGCGACGTCGGACGGCCGTCGCTTGGCTTTTCAACGTTCCTGTCTCTCAACAGGAGCGACTGACCGAATCATTGTGGAAATGTCGGAAAGAAGGCCAGGGCGCCTACGGCGAGTGATGGACTTCGTTCGGCGGATGCGATATCTTCGCGGACTCTCAAGACCGGAGGTGGGTTGATGCGATTCCTCGCGGCTGTTCTCGCGCTCGCCGTCGCCGGATGTGGAACGAAAAAGGAGCCGCCGAAGGCCCCCGAGACCGGTAGAACCGGCCCGGGTGCCGGCATCAAAGAGGCGCCGAAGTCGGACCCGGGGGGTACCTACACGTGTCTGAAATGCGGGGTCAAGCTCAAGGACCCCAAGTGCCGGTATTGCGGCGAGGTGCTGAAGTCCGAAGGCGGCGGCACGTCGGGCAACGGTAGCGGACACAGCAAGAGCGCGCTCAGCCCGACGTACGCCTGTCCCAAGGAGGGATGCAAGTTCACCTCGGGGCGGAAGGAAAAGTGTTTGTCCCATGCGGACACGGACTTGAAGGCGCAATGGTTCGTCTGCCGGACCTGCGATGCCAAGGAGGTCCGGGCGGGCGCCTGTACCAAATGCAAGAAGGACCTCGTTCGCGAATTGCGCGAAGAGTGAACCGCACGGGATCCCCCGCCGTTAACAAGCGGGGGTACTAGCACGGGAGGCTGTCGACCATGGCTCGGCCATTCTGGATCGTCGGGTTGTTCCTCGCCGGCGCCGCGCGGCTTTGGGCCCAGGGGGACATCATCAAGTTCCGCGATCCCAAGGAGCCGGACGCCGCTTGCGAAGTGGTCAGCATGTCGTACAAGCAGGTCAAGTACAACCTGTACGTGAACGGAGAACACGCGGGGGCGTTTCAGAGAAACGCCGCCGAGGTCAGCGAGATCCACTTCTCGAACGAACGCAAGCCCTACGATTTCACTCTCGCCGAGCAGAACATGTCGGGCGGCTTGTTCGACGAGGCCATCAAGCGTTTCGAGAAGGCGCTGCGCTCCTCCGAGTGTCCCGATCCGGTTCGACAGTTGGGACGGATCAGCATCGCGCGGTGCTACTACCGCGCGGGACTGTGGGATCGCGTCCTCCCGTATCTTCAGGACTTCCGCCGGGAGATGCCCGAGTCCTTCTACTTCGCCGAGACCTTTTCTCTGCAGTATGACGCGTTTCGGATTCGGGGGGATGTGGCCTCGATGGAGCGGACCCTCCAGGAGTTCATGAAGGAGGCGGAGAATCGTTCGGTCTCCTATTGGAAGAATTCGGCGGAACTCCTGAACGACGATTTGTACGAGATGCAATCGAAGTGGAACCAAGCGCTGGCGATCCACTCCAAGTATGCGAGCGATTCCGCGGTCGGGAAATCGGCCAGGCTGGGAGAACTTCGATGTCTCTCCGCCCTGGCGAACTGGAGCCAACTCAAGCAGAAAGCGGACTCCATCCTCGGGGAAGCCCGGGGCAAGAAAAACTACGACGAGCAGCTTCTCACGGCCGCCTACAACGCCCGGGGGGACTGCTCGATGGAGGCAAAGCGAACGAAGGAGGCTTTGTTGGACTACCTGCGCGGGGTGGTTCTCCTCAACACGAGCGGCGAAGCCACCCGCGAGCACGAAGCCTCCCTGGCCAAGGCCGCCATCGCCTGCGCGCGACTGGCGAACGAGCTGCGAGACCAAGAGCGCGCGACGTACAAGCTGCGGGCGCGCGAACTTCAGGCGGATCTCCTCAAGACATATCCGGGTTCCGGCTGGGCCAAGCCCGTCGGGGAGGCGATTCAGGCCGTCCGGTGACGGAGTCTCCCCGGAGCGCCGACGTTTTTTTCTCAACTCTAGGCCTCCGTCGACATTCTCCGGTGGAGGGCTCCAGAATGAGCTTGGAAGAGTTCGCCCGGGAGTTTCTGATCACGGTGTCGCTGAGACGAGCCTTGGCCGAGGCTCGGGCCAGCGAGCGAAAGCCGTTGGAAGTGCTCTTGCGTCGCCGCGAGACCGAACTCCGCGGCGCCCCGGACTACTGGAATCGCATGTACGAATTCTTGAGCCCGCCGTAAGAAGGTCTCTTCCTTGCGGCGGGCTCACCCCCCGTAGCGCATCTCCACGGGCGCGAAGGAGGGTACATCCAAGAGTCGCCCAGCAGTGCGGGCGCGGGGGGCTCCATCCATCCTCCTCCGCGGCGGCGCAGGCGCGAAGCGCTTCGGAGGGTTTCGTCGCCCAGCGGAAAGGACTTTCTTGCGGGCGACTCAATTCTCACTGACGGAGCTTCGAGATCGCCCGGTCGGCCTCCCGCAGGACCTCTTCATTGGAGTCGGATTTCCGGACGAGTTCGAGCGCCGGGATCGAAGCCGGATCGCCGCACTCCGCGATTCCCCGAATGCACTGGATTCGAATCGCCGCCTCGGTGGATTCTCTGAGCACCCGTTCGAAGAAGAGACGCACGACGGTGCGCTTGAATCCCACGAGCGCCGACAGGTAGGTCGCCTGCTCCCCGATCGGAATCGAATCGTATTTTCGGACGGCCGCCCCGGCCGCCTCGTCCGTATTGACTTTCTTCCGGAGTACCTCGACCAGGGCCAGGATGACCTCCGCGTCCCTCTCCGTCGTCAGCTGCGAAGTAATCACGACCGACGTGGGAGGATCGACCTGCTGGAGGAGTCCCGCGAGGATCGCGAGGCGAAGCGGTTTTTCGCGTACGGCCGCCAACTCGGCTTCGAGAAACGCCGTCGCTTCGGGATCCGCGACGGACCCGATCACCAGAAGGAGCGCCCGTTTCACTTCGACGATCGGTTCGGACCGATACGCGCTGACGCTCGCCCGGACTCCGCGCGTTCCGAATCCGCGAATCGCCCCGGAGGCGGCCGCTTCCCGGTCCGCATCCTGCCGGAGCACGGCCTCCCGGAGCTTCGCGATCCACTCCGCGGGGCCGAGCGTGGTTTCCGTGGTTCCTCGATTGGAAGTGACGCCGGACTCCGATTCGTCCGGAGCCGTTCCGCGACGCGAGCGGGCGAATCGATCGCTCAGGGTGCGAATCTCCATTCCCTGCTGCTGATTCTCCTTCTTCAGGTCTCGGACCGCGCCCTCGAGCTCATTGATCTCGCTGCGCGTCCTCAGGATGAAAAAAACCAAGAGGGCCAATTCCGTGACCAACAGGCCGAATCCGAGGGAAATCCAGAGTCGGACGGTGCTGAGCCTCACGACCGCAGAATAGCAGAATCGATCCGACGCGGCCAGCGCGCGGATCAGCCGCGAAGGTCGACGATCTCCCCCAGCAATTCGTCTTGGGTCCGGAGCGCGGCGAGATTCGCTTGGACCGAAGCTCGGGAGACGATGAGCGAAACCATCTCGTCCGCCAGATCGACGTTCGACCCCTCGACGGCTCCGAATACGATTCGACTTTCCCCGGGAAGCGGCGGTCCGGAAGCGGCGCTCTCCGCCACCAGCGAAGCCCCTTCTCTCGTCAATCCCCCAGGATTCGCGAATCGGGCGATCTCGATCGTCCCGAGGGACTGGGTCTGGCCGTTCGCCAGGCGCGCCGAGACGGCGCCCTCCGGGGAAACGGATACGGCGACCGAATCGGAAGGAACCGAAAATCCCGGCTGAAGCGGGAAGCCGTCCGAGGTCACGACGTGTCCCGAGGCGTCGATATGGAAAGCGCCGGCACGGGTAAATCGATCTCCCTGAGGAGTACTCACCCGGAAGAACCCGTCGCCCTCCATCGCCAGGGAGAAGCGCCCATCGTCGATCTCGAGCGGCCCCGCGCTGTAGTGCACGCGCACGGAGTCGACCGAGGTCCCGCCCGGTCGAAGATCCGATTGATGAACGCGGGAACGCTTGAATCCGGGAGTGGTGGAATTGGCGACGTTGTCGGCCGCGACGTCGAGCCGCCGCAACCCCGCTTGGACGCCGGAGAGCGAAATTCGAAGTCCGATCATGGCATCGGTCCCTCCGCCCTCCAGTATAGTCTATCGGACGGTTCGGCGGGGATCCGGAGGGGTGTTTCGAAGCCCCCTTCCAATTCGCCGGACTCATCCGTCTCCTCTGTATGAGGAGGTCGACAATGAGAAACGCGATCGCGTGCGCCGTCCTCTTCTCCTGCATTCCCTCGGCCGAAGCGGATGGGGATACGACTCACGGAACCTGCGTGAAATGGGAAGAATCGATCGATGCGGCCGCCGAGATGGCCCGGCGCGATGGCAAGCTCGTCATGGTCATGCACATCTCGGGTCACTTCCAGGATCCCGGACGCACCTGAAACAACGCCCAAGCGTTCCGGGTCGGAGCGCTTTCGGATAAACGGGTCGGCAAGGCGATCGCGCGTTCCTTCCGCGCGGCGTGGAAAAAAGTCGGTACCTTCACCGTCGTTCAGTCCGGGGATCAGGTGATCCAGAAGATCGGTGGAAACGTCGCCGTCTATTTCTGCACGCCGGATCTGGACGCGCTGCATGCGATCGCGGGCAACGTCTCCGCCGAGGAATTTGTCGCGGGAGCCGAGTGGGCCGCGGAGCTGTGGAGAGAACTCCGCGGGCTCCCCAAGCCTGTCCGGCGAGAGCGGGCCCGCGCCGCCCACGGTGCGATGCTGGGGAAGGATCATCCGATTCAGGATACGCCCCTCACGTGGACCTCGACCGTGACGAGCCTGGGCGGAACCGCGGATTCGCGGATTGGAACCGTCGCTACGAAGATCACGATCACCTACTCGGTCAACCTAAACCCCCTCATGTTTGGCAGAGCTTTGGACGCCCAAATCGAAACTCACCGATTGCTGCTGGGGAGACCCCTCGCACCGCTCGAGGAAGTTTTTCGCGGTCTGTTCGAGGGGATTCTCGGCGAAAAGGTCAGCGACCAAGAAGTAAGCGTAGTGGAGCTTCGAAACGAGGGAACGGTGACGTTCACGGTGGAAATCGTCTCCCCCAACGTAGCCGTTCCGTTGCGATAGCGTTCTCGTGTCCCATCATTCCGCTCCCGGTGGATGCTCGATCTCGGAGGGCATTCCATAAATGCGGTTGTACTCCCGTTGATTGAGCTCGAGGTATACTAGATTGCGGAAAAAAGAGCTTATCCCCCACCATTCGGCTAAGAGATTGATGAGGGTACAACGACGGTACTCGTGCCGGATACAGTCTCGGCACAGACTTCCACCGATCTGACCATGGAAACCCGCAACCAGGATACCCGCTGTCCACTTGAATTCGACGTCCAAGAGGCAGGCTAATCGACCGCAGCGGTCGCATTTTTGCTCATGAGTCACGGCCTCAAGGGCGCCGCACTGAGGACACACAGTCGTCTGGGACGGAACCACCCCACCGCAATTCCGGCAGGAATAGACGGGCTTCCGGCCGCTTACTCCCCGCGAGCACCATGGACAGTCGGAAACGTCCACGCCGATCACTGCGTCGCACTGAGAACAGACCTTCATGGGGCGATTCACCTTCCGGGAAGGGGTCCCCGCGCCATTCTCCTGTACGCCACTGGTTGCGGAAATCTTACGGAGAAACATCAGTACAGCTTCTTCACCCTCGCCCCTGGATAGTAGTGCTCGAGAATCTGGATCGCCGTCTGCCCAAGATCGGCCATCTTGTAGGCGCCGACCTGACACATCCCCACGCCGTGTCCGAATCCCCGCCCGGAGACGACGACGTTCTCCCCCTCCGATCGGATCTCGGTCCAGAGCGTGCTCTTGAGGCGTCGCCCCCCCAGGGGGATCCGGAAGCCTCGATTCGCCTCGAGAATCTTCGGACGGGATTCGTGTTCCAATCGCACGGCCACCTGGGATACGTGCCCGCCGGGGAGCTTCGAATGAACTTGGACCTCCAGGACTCGCGCTCGAGGATTGTCGGGAAAGAGCTTCCGAGCGATGTCCGTCTTGGAGAAACTCTCCTTCCATTCGTAGTGCTTGGTTCCGATGCAGTAATCGCATCGGACTCCACCGAGCGGCGGGAGTCGATCGGCATCCCCCATCACGATCCAAGAAGGCTCCGTGTGCCCGCCGCACGTAGAGGCGTAGTACGTCTTGATGACCCGATTCTCCCACACCACGAAGAGGCCCGCCGTCTCGTCCACCAGGGCCGAGATCGCCGCCGTTTCGCGCTCCAGACCGCCGTACACTTGGGATCGTTCGTCATCATAGAGATCGAATTTTTCTCCCTTGATGCGCCGAAGAGTCTGTCCCCGCACTTCGTACACCGCGTAGGTACGCGCCGAGACGATTTGCGCCTTGAGCGCCTCCGAATGCGCCGAAGGGCTCATCTCCTTCCCCGCCACCCCTTTGAGATAGCGCTCCAAATCAACCTCGTTCACGAGGGTGATCTTCTCCCGATCTTTCTTGATGAGGAGATCGCCGTGATATCGCCGCGAGCCGACCTCGAGAGTTCCGTCCCACTCGGGCACCAGTCGGACCTCGTCTTCCGGGTAGGACCGCCCGGCCATTTCGATCCGCCCCTCCCGGAGTCGAATCTCCGTCTTCGGCAAGGAATCGATCCTCCGTCCCTGAAGCGCGCACGGACCGTGCACCGTCACGGAAGCCGCCTCCACGCGAAGCTGAGCCGAAAGTCCCACCTGTACGAGCGGCGCGTTCGTGATCTCCCCGACTCGATAGAGATCGCGATAGGCGGGTGGAGCCGTACACGAATGGAGGAAAAAGATCAGCCAAGTGGCGGCGAGTACGCCGATGACGGACGGCCAAGCGCGGCGCTTCATCCCCTCTCTTTCCGAAGGGATTATATCGGCCGCGGCTCGAAGTGGGGAGCGATTCCGGGTTCGATTCGCCTTGACCCTACCTCCCCCGCCTCCCTAAGATGCCCCCGTCGATGACCTCTTCTCGAAACTCCGATCTCGAGGAGCGCCTCCGGAAGCTCGAAGAGGACAACCGGGGCCTCCGCGAAAACCTCACCTTGCTCGAGAGCATGCGCGGCCGGCTGGCCGATCTGTCCGAGAAGATGGTCTGGATCAACCGCATCAGCCAGGACCTGAATACGCTGGACATCGACCGCATCGCGGAAATCTCCGCCCGGCAGGTACCCGAACTCGTGGGAGCGAAGTACTGTTCCCTCTTCCTCTACGACGCCCAAAACGACGAGCTTCTTCTGCGCTCGCACAATCACCCGATGGAGATCAACCACCAGATCTCCCTCCGCTTCCACAAGAACACCGTCATGGGTCTCGTCCTGGAGCGCAAGAAAGCCGTTCTCATCCGCGACTTCGAGGAGTTCGAGCGCGAGAACAATCTGCTGCTGGAGCGGACCTTCGCCGACAAGTATGCGACGAAGACCTGCATCAGCGCGCCCCTCCGATCGGATCACGACGTGCTGGGAATCTTGAATGTCGCGGACAAGCTCGACGGCTCCGCGTTCGACGACCTCAACGACCTTCCGGGGGTGGAACAGATCGTGCAAGTCATGGCGCTCGCCATCCGAAACGGGCGCCTGTTCCGCGAAGTGCAGAACCAAGCGCGGACCGACGGCATGACCCGCTTGGCGAACTACCGCGCCTTTCACGAAAGCCTGCGCGCCGAAATACACCGCTCCGTTCGATATGGACGGCCCCTGGGACTCATGATGGCCGACGTGGATCGTTTCAAGCAGATCAACGACAGCCTCGGACACCCGGCCGGCGATTACGTCCTCATGGAACTCGCCGCCGTGCTGCGGAATACGCTTCGGCGCGAGGACGTAACGGCGAGATACGGAGGCGACGAGATCGCCCTGATCCTTCCGGAGACCTCGCCGAACGGATTGCTCGTCGTGGCGCAGCGCCTACTCGGACTGGTCCGCTCGCACCCGTTCACGTTCGACGGAAGGCCCATCCCGGTCACGCTCAGCATCGGAATCGCCGGGTATCGCCCTCAACAGTCCATCACGGATTTCGTCGCCGCGGCCGACGATGCCCTCCTTCGGGCCAAGCAGGGCGGCCGCGACCGATTCGAGGTGGCTCCGGAACCGAATCCCGAGACTACTCCACGTAGCTGACGACGATCTCCCCCGCGCCCGGGGTCACGATCTCGAACGGCCCGAGGCGAGCCGGGATGAAATACGTCTCTCCCCGGCTGAAGGGAACGGACTGCTTTCCTCCGTGGATGACGAACTTCCCCTTCCCCGTGACGATGGAATAAATCCCGAACCTCGTCGCGTTCGTATGATCCTTGATGCGCCCGCGCGCCATCTGGATCGACTCCAGGGTGAACTTCTCGCATTTGATGAGCAAATAGCGTCGGTACGAGAAACCGGGAATCCGCGACGCCTTGTACTTGGAAACCCCCATGGAGTAGAAGTCCGTCACGGTCAGCGCCTTCTCCACGTGAAGCGCCCGTTTTTTTCCGTCGAGTCCGGGCCGTCCCCAGTCCGTCAGCCGATAGGTCAAGTCGGAGTTCTGCTGGACTTCGAAGAGAACGACTCCCCCGAACGCCGAGTGGATGGTCCCCGGCGGGATGAAGATCACGTCCCCCGGTTTGACGTCCATGACGTTCAGGCACTGCTCGACGTTTCCCTTCTCCAGTTGTTGGCGGAATTCCGCCACCGTCGTCCCGGGAAGGACCCCGCGGATGACCCGACACCCCTTCGGGGCGCTCAGGACGTACCAAGCCTCCATCTTGCCCACGCCTTCGGTCTCGTATCGTTGAGCGAATTCGTCCGAAGGATGGACTTGGAGCGACATCCGATCATGGACGGCCAGGAACTTTACGAGGAGAGGGAAGCGCTCCGAGAAACGCATCGCGTGCTCGTCCCCCAGAAGCTCCCGCGGCCACTTCCGCAGAAGATCGGTGAGCTTCTTTCCCTTGTAGGGACCGTTCACCACCACGCTCTCCGCGCCCGCGCGTACGCTCAGCTCCCAGGACTCGCCCGTCTTCGCCGGACACTTCTTTCCGAGCGACTTGCGTAGGCCGTTCCCTCCCCACGGGGTCTTGCGGAAAACTTCCTTCATCCGGAGCGGGTACAATTCCACGGGCGCGGCGGGATCGGGCATGGCGGAATTGTAGGGACGCCCCCAGGGACTGTCAAGGAACCGCCCCGCGGGCATTGTCACCGGGGATCATCCGTGGTAGGGTTCCGGCGATGAGCGAGATCGACTATCCCTCGGGCCCGTGGACCGGATACTACACGTACAACGACTTGCCGGAGCGAGGCCGGATGGATCTCGAGCTTCATTTCGCGGACGGCCTCGTCCGCGGATCCGGGACCGACCCCGTCGGGTTCTTCTCCCTCCGCGGGCGATACGACTTCCAGGAAGCCGAGGTCTGGTGGACCAAGTCCTACCCCGGGAGACACGACGTACACTATCGCGGGTTCCGCGAAGGTCGGGGAATCTGGGGAACGTGGGAGATTCTGGAAGGATGGCGCGGAGGTTTCCGGATTTGGCCGAAGGGCATCGGAGAGGGCGCGACGGAAAAGATCGAGGAAGAGGTCCCGGTACCGGCAGGGAGTTTTCCCCCGCCGGGGAGACCGCATCCCTAAGCGGAGGAGATTATGAGCTGCACGCCCGGCGACGTTTCCAAGATGACGCTCTCGTTCGCGGCGCTCCTGATCGCCGCGGCCGCTTGCCTCGCGGCCTGGCGCGGGTCCCCGGCGGCCGAAGCGGCGCCGGTCGCCTCCCGAGCGGCCGAGCTCGACTACGGATACGCCGTCACGTGGGATCCCAATTCCAGCACCCTCTACGCGCTCGCCTGGAAAAAGTCGACGGGCGAAGCGACCGTCTACGGGGGGAAGAACGGGGTCGGAATGACCCGGCGCGACGGCCTCCCCGCGAATCCGGTGAAATGACTTGACTCCGAATGCGGGCGGGCTACAATCCGCACGATGATTCGAGCCGTCCCGCCGTACCGCTTTTGGTACTGGTTCCGCTGACTGCGGGACTCGGTGACGACTCGCATCCTGTCCGGGTAGAACTGGGCCCCGCTGTGAAGAACGGCGGGGCTTTTTTTTTGCGTGACCTCGATCCGCTTGGAATTGAAGCCGCATCTCCGCGAAATCCCCGCGGATCTGGAGACGCCGGTCTCCGCCTTCATCAAGCTCAAGCGCGGAGGCGCGCGATTCCTCCTCGAATCGGTCGAAATGGGCGAATCGCTCGGCCGATACTCCTTCATCGGACTTCACTACCGCAAGAACGTAAAAGTGGTGCAGGACTACGCCCTCATCGAAGAGGCGGGCAGTTCCCACGTCGTTCCGCTGGAGGGACGGAATCCGCTTTCGGTGGTGCGCGACTTGCTTCGGCCGTTCGCCCTGACGCGGCAGGACCATGCGCTTCCCGGGCTCGTCGGCGGCGCCGTCGGATACGTGGCGTACGACTTCGTCCGGTATCTCGAAAAGCTCCCTTCCCGCCTGGAAGATCCTCTCGGCCTTCCCATCCTCAATTTCTACCTCACGGAGTCGATGGTCATCTTCGATCACGTGAAGCGCAAGATGCTGCTGGTCACGACGGGGCAGGAGAATCCGGAGGAAACCCTCGACGAGATCCGGGAGTGGCTCCGGGCCCCGCTCCCCACAGAATGGACGAACCCCCAGCCGGCCAAGCGACGAGCGGAGTGGACGTCCAACTTCACGGAAGCGGAGTATGTCGAGGCGGTTCGGCGAGCGAAGGAGTACATCCGCACAGGGGACATCTTCCAAGGCGTGATCTCCCAGCGCGCGCGGGCGGAGATCCAGGTCGACCCCTTCCAGGTCTACCGCGCGCTCCGCATCCTGAACCCGTCCCCCTACATGTTCTTCCTGGACTTCGGAGACTACCAGCTCGTGGGGTCTTCCCCCGAGGTCCACGCCAAACTCACGGGAGGCGAAGCCCTCATCCGGCCGATCGCGGGGACGCGCCGGCGCGGCGCGACCGACGAGGAAGATCGCGCGCTGGAGAAGGAACTCTTGGCCGACGAGAAAGAGCGCGCGGAGCACCTCATGCTCGTCGATCTCGCGCGGAACGACGTGGGTCGCAGCTGCGAGTACGGGACGGTACGCTGCACCGAGCTCTTCACCATCGAGCGCTACTCCCATGTGATGCACATCGTCTCGCAAGTCGTCGGCACCTTGGGCCAGGGTCAGGATCAGTTCGACCTGCTCTCTCGCACGTTTCCGGCCGGGACCGTCACCGGCGCTCCCAAGATCCGCGCGATGGAGATCATCGAGGAGCTGGAGAAGTGCCGTCGCGGTCCCTATGCGGGCACGGTCGGGTATTTCTCGCTCACGGGCGACATGGACACCTGCATCGCGATCCGCACCGTCGTGATCAAGGGGCGAACCGCCCACCTTCAGGCCGGAGCCGGCATCGTCGCGGACAGCGATCCCGTCTCCGAGTGGAAGGAAACGTGCAGCAAGATGGAAGCGCTCAAGCGGGCCGTCGCGATGGCGGAGGACGGGCTCTAGCGATGAAGCGGGTACTCTTGATCGACAACTACGACTCCTTCACGTACAACCTCGCGCAGTACTTGGGGGAATTGGGATGCGAACTCCTGGTTCGGCGGAACGACGAGATCACCGTCGATCAGGCGAAGGAGTTGGCTCCGTCGCACGTCGTCATTTCCCCCGGCCCCGGCAACCCCATGCAGGCGGGAATCTCCAACGAGCTCATCCGAGCCCTGGCCGGGACGGTTCCGATCCTCGGCGTCTGCCTCGGACACCAGTGCATCGGACATGTCTTCGGGGGAAAGGTGGATCTCGCTCCGCGCATGGTCCACGGCAAGGTCTCGAAGATCTATCACGACGGCAAGCGGATTTTTCGCACCCTTCCCAATCCCTTCGAGGCGACACGCTACCACTCGCTGGTCGTGCTCGAGGAGGGGCTCCCGGCGGAACTCGAGATCACGGCGCACACCGCCGAGGGAGAGGTGATGGGTCTTCGCCATCGCAAGTATCCGGTCGAAGGAGTTCAGTTTCACCCCGAGAGCATCCTGACCAAGCCGGGGAAGACGCTGCTGCAGAACTTCCTGTGATTCTCGAAGAAATCGTCGCGGCCAAGAAGCGCGAATTGAAGCGGGCGAAAGAGGAGCGTCCTCCCGCGGAGCTCCGCTCCAAGGCCCGAAGCGCCGCGCCGCTCCGAGACTTCGGGCGCGCGCTCCGGCGCGAGGGCGAGGTCTCGATCATCGCCGAAATCAAGCGCGCTTCCCCGGTCCGGGGCCTCCTGCGGGAGTCCCTGGACCCGGCGTCTCTCGCTCGACAATATGCCGAGGGCGGAGCCCGGGCGATCTCCGTCCTCACGGATCGGGAGTTCTTCCGAGGCTCCGTCGAAGATCTTCGTGCCGCGCGCCTCGCGGTCGAACTTCCGGTGCTCCGCAAGGACTTCGTCCTCGACGAATATCAGCTCTGGGAGTCGAGAGTGATGCTGGCGGACGCGGCGCTCCTCATCGTCCGCCTCCTGGAGCGCACCCAGCTCCGCGAGTACCTCGCGCTCGCCCGGGAAGAACTCCGGCTGGCGACGCTCGTCGAAGTTCATACGGAACGCGAACTGGAGCGGGCGCTCGACGCGCAGGCTCCGATCGTGGGCATCAATAATCGGGATCTGGAGTCGTTTCGGGTGACGCTGGAGACGACGGCGCGGTTGCGTCCTCTCGTTCCGGCGGAAACGACGGTGGTGAGCGAGAGCGGAATCGCGAGCGCGGCGGATCTGGCTCTCCTGCGCCATCTCGGAGTTCATGCGGCTCTGATCGGCGAGGAACTGGTCCGAGCGGCGGACCCCGCGGCAAAACTGAGGGAGCTTCATGGCGGTACGGGGAATCCGGGGCGCGGTTAACGTCCGCGCGAACACGGCGGAGGAGATCTGCGCGAAAACGCAGGAGCTCCTGCGCGCGCTCGTCGGCGCCAATCGGGTGAAGGCGGACGACATCGCCGCCGCTCTCTTCACCATGACCCCCGACTTGGATGCGGACTTTCCCGCCCACGCGGCCCGCCGAATGGGGTGGACGAACGTCCCGATGATCTGCTCCGCCGAAATCGGCGTCCCCGCCTCCCTCGAGCGGGTTATTCGGGTGCTTCTCCTCGTGAATTCCGACGTCCCGGCTTCCCGGACTCGGCACCAGTATTTGGGGGATACCTCATGCCTGCGCCCGGATTTGGCGAAGTCGGCCCCTCGCGACGGAAGGACGAGCCGCTCGAGGTCGTCCCGCCGGAGCTCCGCGAGTACGAAGACATCCGGAGGAGACAAGCGATGATCATCGTGATGTCCGGAACCGCCTCTCTCAAGGAAGTCAGCGGCGTTCTCAAGGTGATCGAGGAGCACGGCTTCAAGCCGCACCTTTCGAAGGGAGAAGAAACGACGGTCATCGGCGTCATCGGGGATGAACGGAAGCTCGACGCCGCGATCTTCACGGTACTGGCCGGAGTCGAACGCGTCATCCCGATCCTCAAACCCTTCAAGCTCGCCAGCCGGGACTTCCGCGCGAAGGACACGGTGGTTCCGGTCGGTCCCGTCGCGGTCGGCGGAGGGGGGTTCACGATCATGGCGGGGCCGTGCGCCGTCGAGTCGCCGGAGCAAACGCTGGAGACGGCCCGAGCCGTCCGCGCGGCGGGAGCCCGGATTCTCCGCGGCGGGGCCTTCAAGCCGCGAACGTCTCCCTACAGCTTTCAGGGACTCGGGAAGAAAGGGCTCGAGATCCTGGCCGAGGCTCGCAAGGAAACGGGGATGCCCGTCGTCACCGAGGTGATGAGTGTGGAGGACGTCCCCCTGGTGGCGCAATACGCGGATATCCTCCAGGTCGGCGCGCGCAACATGCAGAACTTCAATCTCCTGGATTCCGTGGGTCGCCAGGAAAAACCCGTGCTCCTCAAGCGCGGGATGTCGTCGACGATCGAGGAGTTGCTCCTCTCGGCGGAGTACATTCTCTCGCGCGGAAATCCGAACGTCATGCTCTGCGAACGCGGGATCCGCACCTTCGAGAAGTACACCCGGAATACGCTCGATATCGCGGCCGTACCGGTGATCAAGAAGCTTTCGCATCTACCGATCATCATCGATCCCAGCCACGCCGCGGGGGTCCGAGACTACGTCTGCGCCCTGGCGAAGGCGGCCGCGGCGATCGGCGCCGACGGAATCATGGTGGAAGTCCATCCGCATCCCGAGAAGGCACTCTGCGACGGACAGGAGAGTTTGACTCCGGAGGAGTTCGCGGCGCTCGTGCGCGAACTCCGGCCGATCGCGGGGGCGGTGGGACTGAAGCTGAGTTAGTCTTTGCCTTGATTTGGGCCTGCGCCTCTGCTATCCTCTTCGCTCCGAAAACCGGGGGAGAGGTAGCGCCCAACGCATTGGAATTCAATGCCTTACCCTAGTTCGCGGTCCGGATGGACCGTCTTGGCCGTCCTTCTGGCCCTCTCGTCGCTGGCGAACGCGCAGCAGGACGAGTGGGAGGGAAAGGAAATTCGCGAAGTGAGAGCCGGCCGGGGCTGGCGCCGGCATCGCTTCGTCAATTTCAAGACGATGCTCCATGCGCGCGAGGGCCAAGTCTACACCCTCGAAAAACGCCGTCAGGACTACAACACTCTCTTCGGCCGCGGACTCTTCAAGGACGTGAGGATCGAGGTCGCCGTCGACCGAGGGATGCTGCTCGTCACCGTGGCTGTGGAGGAGTACGAACTGGTAGACCAGGTGGAATTCCGAGGCCACACGCTCTACTCCACCGCCCAATTGGCGGCGGCGGTGCGGTTGGCTCCCGGACTCTACTTCAATCCCGCGCACCTCGAGCTCGATCGTATCGCGCTCACCGAGATGTACGTCTCGAAGGGACACCACTTTTTCAGCCTGAAGGCCAATCCCCAATCCTCTCCTCGAGGCGTGCACTTGGTGTGGCACATCAACGAAGGACCGATGGTGAGCGTCGAGGCGATCGACTTCACGGGGAACAAGAACGTCTCCGCCGGCGATCTCAAGCAGTACATGCTCACGCGCGAGAACGACTACCTGCTCTTCATCCCGACGGGGAAGAATCCGTTCATCGCCAAGAATCTCCAGGAGGACGTCACCCGCATCAAGCTCTACTACAAACTCGAAGGCTGGCTCGACATCGCCAAGGAAGAGCCGCGACCGCACGTCTTCGTGGAGGAGGTCGTCTTCAACGACCAGAAAACGTCCGTGCGGATCCGATTCCACGTCGAGGAAGGCGAGCGGTACAAGATCCGCGCCATCCGGGTTCGCGGCAACACCCTCTTCAACGAGCAGGAGGTTCGGAGTTGGCTCGCCTCCAAGCCGGGCGAGTTCTACTCCGAGAAGGTCGCCTACCAGGACGTCCAGAAGATCCGCGACAAGTACGGCGAGCGCGCGTACATCCTCACGGAAGTCAACGCGGAGCCTCTCTACGGAGAGAAGGGACGGGAGCTCGACCTGCTGTTCGACGTCAAGGAGAATGCGAAAGTCTACGTCGGCAGGATTCACATTCAGGGAAACGTAAAGACGCGCGAAGACGTCATTCGTCGGGAGCTCACCCGCGCCCAATTCCTGCCGGGAGAGGAGTACAACTCGCGCCACTTGGCCAAGGGCATCCAGCGTCTCCGAAACCTCGGATGGTTCGGCGACGACCCGCAGGACCCGACCGGCGGGATCGCGGTTCGGAACGCTCCCGGCCTCGAGCCCGCGACCCAAGACGTGACTCTCGACGTCAAGGAAGGCCAGACCGGCAACGTCCGATTCGCGGCCGGGTACAGCTCCGCCTTCGGGATCCTGGGCATCATCGAGCTGACCCAGCGGAACTTCGACATCGCGGATCTGCCGAAGAGCCTGGCCGATCTGATCGAGGGGACGGGGTTCGCCGGCGGCGGACAATTCCTGCGACTCCGCGCCGCTCCGGCGGCCCGCCGACAGTCGTTTTCGGTCGACTTCAAGGAACCGTACTTTTTCGGCTACGAAGTCGGTCTCGGGGTACGAGGGTACAAGACCTCGACCACGCGGGAGTCCTATGAGGACGACCGGGCCGGAGCCTCGATCTTCCTGGAAAAGCCCCTCGATCCGTTCCGGCTCGAACTCTCCTTCGGCGGCTACGAGATCGAAATCGGCGACGTGGACGACTCCGCCCCGCAGAACATCAAGGATCTCGAAGGGAACAACCGGGTCATCTCCTTCACCCTGGCGGGAGTCTTCGACACCCGCAACAGCCCGATCTTTCCCTCCGAGGGTGCGAAGCTCCTCGCCAGCTTCGAGTACGCCGGTCAGGAGCTCCCCGGCGACTTCGATTTCAACAAGCTGACCTTGGACGCGGAATTCTATTTTCCGATCTACGAGACCGAGTCGAAGCTCCGCCACGTTCTCAGCTTGCAGTTCGCCTTCGGCTGGGGAATGCCGCAGCGACAAGACGACACCCTCCCGATCTTCGAGCGGTACTATGCCGGCGGTCGGGGCTCGATCCGCGGGTTCGAGTACCGGGGGCTGGGCCCGATGGAGAACGGCGATCCCGTCGGCGGGCTCGCGCTCGTCTTCGCCAGCGTCGAGTACAGCTTCCCCCTCTTCACGAAGATCCTTCGAGGGGCGGTCTTCTACGACGTCGCAAACTTGGTTTCCGACATCGACGAATTGAAAAGCGTAATGTTCCGCAACACGATCGGCGTGGGAGTCCGCTTCATCATCCCGCAGCTCTCCAACATTCCCGTCGCGATCGATTTCGGCTTCCCTCTTACGTACTTGGACGACGACGAACGGCAGACGATCACCTTCGATATCGGAAGGATGTTTTAGGAGGAGTGATGACCAAGACCCATTTCGCCATCCTGGCCGTCCTGACCTTCACCGGACTCTCCGGGGCCCCGGCCCAGCAGGACGGGAAGAAACCGTTCAAGATGGGCGTCGTGAATCTGAAGCACTGCTTCGAGAAGGACCGCTACGAGCGGATCAAGGACATCGACGTCGAGCTCCAGAAGATCTACGCGGACTACTCCGGCGCCGTCCTGGAGACGCAGAAGAAGATCGAGGGGCTGAAGCTCCAGCTCGAGGGGCTCAAACCCGAGATGTCCCTGTACTGGGACAAGTTGGGCCAACTCAAGCTGGCGGAGACGGAGCTCGACTTCAAGAAGAAGTTCGGCCGGCAGCAGTACCTCAACAAGTACAACGACCTTCAGATCCAGGTGTACAACGAGATCCGCCGGGTGGTGAATCTCTACGGCAAGGACCACGGCTTCGACCTCGTGCTGCGCGTCGAGGAGCCCCAGCTCGAAGACGACGACAACATCCAGAGCGTCTCGATGCGGATCCAGAGCCGCGTCGTCTTCCACTACGCCGAGGGAGTGGACGTGACGAACGACGTCGTCAAGTTGCTCAACCAGGAGTACCAGAAACAGAAGGCCGCCCAGCAGCCGTGGGAATGTTCCAAGTGCAAGACCAAGAACGTGGGCGGCACGGAGTGCGGGAAGTGCCGCGAGAAGAGGCCGAAATGAGGCTGGACGAACTGGCCCGGCTGGTGGACGGCGTCCTCCGAGGAGACGGTACGAAGTCGATCACCGGCATCGCGGGGATCGAGGAGGCCCGGGAGTCGGACGTCACCTTCGTGGCGAATCCGCGGTACCTCCCGTTCCTCAAGACGACGAAGGCGGGAGCCGTCCTCGTCCGCCCGGGAATGGAGACGAACGGATCCGCGACGATCGAGGTGACCAACCCTGACTTCGCGTTCGCCCAGGTCGCGGCGCACCTTCTCCGCTCGCGGGTCCCCCCCGCGACCGGTCGCCATGCCGCGGCCTTCGTCCACCCGTCGGCCCAGATCGGGAAGAACGTCTCCGTCGGAGCCTGCGCCGTCGTCGAGGAGGGCGCGCGGATCGGAGAGGGGACGCGGATCTTCCCGCTCGCGTACGTGGGACGCCACGCCCGCATCGGCGCGGAGTGCACGCTCTATCCCCACGCGGTCGTCATGGACGATTGCCTCCTCGGGGACCGCGTGATCCTCAACCCGGGAGCGGTGATCGGCGGCGACGGTTTCGGATTCGTCTCCGTCGGCGGCGTTCACCACAAGATTCCGCAACTGGGCGTCGTGGTTCTCGAAGACGATGTCGAAGTCGGAGCCAACACCACGATCGACCGCGCGCGGTTCGACCGCACCCTCGTGAAGAAGGGAACGAAGATCGACAATCTCGTGCAGCTCGGGCACAACGTGGAAGTCGGGGAACATTGCCTCCTGGTCGCCCAGTGCGGGATCGCCGGGAGCACGACCCTGGGCCACCACGTGGTGCTCGGGGCCAAGGCCGGAATTACGGGACATCTTCATTTGGCGCCGGGAACCGTCCTCGCCGCCGGGGCGAACCGCGCCAAGGACACCGATGCCTCGGGCGAGTACTCGGGGTACTGGGCGGTGGAACACGGGCGGGCGATGCGACAGCTCGCCGCCTACCAGCGGCTGCCGGAAATCCTGAGCGAGCTCAAGAGTCTCCGCGAGGAGGTCGAAAGGCTCAAGTCCGAATCCGCGACTCGATGAAGAAGAATCAGCACACGATCAAGCATCCGGTGGAAGTGGAGGGCGTCGGGCTCTTCACCGGGACGCCGGCGCGTTTGCGCCTGCGGCCGGCGCCGCCCAACACCGGGATCGTCTTCGTCCGCACGGATCTCCCGAATGCCCCCCGAATCCCCGTCACCTCCGACACGGTCCTCCCCAAGTTCCGGCGGAGCGGCGTCTCCAACGACGCGGGCGTCGAGGTCGAGACGATCGAGCATCTCCTGAGCGCGCTCGGAGGGCTCGAGGTCGACACGGTCGAGATCGACATCAGCGGTCCGGAGATCCCCAATCCGGACGGCTGCAGCCGCACCTTCGTGGAGCTCATCCGCCGGGCCGAAATCGTGGAGCTCCCCGAGCCGCGCCGGATCTACGCGATCCGCGAGCCGGTCTCGGTCACCGAAAACGACGTCTCCATCGTGGCGCTTCCGAGCGAGCAGCAACTCACGCTCTCCTACACGATGGACTACGGGGGGACGCCGCTGGGACGGCAGCATCTCACCGTGGAGATCGGAGAAGAGACGTACGCGCGCGAGATCGCGCCGGCGCGGACTTTTTGTCTCGAGAGCGAGGCGCAGGCGCTCCTCCAACAGGGATTGGGAAAGGGCGCGAATACCCAGAATACGGTGGTGGTCGGACCGAACGGCCCCATCGACACCCAGCTTCAATGGCCGGACGAGCCGGTACGCCACAAGATCCTCGACCTTCTCGGCGATCTCACCAGCCTCGGCGGGTATCTCAAGGCCCACGTCGTCGCCGTAAAGACGGGCCATTCCGCCAATCTCAAGCTCGTCAAGAAGATCGCCCAGACCTTCGAGCCCGGCGACGGAATTCGCAAGGCCCAGACGCTCCTCGATGTCCGGGAGATCCACAAGATCCTCCCCCACCGGTTTCCGTTTCTTCTCATCGATAAGGTCATCGAGATGGACGGCTACCGTCGCGCCGTCGGGATCAAGAACGTCACGATCAACGAGCCGTTCTTCCAGGGGCACTTCCCCGGCGAGCCGATCATGCCCGGAGTGCTCCAGATCGAGGCGATGGCGCAGCTCGCCGGAGTGCTTCTCATGAGGAAGTCGGACAACCAGGCGAAGATCGCCGTGATGCTCGCCCTGGACGGCGTGAAACTTCGGAAGAGCGTCGTTCCCGGAGACCAGCTACGGATCGAGGTGGAGACGCTCAAGGTAAAATCGAGAACCGGGGAGGTCTTCGGCCGCGTGACGGTGGACGGCGCCCTCGTCGCCGAAGCGAACATGAAATTCATGCTCATGGACCAACCGTGAATCATCCGACGGCGATCATCGAAAAGGGGGCCGAGATCGACCCGACGGCCGAGATCGGCCCGTGGTGCCGGATCGGTCCCCGCGTGCGGATCGGAGCCGGGACGGTGCTCCAGAACGGCGTCACCGTGGGCGGACGCACGACCCTCGGACGGAACAACGCCGTCCACCCGTACTGCGTGATCGGAGGCGATCCGCAGGACCTCAAGTATCGCGGGGAGGATTCGGAGACCTCGATCGGCGACGGCAACACCTTGCGCGAATGCGTCACCGTGAACAAGGGCACCGACACGGGCAGCGGAAAGACGGTGATCGGGAATCGGAACATGATCATGGCTTGCGCGCATGTCGCCCACGACGTCGAGATCGAGGATCAGTGCATCCTCGCGAACGCCGTCCTCCTGGCCGGACACGTGCGGGTGGAAAAGCACGCGATCATCTCGGGCCAGGTCTGCATTTCCCACTTCTGCACCGTCGGCCAACACGCGTTCATCGGCGGCGCGTCGGCCCTGAATCAGGACGCGCCCCCCTACATGATCTCGCGGGACGTTCCGTCCAAAGTCGCGGGCGTAAACACCGTGGGGCTGCGGCGCCGGGGCTTCCCTCCCGAGACGATCAATGCCCTGCGCGAGTGTCACCGGATCCTCTGGCGCTCCGATGCTCCCAAGCCTGAGTCCATGGCAAGAGTGGAGCAGGAGTTCGGGGAAATCCCCGAAGTGCGAGTCCTCCTGGATTTTCTCCGGGCCGCGGACCGAGGCCGGTTAGGCCGCGCTCGCGAGGCCTTCCGCACGACTCCCGTCGCACCGGACCCCGAAGCGGACCTGTTGGAATGAGTGATCCCCTGATTCACCCGAGCGCGCTCGTCTCACCCCAAGCGCGACTGGCCCCCGATGTCGAGGTCGGGCCCTGCTGCTTCGTCGGTCCGGACGTCGAGCTGGGTCCCGGATGCGTCCTTCGCGGGCACGTGACTCTCGTCGGGAGAGTGCGCGTAGGAGCCCGATGCTTCTTCGATCCCACGGTCGTGGTGGGAGGACCGCCCCAGGACGAGGACCCGCCTGCCCCCGACGCGAGAATCGAGATCGGCGTCGATAACGTCTTCCGGGAATGCGTGACGGTCCACCTTCCCAAGATGTCGGGTCACCCCACGCGGATCGGCGACGGAAATCGGTTCGAGAAGGGCAGTCATGTGCCTCACGATGCCCGGATCGGAAACGACGTCACCTTGGGGAAATTCGTCCTCCTGGCCGGCCACGTGTTCGTCGACGACCACGCGAGGATCGGCGCGTACAGCGCCGTCCACCAGTTCGTGACCGTCGGGCGATTCGTACTCCTCGGACGTCATTCGGCGATCTCGGAGGACGCCCCTCCGTTCCTTCGCTACCTCAGGCTGGGCAATACTCCCGCGGGCGTGCGACGAGAGGAGCTGACCCGCCGCGGCTTTCCGGAAACCACGATCGCCTCCTTGGAAACGGCCTTCCGCGACGTATACCACTCCGGACTCCCGCGGCACGAAGCCGCCTTGCGGCTCGAATCCAGTCCCGTTCCCGAAGTGCGGGAGATCGCGCGCGTTCTCCGCGGGTCGCTCCAGGGGCGGATGGGACGGGCGAGGGAGGCCCTGCGGCGATGACCGCTCCTCGAATCGGCGTCGTCGGAGTCGGCCATCTGGGCCGCCATCACGCGCGGATCTACCGGTCGCTGGGGGTGCTCGCCGCGATCGCCGACACGGATCCCGCTCGCGCCCGAGCGGTCTCCGACGAGTTCGGGGTCCCCGCCTACTCCGATTCCCGCGAGCTGCTCGGTCGCGTCGACGCGGTCAGCATCGCCGTGCCGACGGTCTCCCACTTCGAGGTCGCCAAGAGCTTTCTCGAGCGCGGGGTCGCGACCCTCGTCGAGAAACCTCTCGCGAAGTCGATCGAGGAGGGGGAAGATCTCGTCCGCCTGGCGCGCGCGCGGGGGGCGATCCTCGCCGTCGGACACGTGGAGCGCTTCAATCCGGCCGTCACCGCGGCCTCCCGCGTACTCGACAAGCCGCGATTCATCGAGGTCCACCGTCTTTCCCCCTTCCGGTACCGATCGACCGATATCGACGTGGTTCACGACCTCATGATCCACGACCTCGACATCGTGCTCCATCTGACGAAAAGCGCGCTCGCCCGCGTCGATGCGGTCGGGGTCGCGCTTCTCTTCGGCAAGGAAGACATCGCGAACGCGCGTCTGGAATTCGAAGACGGATGCGTCGCCAATCTCACCGCGAGTCGCGTCTCCGTCCAGACGATGCGGAAGATTCGCGTCTTCACGGAGCACTGCTACGTGAACATGGACACCTTGGCGAAGGAGGCGTGGATCTACCGGGCCACCCCCCAACTCCAGGGCGCCCTGGAACAGCTGCCGCGAGATCGGGATCTGACGATCGAGGATCTCGCTCTCATCCCGCGGGAGTTCTACTCGGTCGAGCAAGTCAAGCAGGCGGAGACCGAGCCCCTCGTCGTCGAGCTCGAGAGTTTCGTCGAATGCGTCCGGGAGCGGAAGGAACCCGAAGTCCCCGGCGAGCACGGCGTCCGCGCGATGCGCGCCGCCGAACAGGTTCTCCAGGAGATGCGGGCCCACCGCTGGAGGTAGCGCGCCATGAAGCTGTCCGAGATCGCCTCGCGCCTGAACGCCGAGATCCTCGGCGAGGACGTCGAAATCTCGGGCGTTTCCGCGATCGAGACCGCCCGATCGGGAGATCTCGTCCGGGTCGACTCTCCGCGCTATCTGACCGCGGCGGAAAAAACCCCCGCCGCGGCCTTCCTGGTGGGACCCGACGTGACGGGCGCATCCCGACCCGCCCTCCGGGTTCCCCATGCGCGACTCGCCTTCGGCCGGGCGCTCGCCCTCTTCACGCCCCCGGAAACGAGGATGTCGGGGATCCATCCGACCGCCGTGATCGGAAAGGAGGTGCGGACCGGCGAGGGCTGTATCGTCGGACCCTACGCGGTGATCGAGGACGGAGTTACCCTCGGCGCCCGCACGATCCTGCATCCGCACGTCGTGGTGGGCTGGGGATCTTCGATCGGAGACGAGAGCGTCCTCTTCGCGCACGTCACGGTATATCCTCGCACCAAGATCGGCCGTCGCGTCCGCATTCACAGCGGGACCGTGCTCGGCTCCGACGGGTACGCCTTCGAGTGGGACGGCTCGAAGCACGTAAAAATCCCGTCCACAGGATGGGTCGAGATCGGCGACGATGTCGAGATCATGGCCAACTGCGGCATCCATCGCTCGACGACGGGGCCGACCGTCATCGGTCCGGGCACCAAGCTGGACAACTTCGTCCACGTCGCGCACAACTGTCGGGTAGGCGCGCACTGCCTGTTGGTGGCGACGGCCGGCATGGCGGGCAGCGTAAAGATCGGCAACGGCGTCGTTCTGTCCGGCCGAGTCGGCATCCGCGATCATGTCTCGATCGGGGACGGAGCACAGGTGGCCCTGAACAGCGTGGTGTGGAAGGACGTACCGCCGGGCGCGATCGTCTCGGGGGATCCCGCTCGGCCGCATCGCGAGAATCTGGCGAGCCTCGCCGCGCTCCATCGACTGCCCGGATTCCTCAAGAAACATCATGGAGAATCGTAGTCGTTCTGCGCAATCTTCGGGCGCGTCCATCGGCCCTCTCGCCCACGCGGGCCGTCCGGGACGCGCTTCCGCGGAATCGGTGTCGGCCGGCGCGCATCCATCCTCGGAACGGTTACTCGTAGCGATTCCCCGTCGATTCCACGATGGGTTGCGGCACCGAGAAGTGGAGGTAGAATACGGTTATGACTCCTCATGCGGTGAGACAGGCGCTGCTCGAGCAGGGCGAACTGGCCAAGGAACTCCGCCTCAACGACGGAAGTCGGATCGTCGTGCGCAACCGGGAGCAGTGGTTGGCGGCCGGGGACTACCTCATCGTTCTCGTCGGGCGACTCGATGCTCGCATCGCCTATCGCAGTATCACGGCGATTCGAGTCCTCCCCTCGTCTCGAAGAAGGAGCGCGTCCTCATGATCGCGGAGACGCTCAAGAAGTTCGTCGAACGGCATCCTTTCCGTCCCTTTCGCATTCGGCTTCACGCAGGGGACCCGATCGACATCCGCCACCCGGAGAGTATCCACGTAGGGAGGGAATGGGCTGCGGTGTGGCAGGATCCCGACCTTCCTATTTTTTTCGAAACCGACATGATCGTCTCGATAGAGTTTTTTCGAAAGGGAGGCGCCCGCCGCCGACCGTGACCGCCCTCCTCATCGTCGCGGGCGAATCGTCGGGCGACCTTCACGGAGCCAACCTCGCGCGCGCCCTGCGCGAACTGGATCCCGCCGTTCGCCTCGTCGGCGCGGGAGGCCCGCGGATGCGCGAGGCCGGCGTCGAATTGGTCGACGACACCACCGCCTACGCGACCATCGGAGCCGTGGACGCTTTCCGCCAGATGCACCGATATCTGCGCCTCTACCGCCTCCTCGGAAGCGCCCTCCTCCGGTGGAAACCCGACGCGTGCGTCCTCATCGACTACCCGGATTTCAACCTACGGTTCGCCGAGCGGGCGCGGGACGTCGGCACTCCGGTGATCTACTATATCAGTCCGCAAGTCTGGGCCTGGCGCCCCGGACGCATCCGAGCGATCAAGAGGCTCGTCCGGAAGATGATCGTGATCTTCGACTTCGAGGAGGAGCTCTATCGCCGAGAGGGCGTCGATGCGGTGTTCGTCGGTCACCCGCTCCTCGACCTCCTTCCTTCGGCTCCCCGACGCTCGCTCCGAGAGGAGCTGCGGGTCGAAACCTCCCCGCTCCTGGGCCTCCTGCCCGGGAGCCGCCCGAGCCAGTTTCGGCGACTCTTGCCGCGAATGGCCAAGGCCGCGCAGATCATCCGAGGAGAGCTCCCCGAGGCGCGCTTCGTGGTGGGCTGCGCTTCCAAGATCGACCCCAAGCAGGCGATGCGACCGGGACTGGACGTAGTGTGGAACCGGACACCGGACGTCATGGCCTCTTCGGACTTGATCCTCACGGCCAGCGGAACGGCGACGATCGAGGCCGCGATCTTCGGTACCCCGATGATCGTGACCTACGTGTTGAATCCCCTCATGGTCCTCGCCGCCAAGCCCTTCCTCCGCGTCCGGAACTACGCGATGGTGAATATCGTCGCGGGACGGGAGATCATGCCCGAGCTCTACCAGTTCAAGGCGAGGCCGGAGATCCTGGCGCGCGAAGCTCTGGCCATCCTTCGCGAGGGACGCCTACCGCGAATGCGCACCGAGCTGGCCGAAGTCCGGCGACGACTCGGGCCGCCCGGCGCCTCCCGACGCGCCGCGCGCGAGGTGCTGAGCGCGATCAGGGCGTGACCCCCGGTTCGTTCGGATCGAAGTCCCGCGCCGCGAGACCGAGTGGAGGCCGCGCAGCACCGCTTTCGTATCCGCCCCTTCGCCCCGCGCGGCATGCAGCGCCGCCTTGGACGCGAATCGGAGAAGGAGTTCGTCGGGAACATGCCAACTCCGGCCGCCCTTCAGGACGCCGCGAATCGCCCCTCGGGTCAACACGGCCAGGTCGTAGCCGACCTCGACGCCTCCCCGAATGACGCAATCCACGATTTGCGAGACGGCCACGTCCGCGCGGTTCGTGTATTCGGACGACGCCGAGACGGCATGAGCGACTTCCGCGACCACCTGGGAATAGAGATGCCGCGCGCCGGTGGCGACGGCGGGATCGAGTCTCTTGCGAAACATGACAAACCTCCCCGACGGACGATCGATCAGGAATTCCAACGGACGGCGCGGATGCGAACCGTGGTGAGAACCTCTAGAGGCCGGTTCGTCGGCGACGGACCCACTATACGGCGGGTTTCGCGGAAAAGGAACTCAAATTCGACTACTCGTCGACGTAGCGCACCAGCGGCCACCCGCACTCCGGACAGGCCCCCGGCTCGCCGCGCGTCAGCCGGCAGGGAAGGCAGCCGTTCAGGATGCGTTTCTTATCCAGGCGATGTTCGAAGCAATACTGGGAATCCTTGCTTCGACAGCCGGAGCTGGGACATTCCAATTTCGGGGAACCGAACCTCCGGACTCCGAAGCGACCAACTGCATTCATTCTCGAATCGCCCCGACTCCCTTCGAGTAGGAACGCGATACGCCCATCGTCGAGGGGAAGGCCCCCGACGAGAAGATCCGCGATCTCCGAGATCGTAAAGCCGGACGGCGCACGCAAGGAGGCGATTACCACAAGATTCTCCCCTCGGTGGAAGGAGCGGAGGGATGGATGAGCCTCCTTGGCCTTCCGAAAGTCGAGGACTTCGACGCTTGCCGGATCGATGATCTCTTCGATTCGGTACCGTTTCAGCGGCCGAACACGGAGAACGAACTCCAGAGCACTGCGGCCGGGCTGGGAATGGAAAGATTGCAGGATCGCTTCTTCGTCTCCCCGAAGACGCGCCACCAGATACGAATAAAACCTCGCCTCCGCGGCTGCTCGGTCGGAGATCGAATCATCCGCCTTCTCGCGGAGAAACGCGTAGGCTCGCCCTCGGGGCGACTCCGAGCCCGCGAGCGCCCAAATCGCGGAGACGGCCGCCGCGAAGATCCCCAGCCTATAGAACGCCACGCCACGCAAACGACCGTTCGATCCGGCGATGACGACGCGTCCGGCGAGACCGAAAAGGAGGGTACCCGCAAGCGGCAAGAGGGTCACGAACGAGAGGACCAGCGACGCGGTGTACATCGCCTTGCGGTCCGACGACCGGGAGACCCCGAGCATATCTCCACGATCCATCGTCCATGCGCCCCAATAGGCCGAAATTGCGAGGAGGACCGCGAGCACCCCGCAAGCGAGCGAGAGGAACGAGTGCACGCTGGTTCGGACCGCGTTCGTTTCGTCGCTCATCGTCCCTTCCCCCCCAGCGAAATCCGCCAACTGGATCCCTCCCTCACCAAACGAATGCGCTCCGTCTTCACTTCGCCCAGATCCACCTCGCCGCGATCCAGCGATGAGGAGACGATCACGGAGCGGGCACGCAGATACTTGGAGTCGGAAAGAAAGCCCGCCTCGCTCGCCATTCTCCTCAGATCCTCCGGGGTGAGCGCCCGCCGATCGTCGGGAGACAAGCTCTTGTGTGCTTCTCCCCAGTCCTCGCGGCGCAAGGCCACCCTGAATCCTTCCACCGACTCCTTCGCCTTCGCGGTCTCCTTGTGAATCTTCGCGTAGTGCGGAAGAACACCGAGGAAGGCGAGCGCCATGGGGGCGAGGGAGAGAACCAGTCCCGCCGCCGCCCAACCGCCACCCCGGAGCGAGCCACGAGAGCGCATGACGTGGTTGTAGGCCGCCACGCAGGCCAGGAACGCGATTCCCCCGAGAAGCGCCGCCGCATAGGCGGTCGCAATTACTCCTATCCGGAGTTCCGCGAGGTCGCGGGAGCGCAGCTCGAGCGCCTCGCCGCCCAATTCCACGAGGAAAGTGATGCCGAGTCCCACCCCCGTGAGGAAGGCCAACAGGGAACCCATGAACCCGAGGATCGCGAGCGCGCTCAACTGCGCGCGGATCGGAGGAACCGCGTCGATCGCCTTCGGTTCCGACGCCGTCCGATGCTAGCCCCGCACGATCCCCTTCCAAACCCCGATCCCGATCCACATCCCCCAGAACACCGCCACCGTGATCGGCACGGTAAGACTCTTCTCCCTCACGGCGAAGTAGACAAAAAGCGCAAGACAGACGATCGAGTAAATGCCGATCTTTTCGAGTTGCTCGCGCCGCCAACTCTTCGGCAGGCGCGCTTTCTTCTCCGGGGACCGCTCGTTCTCGCAACGGAACTCCACATCGCCAGTCGAGCTCCGCACCAGGAGAGCGGCCGCGCCGGTCCCGAGGACTCCGCTCGCCGTCCCGCGGGCACCCGGGTGTGCCGCGGACGAGAGGCTTCCGGAATCCGTTTGCAGGGTGTATCTCGCCGACGACATCGGGTGCAACCCGATCGAGATCGAGCCGTCTCGGGATTCCACCGCGGCCTTGCCCCCGATCAATTCCCAGCCTTCGATCCGGATGTCGCCGTCGACCGTCCTTACCTCGAGATCTCCCGATTTCAAGCCGGAGACCTCAAGCTCTCCCTCCTTGAGCCCGATCCAGAGAGATCCTTGATGCCGCTCCACCTTGACGGACCCTTCCGAGGAGCTGACCTTGATCTTCCCTCTCGTGTCCTTGACGGCGACCTCGGCGTCCTTCGATTCGACCTCGACTTCCGTTCCCTTGGGCACAAATACGCGAACTTGAGCGTCGCGCCAAAGCCCGGGGACATTGAGGATCTGCCCCTCGAAGGACACTTTCTCCTCGGACTCCACGCCGAATTCGGGCTTGTCCCACCCGAGGACGGAGAGTTCGCGATCTCCCGTGCGGATCTTGAGGGCGCCCGTCACCGTTCCGAGCGGAATCCCCTTAAGGACGTCCACGATCGGGATGGCGCCGGAGGAGGGGGACACACCGGATACGGCGGTCCCCATGTGCCCCGCCCGCTGGTACCGCTTCTCGGGATCCTGCTCGAGGGCCTTGAGCACGACTCCGTCGATCCGGACGTCCACCTGGACCTTCCGCGACGGCATGTCGAACTTGCCGACGGGGAGCTGCCCGGTCAGCATCTCGTACAGGACCACGCCGAGCGAGTAGATGTCGGCGCGATGATCGACCTGACGGATGCTCTCGCGCTGCTCGGGCGCCATGTACTCGACGGTCCCCATCACGACGTTCGTTCGAGTGAGGGGCATCGCCGTCGATTCGCCTTTCACGATTTTCGCAAGTCCGAAGTCCGCGATCTTGGGTCGGCCGTGTTTATCCAGGAGGATGTTCTCGGGTTTGATGTCGCGATGGATGATCCCCTGCGAATGGGCGTATTCGAGCGCCTCGCACAGTTGCGGGATGATCTTGAGAGCATCCTCGGGCGCGAGTTTCTTCTGCGCCAGGACGTCTCGGAGGCTGACCCCGTCCACGAATTCCATCGCGAAGAAGTAGATCTCGCCCTGCACGCCCATGTCGTGAACGGAGACGATGTTCGGATGCGATAGATTGGCGAGAGCCTTCGCCTCGCGCTTGAAGCGTTCCACGAATTCGGGATCGGCCGCGAACTTCGGGGGGAGCACCTTGAGCGCCACCGTGCGCTGGAGCATCCCGTGCTCCGCGCGATAGACCGTGCCCATGCCGCCGCGGCCCACGAACTTCTCAATCCGATACGGACCCACCAGAGCGCCGGCGGGGAGGATCTCGTCCTCGCGGAGGGAGGAAGGGCGGACCTCCCCGCCGGGTGGGGAGAGCTTCGGGATGTCGGTGTATTTCACGGTCTGCGCCGCGTGAAGGTGGATCTCCCCGCGGCACTTGGGACACGTGACCGAGTCCTTCCAGTCGTCGCCCGGGAGCTCGAACTCCAGAGCGCAATTCGTGCAGGTGATCTTCATGTCCCCAAGTCCTCCAGCAGCTTCGCCCGCTCGGTGTGGACGACCGAGTAGGCATGGGCAACCATGAGACGGCCGATGGGACCCACGATCCAAGTGATGAGGGATCCGAGGAATCCGCCTACATAGGGAATGAAGTAGGTGAATCCCTGCGGGCCTGTGTTGAAAAGAGTCTCGAGAAACCAAAGCCCGAAATGCCTCGCCCGGAGCGGGCTGGACGTCAAACGCCAACTCCCCTTCAGCGCGTCGATCGGCCCGAAGCCACGGTCGACGACCAGGTAGTACGAGTAGATGAGGCGGATCGACCAATAGAGTCCGGGCACGACCAGGAGGAGAATCCCCACGAGGCCGATGAGCGCGCTCAGATAGAACAGGCCGACCAGCGCCCAGAATCTCCGGAAGCCGGAAAACAGAAGCTCGAACCGCACCTGATGACCGGGGGATCGGAGGGCGTCCAGGTATAGAAGGGCCATCCCGCCGGCCATGGGACCCGCGAGAAATCCCAGCGAGAAAATGGTGATGACTCCGGACACGAAGCCCGCCGCCAGAAGAAGCAGCAAGTTAGGCCTCCACACCCCCAATGCGTGGGAGAGACACGAGCCGATGTCGAACCTCCCCCCCACCGGTCCCATCAACTTGCCCATCTCTGTCGCGAGATGGCTCGCCCGCTGATAGCGTCGCTCGGGATCGCGCTCGATCGCCTTGAGCACGACGTCGTCGATGCGAACATCGATCTGGAGCCGCTTCGAGGGAAGATCGAACCGACCCACCGGAAGCTCCCCCGTGAGCATTTCGTAGAGCATCACGCCTAGCGAATAGATGTCCGCACGATGATCGACTTGCTTCGTGCTCGACCGCTGCTCCGGAGCCATGTAGTCGACGGTGCCCAGGACGACGTTCGTCTGAGTCAACTCCGGAGTTACGGATTCGCCGTTCAGGATTTTCACGAGTCCGAAGTCCGCGATCTTGGGCCGTCCCGTCCGATCGACGAGGACGTTCTCGGGCTTGATGTCGCGGTGGACGATGCCCTGCGAGTGGGCGTAGTCCAGCGCCTCGCAGAGAAGAGGAACCATCTTGAGCGCCGTGGCCGGATCGAGTTTGTGGCCCGCCATGAGGTCGCGGAGACTCACTCCATCCACGAACTCCATCGCGAAGAAGTACACCTCGCCCTGCATCCCCATGTCGTGGACCGCAACGATGTACGGATGAGCGAGGTTGGCGAGCGCCTGAGCTTCCCGCCGGAATCGCATCACGAACTCGGCGTCTCGCCCGAACTTCGGAGGAAGGACCTTGAGCGCGACCGTGCGCTGGAGCATCTCGTGGCGCGCACGATAGACGGAACCCATTCCCCCGCGCCCGATGAATTTCTCGATCCGATAGGAACCGAGCAGCGTTCCCGGCGAAAGTGTCTCGGGGTCGCCGGGCCCGGACAGCTTCGGAGGCTCCGAGTACTTCACCGTCGCTGCGCTCTGAAGATGAATCTCGGCCCGACACTTGGGGCAGGCGATCGTCTCGGACCATTCTCCCGGAAGCTCGAATTCGAGGCCGCAGTTCGTGCAGGTGATCCTCATGTCCTCCCTCAGCGCGCGGAATTTAGAGCAACCGGCATGCCGCACTCAACCTGTTGAACCTCAACATGGAGAACGCCGGCACTGAAAGAATCTTTCAGCTTCCGAGGCCGTAGTCTTTTAACTTCTTGTTGAGCGTCGGCCACGAGATTCCAAGGAGCTTGGCGGCCTGTCCCTTCTTCCCGCCCGTCTTCGCTAGGGCCCGCTGGAGGCAGAGTTTCTCGGCCTCCTCGATCTTGATAGGCCAACCGTCCTCCTCGGGCACGGCACCGCGAATCTCCGGAGGGAGCAGCGCGAGCCCGATCGTTTCCCCGTCCGCCAGAATCGTGCATCGTTCGAGGACATTCTGGAGTTCACGGATGTTCCCGGGCCAGGTGTAGCGCCTCATCGCCGCCATGGTTTCGGTCTCGATCTCGAAACGACGCCTCGATCGCCCCAAGAAGTACGTGCAGAGTGCGGGAAGATCGGTCATCCGCTCGCGTAGGGCCGGCACTCGAATCGAGACGACGCTCAGCCGGTAGAACAGATCCTCGCGGAATCGCGCTTCCTTCACGGCGCGCGACAGATCCCGGTTCGTCGCCGCGAGCACGCGCACGTCCACGGCCACCGGCTCGGTCCCTCCCACGCGGAAAAACGTCCTCTCCTGGAGAACGCGGAGGAGCTTGGCTTGCAATCCCGGAGAAATCTCGCCGATTTCGTCGAGGAAGACCGTCCCATCCGCGGCCGCTTCGAATTTCCCCCGGTGTCTCTTGAACGCGCCCGTAAATGCGCCCTTCTCGTACCCGAAGAGTTCGCTCTCGACGAGAGTCTCGACAATCGCGCCGCAGTTGATCGCCACGAACGGACCGTCGCGACGGGGACTCTGGTCGTGGAGAGCCCTTGCCACGAGTTCCTTCCCCGTCCCGCTTTCGCCGAGAATGAGGACCGTCGCGTCCGAGGCGGCGGTTTTTTCGACCAGCCGGAGGACTTCCCGCCAGGCGGGGTCGGAGCCGACCGTTCGGCGCTCTCCGACCAGTTCCGTCATGCGTTCGCGCGTGCGCGCGGCGGCCACCTCACGGTCGAGCGCCAGCGCGGCTTGGTGCGCGGAGGCGTTGAGGAAGGCCAGGTCGTCTTCGGTGAACCCCGGCCGTTCCCCCCGACGATCCGCGTAGAGGGCGCCGAGCACCCGATCGCCCCGCACGAAAGGCGCCACCGCGACGGAACGAATGTCCTCGTCCACGACGCTCTGCCCCCCCAAGGTCTCGGCCGCGAGGATCATCGCGTGCCGCTCCTTCCGCGCCCGAACGACGGCGCTTCGACTGACGCGGACCTCGTTCCCGTGTCCTCGAACGGCCGGATCCTCGCCGTCGAGGAGCGCCACCGCGACGTCGGCCCCGAGCGCGTCTGCCACGGCCGTCGCGAGCCGTTCCAGGAGCGCCCGCGGTTCTCGGAGGGTGTTGCAGAGCGCCGCGATTTCGTAGAGCTGCCGCAAGCGCGACGTCTCCGGTTTCGGCTGGTCCGCGGGAACGGAGCTCTCCACCCGGAACTCCGTGTGCGCTTCGTGCACCGTGACCGCGGCCGTGGTCGACTCGGTGTGGCCCTCGAAGACGAGCAGGGTCTTCCCGACGAGTACTTGGTCTCCGTTCCGCAGGAACTTCTCCTTCACGGTTTCGCCGTTCACGAACGTGCCGTTGTTGCTTCCCAGATCCACGACGACCCACGCATCGTCGAGACGCACGACCTTGGCGTGGTGGCGGGAACAGGTTTCATCCTGGAGACGAAAGGTGTTGGTTTCGTCGCGGCCCAGGAAGTTCTCGTCCGCGAGGTCCAAGATGCGACCGACCTCCCGGCCGCGGAGGATCTTGAGGATCGGCATGGCGCGACGATGATAGCGGCGGTCGGCAGGAATTGGTAGGGGGCAGATGCTCTCCTCGAACCGGCGATGCTCCGATGCTAAACTAGCCTCGTGCTCAGGGAAGAATTCGACGAGATCGCGCGCGAACGACCGTTCAAGCCACTACGGGTTCGTCTCGTCGACGGACGGGTGTATCGATTCCCTTCGCCGGAACTGTTCATCGTAAGTCGCGGCGCCGTTCTCACGTTGGACAAGAGCGGCGACTTGCTCCTCATCAATCTTGGTCTGATCGCGACGGTTCATCAGGGAAACGGTTCACGCCGACGGCGAAAGACGTAGCCCCTCGGTCCGCGGTTCTCAGCCACACCCACGCCCACGCCGCGGGAGCGAGGTGCTCGAGAAGACGCATCCCTTGGAAGCGCACCCACATCCGCGTCTCTTCGAGCGGATAGGTCGCCTGAACCGCGACGTAGGCGAGCAAGGGGAGGAGGATCGAGGCCATCCACCACGTCTCCTCGCGCGTCCACCGGCGATGAAGGGCGACACCGGGAACGAGGAGCCAGAGAATCGCCCAGTGCTTCAGACGCACGAGCTCCGATCCGTAGCGAAGAAGCACCTGCGGCCAACGCGGGAGGGAGGCCATAAGGTTTTCCGCGGAAAATTGGCCGGCGAGAAAGTCGGGCTGCGGGGGAAATCTTCGCGAAATCGACGCCCAGACGGCGGCGGCCGCGGCGCCGAACATCAGCGGAAGGAGCATCGGCCTCGGCAGGAAGACAACGGCCAGCGCGCCCCCCATCAGTAGGAAGCCCCAAGCGTCTTGCTTCAGAAGCACCGCTGCAATCAATGCGACGCCGGCCAGACCGCGCTCCTTCTTGCGAAGAGCGTCCATCGCCAGAAGAAACAGGATTCCGAGAATCGGATCGGCCCATCCCGCAAAGAAACAACCGGACTCTCGTCCGTGGACGGGAAGCCAGGCAAAGACCGCGAGCCACGCCGGATGAGCCCGGATACGCTCATGAAGAAGTCCCAAGGAGCCCGCGCCGAGAAGGGCGAACCACACCCGCATCCATCGATGATCCTCGCGTCCATCGAGGAGAACGAAATCCGCCGCGAGACACGGAAGGAGGAGGGGCCGTCGGACGGCGACGTGCTGGCGCGCCGGATCGCAGAAGTCCGGCGTCCAGATCGTTCCGGTGCGGACGATCGACTTCCACTTCAGCGCGTACCAGACTTCCGGGTCGTACCCCAACTCGTGCCACGAAAAGGCGCCGACGATCCAGAAGGCGATCGCGGCGACGATGGGGATCGCCCACCACGACCGAATCCTCCAATCGAGCCGGAAGACCGATCGATCTCCCTTCCACGCCGCCAAGCCGACGAGGAGAAAGGCGCCTCCGAGGAGCGTGACGGGGGTCATTCCCCCCGGGACGAGGATCAAGAGATGGCTCCAGAGCGCCAGGACGATCGCCCCGAGGAAGAGGGCGAATCCGAGCATGGCCCATCCGGAAGTCCCCCGCACGCGGAGGAGCGCCATCACGCCCGCGCCCGTCGCCACCGAAGCCAAGAGCGCGAGGATCACGGAATCCTCCGGAGCTCCGGAGAACCCTCACCGGCGGGAAGGACGATTTCCCAGTCTGCGGGACCCTCGCGCACCACGGCGCGCGGATAGAGGCGTCCCGCCAGGGCGCCCGCCCGATCGTCGAGGGGTCCGCGGGGAGAGACGATGCGGACCCGCGCGGTTTCGGGTATGGCTGCTCGCGCCCGGACGACGAAGAGATCGAACGCCGACGGCGATTCCTTCGAGCGCCGCAACCACTCCCCGGGTCGCTCCGCGGCATAGCGGACCGAAATGCCGAGCATCGCGACGATCGCGAGAGCGGTCAATCGGCGCTTCACGGAGCGGAATGATACCTGATATAGTCGGACGTCCGACCCATGAAACAGATTCGGCGGTTGATCCCGTACATTCGACGGCATCGGCGCGGGTATCTTCTCGGGCTGCTCCTGATCGTCCTCGGCGCCGTCCTTGGGATCGCGGCTCCCATGCTCATCAAGCGGGCGATCGATCTCCTGGAGCAGAAAGCGACCGGCGCGGCCATCGCGCACGCAGCGATAGCGATCCTCCTTTTCGCGGGCCTTCGGAGCGTCTGCGTTTTTTTCGGTCGACTCTCCCTGATCGCGGCCGCGAGGCACGTGGAGTTCGACCTTCGGGAAGATTTGTACAGGCGGCTCTTGGAACTGCCCTCGAGTTTCTACGATCGGAATCGGACCGGGGACTTGACCTCGCGCGCGATCAACGATCTCGAAGGCGTCCGTCTCATGGTGGGGCTGTCCCTGATGGCCCTGGCCGGAACGGCGGTGATGTTCTTCCTGAGCATCGGCGCGATGCTCTGGCTCCACTGGCAGCTTGCGCTCATCAGCCTCGGTCCCCTCCTCCTGATCTCCGCGCTCGTCGCCGCGACCGGTCGGGTGCTCCATGCCCGCTCGCTGGCCTGCCAGGATCAGCTCGCCACCCTATCGAATCGTGCTCAGGAGCACTTCACGGGGGTTCGGGTCCTCCGGGCTTTCGCTCTGGAGGAGGTCGAGACGGTCCGGTACGGCCGGGAATGCACCGAGTACCAGCGAAGGAATCTGAGTCTGGCGCGCTGGCGAGGGCTCACCACGGCCGGTCTCACGCTTCTCGTCGAGGCGGCCGCGGCGGCCACCTTGCTCTTCGGAGGGCGCGGGATCATCGAGGGATCGATGACCAAGGGCGAGTTCGTCGCCTTCACCGCCTACCAGTTCATGCTCATTTGGCCGATGGTGGCCATCGGGTGGGTCATCAATCTCGTCCAGCGGGGCGTCGCCTGCATGGGCCGTATCGCGGAGGTCCTGGACGCCCCCGTGGAGATCCACGACGAGAGCGCCGCCCCCGGAGTTCCTCTCACCGGGAGAATCGAGATTCGCAATCTCACGTTTCGCTATTCGCCCGACCGGGAGCCCGCCTTGCGAGAGCTCTCTCTCTCCCTCGAGGCCGGCTGGAAGGTGGCGCTGGTCGGAAGGACGGGCGCGGGAAAGAGCACCCTGACCCAACTCTTGATGCGACTCTATCGGCCGCCCGAAGGAACGATCTTCCTGGACGGCCGCGAGATCGGAACGATTCCCCTGTCGGAGCTTCGCGGGACGATCGGCGCCGTGGGGCAGGACATCTTCCTCTGGTCCGATCGGATCCGGGAGAACATCGCCTTCGGGGGGCGCGACGGCGTGGTCGACGACGAGATTCTCCGGGCCGCGGAAGATTCCCGCTTGGCGGCGGACGTGGAGAAATTCCCCGCGGGCTACGAGCAAGAGATCGGAGAACGGGGGATCACCCTCTCCGGGGGACAGAAACAGCGGGCGGCGATCGCGCGTGCGGTGGTGCGCGAACCGGCGATCCTCATCCTCGACGACGCGCTCTCCAGCGTGGACGCGCACACCGAGGAGGAGATCCTGGCGCGGCTCCGAGAGAGGCGGGTCGGCCGGACGACCCTTGTGGTCACCCACCGGCTGAGCGCAATCGCGGATGCGGACCTCGTCGTGGTCCTCGACGAGGGCCGGATCGTCGAGCAAGGTCGACACCGCGAGCTCGTGGCCCGAGGCGGCCTCTATGCGCGGATGTGGGAAAGCCTGCGACTCGAGGAGGAACTGACCCGGTCGTGACGGAACACGAAGACGACGTCCTGGGCAAGGCCTACGACGCCCGGCTGATGCGCCGGTTCCTGAGCTATCTTCGTCCCTACTGGCCGCTGGTGGCCCTCTCGTTCGGATTCATCTTCCTCCGGATCGGCGCCGACCTGGCCGGCCCCATCATCCTCCGCGACGCCATCGACGGCCCCGTCCTTCGCCGGGACTACTCCGGCCTCCTGAAATACGCGGGTCTCTTCCTGGGCGCCGTGGCTCTCGTCGCCCTCATGGAATATGTGGAGACGATCGTTTCCAATACGGTCGGCCAACGGATCATCCGGGACATCCGAAATCAGCTCTTCGGCCATCTCCAACGGGTCCCGATCTCCTTTTACGACCGGACGTCCGTCGGTCGCCTGGTCGTGCGCACGACGAACGACGTGGAGAATCTGAACGAGCTTTTCACTTCGGGTTTGGTGACCTTCTTCAGCGACATCCTCCTCCTGGCCGGAGCGGTGGGACTGATGTTTTACCTCAACGTGCAGTTGACGTTGGTCACGATGGCGACCGCTCCCTTGGTCGTCGGGCTGGCGCTCGTCTTCCGGAAACTCGCGCGGGAACGATATCGGGAGATGCGCCGCCGGATCGCTCGACTCAACGCCTACCTGAACGAGAGCATCCAGGGCATGCGGACCATCCAGATGTTCGGCCGGGAGAAGACCTGTGCCGGTCGGTTTCAGGAGCGGAACGCCGCCTACCGCGATGCGTCCATCGCAGCCGCGAAGGCCTACTCGCTCTTCTACCCCGGGGTCGAACTCCTCTCCGCGGCCGCGGTGGCTCTTCTCGTTTGGTACGGCGGAATCTCGATCCTCTCGGGGTCGCTCACGTTCGGATCCTTCATCGCGTTCTGGTACTGCGCGCAAAAGTTCTTCCAGCCGGTGCGGGACCTCTCCGAAAAATACAACATCCTCCAGGCGGCGATGGCGTCGAGCGAGAGAATCTTTCGGATCCTCGACACCCCGCCCGCGCCTTCGGGCGCGATCGAGGCCTCGCCCCTCCGAGGCGAGATTCGATTCGAAAACGTCTCCTTCTCCTACGACGGCCGCACCCCGGTCCTCGAGGAGGTCTCCTTTTCGGTTCGGCCGGGGGAGCGTCTGGCGGTCGTCGGACTTACCGGAGCGGGGAAGACGACGCTCCTGAATCTGCTCCTGCGGTTCTACGAACCCACTTCCGGTCGAATTCTGGTGGACGGCCGGGATCTTCAGGAGTTCGAACCGCGCTCGCTCCGGCGCCAGATGGGCTTGGTCTTGCAGGACGTTCTGCTTTTCGCGGGAAGCGCCGGCGACAACGTGCGCCTCGGCGCGCCGATTCCGCCGGAGCGCATCCAGGAAGCGGTGCGAACCGTCCACGCGGACCGATTCGTTTCGCGCCTGCCGAAGGGGCTCGAGACGGACGTCTCCGAGCGCGGAACGGCCCTCTCCGCGGGGGAGCGCCAGCTCCTGTCCTTTGCGCGAGCGCTCGCCTTCGATCCTCGGATCCTTCTTCTGGACGAAGCCACGTCCAACGTCGACCGCGAAACGGAAAAGTGGATCCAGGATGCGCTCGAGCGCCTTCTGGCCGGCCGAACTTCGATCGTGATCGCTCACCGGCTCTCGACGATTCAGCATGCGGATCGGATCCTCGTTCTTCATCGGGGCCGGATCCGAGAAGAAGGGACCCACCGGGAGCTTCTCGCCCAAGACGGACTCTATCGGAAGCTGGTTCGCGTGCAATTCGGCCCCTCCGAGGGAGGTCGATCTGGCGTGGCTGAGACACCGGGACTATAATAACGACGTTTCCCAAGGGAAGGCTGACGGATGAATCGCATGCTCTTCGCTCTCCTGCTGCTTCCTTCGGCGTCGCCCGCGATGGCCCAGGAGGCGCCCTCCCGGGGAGACGGCGTCGAGATCACGCCGCGGACGAGGGAGTCGATCGAACGGGGATTCGAGTGGCTCCGCCGGAATCAGAGCCCGGCAAGCGGCGCGTACGGGTCCGGAAGCGCTCCGGTCGCGACCACGGCGATCGCGGGAATGGCGTTTCTCGCGGGAGGCCATTTGCCCCGGCGGTCCAAGTACGGGGAGAACGTGCTCAAGGCCGTAAAGTTCCTGCTTCGCTTGTCGAGCAAGAAGGATGGCTACATCAACGAGGGTCAAGCGCGCGGCATCGGCGGTTCGGGAATGCACGGGCACGGGTACGCGACGCTCTTCCTCGCCGAGGTGTACGGAATGTGCATGGGGGTCGAGGGATTCAATCAGGACAATCTCGAAGAAGAGCTGAAGGAAAAACTCACGAAGGCGGTGCAGCTCATCTGCAAGGCGCAATGCGCCAACGGCGGCTGGAACTACGAGCCCAACCCGAGCTACGACGAAGGGTCCGTAACCATCACGCAGGTTCAGGGTCTTCGCGCCGCGCGCAATGCCGGAATCAAGGTGGAAATTCGCGCCATCGAAAAGGCGGTCGAGTACATCAACAAGTCGACGGACAACAACGGGCAGACCCGCTACAGCCTCACGTCCGGAGGACATACCTCCTTCGCCCTCACCGCGGCGGGGATGAGTTGCCTCAATTTCCTCGGCCAATACGAGAGCGAGAAGATCAAGAAGGGACTCGACTTCCTCTTTCGCTCTCTCCCCGGCCAGGGCGGAAACAACTCCAACATGGGCGCCTGGGGCGGCTGGTATTTCTACGGGAATTACTACGCCACTCTCGCGATGTATCAGGCCAAGGAGGACAAGTACTGGAAGGCGTGGTATCCCGCCATTCGGGACGATCTTCTCAAGAATCAATCGTCCGACGGGAGCTGGAAGAACGCGGAGAGCGCCTCGTACGGACCCGCCTTCGGGACGGGCTTCGCTCTTCAAATCCTCCAGATCCCGAACCGCTACCTTCCGATTTATCAATCGGGGAAGGACTAGCTTGCCCTATTCATGATGGTTTTCGGCTTGCGGCCGAAAACCCATGAATAGGTCACCCGCGGCGCGTGCCGCTTGGGCAAGAGTGCGCCGCGGGCCGGCGGCGACGGGCGACAGGATGTCGCCGCTCTTGCCTCCATGGCTGTCCGGCATGGGGAAGGTGGAACCAGGGAAGAGACGGCGGTTCTCTTCGACAGGGACGGAACGATCACGCGCCCGTGGTTCGATTTCGCCAAGGTCCGCGCGGAGATCGGAATCCCCGAACCCTTGCTCGAGAATCTCCCGGCGCTACCGCAGGGGCCCCAGCGGAAGAGAGGCTTCGCGATCCTCGAACGCACCGAGCGCGAGGCCTCCGCCTCCTCGGAGCTCAACGACGGCGCGGACGAAATCGTAGAGTGGCTTCGGAGTCGGGGGATCCGGTCGGGACTGGTCACCCGGAATTCGCGAGCCTCTGCCGAGACCGTTCTCGAAAAACGTGGACCTCGGTTCGACGCGGTGCGGGACGCGGGCACGCGGACCGCCCTCCTCCCCAACGGTACGATTCCGAAGTTCCTTCCGGAGATCGCGGCCGAGTACGTCATCGAACGGCTCCGCGATCTCCGGGGACTGATCGGCTAGTGTTGGCCGCCGCCGGCAAGCCAAGCGTCGTATAGGGCCTGATCGAACGTGTACCCGGCATAGGGATCCGGCGAACCGACGCTTTGAGTGCCGCCGACGCCGCACGAGCCATGCGCGGGATCGCACGTACAGGACGCCGACGGACAACACGAGAGTGCCAGCCGTTCCTCGAGATTCTCCAGCGAGAGCGACCGGATCTTTTCCACGGCCGATTCCTTAAAAGGATTCCGGACAATCCACTCCATCGGCATAAGAGCGGCGCCGGCACGTCCGTCTCGAGAATTCTTGAGCGTGTCGATGCCGTGGGGGAAGTCCTGTACGATCGAAGGGCATGGGGAATCGGCCCGTCGCCTCTACAGCACGAATCGATAGCAGTCGAACGCCTCGGCGGCCGCCACCGAGATTTCCCGCCCTCGCGCCTCGGCCAGGAGCCGTAGCGCCTCGATGCCGGCCTGGGAAGGTTCGGGACGAATCTGAGATCGATGACAAGCGTACGCTTCGAGCTTTTTCTCGAGGAATGGACCCGAGATGTCGATGTAGAAGTTCGGCCGAAAGTGCGGCGGCCCGCTCCAGGCGAGTTGGGGCGCATCGGCAATAAGAACGAAGCTCTGGAAGGCCTTGAGGGTCGCCAAGTGCGGACGGCACGCGGTGATCCCCGCCTTGTAGAGGGCCTCGTGGTCCTGGTTGAAGCTCGGCGCCGGGAGAACGATCATCGTCGGGCGCGTTTTTTCCAGAGACAGCCGCCCGCGCCGCTCGATCTGATCGACAAGTTCGCGCCGGGGCAAGGTCTCGAGGCGAAGGTGAACCTCGCTGTCTTCGAAGAGGATCTCGAAGTCGTCGACGCCCAAGGTGCGCATCGCGTCGGCCAGCTCGGCCGACCGCCTCTTCTTCGAGGTGGTCCCGCCCTGGCCGTCGAAGTGGTCGAGGTCCCCCGTCGACGCGACCATGACGTAGACCTTCCCTCCCGCCTCCTTCACGCGCGCCATGAGGCCTCCCGCGCCGGCGGTCTCGTCGTCCGCGTGTGGGGAAACCACGAGCAATCTCTGTCGAACCAGGAACTCCCGGCTGAACGGCTCCATCGGCAGTGGCCCTCCGCTGAAGAGTATCGACCTATTCGGGTTCGGGATGGATCAATCTCTTGAAGTGGCGCAGCGCGGCGGCCGCCAGAAGATTGAAGGGGCTCGAGCGGCGCCCCGCCATCGTCGTCTCGCCCTTCAGGATCGCCGCCCGGGCCTCCTCGAGCGTCCCGGCGGCCACGATCGTCCTTGCGCGCCCGATCTCGCGATAGAAATGCGCATCGCTGGAGGCGACGAGCGAGAGCCCGTACCGGCCGGCGAACGACACGGCCTCCGACTCTCCCGCACCGTTCTCGACGGACGGGATCTTCGCATGACGGGCGTTGAATCCTTCGCAAGCATCCAGTTCCTGCGCCACGCGCTCCTCGATCGAAAGCGTTTTCGCGAACGGATGCGGCAGCACCGCGATCCCTCCTTGGTCGTGAATCGCCCCGATGGCGCGCACCGGATCCTCCTCGCGGATCCTCTCCTTCAGGAACAACCCCAGAATGTCTCCGGCCCGCGTATCGATCTCCTCTCCGACGATGACCAGGATTTCGCCCCCCGCCGCCTTCCTCGCCTCGAACGCGCCGTCGATCTCATCGTGGTCCGTGACCGCGATCGCGTCCAGCCCGCGCGACTTCGCGACTCGGACGAGCTTCGCCGGATTCATGGAACTGTCGAACGAATAGCGCGAGTGACAGTGAAGGTCGAGTTCCATCTCCAGACGAAGAGTACGGCGCGGAGGCCCGGGGGGCAACCCGGAAACTCATTTTCGCGATTTCTCGTCCAAGACTGCAACGCAGGGAAGATTCCGATATCGCCCCGCGTGGTCGAGGCCATACCCGACGACGAACTCGTTCGGGATGGTGAAGCCCAGATAATCGATCCGGGTCGAGATCCGGGCACGATCCGGCTTGTAGAGAAGGGCGCACAGCTTCAGGCTCGCCGGCCGTTTCGACTGGAGAGTATCCATGACCGCCTTGGCGGTCAGCCCGGTGTCGATGATGTCTTCGACGAGAAGGACGTGCTTCCCTCGAATCGGCTGAGTCACGTCGAAATCGATCCGCACGGTTCCGCTCGTCTTGGTCCCGTTCTGGTAGCTCGAGACGCGCAGAAAATCGAAGGTGACCGGAAGGTCGATGGCGCGACCGAGATCCGAGATGAAGACGAAGCTCCCCTTGAGGACGCCGACAAGGACCAATTCCTTGCCCCGGTAATCGCGGGCGATTTCCTTCCCCAGCTCCTGGACTCGGCGGCGTACTTTGTTCTCCGAGAGGAGGACTTGCAGCGCGGCCGAAGTCCTACTTCTGACCATTCTTCTTCTCTTCCTTGGGCTTGTTCGTGACGTCCTCGTCGATTCCCGTGCCTCCCTCGGCGTTGTCCGCCCCCAGACTCTTGAGCTCGAAGTCGTCCTTCGCGAGTTTCTTGTACTGGAACGGGTTCTCATAGGCGTCGCGGGGCATGCCGAAGCTCAAGAGCTCGAACGTCTTCCCATCCGCCGCGGGCCGGTACATCCATTGCATTCCGAACGCGTCCGTGAAATCCTCCAGATAGGGCTTGTCCCACTTCTTCGCGTCGGCCGGCTTCTCCTTCAATTCCTGGAGCATCTTGGGCAACCGCCCCTGATCGGTCTGGAAGCGCTTGATAGCGTCGACGGCGGCATCGTACTTCGCCGCGCCCAGATAGGGTTTCTCCCACTTCTTCGCGTCCGCCGGCTTGGTCGTCAGTTCGCGCAAGTCGTTGGGGACGCGCTCCTGGTCTGTCTTGAACTGCTGGACCGCCTTCAGCACTTCGTCGAACTTTTCCTTGTTGCGCTGGACCAGGACGGGGACGTACTGGAGGTGGTTGTAGATGTCCGCGCTGAAGCCCCCGCCCCAAGTGCGGCCATCGGCTCCGGTGCTGAAGAGATCGAAGTCCAATTCCGTACCGGCGGTCCCCGTGCCCGGCGTGCGATAGACCATCTCGCGATCCCAAGCGTCGTGGAAGGTCTTCTTGAGATCCGCGGCCGGCTTTACGTACGGCCCCTTCCACTTCTCTTTCTCCTTCGGATCTACGGGGACCTGCGTTAAGTCCAACAGAGTAAGAGGGAGTCGGCCGACATCGGTCCGGAATTTCTTGATCGCTTCGGCCGTCTCCTCCACCTTCTTCTTCGAGTCCGCCACGTTCTTGCGGACCTTGAAGTCGTCGTGATACCACTTCCGCCAAGCTTCGAGAGCGGCCTGGACTTGTTTTTCATCCCCGTCGAGCGCGCCGTCCTTCCGCGCGCCCTCGATCCGCTCCAGAGCGCGGGCCGAATGCCAGGAGAGCTTCCGTTGACTGAAGGGATCGTTCGTCTCGTCGGCGAGGAGCTTTCCCAGCCCCTCGATGGCGTCCTTCGACCGGATCTTGCCGAGAGCCTCGGCCGCGGCCGCGGCGATGGTGTGGGCGTACTCGTCGGCAGAATCCACGGCGGTCGTCTTCTTGTCCTCGAGGGCCTTGATGAGCGTCTCGGTCGCTTCCGCATGACGGAGGACGCCCAAGGCGCGGATACAGCCGTACTTGAGGGGCTTGTCGGTGTCGACCCTCTTGGCGTCCTGCAGCACTTTCAGAAGGGCGGGGCCGGCGGTCCGATCGCCGATCCACGCCAAGGCGGCCGCCGAAGCGGAGGCCACGCTCGTCCCGTATTCTCCCTTATCGTCCAGGGCCGCCACGAGGGCCTTCACGGCCTCCCCATCCTTGCCCGAAGAGCGAATGGATCCCAAGATCTCGCAGATCGAATGGCGCAATTGTTGGGAGTTCGCCAACGTTTTCTGGATCCTCTCCACCTCGTCCTTGGCCTTCTTGATCTCCTCTTCCTTCTTAGGCGTAGACTTTTCCGCCTTATCAAGATCATCCTTGGCCTTTTTCAGATCCGCTTCTTTCTTGGCCTCCTCTGCCAGGGTCTTCACCAAGAGGGGAACCGCGGCCGAGCCGATTTCGATCAACTCCGTGCGGGCGTCCTGTCCGGCGGAGTACCGATCGGACGTCAGCTTCCGAATGGCTTCGTCGACGTCTTTCTCGACGGAGTCCTGCCAGGCCATCGTGCAGAGGAAAGCGAGATGCATCATGGTCCCTCCGAGCCGGAAACCGGACTACTATACGGCCGTCCCCGAGGCGCGTCAACGAGACTGTGGTTCGGGCAGGCCGAGTCTCCGCAGCCCTTCGCGCGTCCCGCATAGCCGCACCGCCACCCTGCCGAAGGAGTGCCAAGCGACCAGGGAGGCGAGTCCGGCGTGAACATCGGCAAGGAGCTCCTCTCTCTTGCGTAGGTCGAACGTGCAACCCAGGCGACCCAAGACGGTATCAAGGTCCGGATCGGAGAGTCGCGACACATTCCTCGCGGCGCGCGTCCGCCACCACCGCTCCGGCTCCGTGCAAATCGTGGCGGGGAAGGCGTCCACCACGACGTCGAAGTCGCCGGTGGAGATGCGGCGGCGGAAGATCGAGTCGGGCTCCGCCTCCACGACGGGATGCGCGCCCGAGCTCCGCCACCGGTCCGCCATCCACATCGCCTGTTCGCGCGAGACCCTCCGGTGGCGCCGACAGAGGATTCGAATCTCGCGGATCGAAAGCGGTCCCGTCGCATCGTCCAGAGCGCGGGCCAAGTCCCGCCGCGTTTTCGCCGAAAGTTTCCCGCAGTGAAAAAGCGCGGCCAGCACGGCGCGCAGTCCGAGGTCCACGGAGGGAAGATCGCCGGGGGGATCGGCCACGAAGGCCGCGGCCGCTCGACCTTCGCGAAGGGCCGTCTCGGGATCGCCGACCTCATCCGCCGACCGGGGCTCGAATCCACGCAATTGAATCCACCGACGGCCGGACTCCTGTACGTGAGGACCGGCCAGGGGAACCGAGCACCCTTCCACCACTCCGTAGTCCAAGCGGGATGTTCGGAAGACCATTTCGGTCCGCTCGGCCGAGAAGATTCCCAGACGGAGCGCGGCGGTGGCCTCGTCGAAACGCCGCGCGGTCCCGGAGTCCCGGAAGGCCACTCGGGAGTCGTCGAGGACCCGGACGGGAATCGTCGGCGCTTTTCCTTCCGTCTCGCTCAAGAAGCGCTCCAGCTCGCCAGGACTGGCCGGGATCCGCCCGCGTTCGGCGAAGCGAGGGTCGCGAGGAGACAGCCCCAGGTGGAGAAGTCTCAACAGGAGGGCCACATACCTGGCCGCTTGAACGCCCTTGAGGGGAGTGGCGTCTCGAAATCGAGCCGACGGATCGACTCGATACACGATCCAGGGCTCCGGCGAGATTCCGCGGGCCAGGCCGGGATACCGACCGAGATCGCCTCGGCGGTGGAGCTCCTGGACCGTGCGTACGCAATCGCTCGCGGTCGCCGCATCTCTCCCGGTCCGGTTCAAGAGCACCGTCAGTTTCTGCTCGACGCGGACCTCGGCGGAATCGAACACTCCGGGGATGGCGTCGGAAAGCATCTTCAGCGCTTCTTCGATCGCATCCTGGGACGCGGACACGACGGAACGGGTGCGAAAGGCGATGTGGTGATCGTCCACGATCTCGACCGCGGGAGCGAGTCCGGTCAACGCTCCTTTCCAGGGAAGTCGGGTGAGGTATCCCCGAACGGCTTCCGCCGCGCTCAGGCCGCGCACGACCAGCAGGCGGCCGTTGGGGAGTCTCGATCCCTGAATCACGGGAACCGTCCACCGCGTATCCATCCGCGGCCTCGACCTGCGGTGGACCGGCGCTTCGTCCACTTCCTGCCCAGAAACGGCTCGAAGGCGGGTGAGCACGCGCGTGAGATCTTCCGGGGAATCGACGAGCTGCACGAGGACATGACCCGTTTCCGGTTCCGGCTCCGCTACGAATCCCCAATCCGCCATCTCCTGGCCGAGAGGGGACAACTTGTGAATCACTCCCGCGGTGGCGTAGGGGAAGCCCACCCGCACCCGGAGATGCACGACGCGCTCTTCCCCGCCGACCCTCGAGGGGACCGGTTCGGACCGGAGCCTTGCCAGATTGAAGACTCCGGGACAGGCCGTCGCGATCGGGTTCAACATGATCCGCGTTCCATGTCGGGTCCGGATGGAGACGTGGTCGTCTCCGACCGCCTCGATCTCCAGGACGCTCGGGGGAAGCGGCTTGTTCTTCGTCGATTCCGAGAAGAAATTCCGTACCTCGATCGACGGCGTCACGCGTCGCGGGCTCACCGATTCGTCCGGGAGTCTCCCATCCGGTCGGAGGCGCAGAACGATTCGGGCATCGATCCGCGGCCATGAGGAGTACCGGGCCTGGCCCAAGTCCAAGGAGGCCCCGCACGCCTCGTGCACGGCGGAGACGAAGGCGGAGAGGTCCCGCTCCCGCGGAAAAAGAGTCATCCGGATCTCGTCCGGCCCCACCGGTTCGAACGTCGCCCCCCACCGCTCCGGAAGCTGCGCCAGTCGCGCGAGGGCCTGATCTCGGCTCGTTCCGACGGCCCGGAATCGGAGTAGGAGCAGTCGAGCCATGGCGTCGCCTCGGACGGGCTCCCACTCCCCTTGAGAGTACCGGACGAGCGAGCCGAAGTCCTCGCGGTGAAGCCACATCGAGTCGTCGCCCTCGGCGTCGTACGGCCCCGCGAAATCGTGAGGCAAAACGAAGACGGAGGATTCCCTCCTCGGCGAGGTTCCGATCCAGAAGGGAAGAAGAGGCGCCGCGAGCGCCACCAGGGCGCCCGATAAAACCCGCATCGCTTTCATGGATCGAAGGCTCCCGCGACCGTAGAATAGCGCGCTCATGAAACCATTTGCCGACCGGATTGTCGAGATCGTGCGAGCCAAGGATTCCCGCGTGGTCGTGGGATTGGATCCGAGGCCCGAGTCGATCCCGCCGGAATTCAGCTCGGGAGCCAAGGGGGTCCTCGACTTCAATCTCGAGATCCTCCGGCTGGTGCGCGAGCACGCCGTAGCGGTCAAGCCGCAGATCGCCTTCTACGAGCGCCTGGGAATCCCTGGACTCGAGGCCTACGCGGAGACATGCCGTCGCGCCCGCGCGGAGGGACTCCTCGTGATCGGCGACGTCAAGCGAGGAGACGTGCCCGAAACCGCGAAGGCCTACGCGGAGGCCCACCTTTCGACGTTCGAATGCGACGCGATCACGGTCAATCCATACTTCGGACGCGATGGGATCGATCCCTTCCTCGAGGTCGCGAAGCGGCGCGGAGCCGGGCTCTTCGTCCTGGTGAAGACATCCAATCCTTCCTCGAAGGAGATCCAAGACCTCGATACGGGCGGGATTCCGCTCCACCTCAGGATCGCTTCCATGGTGAAGACGTGGGGAGAAGGGATGGTGGGAGAATCGGGTTACTCCTCCGTGGGGGCCGTGGTCGGCGCTACCCATCCTTCCGAGGCCGCGCTCATCCGTATCGCGATGCCGAAGAGAATCTTCCTCGTGCCGGGATATGGAGCTCAGGGGGCGACGGCCGAGGACGTGGCGGTCTGCTTCGAGGCGGACGGACTCGGTGCGCTCGTGAACGCCTCCCGAAGCGTCGTGTCCGCCTGGGAGCGCAAGCCGTGGTCGGAGCGATTCGGCGCGGCGCGATGGAGAGAGGCCGTCGCGGAGTCCGCTCGCGCGATGAAGGAAGACATCAACCGCGCGCTTCGTCGATGAAGGAGGTCGGCACCAACTCCGTCATCCACACCTGCTCGTT
>CAZGKV010000007.1:0-107346 GCA_964526305.1 uncultured Planctomycetales bacterium | reverse complement strand
ATCTGCACCCTCGGCGCCGCCACCGCGGCCACGATGATTCGTCAGACAGAGCCTACCACGATTCATCCTAGAATGGTCGACGTCCGGCGGATTCCGTAGCCGAATCGGATACGGAAGAGGTGAGATTGCGGACCAGAAGGGGACGGTGAAATGAGGATGGATCCGACTCGTCGCGAAATCCTGCGGTGGGGACTCGGTGCCGCCTCCGTTCCCCTCCTCGGAGGGTGCGCTCGGGAGGAGCGTCGCGGTCCCCCGGAGAATCTTGACGTGATCGTCATCGGCGCCGGCGTCGCCGGCCTGGCGGCCGCTCGGGAGTTGAATCGAAAAGGACGTCCCGCGGTCGTGCTCGAAGCGAGCCATCGAATCGGCGGGCGGATGTGGACCGATCGGTCGCTGGGAACGCCGGTCGACATGGGCGCCGCCTGGATCGAAGGAGGGGAGAGCAATCCCGTACACGCCCTGGCGCGGGAGGCAGGCCTACAGCCACGAACGGACGACGCGGACTCGCTCATTGTCGAGGGAGACGGTCGCCGGCTGAACGAAGACGAGACCCAGGAGATCGAACGCCAGGCAGAGGAGCTCCACCGGCGTGTCGCGCGGATCTCGGATACCGTCGATCGGGACATCTCCGTGGGGGAAGGAGTCCGGCGCGCCCTGCGCCAGAATCGACTGACCCCTCACGAGAAACGGGCGCTCGATTGGTTCCTGGCCGCGCTCGCGCTTGATGCCGGGGAAGACTTGGAGCGCATCTCGCTGCGCCATGGCATGAGCGACGACGAGTTTTCAGGAGAGGATTTTCTGGCGTTAGAATACGGGAGGATCGCCGAACATCTGGCAGGCGGACTGGATGTCCGGCTGGGCCATGTCGTCCTCGAGATCGAGCAGGGAGCGCGCGAGGTTCGCGTCTCCACCTCTCAAGGCCCGTTCGTGGCGAAGTCCGCGGTCGTCGCGATTCCCTTGGGGGTGCTCAAGAAGGGCCGCGTGAAGTTCCATCCGGAGCTGTCCGCGGCCAAGCGGGAGGCCATCCGGCGATTGGGGGTCGGAGTCGTGAACAAAGTGGCCTTGAAGTTCGAGAAGGCTTGGTGGCCGCCCGCGGGCCATTTCGGCTGCCTTTCCGGGGATTTCCCCGAGTTCCTGAATCTCCATCCCTATACGAGCGCGCCGATCCTCGTCGGCTTCGTGGCGGGCGATCGGGCGCGCACATTGGAGGGAGAGTCCGATCGCGATCAAGCCGCAACGGCGCTCCGAGTCCTTCGGCGCGCCTTCGGTTCGTCCGTACCCGAGCCTGTGGCCTCGCGGGTGACGCGTTGGGGACGGAATCCCTTTTTCAACGGTTCCTATTCTCACGTCCCGGTAGGCGGATTCCCCAAGGACTACGACGCCCTCGCCGAGCCTGCGGGTCGTCTGTTCTTCGCAGGCGAGGCGACGAACCGCCGGTACCCGGCGACGGTTCATGGGGCGTTCCTTTCCGGTCTTCGAGCGGCCGCAGAAGTGAATCGATAAGGAGGGTGTATGCGAATCGTCTCTCTTTCGCTGATCCTGACGGTCAACGTCGCGGCGTCCCGGCCGGCCGACGAGTGGTCCGAATACCGCTGCGACAAGTACGGTTTCTCGATGAAGACTCCCAAGGGAAGCGACTTTGCCGAGAAAGAATGGGAAAACGGATGGGGAGGGATGATCGCGGAGTGCGAGGGCGCGGAATTCGCCGGTCTGGCGCGGTTGGGCGTTTGGGGAACGCAAGAGGAAATCGAGAAGATCGGCGTGGAGATGATCGGAATTCCTGCCGAGCACTGGAAACTCCTGGACGAAGGCAAGGCGAAATGCGGGTGGCAGTGGTACCGGACGGTGGCGTGCGTTTCTCAGGGAGTCGTGGTCTTCGCAGGGTATGGCACGGGCGATTCCGGGAGCTATCTCCTCTTTCTCAAGACGACGGAAGAGTGCGTGGGCAAGAATGAGGAGATGTACAAGGACTGGTACAAGAACCTGCGCCTCCATCGTTCCCGCTTGGCGAAGGAAACGTGGATTCGCTATCACTGCGAGAAGTATGGATTCTCGATGCTCGCGCCGGAAGGCACGAAGTTCGAGGAGAAGGAGTACCGAGACGGTTGGGGGTATCTCCGAGCCAAGCGCGGCGACGTCGAGCTCTGGGCGCTCGCCAAGATCGGAACCGACTTCGAGCCGAAGGAAATCGCGCGATTCGGGATCGATCTTTCCGGAATCGCGGAAGAGCATTGGCAGGAAATCGATGCGGGCGAAAACAAGCGCGGGTGGAAGTGGTATCGGGTCGCGGTGGCGTCGGAGGGAACGCGCCTCGTTTTCGGCGGATACGGCGTCGGTTCCAAGTCGGGCTATCTCGCCTTCTTGAAAACGACGGCGGAAGATTACGAGAAGCACCGTAAGGACTATCTGACCTGGTACCGGAGCGTGGCGGTGAAGTAGGGTCAGCGGAGCTTCCGTACGACACGGAATCCGACCGTACGGACGGAGATTTCGGGCGGAAGATCGTCGCGGGCGGCGCACAGGAAGTCATTCGCGTAGTCGTACTTCCAGCTTCCCCCCGACACGCTCTTCCATTCCTCGTCCGGCTCTCCCCGGCACCATTCCGAGACGCTCCCCGCCATGTCGCGGACTCCGTACACGCTCTCGTCGTCGCGAAACGAGCTCACGGGGCGTAGGGAGCCCCCGCCCGAGATCCCGTTCAGACAGTATTTCCAGAGCAGACCCGGGCCCCAGGGATAGTCGCGACCGTCCGTACCGCGGGCGGCCTTCTCCCACTCGTCGGCGGTGGGAAGCCGGTACTCGGCCCGAGGATCCAGGCGAGCCAGCCAGGCGCAATAGGCCTGGGCTTGATGCCAGGTCACGCCCGCGACGGGCCAGTTCGCCTTGGACAGCGGATAGACCACGCGATCGGGGAGGAGCGTGAGCACCCCGACGGGGGGAATCAGGTGCGAGGCCGCCTCGAATCCCTGGGATCGAAGAACGTCATCGACAAACCGGACGTATTCGATGACTCGGGTTTCCTCTCGCGAAATGAAGAAGGCCCCGACGCGGGGATGGCGGCGAGGTCCTCCGCCCATGGCCCGCCGCGCGCCGCCCGCGATAAACTCGCCGGCCGGAACATAAACGTAGGTCGGTCCGATCTGTTCCTCGGAATAGATCGGAACGCTGAGCTCCACTTGGGAATCGCGGCGGATCGTGAGGGGCACGCGCGTCTCGCGCATCCCGGGAGCGCCGATGCGGAGGAGATAGGAGCCGCGAAGGAGAGGAATCCCGGCGGCCGGCATGGGCCAATCGATCGCCCTCCCTTCGCCCGCGACCCATCGACCAGCCCCGTCATTCTCATACCGGTGCAGGGTGAGGAGCACTCCGGCGGGGAGATTCCGTAGATGGAGCCGTCCGCGGCTGATGAGCCTCGGCTGGTAGGCCCCCGACCGATCGAATCGACGCACCAACTCGCGAAACTCCGAAGCGCGCGATTCGCTTCCCTCCGACTCCGCGTCCACGAATCGCTCGAGGTAGAGTCGAGCCATCGCGTCGAAAGCGCGAGGATCGTCCTCGTTCGCCGATATCGCAGAGGAATACCGTGAAACGGCTTGGGAGAACAGGACCTCCAGGCGTTCCTGTTCCTGCGCCAATTCGGATTCGACCTGGAACTGCCCCTCCTTGCCTTCGAGATCCGACGCGACTTGACCGAGTTCCCGGACGCGAGCCGCGACCGCCATGAACTGCCCGGCCATCGTATCTCCCTCCCGGAGAAATCGGGTGGCCCGGTGGAATTTCAGTCGCCGCTCCACCTCCCGATTCTCGGGATCTCTTCGGAACGCCCTCAGGCAAGCCGCTTCCGTATTCTCCGCCAGATCCCGTTGGACCAGGAGGTGGACTCGGATTCGGTTGCCGAGCCAGGCGAGGAGGACGACGAGGACAATTCCGAACGCCGCGGAGAGAAAACGGTGGCGCCGGACGAGCTTCCAGCCGCGGCGGAGGAGGGTCGGGGGGCGGGAGACGATCGATTCTCCGTTTCTCCATCGGCGCAAATCCTCCGCGAAATCGGCGGCGGATCGGAAGCGGCGATGAAGGTCTTTCTCGAGAGCTTTGAGGCAGATCGTCTCGAGATCCGAGGGCACGCCTCCCCGGAGAAGCCTCGGTGGCGGCGGCTCTCGGTTCAGGATGAGCGAATGCAGTTGCGTCATCGAATCCGCCGAGAAGGGCAGGGATCCGGTCATGGCCTCGTACAGCATGACTCCGAGGGCGTAGATGTCGGCCGGCGGGCCCGCTCGCTCCCCTCGGACCTGTTCCGGAGCCATGTAGGCCGGGGTGCCCACGAGTTGGTGCGTGGCCGTCATCCGCGGAACGCCCTCGATTCGCGCCAGACCGAGATCCATCAGTTTGATTTCGGCCGAGCGGGTCACCATCACGTTCCCGGGCTTGAGATCGCGATGGACCACACCCCGCTCATGGGCGTAGGCGACGGCGCGGGCGACCGTTTCGATCGTCTCCGCCTTTCGTCCGAGGGGCCAGCTCGACCAGGACTCGGCCAGGGTGGCGCCCTCCACAAGCTCCATGGCCAGATACGGTCCCTCAGGACCGGTCCCGACGTCGAAGAGAGTGACGATGTTCGAATGCTGCAACCGAGCGGCCGCCTGGGCTTCCCGTTGGATTCGATCGGCGTCTCCCCCCGAATGCAGGATCTTGATGGCGACCTCGCGCCCGAGGATCGGATCCCGAGCGCGATAGACGTTTCCCATCCCTCCCTGCCCGAGTTTCGCCAAGATCTCGTACCGTCCGATCCTGTGACTCGATTCCGGAGGCGCATTCCGAAAGACGGCGGCGCAGAGCTCGGTGTGCTGCTCCGGCGTAATCCAGTCCCGGAGGAGAAGGACTTGCGCCAGGGGAACGGGCTGTCCGCGCTCCCGAAGTCCCTTCGCTTCCGCCAGGGCTTCGGTGAGGCGTTCTTCGGACAGCCATCCCTTGTTTCGAACAAAAGCTGCGACGCGTTGGTCGATTTCGGGGGCGGCCAGGTCGAGCGTGCTGCCGTGAAGTCGATGAAGATCGCCGAGCCTCGACCAGAGTGTCCGGAAGGCGTCCTGTTCCATGGCTACTTCGTCCGCATCTCGTAGGTCCCGTCCCAGGAGTCCGGCGGAGGGGTAGCGCGGAGATGGCGGAGGCGCTCGAGAAAGACGGAGGCGGCGCCGTCTTCGGGCCGCAGCTCCGCGGCACGTCGGAAGCGGGCCTCGGCCTGATCCCACGCGCGCCGGAAGTACTCTTCCAGACCCCGCTCGAACTCGTCGCGCGCTTCGAGGAGGGAACGACCGACGGCGCCCTTCCGCCCGAGGAGCTCGTAGACCGGAACGGAGGCGCTCTTGCCCTTGACGCGCAAGCGATCCAGACGGCGGAATTCGAATCCGTCGCCGGCGGCGCGGACCGTAGGTTCCGCCACCAGCGTGGTCGTTCCATACTCCTTGCAGGCGCCCTCGAGACGCGAGGCGAGATTGACGACGTCGCCCATCGCGGTGTAGTTGAATCGCGTGCGGGAGCCCATATTTCCGACGATCACGTCTCCCGTGTTCATTCCGATGCGGAAGGATAGGGATGGTTTCCCCTGCTTCTTCCATTCCTCACGGAGACGCGCCAAGGCGTCGATCTGGAGCAGGGCCGCTTCGCAGGCCCGGCCGGCGTGGCCGGCGAGCGGTTTCGGCGCTCCCCAAAACGCCATCACGGCGTCGCCGATGTACTTGTCGACCGTCCCGCCAGTCCCTTCGATGAGGTCCGTCATCGCCGTGAGATACTCGTTCATGAGCGCGACGGTTTCTTCGGACGTCAGCGCCTCCGACGTCGTGGTGAATCCGGCCAGATCGGAAAAGAAGACCGTCACCGGGGCGCGGACTCCGCCGAGGCTGAGCGTGCCGGACTCGCCCAGGATTTTCGCCACCAGGGACACGGGGAGGTAGCGGTTCAGGGTCTCCAACATCCGATTGATCGAAGCCGAAAGGAGGCCGATCTCGTCGCGTCCCCGGACCGGCATGCGCCGACCGAGATCGCCGGTCGAAATCGCCTGGATGTTCGAAGTCATCTCCAGGATGGGCCGGGTCAGGGCCCGTGCGAAGAAGAAGGACGTGATCAACGAGAGCAGGGCGAATCCGGCGAAGCACCCGCCCACCCACAGCCCGAACCGCCGTCGCATCCCGAGCACTTCGGACGCGTCCATGTCGACGCCCACGAGCCCCGCAACCGAGCCGTCCCGTCGAACCACGGGCGCGTAGCCGGAGAGGGTCGCTCCGTACTCGTCGAGAACGATGTCCTCGTCCACGCTCGGGCCGTCGAAGCCTGCCGTCATTGCGGGCGCTTGGGCCAGGTTGTAGGGCGTTCCGATCGGCGAGGGCTTCACGCCCGTGTCCACGACGAACGCCGCCCCTCCCTCCGGACGGCGGCGCATGAGGTAGGCTTGGCGGAGCCCGTTGCGGTGACGCGCCGCCTCGAGGCGGGGAGCGACCCGATTCCAGGCGTCGTTCCCTCGATCTTCTTCGGAGCGGATTTCGTCGAGCGCGTCGCCATCGACGAGAAGGGCGGTCGTGATCGCCACGTGTCTCAGGCGTGCGCGAAGGGAGGCGTGAAGCTGCGCCCGGGCCAGGGCATAGAGACTCCCCGAGATGACCGCGGTGATGAAGATCGTGAGGGCGAAAAGCAGAAGGGAGAGCTTCTTTCGGATGACGAGGTCGCGAAGGTATTGGGCAACCACGAATCAGGGTATATCAAACTGAGGAGACTTCGGACAAGGGGAGAAAGACATTGACACCGCCCCTGGGGTGGGGTACCTCATGGTGGCTTTCGCCGGGGAGGGTCGGCGCCATTTCGGAAGAGAGAACCCGTGTTTTCAGCGGCGCCCCTTGGGAATCCAGGGTCGGCTACTGCCGGGCGGTGCGTGCCGGACGAAACGTGTATGTTTCCGGCACGGCTCCCGTAGATAGGGATGGCGGCGTAGCGGCACCGGGCGATGCCTATGGGCAGGCCCGTCGGTGTCTCGAGATCGTGGTCGAGGCTCTCGAGCGGCTCGGAGCGCGTCCCTCCGACGTCGTGCGGACGAGGATGTTCGTGACGGAGGCTCGGCGCTGGGAAGAGTTCGGCCGGGCGCACCGGGAGTTTTTCGGCGCGGCCCCTCCGGCCACGACGATGGTCGAAGTGAAGTCGTTGATCGATCCGCGGATGCTGATCGAGGTCGAGGCGGACGCGGTCGTGGAGAATTGAAATGGAGAGACTCTACGTCTCCAACAAGGACGAATCCGTCCCGATGTTTCGGCGGCGTTGGATGGATGTCTTCAGTCGCGTCCATCCGGCCGTTCCGCATCTTCTGTACGTTCCGATGGTGGGATTCTTCTTCTACCTGAGCTGGCGCGCGCGGATCCCCGTCGAGTACGTCGTCTCCCTCTTTGCGTTGGGGCTCTTTCTTTGGACGTTTGCGGAGTACATCCTCCATCGGTTCGTCTTCCACTTCCACACCAAGACGGAGTTCGGACGTCGAGTGTGGTTCATCATCCACGGAGTGCATCATGACTATCCCCGCGACTCGCGGCGACTCGTGATGCCGCCGGCGGTGAGCCTGCCGCTCTGCGCCCTCTTCTACGGCATCTTCCGGCTCTGCTTCGGCCCCGAATACATGTTTGCGCCTTTTGCCGGGTTCATCGTCGGCTATCTCAGTTACGACACCCTCCACTTTGCGTCGCATCACTGGACGCTCAAGGGACGGTGGGCGCTGTATTTGCAGCACCAGCACCTGCGGCACCACTACCAGGATCCCGACCGAAACTTCGGCGTCAGCTCTCCGATTTGGGATTTCGTTTTCGGAACCTACTCGCGACGCCGGAAGGATCGGGAAGAAGCGGCCGAAGGTGCCGCGGAGTCCGCGGGGCGCTAAGCGAACACATCCTTGAGCGAGCCGAGGGACGTTTTCGTCGCCTCGGCCTGTACTTCCGCCATTTGGTCCGGGGTGAGTTTGAGGAGACGGGACGACCATTCCTTCTCCTCCGGAGAGAGGGTGCGCTTGGCACCCGCGCACAGGACGGCCACGACGATCGCCGTACGAGGAAGCGGGGTCTCTTCCAGGCCCGAGATCGGATCCAGATGGTGGCGGACCGCCTCCACCACCGCGGGAGGGAATTTCCACTTCTCGCAAACACAGGCGCCGATGACCGCATGGTTTACGCCAAGGACTCTCCTCTCCACTTCTTCGTACTTCCCTCCGCCGGCCGCGCCGGCCAAGATTTCGCGCATGGCGTGCCGCAGATACTGATACTCGACGAGCTTGCCGATGTCGTGGAGTAACCCGGCCGTAAAGTGCTCGTCGGGTGCCCCGACTTTCGAGACGCGGGCCGTCGCCTGCGCCGCATACGCCACCCAAAGGCTATGACCCCAAAAGCTCTTGAGGTCGAACTGAACCTCGGAGTGTTCCTTCCCCAACTTCGAGACGAGGGAGGCGACAGTCACGATGCGTTTCGTGGCTTGAAAGCCGAGCATGACGACCGCCCGACGGATGGAAGCGATCTTGGATCCGACCCCATAGTAGGCGGAGTTGACGACCCGGAGAGTCTGAGCGGAGAGTCCGGGATCCCGTTCGATATCCGCGGAAACGGTTTCGATAGCGGTGGCGGGATTCGAGAGCGCGCCCAGGAGTTTCTGCGTCGTCGCCGGGATCGACCATAGATCCTGCACATTTCCGAGGAGCTTCGCGACGTTCTCCGGGATTTCGGCCTCGGAGGGAATCGGTCGGGTGGGTTCGACGGACGGGGGCGGCGCGGAAGCGGCCGGAGCCGCCAGCGGGTTCGTTGCGGCGAAGTCTCGAACGAATCCCCGGAGTTGATCGGGAGTCAACACCTCGCCCAGAATGCAGCATTCGATGAAGTACCCCAGCTCTTCGCTCTGCTTCGGGAGCGGGAGCGCCGCGTCTTCGGGGCGGAAGAGCCTCTCCTCGATGGCGAAGGCCGCGAACTTCTTCCGTGCGGGGTCGGCTACGATGAGGCCGTTGACGTCGGCGACGTTCATCGTGGGCTTCTTCACCGCGAATTGGGAGATGCGGATATCGGCGATCCGCCGGAGCTGAACGACCTTCGCTCCATCGGTCTGGAGATGGAGCAGCTTGGGGCGGACATAGGCCAGAAAGGACCGGAGCCGCGCGCGGAGCTCCTCGACGCCGGACGCCATCCTCCCTCCGCTATTTCTTGCCCGCGCTCGCGGCGATCGGGGGCAGGGCTCCGCGGCGACGGCGCGTCTGCCCCTCCGTCTTGCGCTTGATCAGGATTTCCCGGTCCAAGAGCAGTTCGGGCTTGGATGGGTCCAGAGGGACTCCGCGGATGACCCCGGTCGCATCGCTGAACCACAACACCGCGCTCGCGCCGTCGTTCGTAACCGACACGAGGCTGCCGTACGAAAACGGGACTTCGAGTGTCTTCCCAGCCATGGCCCCTCCGGTCGTCTCGGTACGATCATAGCACAAACAAATAGACCGAAGTCCAGAGTCCTATGGCGGCAGGTTTCGCTTGCAGGTCTCCATCAAGCTCCGGACCTTGGGCTCGAGTTTCGGGTCAAGAGAGACCGCTTTTTTCAAGTCATCCAAGGCCTCACGGAAGCGGCCGAGGACGGCTCGAGCCTTTCCGCGCTCGACGTAGGCCGCCGGTAGGGTAGGGGCGGCCGTCACCATGCGGCCGTACGCCTCCTCGGCATGGTGCATTTGCTGGAGCGCCGCTTCTTCCTGCCCGTTGGAAGCCAACTCCATGGCCAGGGCGCTGTACTGTTGTCCCAGGTTCCAGTGACACCACGGATCTTCGGGAGCGAGTTCGCAGGAGCGCCGCGCGTCCCGGATGGCTTCCTCCAGTCGCCGCAGGGCCGCAAAGGCGAGTGAGCGGTTGCGATAGTCGTCGGCCCGCTCCGGCGGTTCCGCAATCAGTCGAGTGCACTCCAGCACCGCCTCCTCATGCCGTCCGAGATCGAGTAGCCACGCGGATCGGAGCCGCCGGAGGGACGACCACGTCGCTTCCTTTTCGAGAGCCAGAGCGGCGTCCCCCGCGGCATCCTCGAAACGACCCTGGGCCGCCCGAGCGTAGGCCAACGTGCCGAGCACGCGGGCGTGCTTCAATCCCAAATCGGAGGCACGGGAGGCGGCCGACTCGGCGAGCTTCGGATCTCCTCCCACCAGTTCGGATATAGCCAGGAGGAGATGCGCCTCCGCCCGGAAGGAGCTGGAACCGGTCACCCGGCGAAGAATGCCCCGGGCTTCTTCGACCCGCCCGAGAAGGAGGGCGACGAATCCGCGGGTCATCTCGCGGTCCGGGTGATCGGAGGGGAGCGCATCGAAATCTTGCGACGCGGAACGGACGCGCGCGAGTTCCGGTTCGGGATAGGGGGAAAACTCTGCGCGGAATCCGCCTTGGTGCACGACCCGAATCGGAAGTTGGGACAATTGCGACAGTCGCGCGAGACCGCGCTGCGCCCGCGCGTCGTGGTAGTCGGGACGAAGCCCCAGCGTTCGCGTGAAGACCTCCTCCGCGCGCGCATACTCGTATCGACGGGCGAGCGACACCCCCAGCAGATAGAGGGCCGGAGGGTAGTCGGGTTCATGGAGGAGCGCGGCTCGCACGTGCGCTTCGAGTCTCCCGAGACCGCGCTCGAGGCTCGCCAGATCGGGCGTCTCCACCCCCTGAATCTGATCGAGGTCGCGGAGAACTCGTCGGGCATAATCGAGCTCTCGCTCGGCCCGTTCGATACGCGCTTGGCGGCGCGTCTTCTGGATCAGACGGTGGGCGATGACCGACCCGACGACGAGTACCGCGAGGAACAGGACCAGGCCGGATGTCGCCCAGCGATGACGTCGTACGAGTCGCGCCGCCCGATGCCATCGGCTGAGGGGACGGGCCCGGATGGGTTCCCCCTGGAGGAAGCGGTCCAAGTCCTCCGCAAGATCCGCGGCCGAGGCGTACCGATCCAGAGGGTCCCACTCCATCGCCTTCCGGACCACCACGGAAAGCTCGTCCTCGGCGGTCTGAACCGGAATCTCCGAATCGAGGATCTTCTTGAGAATCTGGTAGGGATCTTCCCCGGTGAAGGGCGCGCGCCCTTCGAGAAGCGAGTAGAGCGTCGCCCCCAGGCAGTAGACATCGGTCCGAACCGTCGCGGGTCGCGTGGCGGCTTGTTCCGGGGCCATGAAACTGGGCGTTCCCAGAAGCGCTCCCTCGGAGGTGAGGCTGCCGCCCTTGTCGATGGTCCGCGCCAGCCCGAAGTCCGTCACTAGGATGCGCCCGTCGAGCGCCTCGAGGAGATTCGCGGGCTTGAGGTCGCGATGGAGGACACCCTGCTCGTGCGCATGCTGGACCGCTCGTGCCGCGCTCCGGACGATCTCCGCGGCGCGGCGCCGCTCGCGCTTGCTTCCTTCGAGCGACCGTCCGTTCACGAATTCCAAGGCGATGTACGGCTTGTCCGGTCGCGGGCCGATCTCGTAGACCCGCGTGATTCCCGGATGGGAGAGCTTCGAGGCGAGGTGCGCTTCCCGGACGAATCGCTTTACGACCTCGGGGTGATCCTCCTTGAGGAACTTGAGGGCGACCCACCGATGGAGATGGGTGTCCCAGGCCTTCCATACCTCGCCCATCCCGCCCTTCCCCAGGACGCGGATGAGGGCGTATTTCCCCACGCGAGCCAGGGTGTTCTGAAGGGCCTCGCGGACCTCCTCGGGCACCTCCTGCTCCTGGCCCGCGGCGACGATCTCCCGCACGCTGGCTTCGCGTTGCAGGGCCGCGAGCTGAGGGGGGGACAATCGGGCGATCCGGACGAGCATTTCCCCGAGTCCCCCGGGGTCGCACGAACGGCGCATCTCCCGGGATTCCTCAGGCGTGAGCGCTCCGCGCTCGACGAGGATTTCCGCGAGCCTTCGATCCCGCTCCTCCGCCTGTCCGCGGCGGAGGCGTCGGATCATCCCAGGATCCATCGAAGCTCTTCCTCGACGTCGTGCTCATCCACGGCATATTCGGATATCTGGCGGATGAGGATTCGCCGCAGGGCTTGTCGCGTGAAGTGGAGGTAGTTGCGGACGTCGCTTTCGGAAAGCCCCGTTTCCCGGGCGACCGATCCGTAGGAGGGCTCCGCGATTCCCCCGAGATCGTAGAGCTCGAAGACGCGGTAGTAGGACTCCTTTCCGGCCTTCTGGAGATCGCTCCTCAGTTCGTCGACGGCGCGTCCGAGAACGGAGCGCAGCCACTCCGCGTCGAAGACTTGGTCGGGCTCTCCCGGCGCCGCTTGGATGTTCTCGAGTCCTTCGAGCGCGACCACGCGCGCTCCGCCTCCTCGCTTGAGCCGGCCCTCGTCCCGCTTGACGTTCATCATGAAATTTCGGAGCGCCGCTTTGACGAAGCTCCGGAACCGCCCCTTCGAAGGGTCGACGTCCTGAAGGAAATCGCGCTCGAGGAGATCCGAGAAAAAATCCTGGACGAGATCTTTCGCGTCCTCCACCGGGCGATTCCATCCGAATCGGACGCAACAGTAGACCGGCTTCCAGTACTGGGCGAAGAGTTTCTCGAGAGTCTGTCTTCGCACGACGGCATCCGGGCCCTGGGCGCGCAGGATGCTCGACCACAGGGTGGTGGGAAAGGCGCGGTGTTCGCCGCCGAGCTTGGTTTCGTCCATACGGAAATTATAGCGCGCGAGTCAGCTTTTCGTTGACCCGCTCCTCGGGCCGACTATACTACCGGCGCTCGTCGAGGCCGCGGGACGGGTGATGAGCCGGCCGCTCGGGGGGAGCGTGGGGGAAACGGTGCTCATCGCTCGTTCCGCGGCCTCGCGCGTTTCCACCTCTCCCACAACTTCACGGCCATTCCGTATTCCTGCGCGCTCCGCAAGTGCTCCACGGACCGGCGCCAGAGTTGATTGAGGTCGTCTTCCGCCTCCTCATAGAGCGCCTGGAGTCGCGCGGCAATCCTTCCGGCCTCGTCCGCGACCTCCTCCCCGGCGGCCGTTTTTTCCAAGGCTGCCGCAATGCTCTCCTCATCGGGCGCCGGGGCGGCCGGGCCGTCGGGAAAACCGTACTCGCAGTCGGGACATCGCTTCGCCTCGTCGTAGTACTCGTGGCCGCACAGGGGGCAGTTCTTCATGGACGGGATTCTAGCAGGCGACGAGCGGAGCCCGAAAGCCTTTGACGGCCGGCGGGAGGGCGTTCGATAATTCGCGCCATGCCACGGCCGCTCGCCGATCTCCTCGTCGTCCGAGCGGGACAACTGGCCACCCTTCGCGGACACGCGCGTGCTCGGGGAGGCGCCGAGATGTCCGACCTCGGGATCGTCGAGGACGGCGCGGTGGCGGTCCGGCGGGGACGAATCCTCGAGGTGGGAACCACCGCGGAGATTACGAGGAAGTACCGGACGCGGCGGACCCTCGACGCCAAAGGCACCCTCGTGACGCCCGGTCTGGTCGATCCCCACACCCATCTCGTCTTTGAGGGAACGCGCGAAGAAGAGTTCGAGATGCGCCTCCGCGGGGCCAGCTACATGGAAATCGCTCAAGCGGGAGGTGGAATCCTCTCGACCGTCGATCGGGTGCGCGCCTCGTCGAGGGAGGAATTGGTGCGGTCCGCGCGTCCCCGACTTCGCCGGATGATGGAGTGCGGCACGACCACGGCCGAAGTGAAGAGCGGGTACGGTCTTACGACGGCCGACGAGAAGAAGATGCTGGAGGCGGTGCAGGGCCTGGCACGGCGGGAACCGATGGACTTGGTGCCGACCTTCCTGGGAGCCCACGAGGTCCCTCGAGAGTTCAAGGGACGGAGGGAGGACTACGTCGATCTCGTGTGCCGGGAGATGATCCCCGCGGTTTCGAAGCTCGCGCGGTTTTGCGACGTCTTTTGCGAGGCGGGGGTGTTTACGGCGGAGGAATCTCGCCGCATTCTCGAGACGGCTCGGGATCACGGCATGGCTCCGAAGCTCCACGCGGAGGAGTTCGAGAACACCGGCGGGGCCGAATTGGCCGCGGACGTGGGAGCGGTCTCGGCGGATCATCTCATGGCCGTCTCGGAATACGGGATTCGGGCGCTCAAGTCGTCCTCGACCATCGCCGTGATGCTGCCGGGGACTTCGTTCTTCCTCGGCGGCGGGCGCTACGCCCCCGCGCGGAAGCTGATCGAGGCGGGAATACCCGTCGCGCTCGGGACGGATTGCAATCCGGGATCGTCCATGACGTGGAACCTCGCCCTGGTGATGTCGATCGCGTGCACCCAGATGCGGTTGACCCCGGCCGAAGCGTGGTGCGCGGCGACGCTCAACGCGGCCTACGCGTGCGGAAGCGGACCGGAGGTCGGATCCCTCGAGCCCGGGAAAAAGGCGGACCTGGTCGTTTGGGACGCGCCGAATTATCGCACGGTGCCGTATTGCTACGGCGTAAACCTGGTGCGATCGGTGGTGAAGGCGGGTCGCATCGTGGGGGCCTGATGCCATCGCTGCTTCGGTGGGGACTGCTGCTCCTCGTGGCCGCGCTCCTCGCCTTCGTCTCCCTCCGAATGGATCTCACCCCTCGCGTCGAGAGCGACTTCTTTTTCGCCGTGGATACCGCGTCGAGCGGCCAGGATCCGTTCGCCAAGACCCGCCCTCAGATCATTCTCTCGGTGGAGGCGGACGACATTCAAACTCCGGCGTATGCCGAGCGAGTTCGCGCGCTCTCCGCCGAGCTTTCCGCCACTCCCGGGATCGTGAGCGTGCTGGACATCGCCCATGGACCCAAGAACCTCAAGGACGCAAGCGAGAGCCCCTTCTGGAGTCGTCTCCTTCTTTCCGAGGACGGGCGCGCCACCCAACTCATCGTCTCTCTGGATGGTTTCACTCGCGAGATGGTCCCGAAGATCGAGAATCTCGTCGCGCGCCATCAGCAGCAGGACTTCCGGATCGCGATCTCCGGCGTCCCGTACGTCGTGGAGCTGATTTCGCGACAGCTCTTTCGAGATCTCAAGGCGTTCGCGCTCGCGACCCTGGCGGTGTTTTCGCTCCTCGTCCTCGTCCTGTCTCGGTCGTGGACGCTCCTGATGGGGACGCTCGTCTCCTGCATCACGGCTTCCGTGGGGACGCTCCTGGCGCTCTACGCCGTCGGGATGAAGCCGGGGATTCTCACGGCCAATGTCCTCACGATCACCTTCGTCATGACGCTGTCGCACATCGTTTTTCTCACGATGAACTGGGCGGACGCGGGCTCCGGCGTCCGACAAGCCATTCGATGGACGGCCATGCCGTCGTTCTGGTCCATGGCGACCACGCTCCTCGGATTTCTGAGCTTGCTCCTGGCCACCGCCAAGCCGCTCCGCGAGTTCGGGATCTCCGGGGCGATCGGGTGCGGAGTTTCCATCCTCGCGGCGTACGCCCTCTATCCGCTCTACTTGCGGGGAACTCGGCCCCCGCAGGCGAAAGGGGTGTCCCTCCGATTCCTCTCGGGACCCCATCGGTGGGCCTTGCCCGTGGCCGCGGCCCTGGTGGCCGTCTCCGTGCCTGGGTTGCTCAGGCTCGGCCACGAACCGGGTTTGCTCTCGTACTTCAAGAGCGGGAGCGACATCCGGCGCGGGCTCGAATCGATCGACCGCCGGACCGGAAGCGTTCCGCTGGATCTGGTCGTTCACCAACCGGGCACTCCCAAGCTGACGACGAAGGAGGCCGTCGCTCGGCTCTGGGCGCTTCAGCTGGAGTTGGAAAACGATCCCGAAGTCGGCGCGGTGCTTTCCCTCGCGGTGCTCCTCAAGGAAACCGATCGGCAACCGGGGGCGTTCCTGCTTTCGACCGAGGGACGCATCGAGCTCCTCGAACAGCCGAAGTACTTCGAGATCGGAAAGACGTTCGTCACGAAGGACCGCAAGCACGCTCGGTACGTGATGAGGATGCACGAAGGGATTCCCGAGATCCGGCGCGAGGAGACGCTTCGTCGGATCCGGGAAATCGTCCGGCGTCACGGATTCGAGGTGACCTATTATGCCGGCCTCTACGAGCAGATGGGGCGGCTCTCCTCGCTCGTATGGGCGAGCGTGTACCGCGGACTGGCCGGACTCTTGGCCTTGTTTACGGTCATCTCGTTCGTCGTCTCGCGCTCCTTCCGATGGGCGGCCTCGATGACCTTCGGCCTGTGTACGATCGCGGGCGGCCTGCTCGGAGCGATCGGTCTCTTGGGCATCCCCGTGGACATCATCTCCTCGACGGCGGCGAACTTGGCGATCGGGATGGGGATCGACGGGATGCTCCACCTCGTGGCGTGCGTGCGGCGAGACGGCCGATCTTGGGCGGAAGCGCGGATGCGGACGGGCATTCCGATCTTGGCCTCCTCCTTCATCGTTGCGGGCGGATTCGGGGTCTTTCTCCTGTCGAGCTTCCCTCCCACGCAGCGATTCGGAATCTTCGTGGTAGTGGGGACGGGCCTGGCGGCGTTCGTGGTGCTGTTTGTCCTGCCCCGGCCGTTCGCGAACTCCGGGGAAGGCGCGGCTACCCCCCCCAGCGCTTGAGCGTTTCCTCGACGGCGGTTCGGACTTCTGGACTCGGATCTCGTCGCAGCGGGAAAGAGACAATCGGCAGGAGATCGCGACCAAGAGCAAGACCGCGGCAAGCCGCCGCATCATCCCTCTCGTTCCCGCCGATGCTTCGCCGCCGACCGCCGATGTGCCTTGGCCTTGGACGCGCGTCGCCGTTCGATTTCCGTGAGCCGCCGGGAAGTCTCCGGCGAGAGAATCATCTCGATCCGATCGATGAGTTCGCGCAAGGCCAAGAAGCGATTGACGCTCCGGCGCCGATCCTCGCGACATCGGACCGTGATGGCGAGCGGAGAATAACGGAGCACCACGCCGTTCGAGGTCTTATTCGTCTTCTGCCCGCCCGGCCCGCTGCCGCGGACGAATCGCTCCTGGATGAGAGTCGAGTCGATCCCCAGTCGGCGGATCCGCTCGAGGAGCGCCGCGACCTTTCCGGGCGAGACGTCGAATCGTTCCGAGAGATTCAATTCCCTAGACCGCTGTCCACCTTCCAGTTCGGGTACACCTTTCGGACCTTGGTCTCCACGAGGACGATCGCGTACGGATGCGTCATCACCCAAACGAAGAAGCTGGTCGGCTTGTGCTCCACTACGAACGCCGTCGCGCTCGTTTGCGGGTAGTTCCATCGAATCCTCGGGACCTCGAGCCAGTATCCGGTAGACGGACGCGAACCGCCCAGGAACGCGAGGACGGTCTGCTTCGTGAAGTCGGCCTTGGGAGGTTCGAAGCCGGGTCGGTGGATGGCGTAGAAGGCCTGGAAGGCCGCCGCGGTGTTGAAGACGAGGACCTGCTTGTTTTGGGTCACCGGGTATTGGCTGGCCCAGCCCGCCTCCAGCACGTAGTGGGGAAGGAGTCCGAACTTCTGGCCGTTCAGCACCGCGGACTCGAGCCACCAACGATCGTAGCTCTCGTCGATCCAGTAGCTGGTGAAGACGAGCCCGTAGTTGGGGGAGAAGACGAACTCCTTCGGACTGCCGTTCTGGAGTTCTCCGATGACGTGAAAGTGAACGCAATCGTGAAACGTCCTGTCGAGGACCGCGTTGTACGAATCGAATCCCTTCGTCTTGAGGATGACCATCGCGTTCGACCAGAAGGGATAGTCGAGAGCGACGTTGTAGGTCGTGCCCTCGGCGACATCGAAACGGAAGAAGGCCACCCACTTCTGGGTGCTCGGACGCCACGCATAGAGGGTGTTTCCGCTCCACGCCATCCAAAGACCGCTCTGGGCGCCCGGGAATCCGGTGACGAAGTGAACGCTTCCGTAGGAAGAGACGACCTTGACGTGAGCGAGAGCCCCGTCGGTCTCGTGTTTGTAGTTCCAAGAGTTGCCTTGTTTGAGAGGGAAACTCTTCTGGGCATGATTGGCCGACGCAGGAAGGGAGGCGAAGAGAAGTGCGGCCAAAGTCAGAGTCGTCCTGATCATGTTCAATCCTTGAAGGGAAAAAGAGTAGCGGGATTATAGGGATTCCTTCCGCGGTGTCCATGGGGAATCGGCCGTGGGAGCCCGGCGCGGGTTGGGGCGCGACGGCGTGCTATTGCGAATCCTTCGCGGGCGGATCGGACGTGCGGGGTTCCACGGGCTTGAGCTCGCCCTTCCACTGGAGCTGGGTGCGTTCGCGAATCTTCTCTTTGAGTCTCCGCTGTTGGGCGAAATGGGAGAGGAGGCGGGAGAAGCTGGTGGAGAGCATCCCGGTCATCGCCCCGATGATTCCGGCCCAAGCCATCGTCCGTTTCGTGGCCGAGAGATCCTGAACGGAGCTGAATCCTCCGGACCAGATGAACAGTCCCATTCCGATGAGGAAGAGACCCCATCCGACGAGACGGAGGGCGAGCACCATGCCGCGATTGTCCCGTCTGCCCGGGGCGGGCGCAAGCCAAACTACCTGCCGTGCTTCTTCGCGACCTTGATCCGGTTTTCGGCTCGGGAGAGAGCCGCCCGGGCGCGCGGCTTGTCTACGCCGGGATCTCCGGTCTCGAGGCGCTTCCGAGCGCGCTCCACCGCCTCCTCCGCCCTCCCGACGTCGATCTTGTCGATCGCCTCGGCGCTTTCCGTCAGGAGGTTGACCTTCGTGGGCGTGGCCTCGAGGAACCCACCCGAGGTGAAATAGAAAGTGGTGCCTCTTTCATCCCGAATGGTGATCTCTCCCGCCTTGAGCAGGCAGAGAAGCGGCGCGTGGCCGGCGAGAATCCCGAGATAGCCCTCGGCGGCCGGAACGACGGCGGATTCCACCTGCTTGGAGAGCAGGACCTGTTCGGGCGTGACGATTTCGAGGAGAAACGTTTTCGCCATCTCCTATCCCTGCTTGGCCTTCTCGACGACCTGGTCGATTCCGCCCACCATGTAGAAGGATTTCTCCGGCAGCTTGTCGTGTTTTCCCGCGATGATTTCCTGGAACGAGCGGATCGTCTCCTTGAGCCGCACGAATTTCCCTGCGTTGTTCGTGAACTGTTCGGCGACGAAGAAGGGCTGCGAGAGCATCCGCTGGATGCGCCGGGCGCGGGCGACGACGAGCTTGTCGTCCTCGGAGAGCTCTTCCATCCCGAGGATCGCGATGATGTCCTGGAGATCCTGGTAGCGCTGGAGGATTCGCTGGACCTCGCGCGCCACGCGGTAATGCTCGTCGCCGACCACCTTCGGTTCGAGGAGGCGCGAAGTCGACCGCAGCGGGTCGACCGCCGGGTAGATCCCGAGCTCGGCGATGCGGCGCTCGAGGACGATGTTCGCGTCGAGGTGGGTGAAGGTCGTCGCGGGCGCGGGGTCGGTGATGTCGTCCGCCGGGACGTACACGGCCTGGACGGAGGTGATCGATCCGCGCTTGGTCGAGGTGATCCGCTCCTGGAGGGCCGCCATCTCTTGGGCCAGGGTCGGCTGGTAGCCGACCGCGCTCGGCATGCGGCCCAGGAGTGCGGAGACTTCCGACCCCGCCTGAACGAAGCGGAAGATGTTGTCGATGAAAAGGAGGACATCCGCTCCTTCGACGTCGCGGAAATACTCGGCGAAGGTCACGCCGGAGAGCGCGACGCGAAGCCGCGCGCCCGGCGGCTCGTTCATCTGTCCGAACACCATCACGGTCTTGTCGAGGACGCGCATCTCCTTGCCCGAAGCATCCTTGAACTTCGCGTGCTGCATCTCGAGCCAGAGATCGTTCCCTTCGCGGGTGCGCTCCCCGACGCCGGCGAAGACCGACACGCCGCCCGCCTCTACGGCGATGTTCCGGATGAGTTCCTGCACCAGGACCGTCTTGCCGACTCCCGCGCCCCCGAAGAGCCCGATCTTGCCGCCCTTCGGGAAGGGACAGAGGAGATCGATGACCTTGATGCCGGTTTCGAAGACCTTCGGCGTTGGTTCCTGCTCCGAGAGAGGCGGCGCGGCACGGTGGATGGGAAAGGTGTCGTCCCCCCTCACTTCGCCGCCGCCGTCGATCGGAGCGCCCAGCAAGTCCATCACTCGCCCCAGGGTCGGCCTCCCGACGGGGATCGTGATGGGCGCGCCGGTGTCGGTCACGGGCATTCCGCGGACCAACCCTTCCGTCGGGGCGAGCGCGACGGAGCGAACGAGATTGTTCCCGAGATGTTGCGAGACCTCGGCGACGATCGTCGCTCCCCGCTTCGTGTCCTGGATCTTGAGCGCCGTGTAGATCGCCGGGAGCGTCGTGTCGAAGGCCACGTCGACGACGGGACCGATGACTTGGGCGACTCGACCGATGTTGTCTGCCATGATCGTCTCCTATCCTCTGAGCGCTTCCGCTCCTCCGACGATGTCCAGCAGTTCTTTGGTGATTCCCGCCTGGCGGGACTTGTTGTATTGGAGCGTGAGCGATTGGATCAGATCCGATGCGTTCTCCGTCGCGTTTTGCATCGCGTTCATCCGCGCCGCATGTTCGCTGGACATGGACTCGAGGAGCAGGCGGTGAAACGTCACCTCCACGTATCGCGGAATCAACGCGTCCAGGATCTCGGTCGGCTGCGGCTCGAACTCGTATAGGCCCTCGGGGCGCTTCGCCCGTTTCTCCGGTACGATGGGGAGAAACTGGACGTGCCCCGGCCGGAAGGTGATCGCATTCACATAACGCGTGAATACGAGGTGCACCTCGTCGACCTCGCCCGACGCGAACATCTCCACGAGTGGGCGCGTCATCGACTTGATCTGGGCGAAGGCGACGTCCGTGGGGATTTGGGTGTACGACTGCTCGACCTCCGCTTCCCGCCGGCGATAGTACTCCACGCTCTTGCGACCGATCGCGACGATCTTCGCCGGCGTTCCTTTCTCCGCGAGGAAGCGATCGGCGAATCGCAGCAGGTTGGCGTTGTAGCTGCCGCAGAGTCCCTTGTCCGCGGAAATGACAACCGCGCAGATGGATCGGACATCCTTGCGCGCTTGGAACAGCGGATACTCCAAATCCGCCACCTGTCCCGAGAGATCCTCCATGAACTCGCGGATCTTGTCCGAGTAGGGGCGAATGGCCAGAAGCCGCTGTTGGACCTTTTTGAGCTTGGCCGCCGAGACCATCTGCATTGCCCGCGTGATCTTCTTGATGTTGCCGACCGCGCGGATCTTGCGCTTCAGGACTCGGGCGGAGAGGACCGCGGCCATGCTATTTCTTCCCGACCGTCGTCATGAATTGTTTCCGGAACTCCAGGGCGGCCGCCTTCAGTCGCTCGGCGGTCGCGTCGTCGAGCTGCTTGGACTGACGAATCGTCTCGCCGATCGCGGGGTGCCGCTCTTTCATCGCCGTGTGGAATTCGCGCTCGAACCGCTTGACCTCGGGGAGCGGGACCTCGTCGAGAAGCCCCTGCGTGCCCACGTAGAGGATCATCACCTGTTGCTCGACGGGCATCGGCTGGAACTGGTCTTGTTTGAGGATCTCTACGAGGCGCTCGCCGCGGGTCAGTTCGTCCCGGGTCGACTGGTCGAGATCGCTCGCGAACTGGGCGAAGGCGGCGAGTTCGCGGAACGTCGCCAGCTTGAGCCGCAAGTCGCCTGCGACCTTCTTCATCGCCTTCGTTTGGGCCGAACCGCCGACGCGGGACACGGAGATGCCGACGTTGATCGCCGGCCGAACGCCGGCATTGAAGAGTTCGGGCTCGAGATAGATCTGTCCGTCGGTGATCGAAATCACGTTCGTGGGAATGTAGGCCGACACGTCCGACAGTTGCGTCTCGATGATCGGGATCGAGGTGAGCGAGCCGCCGCCGAGCTTGTCGTTCAGCTTCGAGGCGCGCTCGAGGAGCCGCGAGTGGAGGTTGAAAATGTCGCCCGGATATGCCTCTCGCCCCGGCGGTCGCCGGAGGAGAAGCGAGACCTGGCGATACGCCCACGCGTGTTTCGTGAGATCGTCGTAGACCACGAATGCGTGTCCGCCGTTGTCGCGCAGCTCTTCGCCGATCGCGGTTCCGGAATAGGGGGCCAGGAATTGGAGCGGCGCGGGATCGTTCGCCGTGGCGCAGACCACCACCGTGTATTCCATCGCTCCGTGTTTCGTCAGGGTGTCGACGACGTTCGCGACCGTCGAGGCCTTCTGTCCGATCGCGACGTAGATGCAGACGACGTTCTGGCCCTTCTGGTTGATAATGGTGTCGAGACAGAGGGCGGTCTTTCCCGTCTGGCGGTCCCCGAGGATGAGCTCGCGCTGACCGCGGCCGATCGGAATCATCCCGTCGATCGACTTCCATCCCGTCTGGAGCGGCTCCTTCACCGGCTGCCGTTCGACGACGCCTTTGGCGCGGCTTTCGACCGGACGGAACTTCTTCGCGGGGATCGGACCCTTACCGTCGATCGGCTGCCCCAAGGCGTTTACCACGCGGCCCAGCATCTCCGGCCCGACCGGCACCTCGACGATCCGCCCGGTGCACTTCGCGATGTCGCCTTCCTTGATTCCACGGTCCTCGCCCAGGATGACGCATCCGACCGAGTCCTCTTCGAGGTTGAGCGCCATCCCGTAGAGGCCGCCGGGAAACTCCACGAGCTCGCCCGCCATCACTTTTTCGAGGCCGTAGATCCGCGCGATGCCGTCCCCGACCTGGAGCACCACGCCGACGCTCTCCATCTTGAGCTCGGCCTCGTACGATTGAATCTCTTTCTGGATGACGGCGCTGATCTCTTCCGGTCGAATGGCGGCCATCGCGGACTACCTCCTCTCGAGTTCCTTGAGTCGCTCGCCCAACTGCTTGAGCCGATGCGCGACGCTTCCGTCGATCACCGTGTCTCCGATGCGGACGAGCATCCCGCCCTTGAGCGCGGCATCGGTCTCAGCTTCGATCTGGATCTTCTTGCCGGTGAGGCGTTCCAGCCGTCCCTGCAGCGAGCCGCGGTGGGCGTCCGAAAGCGGTTTCCAACTCCTCACCTGAACTCGGACGATTCCCTTCGAGACGTCGGCGAGACGATCGAACATCTCCGCGACCTCGGGAAGGATGCCGGTTCGGTTCTTGTCGACGAGAAGCTCCAGGAAATCCAGGAACGATCGGCGGGCCAGTGTCTCGAACGGCCGGCGGAGAAACTTCTTTTTCGCCGCCCGGGGGATGCGGGGCTGGGAGAGGACCGCGCGGAACGCCTTGTCCCTCTCGTACACGCCCTTGAGCGCCAGGAGGAAGGACTCCGTCTCCTCCGTCGACCCCTCGGCGTCCGTCAACTTCAGGAGCGCGGCGGCGTAGCGCTTGGCTAGGGTTCTTTCGATCACGTCTTCTCCACCTTCTCCAACCGCGCCAAGTACTTCTCGACGAGCTGTCCCTGAAGCGCGTCCGTCATGGCGGCCTGCGAGAGATGATCCGCCGCTTCCAGCGTGAGGCGGGTCGTCTCCTGCCGCAGCTCCAGGATCGCCTTGCTCCGCTCGATTTCGATTTCGCGGCGGGCCTTCGCGAGTTCGTTCTGCGCTTGCTGATTCGCCTCCGCGATCATCCGCGATCGGGCGTGATTCGCCTCCTCGAGCGCCTGCGTCATCCTTCGCTTGGCCTCTTGGTCGAGATCCGCGATCTGCGCCTTGAGATCGGAGATCGCGGAAGCGGTCTCAGCCGTCTCGCGTTCGATTCGATGGAAGGTTTCTTCGAATTCCCGAGACCGGTCGCCCAGCGCCTTTCCCAGCGACGGCCGGATCCACTTCAGGATGACGAAGAGCAGCACCCCAAATGCGAGGGACTGGGAGAGAAGCCACTGCCACCACGGCATGTCCTCCGCTCCGGACGCCAAGAGCCAGATCGTCATGGCTGGGCCTTTCCGGCCAGGAACGCCTCCACGACCGCGCGGTGGGTCTGGGGATCGAGCCGCGTTTCGAGCGCGCGCTCCACGGCGTCGAAGGTCAGACGCGCCACTTCCGAGCGAAGTTGCGACGAGGCCTGACTCTTCTCCTTCGCGATTTCGATCCGAGCTTTTTCCACCTGCCTTCGAGCCTCCCCTTGCGCCGCCGCGACAGTTTTCCCCGTCGCCACCAGCGTCTCTCGATAGACATCCTGCATCCGCTCGTAGGCTTCCTTGTCGATCCGGACGAGATGGGCCCGATACTGCCGGCTCATCTCTTCCGCGGAGGACCGCTCCCGGGCGATGGATTCCTCAGACTCCCGGATCTCCTGCTCGCGGCGCTGCAGGTGGCCCAGCACGCGTCCGAAGAGGAAACGGCTCAGCACGACGAAGGTCGTGAGGAAGATGGCGACCTGGACCCCGAGCACCTTGAAGTTGAGGCCCAGCTCGTCCAGAAGACTCGCCGCGAGCCAGACGGTCATCGCTTATCCGAGCTTGCCCGCCCAGAGGAAGCAGATGAGAAGCACGTAGATCGTCAGCGTCTCGATGAACGCGAGACCAAGCAGGAGCATCGTCTGAATGCGTCCGCCCGCTTCCGGCTGACGCGCCACCGCTTCCACCGCTCCGGCCGCCGCGCGACCCTGACCGAGCGCGCCACCGAAGGCCGCCAAGCCCAGGCCCAAGACGAGCGCCGCGCCCAGGTACATCTTCGAGGACGCGTCCGCCAGGAGCGCGGCCATTCCCAGAACCGACGTGAGCATCGAACCTCCTCGTTCAATGATGTCCGTGGGAAGCTGGCTCGTCGTGCACGACCTTCGTGCCGATGTAGATCGAAGCCAAGCACGTGAATACGAACGCCTGAATGAAACTCGTGAGAACCGCGAGGAAGACGATGGGGAGTTGCACCGGGATGCCGTGGCCCATATGCATCAGCGTCTCGATGACGTTGTCCTCGCCGAAGATGTTCCCGTAGAGACGCAGGGAGAGCGATACGGGGCGGGCCAGCTCGCTGACGACTTCGAGCGCCAGCATGAGCGGCGCGAGCCACGCCACCGGGCCCATGAAGTGCTTCACGTACTGCACGATCCCCGTCGCGCGGATCGCGTAGAGCTGCACCACGATGAAGGTGGTGATCCCCAGCGCGGCCGTCGTGGCGAGCGTCATCGTCGGCGACCGGAACGCGGGGAGGATTCCCAGCAGATTCATCAGGAAGATGAAGAGAAAGGTCGTGCCGAGGTACGGGAGATACTTGTCCCCCTCCTTCTCGCCGATCATCCCGCGGACGAAATCCCTCAAGAGACCCACCACCCACTCGAGGAGGTTTTGGAGCCCCCTGGGGACGCGCGCATAGCTTCTCGTGGCGACGAACGAAGAGAGCATGAGAACGATCGCGGCCAGGAGGGAGAATCCGATGGCGTCGAACCAGAACTGCCCCCGTTCGGGATCGGCGAATCCCATCCATTGTCCGAAGTGGTGCTCCTTCGCCCGTTCCCAGAGCGGCGTGAGAATCGTTCGCGGGCCTTTTGCCTTCGCGACCTCCTCGGCACCGCTCGCCAGGATTCCTATCATGATGCGGTCTCCCGCGGGATCGAGAGCCGGACCATCGCCGCGATCGTATACAGGAAGAGAACGGCCGTGATGCCCAAGAATACGCCGAAGGCGCTCACGACCTCTCGGGTGACCAAGAGGTAGAGCACCCCCCCGTAGAGCGCCAGTTTTCCCGCGAGGACTCCGAAGACGACGGCTCTGCGGTGGAGGTTGCCCATGAGCCAAGCCCAGCTCAGGAAGGGGGCGAGGCCGAGGCTGCCCCCGAGGAGGATCCCGGCCGCGAAATCGACCGAGCGTACCCAGGCGGCCACTCCCGTTCCCGCCAGACACACGATCGCCGGCACCAGCGCCAGCTTCACGATGGCCGTCCTGTCGATCATTTGGAGATCGCGCGCCAGGCTTGCAGGAATCCGGCGGGCGTTCAACTGCATGCCGGGTTTCGCGGTCGGATGATTCTAGTCAAGCAAGACGGGTTGTCAAGCGAAAGCTCGGACCCAGGATGGTTGTGGTCGAATCGGAATCGATGTTATACTCCATCCGCTCACTCGTCCTTAATGAAAGGAATGGAGATTGGCCGAAGCCCGAGACACCGTACTCATTCGGAAATGCCTGACCGGTGACGTCGCTGCCTATAGCGCGCTCGTAGACCGGTACAGCGCCCGTATTATCAACTTGGCCTATATGATGATCGGGAATCGGCACGACTCGGAGGATATCGCGCAGGAGGCCTTCATCCGCGCCTACCGCGGATTGAAGAGGTTCCAGCAGAAGGCGAAGTTCTCGAGCTGGCTGTACCAGATCGCGCTCAACCTCTGCAAGGACTACCTCAAGGCGAAGGTGCGCCACGTGAAGAGCCTGGACGACGAACAGCTGACCGCGATGGAGCCCGGCACGAGAGAGCAGGCCGCCCGCGCGGTGATGGAGAGCGAGATGTCGGACCTCATGCGGGTCGCGATCTCGAAACTCCCCGTTCCCTATCGCGAGACCTTCGTCCTTCGGCATCTTCAGGGACTCGAATACGAAGAAGTGGCCTCGATCACGGCGGTGCCCGCCGACACGGTGCGCGTGCGCGCCTACCGCGCGAGGGAACTGCTCCGCGGCGCGCTCTCGCCGGACGTCGATACCTTCTGGAGAGAAAAGGCGGCGAAGGAGAAGAACGGCTCGAAGTCTTGAGGACGGAGGACGCGATGAATCCCGATTATCGGAAGATCATTCACAAGAGCCTCGACGGCGAGGCTACCAAGGACGAGACCCAAATCCTGAAACAGTCCCTCCAGTCCGATCCCGCGGTCCGCCGCGAGTACGAGCAGCTCAAGAAAGTTTCGGAAGACAGCACCGTCATCTTGCCTCCCCTCAAGGTACCCGCGGACTTCAAGGAGAAGGTTATGGGCAAGATCCGCGACACCTCCCGCCGCAAGAAGGGGGAGTAGGCTCCAAGCTCCCGACTCGCCCTTCTGTGTCCTCTGTGTGTATTTTCCGGTAACATCCCCTTCCCCCCGACGTCTTACTGTCGGCGATTGAAAAAGAGAGGCAGATAGCAGAGGGGTACCGAAAACTTTAACCCGTCCATAGCCCCCAGTTCTCCCCAGACAGATGCCCGGGCAGTCGCACGATTGACCGGGCATTTTTTTTTCTCCCGCGGGCCCCATCCTGCCGATATTGATTCTCCGGGGGACAACCCCCGACATCATGAGGACACGCCGCGGGTGGACGGTCGGGCTGGTCCTCGCGTTTCTCTTCCTCCTGCCCGCACTGGCGCAGGCCTCCGAGGGGTCGAAGAAGGGCCTCGTTCTCGTCGGAATCCCCGTCGCCTTCTTCCTTTTCGCCCTCGTCCTGCTGGGGGTAGCCCTCTTTCACAAGTACACCCTCCCCATCGCCGTCGGCGGCATGGTCGTCATCATGACGTACCGTTTCGCGTTCACGGACTTCAGCCTTCCCCATCACCTGTGGGATACGGGCTTAGTCGAGCACATCCGGGGTCGAACGACGCACGGAGAAGTGCGGACGCTCCTGAACCTCCTCGGCCTCCTCCTTGGTTTTGCGATCCTCGCCAAGCATTTCGAAGACAGCAAGATTCCCGAAAAACTCCCGGCGATCCTTCCCAACAACTGGTCGGGCGGATTGGTACTCCTGACGCTGGTCTTTTTCCTATCCGCGTTCCTCGACAACATCGCGGCGGCCATGATCGGCGGCACGATCGCGCGAACGGTCTTCAAGGGCAAGGTGCATATCGGATTCCTCGCCGCGATCGTCGCCGCTTCGAACGCGGGCGGAGCGGGGAGCGTCGTCGGCGACACGACGACGACGATGATGTGGATCGAGGGAGTCAGCGCTCTCTCTGTCCTCCACGCCGAGGTGGGTGCCTTCGTCGCCCTTCTGGTCTTCGGCGGCGTCGCTTCACTCCAGCAGCACCAGCATCAACCGATCCAGAAGGATCCGACGGAAGGAGTGCAGATCGACTGGCTGCGCGTCCTCATCGTCGGCATGATTCTGGCCGGCACGATCGCGACCAATATCCTCTTGGATTTCCCGGCGATCGGGGTATGGGCGGCCATCCTGATCGGAGCCCTCATTCGCAAGACGGGATGGCATGAACTCCCCGGGGCGTTCAAGGGAAGTTGCTTCCTCTTGTCGCTGGTCATGTGCGCGTCGATGATGCCGGTGGAGAAGCTCCCACCGCCTTCCTGGAAATCGACGCTCGGCTTGGGATTCGTCTCTTCCGTGTTCGACAACATCCCGCTGACGAAGCTTGCGATTCAGCAGGGCAAGCAGGGATTGCTCTACGACTGGGGATTCCTGGCCTATGCGGTGGGGTTCGGCGGATCGATGATTTGGTTCGGCTCCTCGGCCGGCGTGGCGATCACGATCAACTTCCCGGAAGGTCGATCGGTCGGTCGCTGGCTTCGCCATGGCTGGCACGTGATGATCGCGTACGTCATCGGATTCCTGGCGATGCTCCTGATCTTGGGATGGCATACCTCCCCGATTCAGAAGAAGTCCGGCCACGCTCCTCCCGCGGTGCCGGCCGGGAATCGTTGACGAGACGCCACGGGGATCTACACTGACGTCATGTCCGTGGCGGGTCCAAACTACCTGAACATCTTTCTTCCGGCGACTCCCGAGAATCATCGCTCTCCGCCTTCTCCCAGCGCCTGATCCTATTTCTGCCACGATTCTCACCGGAGGTCCATCGTGTTGGCATCGAGCGCCAAAGGTCTCGTTCTCTTCGGCATCCCGGTCGCCTTCTTTCTCTTCGCCGCGGTACTCCTGGGCATCGCGTTTTTCCACAAGCGGGCGCTCCAGATCGCCGTCGCAGGACTAGGCGCCGTCCTGGCCTACCGTCTCGTATTCACCGAATTCCATCTCCCTCATCACTTGTGGGACACGGGGCTCCTGGATCATCTCCGGGGCCGGACTCAGCACGGCGAGCTTCGCATGGTGCTGAACCTCCTCGGACTGCTCCTCGGATTCGCGATCCTGGCGCGTCACTTCGAGGACAGCGGGATTCCCGAGAGGCTTCCCTCATTCCTTCCCGCAAGCTGGCTGGGAGGCCTGTGTCTGCTCGGGGTATGCTTCGTCCTTTCTGCGTTTCTCGACAACATCGCTGCGGCGATCATCGGCGGGACGATGGCGCGGGCGGTCTTCCAAGGAAGGGTGCATATCGGATTCCTCGTCGCGATCGTCGCGGCCTCGAACGCGGGAGGCGCGGGGAGCGTCGTCGGGGACACGACCACGACGATGATGTGGATCGATGGAGTGAGTGCGCTCCGTGTCCTGCCCGCGGTTGTCGGAGCCGTCGTGGCCTTTGGCTTCTTCGGAGGAATCGCCGCGATCCAGCAGCACCGACATCAGCCTATCGTGCGGGGGGAATCGCATGGCTCCGCAAGCATCGACTGGGTGCGCGTCCTTATCGTCGGCATGATTCTGGCCGGTACGATCGCGACCAACATCCTCTTGGATTTCCCGGCGATCGGGGTGTGGGCGGCGATCCTGATCGGGGCGCTCATTCGAAAGACCGGCTGGCATGAGTTGCCCGGGGCGCTCAAGGGAAGTTGCTTCCTCCTCTCGCTCGTCCTGACCGCGTCGATGATGCCGGTCGATCAGCTTCCCAACCCGAGCTGGGAGACGACGCTCGGCTTGGGATTCGTCTCCTCCGTCTTCGACAACATCCCGCTGACGAAGTTGGCCCTCGCTCAAGACGGCTACGATTGGGCCTTCCTCGCCTACGCGGTGGGGTACGGCGGCTCGATGACGTGGTTCGGATCGTCGGCGGGCGTCGCGATCACCGTTTCCTACCCCGAGGGAAAGTCGGTGGCGAGATGGCTGCGCTACGGCTGGCACGTGCTCGTGGGGTACGTCCTCGGATTTCTGGTGATGGTCCTTGTTCTGGGATGGCATCCGACGATGAAGCAGAGAAAGGGAGAGAAGATCCCGGCTACAGTCGTTCCGGGGCGCTGACTCCGAGGATTCCGAATGCGTTGCGCAATACCTGCTGTACCGCGCCGCAGGCCGCGAGCCGCGCGCGCCGCTTCGGCTCCTCGGGCGTCAGGACGGTATTCTCGTGCTTCTGGTAGTAGTGCTGGAACTCTCCCGAGAGCCGATACGCGAAGTCGGTGAGGATCGCGGGGTCGAGATCGCGGGCGCCCGACTCCACGCTCCGACGAAGGCCGCGACAGGCGCGAAGGAGCCCGATATCGTCCGCGCTCAGGTGAGAGGGGTCGAATTCGCCCCGCCACACTCCGTCCTTCACCTCGGAGGGATCGATCAACTTCTTTTCCTCGATCCCGATCTTGAGAATGTTGCAGATGCGGGCGTGGGCGTACTGGGAGTAAAAGACCGGATTGTCGAGGGAGTGCTTCTTCGCCAGATCGATGTCGAAGTCGAGGTGGCTGTTCGTCTTGCGCATGATGAAGAAATACCGCGCGGCGTCCACTCCGACTTCTTCCGTCAGTTCGCGGAGGGTGACGTAGGAGGCGGCGCGCTTCGACATCTTCACCTCCTCGCCGCCGCGCAGGAGCCGGCAGTGCTGAACGAGGAGCACCTGGAAGGTCTTCTCGATGCCGAGCATCTTGAGAGCGGCCTGCATCGTGCCGACGGCGGCATGATGGTCCGGGCCCCAGAGATTCACCACGAGGTCGAAGCCGCGGTCGAACTTGTCCCGATGATAGGCGATGTCGGGGGTTCGGTACGTGTAGCTCCCGTCGGACTTGACGAGGACCCGATCTTCGGGATCGCCGAATTCTTTAGACTTGAAGTACTGCGCTCCGTCTTTTTCGTACACCAGCCCCCGTGAACGGTAGAACTCCAGGAGCTTTTCCACCCGGCCGCTCTTCTCGAGATCCTCTTGGCCGTACCACGTGTCGTACCGGACTCGGAATTCCTCGAGGGTTTCCCGGATCTCCACGAGGAGACGTTCCTTTCCGAATCGGCCGCAGAATTCGACCGAATCCGGGCGGGAGGCGACGCCGTCTCCGTGTTTCCTGCGGATCTCGGCCGCCAGCTCTCGAATGTAGTCGCCCCGATAAAGGTTGTGTTCCAGGAACTCGAAGCGGGCCCCTCCGACATCGCAGACGAGCCACGGGACGGGCTTTCCCTCGCGGTCGGTCCCGCGCGTCTCGGCGACGAACGTCCGACCCAGGAGCTCCAGGATCCGCCACAGGATGGCCTTGCCGAGGTTTTCGATCTGGCCGCCGGTGTCGTTGACGTAGAACTCGCGCTCGACCCGGTATCCCGCGAAGTCCAGGAGATTGGCAAGGGCGTCTCCCACGGCCGCTTGACGTCCGTGCGCGATGTGGAGGGGGCCCGTGGGGTTGGCGGAACAAAATTCGAGCAACGCGCGGCGTCCGCCGCCGAGCGTGGACCGGCCGAAGCGGGGTCCGTCGGAGCGGATTCTCCGAAGGGTGTCGGCATAGAACTCCCGTGTGGCGTGAAGATTGACGTACCCGCCGCCGGCCACCTCGGCGCGCTCGAGGTAGGGGAGGCCGGCCAGCGCCTTCGCCAGTTCGTCCGCGATCGCCCGCGGAGGCTTGCGGAGGGTCTTGGCCAAACGGAATCCGATTCCGCTCGCCGCGTCTCCGAAGCGGGGGTCGGACGGCGGCTCGAGGAGAGGGTGGAAGCGCGGTTCGGCCAAATCGACGGACCAGAGTTTCCAGGCCGCGTCGGCGATCCCAGCGGCCCAGACTTCTTCAACCTCCACGGCTCACTCCGTGGACCCGGTCTTCCGGCGGCGGGCCGGTTCCCACGCGAGGTGCGGCGCGTCGGCCCAAAGGCCCTCGATGTCGTAGAACGATCTCTGGTCTTCGAGGAAGAGATGAACGACGACGGGTCCGAGGTCCTGGAGGATCCACCGTCCCTCGTGCACCCCCTCCCGCCCGAGCTCTCGGAGTCCGAGCGCCTTCACGGCCTTGGTAAGCTCTTCCGCGATGGCGCGCGACTGTCGATCCGCGCGGGTCGAGGCGACGACGAAGAAATCCGTGATGTAGGTCACCTTTCGCACGTCCAGGACGACGATGCTCGCCGCTTTCATCTCGTCGCAGAGCCGGGCGCACCGAATGGCGAGTTGACGTGATGTCATGCGCGCTATCGACCCATGAGCTTCGAGATTTCGGGGGCGAACTTGAGGACCAGTCCCACGAATACGATCGAGACCATCGACATCAGCTTGATCAAAATGTTGAGCGAGGGACCGCTCGTGTCTTTGAATGGGTCGCCGACCGTGTCGCCCGTCACCGCGGCCTTGTGCGCGAAGGAGCCCTTGCCCTGGACGGCTCCCTTCTCGTCCTTGAGCGCGCCGGACTCGATCCATTTCTTGGCGTTGTCCCAGGCGCCGCCCGAGGCCGCCATCATGATGGCGACGGCGAATCCCGTCGAGAGTCCGCCCGCGAGCAGCCCCATGACGCCGGCGACGTCGAAAACGAGTCCGATCAGAACGGGCACGATGATCGCGATCAGAGACGGAACGATCATTTCGCGTTGCGCGCCCTTGGTCGAAATGGCCACGCAGGAGGCATAGTCCGGCTCGGCCTTCCCTTCCATGATGCCCGGGATGTCGCGGAATTGACGCCGGACCTCCAGCACCATGCTCTTCGCCGCACGACCGACGGCCTTCATCGTCATGGCGCAGAAGACGAAGACCATCATGGCGCCGAGGAAAAGTCCGATCAGGACGTTCGGATTCATGAGGGTGACGTCGTAGAACGCCATGAACTCGGACAGCCTCGCCTCTCTCGTCGGGACGACGTAGTAGTCCGTCCGGTTCGGGTGTTTGATTTGACGGAGGATCAGGAAACAGCCCGTGATGTTCTCGATGTCCTTGGTGTCCGTCCGAAGCGCGAATCCTTCCGCATACAGGGTCCGGTTCGCCGACGTATGGAAGCGAACGGGCTTCGCTTCTTTCTGTACCTGCTCCCAGCTCTTCCAGTTGCCGTTGGCGTCGACGAACTTGCCCTTCTTTTGTTGGTTCCACTGGGTGGTCTGGCGATCGTAGCACTGCCGGAGCTGCTCCGGGGTCCAGGCCCACGAGTAGAGCCTGTTCGCCCTGTCCTCGTGAACGAATTCCACCACTTCGCCCTTCCCTTTCAAGGAGATTCGGTCGAGGTTCATCCGGATCTCCTCGACATAGGCGGCCAGTAGCGCCATCGCGGTGAGGGCGGCGGAGGCGATCGCGAAGCCTTTGCCCGTCGCGGCCGTCGTGTTGCCGAGCGCGTCGAGGGCGTCGGTGCGCTCGCGCACGTGCGGCGGGAGTCCCGACATCTGGGCGTTGCCGCCGGCGTTGTCGGCGATGGGGCCGTACGCGTCCGTCGCGAGGGTGATGCCGAGGGTCGCGAGCATTCCGGCCGCGGCGATCGCGATTCCATAAAGTCCGCGGACGGGGTCTTCCAGTCCGCCGGCGAACCAGAAGGAGGCGAACATGCCGATGGCGCACGTGATGACGGGGATGCCCGTCGAAAGCATTCCGACCGCCACGCCGTCGATGATGACCGTCGCCGGTCCGGTGAGGGCGTTCCCGGCCAACTCCTGCGTCGGCTTATAGTCGTTCGAAGTGTAGTACTCGGCGGACTTGGCCACGATGACGCCGGCGATCAAGCCGACGACGACGGCGGCCCAAACTCGCCAGACGTACCAGTTGATCCCGAGCCAGCCGATGCCCCACTCTCGGATCAATTCGGAGTCGTTCAGGAGGTAGTAGCCGGCCGCGAGAGCCACCACCGCGGTCCCGATCGTCGCCGTGTTGATGCCGCGGAAGAGGGCTCCCATCAGGTTCTTGAGGCTGGTGTCCTCGCCCGTCCGAACGACGAAGGTCGAGAGGCACGCGAGGATGTTCCCCACGGCCGCGATGATCATGGGATAGACGACCCAGGGCAGGGAGAGGGTCGCCGAGACGACGCCTGGGGAGAGCGATTGAGCGGCCGCAAATCCAAGCGCGGCGGTCGAGAGGATGGAACCGCAGTACGATTCGTACAAATCCGCGCCCATGCCGGCGACGTCGCCGACGTTGTCGCCGACGTTATCCGCGATCGTCGCGGGGTTCCGGGGATCGTCTTCGGGGATTCCCGCCTCGACCTTGCCGACAAGATCGCTGCCCACGTCCGCGGCTTTGGTGTAGATGCCGCCGCCCACGCGCGCGAATAGGGCCTGGGTCGACGCGCCCATGCCGAAGGCCAGCATCGTGACCACGACCTCGCCGAGCGGGAGATTGAGGACGTTGTTGCAGACGTAGAACCACGCGGCGATGTCGAGGAGTCCGAATCCGACCACGACGAAGCCCATCACCGCGCCGGAGCGGAAGGCGACCTTCAGCCCCTCGTTCAGATTCTGACTCGCGGCCTGCGCGGTGCGGCTCGAGGCCTGCGTGGCGGTGTTCATCCCCAGGAAGCCGCACACCCCGCTGAAGAATCCGCCCGTGAGGAAAGCGAAGGGGACAAGCCAGTGCTGGATACCGAGGACGAAGGCCATGACCCCCAGGACGGCGACCAGCGCAACGAAGACGATTCCGACGACCTTATACTGTTGCGCCAAGTATGCCATCGCGCCCTTCCGGACCGCGGCCGCGATGTGCTGCATCCGGGCGTTTCCCGGATCGCACCGTTTCATCGACTGGTGGAAGAAGTAGGCGAAGACGAGGGGAATCACGGCCCCGATGGGCGCCAAGATCCAGGCCATGCCCACCTTGGTCTTGAAGTCGAGCGTCGCGTGCTCTTCCGACGCCATCGCGGGGAGCGCGAAGACGAGGAGGAAGAGGAGGACGAGGCCGGCGATGGCGAGCGCTCTGTGCATCAAGAGATCCTTTCCGGTGGAGGAGAAACGGGGGAACATTTACCACACCGCCGGAACGGTGTCAAGGAACGGCGCGGAGCCTTACTCTTCCACGGTAACCACCAGACCGTACCGAGTGTCCGACGGAAGTCGGGCGGGCTCGTCGAGCGGCCGCACGTCCACGAAATAGCTCCCCGGACGATCGGCGATGAATTCGAAAGACTCCGTCCTCTCTTCGGGAGAGAGCGGGACGTCCCTGGCCGCCTTGAGCTGGTCGCTCTGAGAGTAGACCCGCACTCGCAGGGGGAGCCGCCCCAGTCGGGTGACGGAGATCGTCACTCGCTTCGGCTCGAACTTTTCCTGGGATCCCGCGTGACCGTGCTCGTCGGCGTCGGGTTTCACGAAGATCTGGAATCGGTCGACGTCGCCCGGGCCGGGCTTGAGATTACCCCAGGCCGGCACCTTCGATTGGAGCGGCGTCGCGAACATATTGCCGTCGTTGTATTCGTTCGCGTCGAAGAAAAAGTACTCGCGATCTCGGATCTTGATCGTTTCCCGACTCAAATCCCTCTTGGCGGTGGAAAGAGGTTCCCAGAGATGGCCCTGCTCCGCGAGCCCGAGCGCCGCGAGCACGGCCTCCATCTCCCGGACGTACTTCATTCGCGCGGCGAGTCGTGCTTCGAGATCCGAGGACGCGAGGGTTCGAACGTAGGCGCGGCTGGCTTCGAGGACCTCCTCCATGTGGGCATACAGTTCGAGGAATCCCTCGTCGATTCCCCGCGTCCCGTACTTCTGTTGCATCGCGAGGACGTGCTGGGCCGCCCGGCGGAACCAATCGCGCGACCGGTCCCAATCGGGGGAATCCGCGGAGGTCTGCGCGAGCCTCCACGAATAGATCCCCTGGAAGAACAGGGTGTCTCGCATGAAGCCGGACATCGTGTCCGGATGAATGTAGAGACCCATCTGGGTCTTAAAGAGATCGCCGCCGGTCCTCGCCTCCAGGCGGGCGATGGTGTTCTGGAACCAGTTCAAGGCCAGTTCGAACGCCGTGAGACGGTTCGTCGCCGTCGGGACATCCTGAAGTTCGCGTTGGATCTCGTCGTCCGCTTCGATTCGGCGAAGAAGACCGAGGTCGAGTCGACCCGACTGCCAGGTCGGCTTATGGACCAGGAATCGCGCCAGGTCATAGCAGAGGTACGGAGAGCGCGGATTTCGCCGAATTCCCTCGCGGAGCTTGAGGATTCCGTAGCGGACCCACTGCCACGCCTTCTCTTCGGTCCGTTCGCCGTTCGCCACGTTGTAGGCGAAGTCCCAGGCGAGCATCGCCCACACTTCTTCGTTGTGCGGCTGAAGCTTGGAGATCATCTCGGCGATTTCCCGGCACAGGTAGTACCGGCGGTCGTCCTGCGCTTCCTTGAGCTGAATCCAGAAAACGTCGATCGCGACCGCTCGGAACGATCCGAGGAAAAGAGAGCCGATGTAGGTGGGAACCATGTCTCCCGCCGGGAGGTCGGCGATGTTGGTGAAGACCGCCTCTTCGCGCTTCTCCGGGGTATTCTCGAGCCCGAAGTGCTGAAGGGCGATCAGCGCCGCGACGATCGCCGTAAGCAAGACCCATCGGGAAACGGACATCATCCGAAATCCTTGAAGAGCATCACGAGCATCCCGAGGAGAACGATCACGGCGACGCGGGGGAGCATCTCCAGGAGCGCCTTCCACAGATCCGAAACACTGATCGCCAAATCGTTGAGGAGGAATCTCGAGAAGTCGAACTTCTCGGCGTTGGGGAAGAGGAAGAGAACGATTTTTGAACCGCGGCTCGAAGTCTCCAAGGCCCAGGAGGGCAGGTTTTCCGGTGTCCGGACTGGTTTCCCGAGTCGCTCGGACTCTCGTGCGTGAGCGATGGACCGATCGATGTCCTTCACCCCTTCGCCGACGAATTCGTGAAGCGCGCCGACCAGAAGGACGACGACGCCGGCGAGCATGCTGATCGGGGCGGAGAGGAAGCTCGAAAACATGAAGGAGACGGTCATGATCACCAGGATCCAGAGGAAGATCAGGCCGAGCCCCTTCAGGTAGTTCCACTCGAAGAGTTCGTCCGACTCGAAGAGAACGAACAGATCTCTTTTCCCCGTGATCCGCATGTCCGAATCCGTCGGAATCACGTACACGTGCACGGGCTTCCGCGATTCCAGAATCCTCCGCGGAAAATTGGCGGGCGTCCACTCGTTCGATTGGACCGTCGCCTCCACCTCGTGTCGGTCCGATCCGTCCTCCGTTTCCAGGACGAGGCGGACGACTCCGGAAAAGCGGTAGGTATTTCGGATGCCGCCGACGTTGAGTTTTAGACGGGCGGAGATCGTCTCCGGAAAGTCTCCGGGATGGAGGCGGGGAAAGACCCAGCGGAAGGCTCCCGGGGAGCACCCGTACGCCTCGCCCGTCTGGGAATCCACGACGCCTTCGTTTTTCGATCCCACGGGGCGGACCTCCGAGGCGCTCCCGTGGAATCGGACGTCGCGGACGCCGAGGATGGAATCCCCGGAGGCGGGAGAGAGCGCGACCTCCAGCGGCCGGCCGCAGGAGACGACTTCCGCAGGCATCGGGAGGGCGAAGGAGTCGCCGTGCCGGATGGGGACGACGGTCGAGAAAGGCTTCTCGGGCCCGCGAATCTCCACGCGAAGGCTCCCGCAGGTCCACCGCGGGACGTGGCTTCGGACCGTCACGGATCCTCGGAGTTCGATGGGATCGCCCAACCGCGGAGGGTCCAGCGTCGCGAATCCGAACACCCGCGTGCCGGTGGGGATCGCCTCCAATCGGAAAACCTCGGGATTCTGTTTGTTCTGATCCACCGAACCCACGCCGTGCATCTGCGTCGCCCAGGCGCGAGGGCGGGCGCGGAGATCGGGGATCATCCCGCCGCCCGCGAGCTTGACGATCCGCAGGTAGGCCACCGAGATCGCGCCCATGATCAGCAGGAAGAGGGCGATGACCAGAATGAATCCGAGATACTTTCCCAGGAAGAAGGTCACTTTATGCATCGGCTTGGAGGCGAGGACGTAGATCCGCTTCTGTTCGTAGTCTCCTGGAAGGGACGACGCTCCCATGAAAATCGCTGCGAGCGCGGCGAAAAAAATCGTGGCTCGATGGGACCAGACCTCGATGAGCCGGAGCTTCGAGACCGGATCGTCGACCGACGAGAAGAAGGTCATCGAACTGACGAGCGCCACCGCGAAGAGGATGAGGGCGAGGAAGGTCTTGCGTCGGACGGCTTCCTTGACCGTAAGCGTCGCGACCGCCCAGAGCCGTCCCAAGGTCGCGCTCACGACTTCCCGTCTCCCGGGGGTTTGCGATAGGTGAGTCCGTCGCCGCTCTCCTGGACCGTGCGGAGGAAGACGTCTTCCAGGCTCTCCTGCGTGGCCTCGCACTTCGAGAGGCGCGCCCCCGATTGCCGGGCGACCTCGGCGATCCGCCGCTGGGCCTCCTCGCTGAGATCTTGGAACGTCATCGTCACCGACGCGGCGCGGACGAGGATGTCTTTCACCGCGCCGTACTTCTTGAGCTGTCCTTGATGGAGGATCACGATCCGATCGCAGATGTCTTGGACGTCGGCGAGGAGGTGGCTGGCCATGAAGACGGTTTTCCCGCGGCGCTTGAGGTCGAGGATCAGGTCCTTCATCTGGCGCGAGGAGATCGGATCGAGTCCGCTCGTCGGTTCGTCGAGGATAACGACATCCGGATCGTTGATGAGCGCTTGGGCGAAGGAGACTCGGCGCACCATCCCCTTCGAGTATTCCTTGAGCTGGCGCTTCCGCGCGTGTCCGAGTCCGAAAAGCTCGATGAGCTCGTCGGTCCGTTTCCGGCGCGTCGCGCGATCGAGATGGAATAGGCGTCCGAAGAAATCCAGAGTCTCGTCCGCATTGAGGAAGCGGTACAGGTAGGACTCTTCGGGGAGAAAGCCGATGCGCGCCTTGGCTCCGACGTCCGTCGCCGGACGGCCGAGGACGAAGGCTTCGCCGGAGGTCGGGAAGAGAAGGCCGAGGAGGATCTTGATGGTCGTGGTCTTGCCCGATCCGTTCGGGCCTAGGATCCCGAAGATCTCTCCCGTTCCGACTTCGATGGAGAGATTGTCCAGGGCCTTGAGGCGCGGTCTTCCCCAGAAGTCTTTATAGACCTTGGTGAGATTCCGCGTTTGGATGAGTGCGTCCATTCCCCGAGACACAGAATACACAGAGGGAGGGGAAGGGGGACACAGAAATCACAGAAGAAGAGGGGGGGTTAGAAGCGCTCGCGGGACTCCTTCTGGATCTTGCGGATGAGCTGTCGCTCCTTGCGCCGGCGCACCTCGCTCGGCTTCTCGTAAAACGCGCTCCGCTTGATGTCGCGGGTCAGCCCCTCTTTTTCGCACGCCTTCTTGAAGCGCTTGAGGAGCTGTTCGAGGGACTCGTTCATCCGGGCCTTAACTCTGATCACGCTTCATCTCCAAAGGGCGGTGAAGTATACGATTCGTCCTCTCGATCCGCAAGCGCAAAAGGGGGCATTATCGTTGCTACGCGGTTGGTTCCGGGTACGGGCTTCAATGTCTTGGGGGGGGGCGGGGGCAACCAGGGATTCCGCCGGTTTCGATCCCCCCAAACGTCGCATCACGTCGACGGAAGAATTCCGCGCCATCCGCGGTCTTCTTCGACGGATCACGGATCTTTCGCTCCTGAGCGTTTGCGATTTGCCTTGAGGCGAAGTCGAAACGAAGCCCCGGAGCCGCTCCCAGATTCTTGCGGAAAGGGCACCCTTCGGAGGAGGCATGAGGCGTAAGGAGTGCCCCTCCGCGCAATGCCGGGATTCGAGACTTGGAGATGCGATACGCCATCATGCTCGTTCTTCTTCATGTTGAGGGAACACGCGAACGGATTCGATTCCGATTTCTATCTACGAGAAAAGTCCTGGGTCGGGAGCCGCGAGAGGATTTCCTCTTGCCAATTATACTTTACGAATTATAATCTACATCAGAGTCCGGGGGGACTCGAGAGAGAGGGGCCATGAGAAAAGACAGTCCGAATCTGTACGAGATCCTGAAGAGCGCTACCGGGGGATCGACCGCTCCGAGCGAAACCCAAGCACGGCCCGTGGCCGTCGCGGAACCTACGGCGCCCGCCGAGAGCCCGACTCCGAAGCCGGCATCCGCGCCCCGCGTCGTCGTCCCGACTCGTCCTCCGGCGCCCACGACGCTTCCCCCGACACTGCCGATCGGGCAGAGGACGTTGACGCTCAGCTACAATACCGCCATCTTCGCGGGGCTCGTAGCCCTGGCCGCCGTATTCCTCGGGTTTGCCGTCGGCCAGCGTTGGGGACGCTCCAAGGGAAAATCGGAAGCGGCCGCGGCCCCGGCGGGATCTCCCGCCTCTCACGCCGACACGACTCCGGCCCCTGCCGGCAGGGTGTGGGCAATCAAGCTTCTCGAGTGGCCTGGGACCACTTCCCGGGAGTATGTCAACGCCGAATCCAACGCCGAGAGCATCAAGAAGACGCTGGTGCAGAATCAACATGCCGCCGCGTGGTACGCACCGGCCGTTCGGGGCGACCGGCGCGTTCTGGTCCTCTACTACGGCAAGTACGAACAACGGAACGAGGAAGCCCGCGAGAAACTCGCGACGCTGCGCAAGTACAAGTACAACCGGACGACTCCCTTCTCGGGGGCCGATTTCGTGGAGGTCGAGCGGTAGCGCCCTTTCCCTTGCTCCCCGCCGGCCGTTCGGTTATCCTCTGCGGCTCGCAGACGGAGGAATTCGGATGTCGATTCACAAGAGTTTGGTGCCGCCGAGCGCCCTTCGCCGCCATCGAAATGTTCTGAGGCGTTCGGAGCGCCTGGAGTTGCTTCAGAAAGAAGGGCGGTGGTCGGACGACAAGTCCGTCTTCAATCTTCCCAAGGTACGCAACATCTTGATGAAGGCCAAGAAGACCAAGAAGGAAGAAACGACGGCGGAGGCGGGCGCAGCCCCGGCGGCAGGCGCGGCGGCCACTCCGGCGGCTCCGGGAGCCAAGGGTGCAGCCCCGGCCGCGAAGGGCGCGGCTCCGGCGGCCGGAGCGAAACCCGCCGCGGCCGCTCCTGCCAAGAAGGAAGAGAAGAAGAAGTAGCCCGCGAGAATCATCCCGCCCTCCCCTTCCGGGGAGGGCGTTTTACTTCGTATCCGTCTGGGGCATCAGATACCGCTGGGGATCGCTGGTTTCACCGAAGCGCGTCCCGGACGATGGTCCGGAACCGAGGGGGAGACGGTGGAATCTGTGCCCGCCATGGCGACTCCAACCCGTGATCGGTCGGTTCAATTCTTCAGCGCATGATCGATCTTCGACCGGAGCGCGGGGTCCTGCGCCAACTTCCGGGCCTCCTCCATCCGGCCGCGCGCGTCTTCGGCCCGTCCGAGTTTCTGGAGGGCCAGGCCGACTTCGTAGTGACGCTTGGCCTGAAAATCCGGGAAGCCCGTAGGGATCTCCAGGAGCGCAGCCTCCCACGCCTCCACGGCGGCAACGAATCGCTCGCGCCGAAATCGGATCTGTCCCAGGGTGCCGTAGGAGTACGCGAGCTCGATGCGACGTTCCTCGAGATCTCGCGAGCGGGCCTGGCGGTCGAGATCGGTCTTCGACGCCGCTAGGTCCGCCGCGGATTCCTTTCTCCATGCGAGAAGCGTTGCGACGGCCCCCGCCGCAAGCTCTTCCGCGCGCTCCAGACTCCGCCCGAGTTCGCACCAGACGTGGGCGAGATTGTTGCGGGCCTTGGGATCCGAGGGCATGCCCTTCAAGACCCGTTCATACTCGGTCGCCGCCTCCTCGAGCTTGCCTCGGGCGACGAGACAATTCGCCAGGCCGAGACGCGCTTCGTGAAAGGCCGGATCTCCGGCCAACGCGCGGCGGTAATGCTCCTCGGCGCGTTCGTAGTTCCCCACCTCCTCGTAGTCCGCGCCCTTCTCATACTCCGAGGCGGCGGTGGAGGGCTCCACGAGGAGAAGAAAGTACCCCGTTTCCCGCCACAGACGGTCGAGGGTCTCGTAGGTATATAAGGTCTTCGACCCGTCGCGTTCTTCGCACAGCGCGGATTGGAGCCGATCGTTGTACCCGCTCACCACATAATAGTGGAATACGGATTTCGACAGCCGTATCGCGACGATGGGAGGCTTCCCGTCGTCCACCGAACCTTTGACGAGAGCCATGGAACCGGGCAAGTAGGTGGCATTCAACCCCATCTTTCGGACGAGCGGCGCGATCTTCGGAGTGGCCGTGCTCTTGAGCTGGGGGTTGACGAGAAGTCGCGAAAGCGTCGTAACGTCCTCGGATTTTCCCCAATACGACAGAACGGCGGCGAGCGACTCCGGTCCGCAGTCGTACGTCGTCTCTCCTCGGGGGAGGAGGACCGGCCTGGGGAGCAGCCGGTATCCCGCGGACGCGGGGTCGGGGGGCAGACGGTCGATTCGGGTACCGGCGCCGACTCCGCACCCGACGAGGAGGAAGAGGGCCGCCGAGAATCGGATCGACATCTACCGGTTGGCTTGATACGCCGCGACTCCCGCGAGCGCTCCGGCTACGACGAGGACTCCCACTCCCGTGAGAATGTCCTCGATGGGAATGCCGGATGCGAGCTGCACACGTCGTGCGTCGCCCGAAAAGTACTCCAGGTCCCGAGCCGACATGGCACGGACTTGCGCGGCGCTCTCCGTTCCGGAGAGCCCCCGACCCGACAATAGACGCTCGACCTGCGCCGGTGGAGTGCGGCGCGCCGTCGAGGTACGTCCTGGAAGGACGTCGGCGGAGAGAATCGGAGCGAGGGCAAAGAGCGCCGCGACGGCGACGAGTTTCATGACTCGCGTTCTCCGGTTACGCTACTTGTTCTTGGCTCGAATGACGAAAAAGGCGATGACGCCTCCGATGAGGAGCAGCATCGCTCCGCCGAACACCCACTCTTCCCACGTGAGACCGGCAGCGAGCTGGACTCGGCGCTCGTCTCCGGTGAAATACCCCAGATCGGACGCCGACATCTCCCGCACGTATCCGCTCGAATCGGGGGCGGACACTCCGCGCAGGGACAGCTGGGCGGCCACTTTCTTCTTCTGATCCGTCCGTTCCTTGGAGGGGCGAGAGGGAATGACGTCGGCAGAAATCGGGCATCGCGCGGCGAAGACGAGATTGACCGCCGCCACCAACGAAAGCCCGAGGGCCGGGATCCTCATGATGCAGTCCTCGATCAGTTCCGCGCGTCGATCAGCTTCCAGGTCACGAAGGCGATGACCCCGCCCAAGGCGACGATTCCGCCGACGATCTCGTACCAGCGAATGGAACTCTCTCCCGCGAAAAACCCCGAATCGGACTTGTCTTGTGCCCCGGCGAGCACAATTCGGCCGGGATGGGAGGCGAAATACTCGAGGTCGCGCGCGGAGAGCCCGGCCGTCTCGCTTCGAGCTTGACCGGGATGGATCCCCAACCGCTCGAGGTGGCGGGCGACTTGGACGCGGTCACGGGTCGGGGCGCGCTTCGGACGGGAGCCGATCACGTCGGCCGAGCACGGGGCTGCGACCAGGAGCAGCGACAGCGCCACGGCCAGGCTTTTGATGTGCGTATCCATCCGTACCTCCGCGCCTCCGGCGCGTAATGAACCGGAAAGGTATCCATCCCCCGAGGGGGGTGTCAACAGAAAACTCCGGACTCCTAGAATACGGGACGCAAATTGGGTAGGATTCCCCTCGATGAATCGTCATGCGGTGGCGCTCTTAAGCGGCGGGCTCGATTCGATGCTCGCGGTCCGGACGGTTCTCGACCAGGGGATCCCCGTGACCGCGGTCCGCTTCATCACCCACTTCGGCTGCGATCCCGTCAGCGCGGGATCGTGCGGCCACGACGTCGAACCGCTCGTCAAACTCTGGGGCCCTCTCGGGCTGACCGTGAAGATGTGTCACTTGGGCCAGGACTACATCGAGATGGTCAAGAGGCCCCGGTTCGGACGGGGCAAGAACATGAATCCGTGCGTCGACTGCCGGATCATGATGCTCCACTGGGCGAGCGACGTGATGCGGCAACTCGGTGCGGGATTTCTCGTCACCGGAGAGGTCCTCAACCAACGGCCGATGTCCCAGACGCGCGACCGGTTCCGGCAAATCGATCGCGAGGTCGGCTTGCAGGGGCTGATCCTGCGCCCGCTTTCGGCGAAGCTCCTGGAGCCCACGCAGCCCGAGCTCGAAGGAGTGGTCGACCGGGCGCGGTTGCTCGATATCTCCGGCCGCGGTCGCACGCCGCAGTACGAGTTGGCCGAGCGTTGGGGGATCGTCGATATTCCGCAGCCGTCCGGAGGATGCCTCCTCACGGATCCGGGCTATTCCGCGAGGCTCCGCGATTTGTGGTCTCACGATCCGGACGCGGGAGCGCACGACATCAATCTTCTCCGCGTCGGCCGTCACTTCCGCCCGACCCCGGACTGCAAGATCATCGTCGGGCGCAACGAGGACGAAAACCGGATGATCGAGGCCTTTGCCGAGGGAGACGACTCGATCGTGGCGCTGATCGATTTCGTCGGGCCCGTCACCGTCGTCCGCGGCCGTCACGAATTCGGGGAGAGGATGCTCGCCGCTTCGATTACGGCGCGCTACGGAGACGTTTCCGACAAGACCCGCCCGGTTCGCGTCTCGATGCATCGCAAGCGCGGCGTGCCGGTGGTCGTGGAAGTCCTGCCCGCGCGGGACGAGGACATCGTGCCGATGCGCGTGGCCGGCGGAGGAAAGCGCCCCGCAGTCCCGTCACAGGGCTGACCGCGCATACCCACCCTCGGTCGCGAGTGCGGCGCCCTTCGAGGCGAGGCCCGCGAGGGCCGTTTCGACCGCGCTCTCGGGGAGACGGAGCGACGCCGCGATCGCTTCCGGCGAGCGGGCGTGTGCGCCGAGTTTCCCGGCGACGGCGCGTTCGAGTGGGCTGAGCCGGACGCGCGGTTCCAGAAGCGCCGCGAGCACGGGGATCTCCTCGAGGACGTCCGCCGGACACTCGACGAGCTTCGCTCCCTGGCGGATGAATTCGTGACAGCCGCGCGACATCGGGCTCTCCACGCTTCCCGGGAGACAGAATACCTCGCGCGACTGCTCCATCGCCCAATCCGCGGTGAGAAGCGCTCCGCTCGTATCTCCCGCTTCGACGACCAGGACTCCCAGGGAGAGTCCGCTGATGATTCTGTTGCGGCGAGGGAAATTCGTCGGCTCCGGCCCCGCCGTCAGGGGAAACTCGCTCAGGACGGCGCCGCGAGCGGCGATCTCTTCCGCCAGGCGGCGATTCTCGGGAGGGTAGACCCGCTGGAGTCCGCTTCCCAGGACGGCGATGGTCCTTCCCGCGCGGAGCGCCGCCTGATGCGCCGCCGTATCGATTCCGCGGGCGAGACCGCTTACCACCGTGACGCCGAGTCGGGCGAATTCCTGCCCGAATCGGTCCGCTTGCCGACGCCCGTAGGCCGTGCATTCCCGGGATCCCACGACCGCGAGGGCCAGGGAATCGTCCAGGGTTCCCCGGACGGCGAGGGCCAGCGGGGGATCGAAGATGGAGGAGAGCGCGGCCGGATAGCCCGGCTCCCCGTAGGCGATGAGGCGCACTCCGTCCTTCGCGGCGCGATCGATTTCGCGCGGGGCTTCGCCGGAGCGCGATGCGTCCGCGATGGCCTGCGCCGTGACGGGGCCGACTCCGGGCACGCGCTGGAGCTCGCGCGCGGGAGCCCGCGCGGCGGTCTCGGCGCTGCCGAAGTGTCGGACGAGGCGACGATAGAGGGCCGCGCCCACCATGCCGCTCAGATGGAGGGTGAGCAGCGCTTCGTTCATGGGGGACCGAGCACCGCTTCCAGCGCCGCGCCCACGAGCTCTTCGGGAACCTCCACGTCGATGCGCGCCGTTCCGATTCCTTCGGGCAACGCAAAGCGGAGATGTCCCTCTCGGTTCTTCTTGTCCACGCTCATGGCCGCCCGCACCTTCTTGCCCGAGAATCCTTTGGCGCGCCGGGGCAGCCCGAGCGAATCGAGGAGACGCGCTTGGCGCTCGACCCCCTCCGTGGAGAAGATTCCCAGGTCTCTGGCGATTCGCGCCTCCGCCTCCATCCCGATCGAAACCGCCTCCCCATGGTGAACCTTGGAGTATCTTCCGGCGGCTTCGATCGCATGGCCGACGGTGTGGCCGTAGTTCAAGATCGCGCGCACCCCGGATTCCTTCTCGTCCTCGGTCACGACGGCCGCCTTCACCGAGGCCGACCGGAAGAGGATCTCCTCCACCGGGCCGGATTCGTGAGCGAGGATCCCGGCGACGTTCGCCTCGAGGAATCCGAAGAGCTCCGCGTCCCGAATCATGGCGCACTTGGCGACCTCGGCGAGACCGGCGACGAAGTGGCGACGGGGGAGCGACGCCAGCGTCATGGGATCGACGAATACGGCTCGGGGCGCATAAAACGTCCCCACCAGGTTTTTTCCCTGACGCAAATTGACGCCGGTTTTCCCGCCGATCGAGGCGTCGACTTGGGCGAGGAGCGTCGTCGGAACATGAAAGAGCGCGATTCCGCGATGGTAGGTGGAGGCGACGAAGCCTCCGAGATCCCCCACCACTCCCCCACCGACGGTTACGAGGGCGGAACCGCGATCGATCGTACCGCGCAACATCGCGTCATACAGTCGCCCGGCCGTAGAAAGAGACTTCTGTTTCTCTCCGGGAGGGAGAGCGCACCGCACGACGCGGATTCCGGCGTGTTCGAGCGAGAGCTGTACCGTGTCGGCGATCTTCCGGCAGTTACGGTCGGTCAGGAGGAAAGCGGACGGGGGACCCGACAGGGCGCGGACGTTTTCTCCGACTTCGGCGGAGGCGCCGCGCCAGACAAAGATTCTCGAACCTGGAGCCGTAATCTCCCGCATGGTTCCGAATGGGCCGTGCCGGCCTCGATTATCCGTGCGCGATCCGGGGACCGAATCGACGCGAAATCGTCAAGCCCCTCTCGAACTCCGGGCCTCGGAGGCCTCCAGCAGAGATCCCGTAGCCGCGTCCTGCGGGCGCAACTGCACCGCCACGCGCAACGCCTCGATCGCTTCGCCCGTCCGCTCGAGCTTCGACAGCGCGAGTCCGAGGTCTCGCCAGGAGGCGAAGTCGGACGATTCGATCCGGACCGCTTCCCGCAACGACCGTACTCCTTCGTCGAGTCGCCCCTCGGAGAGGCACTCTTCGGCGACGGCGCGGTGAACCTCGGCGTAGTCGGGCCGCAGCCGAAGCGCCGAACGGAACGCCATTGCCTCCTCCCCGTGCTGGTCGAGACGATGGTAGGCGTGGCCCAGTAAGTAGAAGGCCTCGGCGGAATCGGGCTTGAGCATCGTCACCTGGGCGAAACAGCGTACCGCGTCCGCAGGGCGGCCCGCCAACAGGTGAACCCGCCCGAGGAGGAAGTGCATGCGCAGATCCTTCGGATTCGACGCGATCTCGTTCTTGAATGCGGCCGCCAGGGTGTCCAGAGGCGCGCGGGTCGCGACAGCCGCCGATTCCAAGCGCGCCAGGGACTCTTCCATCTCTGCGAGGGTGGGCATGCTCCTGTTCCTCTACTAGGGAAGCTGAGGCAGTTCGGACGCCGTCACTTTCGAGACGCCTTCCTTGTTTCGAAGTTCGAAGCCCAGGATGTGGGCCAGGGTGGCCGCGATGTCCACGACCTGCCCTCCGACGAGGGTCTGAGATTGAACCACCGGAGCCCCGCCGACCACGAACGCTTGGTACGAATCCTCGGGGTAGAGACTTCCGTGATTCGAGGCGTTCTTGTTCCCGAAATAGAACCCCTTCCGGAAGGTCGACATCAAGAGGATGTCGCCGGAGCGGTCCGAATGGGCGAATTTCTCGATGCGATTGGGTCCGTCGACGTACTCCGCGCTCATGAGCGTGAGGGGACACGAATTCCCCCACCCCGGATACTCGGGATGAGAGTACGTGTCCAGGGGGACCACCTCCACGTGGAAGGTGAGCAGGAAGTCGCCGTTGCTGGATTCGACGGTGACGCTCCCGCTCGGGAGGGAGGACTTGGAGGCATACGGTTTTTCCGCCGTACCCAAGCTGTCCTTGAAGAACCAGAAATCCTCGTCCTCCCCTTCGCACTGCACCGTGAGAGTCATCCCCGGCATGACGTCCACTTCGAAGCTCTGACCCACCGCGAGGGTATCTCCGTCGCTTGCCGTGAGCGTCCCGATCTTCTTGAGGATTTTTCCGTTCGCGCGGAGCCGGAAGTTGAGTTCGCCTGGGCCGAACCAGTCCTCGTCGTCGAGCACCTTGATGCTGTCGAAATGGATCTTCACGCGCGTCGGCCGGACCACGCGGTAGGGGAGGGCCGGCGCCTCGCGCATCAGGATTTCCTCGACCGCCCCGATGAGTTCGCCGGTCATGCGGTGCTGTTGGATGCTCCCGATGACGGGAAGGACATCTTGTTCGAAGTTCGGCGCATCCTTCCATTGGTTCGTCGCCCGGTTGCGGAGGGCGATGTGGAGTATCCCCGCGCTCAATCCGACGTGGGAGTCGAAGTCGCCCTCGAGAAACGTCGGCTTGTTGAAGAGGTCGTCGTACGGCGAATCCTCGATCACGTCTTCCAGCTCCGGATCGATGCCGAACAGATCGGTCTTGATCGAGTGCGCGTCGTCGTCGTGGACATCGCGGTGGCCATGATCCGAGCAGAGGACGAAAACGGTTTCGCCCAGGACTCCGAGTTTCTCCAGCCGTTCCCGGACTCGGGCGAGCTCAGGATCGATCACCTCTTTCAGGTAGTCGATCTGTTGGTTCGCGAGACCCGGCGGTGCCAGTTCGATCCCTCCCACCTGCCCCTTCGAGTGAGCTTCATTGTCCAATCCCGACCAGTAGATCGTGACGAGGTCGGGGATGTCTTGGCCCTCGAGCCGCTTCAGCACGCGGTCCGTGGTCTTGCGATCGTAATCGCGAGCGTCGGTGAGATAGGTGATGAGCTGGAGATAGGACGGCTGAAGCACCTCGGCGCCCTTGAAGTACTGGTGGCTCGTGACGAGTCCGTACCGGCCGCTCGAGCTCATCTGCTCGTAGATCGTTTGGACCTGCAGGAGTCCGTTCGAGAGGCCTTCGCCCTTATAGACCCCAACGACCTGGTCGACTTGGTACATGGGACCGCCGTCGAAGGCATAGGGCTTTCCCGTCTTGCGATCGAGGAACTGATTCGAGGGGAGTCCGTGCGAAGCGGGGTTTCGGCCGGTGGCGATCGAGGCATTGGCCGCCCAGGTAATGCTCGGAGCCGTCGTGGCGCACTTCTGGACCTCGACGGCGGTGCCGAACGTCTTCTTGAGGGCGCTTTCGGCCCCGGCGATCGTATCCAGGTACGTACGGAGAGCGTCGGGCCTTAGGCCGTCCACGATGAGGAGGACGGCGCGGTACGGCATGTCGGGCGCAGGGACGAGCGTGCCGAAGAGGTCGCCGTACTTGGCGAGCGCGATCGTGCCGCCCTGCCCGGCGTTCGGACCGATGATGTAAGTCGAGGTCGCCGGGATGCCGGCTTGGGCATACGCGCTGATGTCCGTTTCCGCATTGCCGAAGGCGTAGAGGAACTCGGCCCCTTGCGCCTTCAGTTCCAGGAGCCGGTCTCGCTTTGCGTCGGAGGTGGCGCTCCCGATGGGGGGAAGGGCTCCAGGGTAGGTGTACACCATCCCGACTGGGAATCCCTTCGTCTGGAGCCAGCGCCGGCTGGACCGCGACAACCAATAGGGACGGGCGGTGAGGTACACGATCTCGAATCCCGACTTTGCCAGACTGTGCAGCACCTTGTTGGCGTTCCCGTACATCCGGGGGAGATAGTTGAGATCGAGGAAGTCTCCGAGGATTTGCTTGACCATCTCCCAATCCGACGTCGTGAGGGTTCCGTCGATGTCGGAGACCACGCACGGAACCGAGGAGGAGACGATTCGCACGAAGGAGTCCGCGGTCGAGAGGTCTCCGTACGCGACCGTGCGAGCGAACCAAAACCCCGTTCCTTGGAGGACCGAGGACGGCCAGGCGAACTCGACGCGTCCGTCGTCGTCGGTGACTCCGTCCGCGACGAAGACCCACGAAGCGGAATCGACTTTGCGGAGCCACAACCCGACCTTCTCGCCCTTGAGATCGATGCGGAGATCGCCGTAGTGGAACTTCGCTCGGATCGGCGCGGAGTTCCCCTCCTTCAGGAAGAGGTCCTCTCCGCGGTGATGGGGGTTGTGGTCGTCGAGAGTTCCGCTGAAGGAGTTGTTCCAAGACTGTTTCGGAGGCCAGGGGAAGGAGTCGTCGTACTCGTTCCATCGCAGGAGCCCGCCGGCCGGGGAAGAGACCCATCCGGCGAAGTTGCTCGTCGCGACGATCGGCGGGACGGTGCCGGCCCCTCCTTCGCCGCAACCGTGGATCGCCGAGAGGAGAAGAGCGAGAACGACGGCGCGCCACGCCACTCGGTCCATGCCACCCCCCCTAGCAACGGAATCGGCACAGTCTAGTTTTCATGACGCAGAGAGTCAAGACCCATATGGGTCGCCGACTTCCTTTCCGGCGAACCCCTCCGGCGCGCCCGACGTCTAAGTTGTCAGCCCAACTGGGAGGACCTGACCATGGCCCGCTGGACTTTTCGCGCCTTCTGGATCTCCGCTCTCGCCTTCACTCTCGCCGCTTCGATTCCCTCTCCCGTCGCCGCCAAGGCGGGCGGCGCGAAACACGAGGTGTTCGTGGAGGCTCCGAACAAACTTACGCCGGGGGCCTCCTCGGGCCTTCGAGTGGCCGTCTTCCGTTCGTCGGGAGTCCTCCGGCTCGAATCGGTGGCCGACGCCCGGGTCGATGTCGCACTGGTCGCCCCCGACCAGAAGCTCACCGGACTCTGGACGGGCCGAACGGGCAAGGACGGAACGGCCGGCGCAACCTTCTCCGTCCCGGACCTGCCGGACGGGGACTACACCATGGAGGTCCGCACCAAGTCGGGAGAGGGGGAGCACCTCTCCCGGCACGCCGTGACCGTTCGGCGCGACTACCGAATTCTCCTCGTGACCGACAAGCCGCTCTATCAGCCGGGTCAGACGATCCATCTGCGCGCCCTCGCGCTCGGAGAATCGACCCTCCGGCCCGCGGCCGGTCGCGAGACCGTCTTCGAGGTCGAAGATTCCAAAGGGAACAAGGTCTTCAAGCGGAAAGTCTCCGCCAACGACTTCGGGGTGGCCGCCTGCGACTTCGTCCTCGCGGACGAGGTCCATGTGGGGGACTATCGAATCCACGCCTCGGTGGGAACCTCCAAGTCGGAAAAGGCGGTCACGGTCAAGAAGTACGTGCTCCCCAAGTTCAAGGTTGCGGTGAAGACCGACAAGACCTTCTACCTCCCCTTGGAAACCATCCGCGGATCGCTCCAGGTCGACTACTTCTTCGGCAAGCCCGTGAAGGGAGGAAACGTACGCGTCGCCGCACAGACATTCGACGTCCAGTTCCGACCGTTTGCGGATGTTTCGACGAAGACGGACGAGCAGGGCCGCGCCGTCTTCGAGATCAAGCTTCCGGAGTACTTCGTGGGCCAGCCGCTCGAGAAGGGAAACGCCTTCGTTCAGCTCGACGCCTCGGTCATCGACTCGGCCGAGCATGAGGAGCGCGCGACACGGTCCCTCTCCGTGGCGAATACGGTTCTCCAACTCCACGCCGTGCCCGAGAGCGGCAAGATCGTGCCGGGTCTCGAGAACGTCGTCTATGTCCTGGTCACGGCGCCCGACGGATCGCCGGTGGCCGCCGACGTTTCGCTTCGGTCCGCGAGCGTCGAGGTCAAAGGAATCACCAACGAGTCGGGATTCGCCGCGCTTCGCGTTACTCCGCAGGAACGGTCGCTGCGCCGGGGACGTCGCGGGGAAGGCGTGCTGGACGTCGCGCTCTCGGCCAAGGACAAACAGGGGAACGAGTCGGCCAAGACGCTGGAACTCTCGAGCGAATACGGAAAGGACCAGATCCTTCTCCGCGCCGACAAGGCCATTTGCCGCGCGGGCGAGGCGGTCGAGCTCGAAGTCCTGGCGACCTTCGATCGCGGAACCGTGTTCCTCGACGCGGTGCGGGACGGACAGCTTGCGATGGCATCCACCTGCGAGATCGAATCCGGGCGAGCGCGGTCTCGGCTGACGCTTCCCCCGGAGATGTTCGGCTCGCTAGAGCTTCACGCGTACAAAGTCATGGCGGACGGCGAGATCGTCCGCGACACGCGGATCGTCTACGTCCACCCCCCCGAGGAGCTGATCGTGGCGATCCAAGGCGACAAGTCCCAGTATGCTCCGGCCGGAGAGGCGAAGATCACCTTTCGCGTCACCGACCGAACCGGAAAGCCCGTGCAGGCCGCGCTCGGAGTCATCGTCGTGGACGAGGCGGTCTACGCCCTCCAGGAGATGCAACCGGGTCTGGAGAAGGTGTACTTCACTCTGGCCAAGGAGCTTCAGGAGCCGAAGTTCGGCATCAAGGTGGGAACGACGATGCCGGAGCTGGTGACGGCCGCGGAGACGAAGAAGCAGGAGGTGGCCAAGATCCTCCTCGCGCCGGCCGCCCCGGCGGCGCCTCGATGGAGCGAGAACACCTACGCGGCCCGGTTGAGCCAGTATCACGCCACGCTTCAGACGATTTACACCGCGCTCTACTACCACATCGTGCAGGATCGGGCGGCGTTCTCGGTCGTCAAGGACGGCCGGCGGCAGTTCAAGGCGGATCTCCTGGACGACCTTCTCAAGGGAAAAGGCTACAAGCTCCCGAAGGACCACCTGCTCGATCCTTGGGGGAACAAAGTGACGCTCGAGGATCTCGCCAAGCTGAGCGGTTCCTTCACCTTCGAGCACTGGGCGAAGCTGATGTCGCTTCAGAATCTCCAGAAGATCTGGCAGCAGTTGGCCGCGTTCGTGGTCGAGAACGATGCGGTGAGGCCGCAGGGGAGCGGGTGGGCGCTGGTCCCGGATCTCCTCGCGGCCCTCGTCGCCAAGGGGCTCGCGAAGGAAGCGACGTTCGATTGCTTCGGCGATCCGTACTCGGCGGATCGCCTTCCCAAGGAGGACGAGGCCTTTTCCGCGGAAAACGTCGCCGTACTGACGATGGAGCAGAGGAAGATCGCGCTCTTCGCCTACCTCCGGGATCGAATCGGGCGTGTGGGAGGAATCGCCCTCGAGGGGAATTCGTGGCGCTTCACGCGGGAATTGGAAGCGGATCTCGGATCCAAAGGCTTCGCTCGTAAGCCCTCCGGGAGTCGTTGGACGATTTCCGAGCTGGGTCGGGAGCATCTTGCATTCTCGGCGGAAAACTTCGCGAGAATCGCGAACGTGGAACGGCGAAAGGCGCTCTATGACGCGCTCGTATCGAGAGCGCGCAAGGTCGGATTCGATCGGCTGGCGGCCTTCGACAAGGCGTGGAAGTGGCACGCAGGGCTTCTCGACGAACTGGTTCGGGACGGCCTCCTTACCCGCGAGCAGACGCACGATGTGGGAGGACGTCCCTTCGAGCTGGAGGCCGTCGTCAAGGAGGACGCCCAGTTCTCGCCCGACCGACTTCTCTCGGCCATGCACTTCGAGGCGCGTTCCAAGATCGACAACACCATCTGCAACGTGTATCACAGCAAGAACAAGGCGTTGCCGGACGATCCGGTCGGAGCGCTCGTCGCGGGCGGGCAGCTCGAAGCCAACGAGATTCTCGATGCCTGGAGCACCCCGCTTCGACTGGTCGCCGCGGGACCCAATCGACCCACTACGCTCGGTTGCGGGCTTCTTTCCGGCCGATTCACCATCCTCTCCGCCGGGCCGGATCGGAAGTTCGACACCGCCGACGACGTGAACGTCGGCGCGGCTGCCTCCGCCGGCACCTATGCGCCGAATTACGCGAACTGCGTTTTCTATTCTGCCACCGCTCCGATTCGCGAAATCACCTCGGTGGATGAGACGGACGATTTCGAAGGCTACACCAAGACCAAGGGAGACGGGGGCCGTCTGAACACTCTCAGCCTCCGATCTCCGAAGAAAGAAATGGAAAAGCTCGCGGATCGGAAGAAACCGAGTGGTCCGAGCGGCGATGAACCGAATGCGGACGCCGCGCCCATCCGGGTTCGGGAGTTCTTCCCGGAGACGCTCTACTGGAATCCGTCGCTCATCACGGACGAGAACGGCACGGCCGTCGTCCCGCTCACGATGGCCGATTCGATCACCACGTGGCGCGTGACGGCCGGCGCGAGCTCGCGCGGCGGCCTCCTGGGATCGTCGACGGGGAAGATCGTCGTCTTCCAGGACTTCTTCGTCGACCTGGATCTTCCCGTCGCCCTCACCCAGAACGACTCGGTTTCGATTCCGGTCGCCGTCTACAACTACCTCAAGGAGGATCAGACGGTGAGCCTATCGCTCGAACCTGCGGATTGGTTCGAGAATCTCGACCCACCGAAGAAGGAGATCGCCCTCAAGCCGGATCAGGTGAAGGCGGTATATTTTAAGCTTAAAGTAAGGAAGATCGGCCGGCAGTCGCTGACGATCGAAGCCCGCGGCAGTCGGGGGACCGGAGACGCCATGCGCCGGACGATCGAGGTGCTCCCCGACGGCAAGATGTTCGAGGCGGTCGTGAACGATCGGCTCCAGCGACGGATCGTGCGGGAGATGGTCATCCCCGACAAGGCCATCGAGGATTCCTACAAGATCTTCGTGAAGATCTACCCGGGAATCTTCAGCCAGATGATGGAAGGGGTAGAGGGCATGCTCGGCATGCCCCATGGCTGATTCGAGCAAACGAGCTCCTTCACGTATCCGAACGTGCTGGCGCTCGATTACCTGCGGCGGAGCCGCAAGACGACCCCGGCGACGGAAATGAAGGCCCTGGAGTACATCAACGTCGGGTACCAGCGTCTCCTGACCTTCGAAGTGGCGGGAGGCGGTTTCGACTGGTACGGTCACGCCCCCGCGAACGTGGTGCTCTCGGCCTACGGTCTCCTCGAATTCCAGGACATGTCGAAGGTATACGAGATCGACGGCCGGATTCTCCAGCGGACGCGCGACTGGCTCTTCCGGCAGCAGCAGGCAGACGGTTCTTGGGAGGTTCCTCCGCGGACGGCGTGGAGCTGGAGTGGGCTTTCCGGGAAATTGGTCGTGACCGCCTACGTGGCGTGGTCGCTCGGCGAGGCGGGCTACCGTGGCCCGGAGCTGGACCGAGCCGCCGTCTGGCTCAAGAAGAACCTCTCGCAAGCGCAAGACCTCTATTCGCGCGCCTTGGCGGCGAACGCGCTCGCCGTTTGGAATCCCAAAGACAAGGATCTCGCCGACCTCCTCGCACAAATCGACGACAAGAAGGTCGTGGACGCGGAAAACCGTTGCTGCTCCTGGCGGCAAGACGGATCGACCGCTTTCTACGCGAAGGGCGAGTATGCGTCCGTGGAGACGACCGCCCTGGTGGCCTTGGCCATGATGAAGACCCCGGACTATGCCAACACCGTGAATCAATCGCTCGCCTATCTCGCCCGGATGAAGGACGCGCGTGGGACGTGGGGCTCGACGAGCGCGACGATCCTCGCGCTCAAGGCGATCCTCCGCGGCATGGGAGCGCAGGAGCAGAAAGGCACGGCCAAGGTCAAGGTGTCGATCAACGGCCGGAGCCAGGACGTGTCCATCACGCCGGACCAGGCGGACGTCCTTCACTTGGTCGATCTCCCGGGCGCGGCCGTCCAGGGGCGAAACAAGATCGAAATCGAAGTCGAGGGCGAGTCGGCCGCGATGTACCAAGTCGTTGGGCGATACTGGCTCCCGTGGAACGAGGTGGCCCCGGAGGAGCGATCGCCCCTCTCGGTAAAGGTCTCCTACGACAACACCTCGATCTCCAAGGACGACGTCCTGCGGGCCCAAGTGCGGATGCAGTACCACGGGAAGGCCCCGACGTTCATGATCGTTCTCGATCTGGGCATTCCTCCCGGGTTCGTCGTGGATACGAGCGGGTTCGAGAAGATGGTCGAGAAGAAGACGATCGACCGATTCGGCGCGACTTCTCGCCAGATCACGCTATACTTCGGGACGATTCAGCCGGAGCAGGTCGTGGAATTCGGCTACGAGCTGCGGCCGAAATATCCGATTCGCGCGAAGACTCCGAAGACGACGGCGTACGAATACTACAGCCCGGACCGGAAGGGCGAAAGCAGGCCCGTGGAGATCGAGGTCAAGGATTGACTCCGGACGAACGAACGAAATTGAGGCGCGCGGGGTCGCTCTGCCCGCATTGCCGCAAGGCGGTGAATTGGCAAAACCTCCGGACCGACGACCGGAAGATCGGGCGGCGCGTGTACGAGCGCGTGTACTACTGCCCTCATTGTCGCGCCGTTCTGGAATTTGCGAGTTGGCTGTCCAAGGAATAGTCACTCCAGCGAAGCCAAGAGTTCGGGATAGTCCGGCATCGATCTGAGCCCCTGCAATTCCGCGTCCCCTTCCACTTCGACGCGCCGGAGATCGATTTTCCACTGCGTCTTGGAATTCCGGATGAGGTCCGCGGCGTCCTGGATTCGGCGAAGGGCGACCAGGCAGCGGGCCCCGTCCATCGCCGCCGACCGTCGAAGAGAGGCTCGGTCTCCCTCTTCCCAACGCAACGTGTCCCACTCGTTCAGGGCGCGATGAAGAAGAACGAGGGCGGGATCGAATCGACCGCAGGATTTCTCCCAGTCGGCACGACCCAGAATCGCGTCCCCGAATCTGGGACAGAGTTCAAGAGCGCGGTCGTAGGAGCGATCGATCTCCACCGGAGAAGCGGCGGCCCGTTTCAGAATCATCGCCCGCCACACCCACACCTTCGGCCAGAGGGGGAGGAGGTCCAGACATTCGTCGGCGTACCGAAGTCCTTCCTGTCCCGCATATCGCTTGAATTCGGTGATCCGTGCCAGGACGGCCGGATGCTTGCCGTACCGTTTCTCGAGGTCCATCACCGACTTGTTCCCGATGTGTCGCAGAGGCGTGTCGAACGTCTGCCACCACTTCTCGGAAAGCGGGTAGCCAGGCCGCCGCGCGGCCAGAACGATGGAAGGGTCGTACTCGGCCAGCCACGGGCGGGGGTGAGGAAGGGCCTCCTCCGCGACGTGCTTCTCCACGAGGGCGATGAGGATGTCGTACTCGCGGTTCCGGTCGGCCTCGAGGGCGGCCTCCAGGCGCCAGAGACGCGCCGAGGTTCGATAGCACGGGAGAGCTTCGGGGAATCGTTTCGCCTCGACCAAGTTGATTCCTCGGTAGCGCCACGCGATCGCGTCCTCGGGGATTCGCGAGAGATAGGCGCCGAATTCCGGTTCGGCCTCCGCATGCTCGCGAAGCAGCCAGTGGCAAGTCCCTTTCGCGATCCGATACTTGGGCTCCGAGGGCATCTCGCGAACGAGCTCGCGGAAGCGTTCCAACGCTTCGGGAACTCGGCGGACTTTCAGGAGCCGATCCCCCTCGGACTCCAACAAGGCGATCCTACCGGTTCGTTCTTGGGAGAATCGGATCTTCTCCGTCTCGTCATGCTGTCGCCGGAGTTCCTTCCGGAGATGCAGCGTCGTTCCGCTTCCGGCGGCCGCCAGGACGGCGAACAGGGCGACGACGGCGGCGGCGAGACGCCGGCGACGGAGCCACTTCCAGGACCGCTCGAGAAGACTCCTGCGGCGCGCGAGGATCGGCTCGCCTCGGAGGAATCGCTCGATGTCTTCCGCGAGCGCCACGGCGGTCGGATACCGGCGGTGGCGCCATTTCTCGATCGCCTTGAGACAGATCGTCTCGACATCGCGGGGAAGTTTGGGGTTGGAGGCCCGCGGGGGTGCCGGATCCGTGCGGAGTAGTTGATCGATGATGTCCGCCGCGGAAACGCCCTTGAACGGAGGACCGCCGGTCAGGAGCTCGTACAGCACGACGCCCAGCGAGTACACGTCGCTCCGCGCGTCCACGGGGCCGAATTCACCCGAGGCCTGTTCGGGGCTCATGTAGATCGGGGTCCCCAGAATCGCTCCCGTGATCGACAGCTTCGCCCCTTCGACCTTCGCGAGCCCGAAGTCCGTGAGCTTGGGGTGTCCTTCGGAGTCGATCAGGATGTTCGAAGGCTTGATGTCGCGGTGCACGATTCCCTGTTGATGGGCATGGTGAAGGGCGCGGGCGATTCTCGCGAGGATTCCCAGGGAGACCTCGAGAGCCGGATAGTTCGAATGCAGGAATCGGTCGAGAGAGATCCCTCGCACCAGTTCGAGGGCGATGTACGGCCGGTCTTCGTGGAGGCCGTAGTCGTGGACCGCCACGATGTCGGGATGGGCGAGCCGCGCCATGATCTCTCCCTCCCGCCGGAATCGCTCCAGGGCGATGGGACTGGCCCAGTCGGAGGAGGCGTGCAGGACCTTGAGAGCGACCGCTCGGCCGAGCGATCTCTGCTCGGCGCGGTACACGACCCCCATTCCCCCTCGACCCAGCTCGGCCAGGAGCGTGTAGTTTCCAAACTCCTTCGGAAACTCGTTCATGCGGCGGTCCCCTCGAGGCCAGTATATCCCAGATAAGATTCGACATCGGCGGGTCGGGAGAGTATTATTCGCGCCCGTCCATGCGTGACCTCCTGGTGCTCACCAACGCCCTGACGGATCTCGTCCGCGCGGGGACCGATGAGGAAGTCGCTCGACGCGGGCTCGACAAAGGGCACGCGCATTCCAACGACGGTCGCTTCCGCGAATCGGACCTCAACGGATGTCGGATCGTCCACGGCGGTTCGCCCGGAAACGTGGCCGCCGGGGCGGCCCACTTGGGCCTGGCGTGCGGACTCATCGGCACCGTCGGCACCGATGACGTCGGCCGATCGTATGTCGCGGACATCGTCGGTCGCGGAGTCGAGAGCCTCCTCAGGCGGGTGGAGGGCTCCTCGGGGATGTGTTGGGTGATCGTCACTCCCGACGGGGAGCGCACCATGGCCGTCGATCTCGGGGTTTCCCCCCGATTCGAGATCCCCACGGAAGCCTTCCGGAGGTATCGCGCCTTCCACTGTTCCGGGTACGAGGTCGTCTCCAATCCGGAGGCGGCATGGAAGGCGATCGAATCGGCTCTCCAGGCCGATCTGGTGTTCTCGTTCGACGTCGCGGACGCCCAAATGGTGAAACTGAGACCTGCGGACATCCGCCGCGCTGCCGAGGAGGCACGGCTTCTTTTCGCCAACGAGCACGAGGCGCGAGCCTTGACGGGATTGGAGCCGGAGGCGGCGCTCGAATCGCTGGCCCGCCCCGATCGAATCGTCGCCGTCAAGCTCGGATCCCGCGGGTCCTTGGTCGCTGCGGGGCGTGGACGATGGAGAATCCCGAGCCAGGCCATTCGCGTCGTGGACACGACGGGGGCGGGAGACGCCTACGCCGCGGGGTTTCTGACCGGACATCTTCGAGACGCGGCCCCGGAAGAGTGCGGGCGGCGCGGGACCGAATTCGCCGCGCGCATCTGCGGCATCGAAGGGGCCCGGCTCCCGATTCAATAAAAAAAGAGGCCGGCGGATTGCCCGCCGGCCCCTCGGGGGTCGCCTCGGTTACCCGATGCAGAGGAAAATCGGCGCGTACACGCGCTTGCACACCGTACGGTACACCGGCACCCGCTGGCACACCTCGCGCTGAACCGGGACGCGGACGCACCGGGTCACGGGCACCCGGACGCAACGAGTCACCGGTACACGGACACAGCGGGTCACCGGCACCTGCACGCACCGGGTCACCGGAACGCGCCGGCAGACTCGGACGTTGACGTAGTACGTCTCGCACCGATAGATCGGCCTGTTGCAGTGGTCGTAGCCGACGAACACGTTTCGGGTGCGGGGCTGGCTTTCCACCACCCAGCTGTTCTGCCATTCGGTCACGCTTCGTGTCTCGTACTCGGTCACCGTGCGCTCCTCGTATTCGGTAACGGTGCGCTCTTCGTATTCCGTGATGGTGCGCTCTTCGTACTCGGTCACGATGCGCGTCTCGTTCCGGTATCCGGAGATCTCCTGCACTTCGCGAGTCTCGTAGTGCGGTACCTCGATACACATCCGGCAGTGACGGGAGTGAAATCGGCGCTCAGATTGGGCCTCGGCCGATGCGGCGTACGATCCGAACGCCGCGAGGGCCGCCAGGGATATCGTCAAAGTCTTCATTTCGGTCTCCTTCAAGTTCAGGATGTAGGACGACGCTCAGGCGGGAAGGTTCCAGGGAAAAAAGGGGGGAATAGCCCTTGAGCTGCGTTCGGAAGTTTGTGCGGCATAACAAGTTGCGATCGGGCGTTGACGGGCTCTCCGGGGAGTCGTAGTCTGATTCGAGTGACTTCCTTCTGGCTCGATCGACCCTACCGCCCTCGCCCTCCGCTCGAATCGGAAGAGCGTTGCTCCGTCGCGGTGGTGGGCGGGGGACTTGTCGGGACGACCGCGGCCTACTTCTTGGCGCTCCGCGGCTGCGATGTCGTCCTCCTAGAACGAAGCGAAATCGCGTGCGGGGCCACGGGCCGGAGTCTCGGCCTCCTACGAGCGGGCACGCACCTTCCCTACGCGGTGGCTCGGGAGAACCACGGGCCGGAAGTCGCCCGAACGCTCCGGCAACTCACGGGCGAAAATCATGCGCTGATTCGGGGACTCGTCGAGCGTCTCCGAATCGATTGCGGCTACGCGCGCGCCGGAAGCCTTTGGATTTCCGAATCCGCGGAGTCGCGCCGGACAATCGAAGCGCTCCGTTCGGACGGTTTCGTTGCGGAGGAACGTTCGGAGGGGGCTTACTTTCCGGAGGACGGAGAATTCGACCCGGTCCGATTCGTGCGGGCCCTCGCGGCGGAAGCGGAACGCGCCGGGGCTCGACTCTACGAGAAGACTCCGGTCGAATCGATCCGAGGAGGAAGGCTGCGGACACCGCAAGGACGCGTCGAGGCGGAAATGATCCTCGTGGCCTCGAACGCGTGGGCTTCGGGATTGGTGGGACTCTTCGAGGAAGTCATCGCTCCGGTCCGGAGCCAGTGTCTCGCGACGGAGCCGCTGCCGGAGCGACTCCGTTCGCCCCTTCGACTGCACGGAGGCATGGACGTGCTCCGCCAGTTGTCGGGCGGAATCGTCCTCGCGTCCGGCGGGCGGCACGTTTCGCCCAACCGCGAGTACACCCTGTCGGAGCGTACGACCGAGCCGATCCAATCCTATCTGGAGTCGCTGGTTCGGGACCGCGTTGGGCTCCCGATTCGAGTGACGCATCGTTGGGCGGGGCCGATGGCCTTCACGTGCGACGAGCTCCCCTGCATCGGTCCGCTCCCGGGAACCGTCAGCCTCTATGCGGCCGTAGGATGGCATGGATCGGATCTCTCCCTCGGCTTCGTCGGAGCGAAAACGGTCGCGGAGATGATGCTCGACGGTCGAACCTCCTACCCCAGCACGCTATTCTCGCTCCGGCGCCATCTTTAGCGAACTCGTCCCACCCGCGAAACGTCTTGTCATCGGCTTGGGAGGACGAACGATGCGACGAGTTCGATGGGGAATCCTTCTTCTCGCGGGATGCTCTTGGCCGGAGTACTGGCTCGATCCGGAGAACCCTTGCAGGCTCGATTCCAAGATCGATGTCGTGGTCGATTCGCCGGCCCAGCTCGCGCCCAAATCGCGCGCGGCGATGCGCATCGTCGTGACCGAAGCGGCGCGAGGAGGAATTCGGCCGGCCTCTGGACTCCCCGTACGGATCGCTCTCGAAGACTCGAAGGGTCAGGCGACCTCTCTGTTCGAGGGAAAGACCGCAGACGGTGCCTGCGTCGCCGGCTTCCGTGTCCCGGATCTTCCCGAGGGTAGCTACACCCTTCGAGTGGAGACGCGGGATTACGTGGTGCGGAGTCCCGTCCATCTTAAGCGAGACTGGAAGATCCTCCTCACGACCGACAAGCCGCTGTATCAGCCCGGCCAGAGGATGCGGTTGCGAGCCCTGGCGCTCTCCACGCGTACGCTTCAGCCGGTGGAGAAGGAGACTCTGCTCTTTGAGGTCGAAGACGGGAAAGGCAACAAGGTCTTCAAGCGGAAGGCGGCTACCTCCGAGTTCGGGATCGCTTCGGCCGATTTTCAGCTTGCGGACGAAGTCGTCATGGGCGATTGGAAGATCACGGCCACGATCGGCACGAATTCCTCGCACCGAACGGTCGGCGTGAAACGATACGTCCTGCCGAAGTTTCGCGTGACGCTGGAAACCGATCGACCCTTCTATCTCCCGGGCGAGCGCGTGCGCGGGAGAATCCAGGCGGACTATTTCTTCGGCAAGCCCGTCTCCGGAGAGGCCGTCGTCAAGCTCCTCGCCGTCGATGCCGAGCTCCGCGAGGTCGCAAAGGAGACGTGCACGCTCGAGGGAGGCCGAGCATCGTTCGAGATTCCCCTCGACGGATATTTCGTAGGTCTGCCCATCAACAAGGGGATGGCCAACGTGCTGCTCGCCGTGCACGTAACCGACACAGCGGGTCATTCCGAAAAGACTGCGCGACCCGTACCCGTGGCCCACGAAGCGCTTCAGATCTCCGCGGTGCCCGAAAGCGGCCGCATCGTGCCCGGCGTGGAAAACCGAATCTACGTGGCTCTCTACACCCCCGACGGTTCCGCCGCGACGGGAGAAGTGCGGTTGGCCATCGGCCAATGGATCGGAGAAACGCGTACCGACGAGGGCGGAATCGCGATCTTGAAGTATCCGGCGCGGGACGAGCCAGAGTCGGTACACGCCACATCCGCGACCGTCACCGCCCGCGACACCACGGGCCGTACGTCGGCGTCGAGAATGGACCTTCTCCGGGCACCGGCGGGTCTCCTGGTGCGGCCCGACCGCGCCCTCTACAGCGCCGGAACCACGATGAATCTCGAAGTCCATTCGACGGTACGGAAGGGCGTAGCCTTCGTCGACATGGTCCGACAGGGACAGACCCTGCTCACCCACACGCTCCCGATCGCGGATGGTCTCGCAAAGTACGTTTTCGACCTCTCCCCGGAACTCTTCGGCGCCTTGGAAGTCCGCGCCTATTGCGTGATGCCGAACGGCGATATCCTGCGCGACTCGCGGTGGGTCTATGTCCAACCTGTGGGGGATCTCAAGATCGAAGCGATTCCAAGCAAGGACTCGTACGAGCCCGGGGAGGAGGCGACCGTCCGATTCCACGTGACCGACGGCGCCAAGGACGTACGCGCCACGATCGGCCTCTCGATCGTCGATGAGGCGGTCTACGCGCTCCAGGAGATGCGTCCCGGTCTCGAGAAGGTGTATTTCTCGATCCAGGAGGAGCTCTTGGAGCCCAAGTACGGCATCAAGACGCTCCCGGAAACGATCGAGCGACGGCTCGATTCCGTTGCGACCATGCTCTTCGCTTCCGCCCCCGGCACCGAAGGAGACCAGCGGATCCGAGTCGTCAACACCCTGGAGCAGCGCCATCGGGTGATGCGCCCTCGGCTCGCGCGATGGTACAGCGCCTTCGAGGCGTACATCCTCGACCATCGAATCGAATTTGCCGTGGAGAAGGAAGGACGCTGGTCGTGGGCTCCCGATTTCTTCGAACGGGTCTCGCGGTACAGCGGACTTCGCGAACGCGACCTCCGGGACGCGTGGGGGAATCCCACGACGCCGGCCACGCTGGAGCGGCTGGACGAGCGATTCAGCCTGGACTTCTGGAGGAAGAGGAGGAATCCATGAGACGCGCCTGGATGGTTCTGGTTTCGCTCGGATGGGCCTCGTGCACCGTCGGAAACTACGCCGGGGAAAGCCGACGTCTGACCACGCAGGATGGGCCGGGAGGGAGATTCGGCCTCCTGGGAACCCGCTCGGATTCCCTCACCGCAAAGAGCCCGAACGTGCGGATCCGGGAGTATTTTCCGGAGACTCTCTACTGGAATCCTGAACTCGTTACGGATGATCGAGGAAGGGCCACCGTCACCTTTCCGATGGCCGACTCCATTACGGAGTGGCGCCTGACGGCCGTGGCGAACTCGCGGTCGGGAGGGCTCGGCGCGACCACGAAAGGGATCCGGTGCTTCCGGGAATTCTTCGTCGACATCGACTTCCCGGTGGCGCTGACGCAGAACGACATCGTCCAGGTCCCGGTGGCGGTGTACAACTACCTGAAATCCCCGCAGAGGGTGCTCCTGGAGGTGGAAAGGGAGGATTGGTTCGAACTCCAAGGCGAGGCGCTTCAATCGGTGGAGCTGGCGGCCGGAGAAGTCCGGTCCGTCCACTTCCGAATCCGGGCGAAGAAGATCGGGCCTCAACGGCTCACCGTGTTCGCGAAGTCCGGGGAAGCGGACGACGCGATCCGTCGAAGCGTGGAGGTCGTGCCGGACGGAAAGAGGTTCGAAATCGTCCTGAACGATCGACTCGCACGGAGGATCGATCGAGCGTTCGAGATCCCCCGGGAGGCGATCGAGGGATCGGTCAAGGTCTTCGGCAAGTGCTATCCCGGCGTATTCGCGCAGGTGATCGAGGGAGTCGAGGGGATGCTCGGCATGCCGCACGGCTGATTCGAGCAGACGAGCTCCTTCACGTATCCCAACGTGCTGGCGCTCGACTACCTGCGGCGGAGCCGCAAGACGACCCCGGAGATCGAAATGAAGGCCCTGGAGTACATCAATGTCGGATACCAACGGCTGCTGACATTCGAGGTGGCGGGAGGCGGATTCGATTGGTATGGGAGGCCCCCCGCGAACCTCGTGCTCTCGGCCTACGGCTTGCTCGAATTCAGCGACATGGCGAAAGTCTACGAGATCGACGACCGGGTGATCGGCCGGACGCGCTCGTTCCTGCTCGCGCAACAGCAGTCGGACGGGTCGTGGAAGATGCCGGAGCGCAGTGCGTGGAGCTGGGCGGGACTCCAGGGAGATTTCATCGTGACGGCCTACGTGGCGTGGTCCCTGTCCGAGGCCGGGGAGAAGGGGCCGGGTCTCGAGCGGGCTCGGGCTTGGCTTCGGTCGCATCTTGCCGAGGCGAAGGACAACTACGCTCTCGCCTTGGCGGCGAACGCCCTAGGCGATGATGCGCTCTTCGAGAAGCTCGAGGCGACCGGTACGAGAGACGAACGCGTCGTGTACTGGAAGCAGGGGGACACGGCGTTCTACGGTCGCGGGGAGTACGCCGCGATCGAGACGACGGCCTTGGCGGCCCATGCCTTGCTGAAGTCGAATCGGACCGTGTCTACAGCGAACAGCGCGCTCGCATACTTGGCGAAGAAAAAGGACTCTCGTGGGACGTGGGGCTCGACGAGCGCGACGATTCTCTCGTTGCGATCCATCCTGCGTGCCATGTCCGGGCGCGAGCAGAAGGACCGTGCCCTCGTGCGGTGGAATCTGAACGGCCATGCGAAGGAGATCGCGATCGAGCCGGAGCAGGCGGACGTTCTCCAGATTGTGGATCTGACCGCGGGGGTTCGGCCGGGCGAGAATTCGGTGTCCGTCGAGACTTCGGGAGAAACGAACTCGATGATGCAAATCGTGGCGCGATACTGGCTCCCCTGGAATCGGGTCGAACCGCAGAAAGCGAAGCCGCTGGAGGTCGCGGTGTCGTACGACCGTACCAAGCTCGCGAAGAACGACGTTCTTACGGCGAACGTCTCCCTGGCCTACCGCGGAGAGCGGCCGACCTTCATGATCGTCCTCGATCTCGGAATCCCACCGGGTTTTGCGGTGGACCCGAAACCCTTCGAGCGCATGGTGGAGGAAAAGCGGATCGACAAGTTTTCTCTCACCGCGAAGCAGATCACGCTCTATTTCGGGACGATCGAACCGGGCCGGTCGGTGGGATTCGCGTACGGCCTTCGCGCGAAGTTTCCCCTCAAGGCGAAAACCCCGCCCACGGTCGCGTACGAGTACTACGCCCCCGATCGCCGTGATGAGGTCGCGCCCGTGGAGGTGGAGGTGACGGAGTAGGGCCTACCTCGGCCGGTGTCGGGAGGCGACGGCCCGGAGTCCGAGTGCCCTCGGATCCAAGAGGACCCGATGTCGACGCGGATCCAAGCGGATATGCCACCGCTGGAAAAAGTCCACTCCGAGAATGAGTTCCTCCGTGAGATCGGGTACCACCATGAGAGAGGTCGGTAGCCGCTTTCGATTCAAGACGACATCCGGGCAAATGCTGGTTCGAGCCTCGAAGCTTCCGACGGCGGCGGAGAACGTCTTCGGTTCCGCCAGCTCGAACGGGTCCGCGACTTTTCGAATCCGTCTTGGTGAATCCGGGCAAGATCGGATCCGTACATGGCGGAGCGATTCTATCATCGCTCGGCCTGAATCGCCCCGGACGGGGTATGCTATCGGAAGCATGATCCTTCTCCTTTCCGTCGGCCTGGCCCAAGTCGAGCATCCATGGGGTTCGTGGAAGGAAGGCGCGACCGTTGCCTACCGAATCACGACGGCTTCGGGGAAGGAGAAGACCGTCCAGCAGCGGACGTTGACGGTTCTCCGCGCGGACGGAAAGACGTGCGTGGTACGGAGCCAGTTGAGGGATGGGGGCCAATCGGAGGAGACGCACCATCTCGACGGCGGGGCGGCGTATCACGGGATCGAGAAGGCGACGCAGGAGATTACGGTCGATGGGGTGCGGATGACGTGCACCGTCTTCGAGCAGGCAGACCGGGGCTTAGGCGGCTCGTCGGTCCGGCTGCGGTGGGTATGCAAGAATCCCCCGTTCCCGGGCGGGGTGGCGAAGGAAGACTACGAGGGCGACGTCGGGAACAATACGATCAAGTCTTCCCTGCGGGTCGTCCGTCTCAAGGCCTCTCTGAAAGTGAAGGGAAAGGATCTCGTCTGCTGGGTGACGGAGTCCGTCTCCTCCGATGCCGTTTCCAAAACCACGACGAAGACCTGGCACTGTCGCGAGATTCCGGGATGGCTGGTCCGGCAGGAGACCCGGGTGGAGACCGGAGGCGTTCCCGCGACGGAAACGAGAGAAGCGATCTCCTGGGAGGTCCGCTAGCACCGGCTGAATCCGCACGCGCACTTTCCCCCCGCGCATCCTTCCTCGAAGCGCAAGGGGGCGCCGCATTCCGGACACAGGGCGCCGGTGGCCTTCCCGGCCTGCTCGGATTTCGCGTGCCCGTGCTTCATCATCGCCTGACCGATGGCGTCGGCGAGCGACTTCACCCATCCGCCGTTCGCGGGGACGGGTTGGCTCGTGATGTTCAAGAGCTGCTCGGCCAGTTCCGTCATCGGCACTCCGTAGCCGAGCGCCGTCGAGAGGATCCGGCAGATCGCTTCCGAGAGCGCGCTGATGTCGCTTCCGCATTTCCCGATGCTCGTGAAGACCTCGCGCGGACCGCGCTCGTCCTCCGTGATCGTGATGTAGGCCGTCCCGAGGTTCGTGGGATATCGATACCGCTGCCCCGCGGCGACGTCGGGGACGGGCCGCTTGCCCGGCGCGACGACCCTGTCCAAGGCCATCGGCTGGTGGCGCCGGGAGCCGTCGCGATAGACCGTCACGCCCTTGACGCCGAGTTCGAGCGCGAGATCGTACACGCGGCGCACGTCTTCGACCACGGCGTGCTCGGGGAAGTTCACCGTCTTGGAGACCGCATTGTCGGTGAATTCCTGGAAGGCGGCCTGCATTCGGACATGCCACTCGGGAGAGACGTCGTGGGCGCACACGAAGACGTCGCGCCATCGGCGCGGGATCTCCTCGATCCCCCGACAGGTACCCTCGCGGACGATGCGATCGAAGATCTCGCGCCGATCGAATCCCTCGCGGCGCGCGGTTTCGGCGAAGATCGAATTGACCTCGAGCAGCCGCTCTCCGTTGAGAACGCGCCGGTGGAAGGCGAGGGAGAAGAGCGGCTCGATCCCTCCCGTCGTCCCGGCGATGATGGAGATCGTCCCCGTAGGGGCGACCGTCGTGACCGTGGCGTTCCGAATGGGGGCGGGCCGACCCAAGCGAAGGCTCTCCTCTCGCCAAGCCTGGGCAAAGTACGGGTGGTCCGTTTCGCTCGTGAAGAGGCTTCCCTCGAAATTCGGAAACGGGCCTCGCTCTCGGGCCAGTTCGACGGAGGCCTTCCAGGCTTCCTCCTTGACGAATTTCGCGAGGCGCCGGGCCAGGGCGAGGGCCTCCTCGGAGTCGTATCGAATTTCGGTGCGATAGAGGAGATCGGCCCATCCCATGAGGCCGAGTCCTACCTTGCGGTTCCCCTTTACGATCGTCTCGATCTGGGGTTTGGGGTACTTGTTCGCGTCGATGACGTCGTCCAGGAATCGGACGCCGAGCCGGATCGCCTCCGCGAATCGGTCCCACTCGAAACGCGCTTCGGGCCCCACGAAATGGGAAAGGTTGAGCGAACCGAGGTTGCACGCCTCGAAGGGGAGGAGGGGTTGTTCGCCGCAGGGGTTGGTCGCCTCCATCCTTCCGATCTGGGGCGTCGGATTCATGTCGTTTACGCGGTCGAGGAAGATCACGCCCGGCTCGCCGGTCTCCCACGCGCGCCGGGTGATGAGGTCGAACACCTCCCGCGCCGTCCACTCGCGTTCCTGGAGGCCCGTGAGCGTTCCCTCGGAATCGCGGGTCTTGTCTCGAAGGGGAAATCGGCGGCCCGTGCTCGGATCGCAAACGAGGTGCGACTTGTCCGCGCGGACGGCGCGCACGAACTCGTCGGTAAGGCCCACGGAGAGATTGAAGTTCGTCATCTCCGATAGGTCCGACTTGAGGCGGATGAAGTCCAGAATGTCGGGGTGGTCGACCCGCAGGATTCCCATGTTGGCTCCGCGGCGGAAGCCGCCCTGATGGATGGCATTCGTCGCCGCGTTGTAGACGCGCATGAAGCTGATCGGGCCGCTCGATCTCCCGCGCGTCGAACCGACGACCGAGCCCTCCGGACGGAGCCGCGAGAAATCGAATCCAGTCCCTCCGCCCGACTGATGGATCAAGGCCGTGGAGCGAATCGTGTCGAAGATCCCGTCGTCGTCGAGACTCGCGATGGCGTCGGCTACCGGGAGAACGAAGCAGGCGAAGAGCTGCCCGAGTCGGCGGCCCGCGTTCATCAGGCAAGGCGAGTTGGGGACGAAGTCGAGCGACGTCAGGAAACGGGCGAATCGTTCCGTCCAGAGCGGCGGGTCGGCCTCGACCGAGGCGACCGCCGCCGCTACGCGCCGGAACATCGCCTCCGGCGACTCCGTAACCCGGCCCTCTTCGTCCCGGATCAGGTACCGTTTTTCGAGGACGATTCGGGCATTGTCCGTCAGCTCGCTCATCTCTGCCCCCCTCCATTATGGCCCATTCCCTCGGCGAAACTAGTGCCGAAGTCTCATAGGATGCAAGAGGGGGAAAGGGAAGCGGGAATCGATTCGGGTAAATGGTCGTGCACCCGATCCGCTAGAGAAGAGTGAGGTGAGGCATGGCGGTCGGGGTCGGCGGTCTCCCGGGCGCGGCTCCTGCGTCCCTGGAATCCGGGCGAATCGTGGAGGGGTTCGAGGTCCTCGAACTCCTCGGGGCCGGCGGGGTCGGCGCGGTGTACAAGGCCCTAGACTTGCGGACGGGGCGGATCGTAGCTCTCAAGACCCTCTATCCGACTCGAGCGCGTCTCTACGAATTCGAGGTCAGATTCGAGCGTGAGGCCGCCATCCTTTCGAGGCTGGACCATCCCCGCATCGTCCGGTTCCTCGGGTTCGGCCGCGAAGAGTCGCTCGGATTCCTCGTGATGGAGTACGTCTCGGGGAGGACGCTCCGCCACCGGCTCGAGGAAAACCGGCTTTCCGTGCCGCAAGCGTTTTCGGTTTTTTTCGAGCTGTGCGACGCATTGGAATACCTCCACTCCTTTGGGCTGGTCCATCGCGACGTCAAGCCCGAAAACGTCCTCTTGGACGAAGGCGGGCACGTTCGCCTCGGCGACTTCGGGATGGTGAAGCTCTGGGATACCGAGCGACGCACCCTTACCCGGTCGACTTCGGCGTTCGGGACGGCGCTTTATGCGGCTCCGGAGCAAATCCGGAATTGCCGAGAGATCGACGGGCGCGCGGACGTCTACTCCGCCGCCGTGGTGCTCTACGAAATGCTCACGGAACAACTTCCCGTGGGACGGTTCGACGGGCCCTCGCGATGGAGTCCGGTTTCGAAGGGGGTGGACGAAGCGCTGTTTCGCGCTCTGGATCAGGATCCGAGTCGCCGGTTCGCCGGCGTCGAAGAATTCCGTCGGGCGATCCTCACCTAGGCACGAACGACGACTTGCACATCGGACAGCGGAGCCGTCCCGTTTCGTCGGGCGGCGCCTCGAAATTCGATTCGCATACGACGCAGTTCGTTCGCACGGCGGGACGGGGGCGCGTCGGGGACGGAAGCGCTTGGAACACTTGCGTTTCGAATTCGGCATCGGTCGCGACGGCCTCGGGCTTCTGAAGTTCTTCGAGCGGATTCTTGCACCGGGGACATCGCGCGTTCCGCCCGTCGCTCAGGGTGATCACGGTGAAGCGAAGGCGGCAGGGGGAGCAGATCATGAGCTTCTTGCACTGCTTTCCCAGGAGGTCCTGGACCTGGCGCGAGGAAAGATACCCGCGCTCCACCAGGATCTCGCCGATGGGGCGAGTCTCGCCGGTCCGTCCTTGGATCGCGAGGCACTCGTTCATCCGCTCCGACGAGACGAGACCCTCCCGGATCGCCAGCTTTCCGAACAGGATCGCTTCCTTTCGGCGCTGCGTCACCGGATCGAGGACGTCGAGTTTCTTCTGCTGCTCCCGAACGATTTGATCGAGCTGGTCGCGAGTGAGGCATCCCTTTTCTACGAGGATCTGACCGAGGGGACGGCGTGTCCGCTGCTGGAGCCGGATGCACTCGTCCACCTCTTGGGGCGAAGCGAATCCGAGGTCGACCGCGATCCGTCCGAGGAGAAGTTCGTTCGATCCGCCCATCGGCTCACTCCCATTCGATCGTCGCCGGGGGCTTGGAAGAGATGTCCATCGTGACGCGGTTGACCCCCTTGACCTCGTTCACGATGCGCGAGCTGATGCCCGCGAGAACCTCGTACGGAAGCCGCGCCCAGTCCGCCGTCATTCCGTCCACGCTTTCCACGGCGCGCACGGCTACGACGTTGTCGTACGTCCTCCCGTCGCCCATGACGCCGACGGTCGAGACCGGGAGGAGAACGGCGAAGTACTGCCAGAGCCGTCGATGAAGCCCCGCGCGCTCGATTTCCCCGCGGACGATCTCGTCCGCGTCCCGGAGAACGTCCAGCCGCGTCCGATCCACCGGCCCCAGGAGCCGCACGGCCAAGCCCGGGCCGGGGAACGGCTGTCGGTCCACGATCTCGGAAGGAAGCCCGAGCTCTCGCCCCATTCGGCGGACCTCGTCCTTGAACAGAAAGCGAAGGGGTTCGATCAGCGTGAACCCGAGCTTCGCGGGCAGCCCGCCGACGTTGTGATGCGTCTTGATTTTCGCGGAAGGTCCCCCGAACGCGCTCCGGCTCTCGATGACGTCGGGGTAGAGCGTTCCCTGGGCCAGAAACTTCACCCGTCGGATCTTTCTTGCCTCCGCTTGGAAGACGTCGATGAACGTATGTCCGATGATCTTGCGCTTCCGTTCGGGATCCGAGACGCCGTTCAGAGCCCGCAGGAATTCGCGCGAGGCGTCCACGATCCGGGTGGTCACGTGGCGTTGGATCTGGAATTCCCGTCGGACCTGGTCGCGTTCGCCTTTCCGCAAGAGCCCGTTGTCGACGAAGACGCAGACGAGGCGGTCGCCGATCGCACGGTGGACGAGGGCGGCCGCCACGGAGCTGTCCACCCCCCCCGAGAGGGCGCACAGGACGCGGTCGTTCCCGGTCGCGGAGCGGATCTCCTTGACGGAACGGTCGATGACCGAGCCGATCTTCCAATCTCCCCGGCACCGGCACACGCGGCGAAGGAAGTTCCCAAGGACGCGCGCGCCGTGGGGAGTGTGGTGGACTTCGGGGTGGAATTGGACTCCGTAAAAGGGACGTTCGCGATGTCGAACGGCCGCCGCGGCGCAGTTCGGAGTGGAGGCGAGGATGCGGAAGCTCTTCCGATCCGCCTCGACCTTGTCCCCATGGCTCATCCAGACACGCGTGGTGCGCGGGACGCCTACGAGGAGGTCCTCGGCCTCCCGCACGGTCAGTTCCGCAGGGCCGTACTCCCTCTCGCGGGCGGGGCGGACCCTTCCTCCGCCGAGGAGGAGTCCCGCGAGCTGGAGGCCGTAGCAGATTCCCAACACGGGGACGCCGAGATCGAAGATCCCCCGCTCGCACCGGGGAGATCGGGGCTCATACACGCTGGCCGGTCCGCCCGAGAGGATCACTCCCTTCAGGTTCCGTTTCCGGAGTTCGTCCGGGCGTACCGTGGGAGGGAGGACTTCGCAGTAGACGTCGGCCTCGCGGACGCGCCGGGCGATGAGCTGCGTGTACTGCGACCCGAAATCGAGAATCGCGACGAACTCGTTGTCGGCCATGGATCAGGGTGGAGGAAAATCCACTCTATACTGGCCGGAGAGAAGGGTCAACAGTTCCGTACAATCCGCCACCGAATGGCGCGGCGTGGAGCGGCCGGATTGGGTCGCATGCCGGCCGGCTCGTCGCATGAGCACCGTGGCCATTCCGATCTCGTTCGCGGGATCGATGTCCTGCGTCGGATGGTCTCCGACATACATGCACTCCTCCGGCGCCACGCCCGAATCCGCACACGCTCGATGGAACAGCTTCGGGTTGGGCTTCGAGATCCCGATCTGATCCGAGATGAACACCGCCGAAGCGGAGAGATACGGAGTGACGCCCAGTCGGACCAGCTTCTCCGCCTGCTTTACGGAAAGTCCGGATGTAATGATTCCGCGAATCAGCGGCGTGGAAGCGAGTTTTCGGAGGGCCGGAATCACGTCGGGAAACGGGCGAAGGTGGGGTCCCTTGGAGTCGTGATAGGCGGCGACGGCCGCCGCCACGAGGATCGCCGGGTTCGCCCCCGCCGCGGCGTTTCGGGGAAGGCGCAGGAGCAGCTTGTCGAAATGATTGGGGTAGTTCGACGTGAACTCTCCGATCACTTCCTGCAATTCGCGATAGAGTTCCTCGGTCGGGAGCCGTACCCCATAGGCGCGGAGGGCCTCGACCGCCGCGCGTCGCGCGAGCGCGGCGAATTCGGTTGTGGAGTAGAGCGTGTCGTCGATGTCGAAGAAGACGGCTTTCAGCATTCCGCGACGGCGATTCTTCCGCCGTGCCGCCAGTATACCAGAACGGCGCACTCTTGCCCAAGCGGCACGCGCCGCGGGTAACCTATTCACGGGTTTCGGCCCTTCTGGCCGAATCCTCGTGGTTAGGGCAGGGTAGAGCCAATCCCAGTCGGCTAAGATCGTGGTTGAAGGAGCCGCCAAATCGCAAAACCGCCAAGAAATCCTAGAGGATTCTTCGCAGATTCGAACTTCCTTCTTCGATTGCCGGGCATCGTTTAGCGCTCTCGCGTTTTGGCGGTTCAAGAATCCAGAGATACTCTGTCCCCGGATTCCCTATCCGACCAGAATTGAGGCTAGAAATGCTCCTGCTCATGCTCCGCGAGATCGATGATCTCGGGCGTCACCAGGATCATCAGCCGGCGCCGCTCGTTGGCCTTGCCCTTGCGCGTCGTAAAGAAGCTCAGGACGGGAATGTGCTCCAGGAACGGCACGCCGGAATGCATGTCGTTCATCAGGATGTCCTTGAATCCCGAAATCATGAGCGTGCCTCGGTCGGGCACCGTTACGGTCGTCTCGGCCTTCTGCAGGACGAGCCAGGGCAGCTGGACGACGGGGTTGGTCTGGTTCACGTTGGGATCCACGACGGCCCCGGTGTTGATGTTGACGGTACGGAGGGCCTGGAGCTCCGCGAGGGATGGCCGCAGCTCCAGCGTGACGTACTTCCGATCGTTCGAGACGATCGGGCGGACGTCCAGGACGACTCCCTGGGTCAACGTTCCCACCACCGGATCGTAGGCCGCGGCGAGGGTGGCGATCTGGGGATCGACGTCGCGGACGTAGGCGATCTGCGTCAGCACCATGATGTGCGACCGCTGGGTATTGAACACGGTGATGCGCGGAGCCTGAACGACCGTGGCCTTCTGTTGTTTGTGGACGGCGCGGAGGACCATCTGGAGGGCCTGCTCGCCGATCCACTGGTACTGAAGGCCGAGTCCGCCTTGGTCGACCAAGCGGTTCGAAAGGGGATCGATTCCGACGCCGCTGAAGGGGTCGAACTTCATCAGGGTGTGAAACGTCTGCGCGCGGAGGTCGTAGGCCTCGAGGTGATGGTGCCGGTTCGCGATGAAGCCGGGTCCTCGCGTTCCGGCCGGGTCGTCGATGTCCGTCAAGCCCGTCCCGGGATAGTCGATGCTGTAGGTGAGAAGGTCCAAGCCATTGCGATACAGATGACGCGAGGACGGGTTGGTCAGGTTTTCGGCGGCGCCCTGTTGGTTCGGGTCGCGCGTGGATCCGGGCCACTGGCGTCCGGGCACCGCCGCGCCGCCCTGTCCGGGCGGCTGATTCAGGATGTCGATGCCGACGTCGTCGAGAAAATCGTCATAGGCCGCGACGAAGCGGGCCGTCACCGAGACCATCGTACCGGTGTAGCTTCGGAGCTTGCCGAGGAATTCGCGGATGGCGCGGTGAACCGTCGCGGTATGGTTGACCAGAAGCTGCTGGTTGGGCGTCGGCTCGACCGTGTACTCGCCCTCCCAGGAGGTGGGCATGATGTTCTGCTTGATGAGGGCGATGATGTCGTCGATCCCTCCCACCGACGAAGCCTTGGGCTCCTCCAGCGTGAACGTGGCGCCCGTGAGCGGAGCGCCGCCTTGCGTGGGGGAGGTCAGCTCTACCTTGGGTCCGGCGAAATCCTGGATCTTGACCAGGATGTCGCGGACGTCGTGGAGCTCTACGATCGGGTGGCCGCCGGTCTTGTCGGGCGTAGAGATCTTGACCACCTTCGTCTCGGGATCGATGGTGTAGCTGAGTCCCACCTGGTCGAGGAGGATCTTGAGCACGTTCTTGAGGACGAGCCCCTTCACCTTGAAATTGATCGGTTTCTCGAGATCCACCGTGGAGCGGATCGAACCGTCGACGACGATGTTGAGGTTGGTGAAGTCCCGGATGAAGGCGACGATGTCGTCGAGCTTCGCCCCGTCGAAGGTCATATCGATCTTGGTCTTCTCGAGGGTGCTCTGGATGGCGAGGATGTCCTCGTCATCTTGCGCCGTCCCTTCCTGGCTCTTGATCACCGACTGACTGATGCGCTTGGAGATCTCCGTCCACTCGTCGCGGGAGGGAAACCGCACCGTGTCGGCGTAGGGGATCACCGCTTCGTCGTCCGACGCGGTGAGGGACTTCCAGTTGTCGACCTTCTTGCGGATGAACTTGTAGTACTCGTTGCGGTGCCGGGCCTTCTGTGCGTCTTCCTTGAGCTCCGTCGCGACGGTGTAATGGGCGTCGATGAGGAGGATTTCGTTGGAGAGCTTGATGCACTGGTCGAACTTCTTCTGGTCGAAGGCCATGTAGGCCAGCTCCAGGAGGTAGGCGATCTTCCGGGTGATCTCCCGCCGCGTCGCGACGGAATGCGCCTGGGCCTCGGAGTCCATCTCGCGCCGCTTCATCTCCCGGACGCGCTCCTCTTCCCGGACCTTCGAGTCGCGCGCGCGCTTGAGCTGCTGGGCGACGAGCGGTCCGAGCTGGCGCATCTCCTTCACTTCGTACGGGATGTGCTTGATCTTGAAGTCGGCTTCCTCGAACTCGCGGATGGCGTCGTCGTATTTCTGGGCGTTGAAATAGCGCTCGCCGTTCCGGATGTGGTTGAAGATCTCGATCTGGGCCTGCTCGATCTTGACCTGGATCTCGCGGACGCGCTCGTCCGGGAAAGACCGCGAACCGAACTGGTCGCCCGAGCCGCTCCGGAGAGCGTCGACCTTGGACAGCAATTCCCGGGCGCGGAGGTTTTCGGGATTCGCCTTGACGGAAAGCCGGGCGTAGACCTGCGCCTTCTCGAAGTCCCCCTTGTTGTAGTAGGCCAGGGCCAGCTCGTAGTACCGATCGCTTTCCGCGATCTCCTGTTGCTGCCCCAGGGTTCGGCCCTTCATGTACTCTTCCATGCGCTTGCGGGCCTCGTCGTCCTGCGCCTGGATGCCTTCTTTCTTTCCGTCCTGCGTCGTCTTGGGTTCGGACTTCGGCGTCGTTTCCTTCTTCGCCGTCTCTTTCTTCTTCTCCTCGCGGGGAGCCGAGGACTTGCAGGCGATTCCGACCATGGAGACGCAGGCGGTCGCGACGATCCAACGCAGCAACGGACGGATGGACATGCTCATTCCTCCAAGCACCCAGGTACCAATCTAGACGGAGCTCCCGGGCGTTCTCCCTTCAGGAATTCCCGATTCGAGACGGAACATTGTACCCAGGGGCTTCGCCGCGTCTAGGATTACTGCGCGGTCCGGAGCGACGCGGGGCACTCCCAAGCTCGGCGCGTGGGGGAGGCGGTGTTGACGAGCCGGGTGATCCGGCGCGTCTTCGTCGAGGAGGAACTGGAATCGGCGGGGTGGGATCTCTTCGTTCGGTACGACGATCAGGAGTTCTCCTTCACCGACTGCACCTCCTTCGCCCTGATGCCTCGATCGGGCGTGGAAGACGCGCTCACGTTCGACGACGGTTTTCGCCGCGCGGGGTTCCGTCCCCGGCCGGGCCACCGATAGTTCCCGTCGCTACTTCCTCTGCTTCTGCTCGCGATAGGTGTTGAACTGGCCCTTCTCGCCCGAGCCGTAGCCCGTCCCCCATCGCGCGTTGCCGGCGAACTCGACGTTCTCGATCCCGACTTCCTTCAGGGCGTTGACGATGCCCACGACGTGCTCGTACGGAACGGCGCTGTCCCCGTCGAGGATGACCGGGGCCTTCTTCCCCGCCTCGCGGCCGGAGGGCGTGGCGTCGTAGATCTCCTTCGTCTTCGCGGCGATGTCCCGGTAGCGCCGGGAGTTCTCTCCGGCGCGTTTTCCCGAAGACATCTCGGGCTCTTCCAGGTGGGAGGGCTCGCGGCAGACCCATGTCTTGTACAGCTTCCCCATCGGATTCTTGTCGACATAGGCCGCGCAGACGTCGTTGACGATCGGGTGCGGGCGGTCCACCTGAGACGCGCCCTTATGGGCGCTCTTGGTCATCTCGATGCCCTGTTGTTCGTCGTGCTCCAGGTTCGCCTCGTGCCGTCCCTTGTTCGTCGTGTGCTGCTCCAACTCTCGCTGATCGTTGTCGGCGCAGCAGAGGACGATGCGGACTTCCTGAAGCTCGGGCTGCGGGACGCTGGAGGAGGAGAGCCCCTTGTCCTTGGGGAGCTGGGAGAGGAGCTTTCCCTCGACCTCCTTGAACTTCATCGTCAGGATGAAAAAGATCAGGAGCTGGAAGATGACGTCGATCATCGGGGTCATCGGCGGTTCGACCGGCTTTTCGGTATCGACCTTCCGCTTCCTTCGGCCCATCTATTCCCCCCCTCCCTCGCCGCCGATTTTCTTGGCGCCGAGTTGGATCTGGGTGACGCCTCCGTGCGCCGCCGCGATCATCAGGATGAGCTGGATGTACTGAAGCGGTGTCGATCGGTCGGCCCGGATGAGCACCGGATAACTCACGAAATCGTTCTTCCCCTGGACGACCTGGTAGATGGGCATCTCGCGGCGGGCATTGAAGAGGTCTTCGATCTTTCGCGTATCTTGATCGCTCGGATTGAGCGGATCGGGGCGGAACAGGATCTTCCCCGAGATCTTGATCGTCCCATCGGGAAGGACGTTGAGGACGAGGGTGGTCTTGTCGTCCAGCTTCGCTTTGATGGCTTTGTTGGCCTTGGGAAGGGTGAGGTTCTCGAGCTGCGCCCGGGCCATGTCCGTGACCAGGACGAAAAAGATGAGAAGCTGAAAGACGATGTCGATCATGGGAGTCATGACCATGCCTTCCGGCTCCTCGGCTTGGACCGACTTACGGGCCATCGGTTACTTCCCTTCTTGGACCGGCTTGAAGCGCTCGATGATCTCCATGGCGACCCCGGAGAGCTCGAACGTCAGCTTCTGGACCTTCATTTTGAAGAAGAAGAAGAAACCGAGCGCGGGCATGGAGACCAAGAGACCCCACACCGTCGTCACCAGGGCGCTGAAGATTCCGCCCGCGAGCTCGCCCGGAGAAGGGCTCCCGGTGGACTCGGCGATGACCTGGAACGTCATGACCATGCCGACGACCGTTCCGAAAAGTCCCATCATCGGCCCGAGGTTTCCGTACAGGGAGAGCCAGCTGATCTTCTGCGCGAGTTTGAGGTTTTGTTCCTCCGTCGCGCCCTCGGCAGATACGGCCATGGCGTCGTACCCCTCTCCGACGCGCGCCAGGGCCGCCCCCACGATGTTGGTGATGTAGTTCTTGGAGGACTCGCAAACGTTGAGGGCCTCCTCGTACTGCTCCTCGTCGAGGAGCGTCTCGAGTTCCACGACGACTTCGGGAGGAACGAGTTTATCCCGCTGGATGCTGACGAAGTGTTCGATGACCGTGGCGACCGTCGCGATCGAGAGGAGTTCGATCGGGAGGAGGAGGACGAAGCCGAAGCCGCCGCCCCCGAGGATCCAGACGTGGAAGGCGCTGAATCTCTTGCCCTCGGGTTTCTCTTCGCCCCCGGTCTCCTGGGCTGCGAGGGCTCCGATCACGGCCACGTTGAGAAGGAGCACGAGGAGGATCGCCCACACCCAGGTCTTCTTCCGGGGAAACTTCGTCCAGTTCATTCGCCTACCCCACCAATAGAGTTCCCATTTCGGCTCGCCCGAGATTCCGCACTTTATCAGCGCGCCTATGCCACTTCAAGATTAGACACCGCTACTTCGATTTGGCCGCCTCTTGATCCGCCTGGTCGGCCATTTTCAGCGCCTCGTCGCGGCGACGGCCCGAAGGATAGGTCAACGCCGCCTCTCGGAGGGCGCTGGCCGCCGACTCGAAATAAAACCGCTTGGCCGGCGCGTCCTTCGAATCCGCGCCCAGTCGTCGGTAACAGACGCCCAGTTGAAAGAGAGCCTCCTCGTGATCGCGATCGTACCCCGATCCGCGACCGGGATGGAGCCGCACCACGCTCTCGATGAGTTGACGGAGCGCCCCGCGAAAATCCTTCGCATCCTGAAGAGATCGGGCGAGGGCGTTCGACGACACGAGGCGCACTCCCATCGAAAACGATTCGTCCCGCAGGACCTGCTCGCAGAACGACTTCAACTCGGCCGGTCTCTTCATCTCTTCCAGGCACTTGATCACCCCGGTCGTTCCGTCCGCTCGTAGGGCGGGATCGGATTCGCGCCGGAGCGAATCGAAGAGGTCCTTCGCCTTGTCGTAGGCCTTGTTGTCGAAGAGAAGTTCCGCCTGCTGTTTCTGCGCCCGCTTGCGGAGTCCGGCCTGGAGCTCCTGCGGCGCGGCGTCGATCGAGGCGATGAGTTTCGTCATCTCGTCCAGGTCTTCCGCCTTCCCTCGTTCGCGCAAACACTCGAGCGAGAGCTCGAAGGCATCCGCCCACATCCTGGACGGCTCCTTCGGGTTCTTGTCCTTCATCTCGCGGACGGAGGCGAATCGACGGAGCGCATCGTCGAAGCGTCCCAACTGGCGATCGCAGTAGCCCAGGTAGAAGAGGTGGTACAGCTCGAACCACGAGCGAACCTTGAGGCGCTCCCGATCGGGGCCGGTGTAGACCCGATCGTAGGCGGCCTTGATCCCGGAGACTGCGTCCTCCCACTTGGTCTCGTCCATGGCGGCGAAGGCGCTCAGGAAGCTGGGAGGGGCGTCATAGTACTCGACGCGTAATACTTGGTCGGCGGGAATGGTTTGGCCGTCGACGACGACACCGGAGAACTTATCCTGCTTGACTTGGCCCTCGACGACGGAGCGATCGCGTTTGACGACCCGATCCTTCTTGGGTTGAGCCCAGGCGTCGGCCGAAGCCGCCAGGACGAGGAGGGCGACGGATGCGCGGATCACTTGGAGCCTCCCGTAAGTTGCTCTTCGCTCTTCAGGGTCTGGGGGTGCACATGGCGGCTGCCCGGCGGAGGGGAGACCCGATCTTGTTGGTCCGGGATCCTCTTGACGGCGAGCGCCCGCCAGCTCTCGAGCTCGTCGCATTGCTTGGCGCCTTGCCAGTCTCCGGCCGTCCAATAGCGGACCTGCATGACCGTCCCGAAGGCGAGACACTTCTCGCATTGGACGAGGTCGCGGAGCCGGCCGCGCCCGCCGGCGGGGCACTCCTTGTTGGGACAGGATCCGGTCTTCTCCAATTCCGGCGTGACGCCAAAGGCCTTTTCGCACACGGCGCACTTCATGCGGCGGAGGTCGTCGAGGAATTGCGCCGCAACACGGGCGTTGCACCCCAATCGGACCAGCGGCTCGAAGGTCTCGGAGAGTTCGCCGCCGTCCTTGGGACACTTCGTTCGGTCCTTGAGATTCCGAGGGAGCCACGATTCCCTGCACTTGGCGCAGCGGGATCGGCGGATCTCCGCCAGGTTTTCGCAGCGGGTGCAGAGCGGTACGAGCGAGCCTTTCGCGCCGCAACCATGCTCCGCGAGAGAACCGCCGCACGGGCAGGTTGCCGGCACATTCTTGAGATACCCCCGGCCGCACTTCCCGCAGCGGTAGTGCGTCGGGCAGTCCTGGACCGGCCCGCCGTGCTTTTCGAGCCCGACGGCGCAACCGCAGTTCGAGCACCGATACCTCTGGAAGGCGGCCAGGGTGAGGCCCGCCTTGGCGGAGCACTTCGGGCAATCGCGCTCCGCGGGATCCGGCCGCTCGAAGTTCGCGGCGAATCCGCACTTGCACTGGAAGCGGTACTCCTTGAGCACGTTGCCGCATCGCCAATGGCCGCAGGCGTAGAGCGGGGCGCACTCATAGCGCAGACGGTCGTCCCAGGCGACTTCCAAGAGCGCGGTGTTGTCGCACGTCTGAACCGGTCCCTTGCACGAGGCGCACTCCTTGGCCGATCCGCGGCGGTACGACTCTCCGCAATACCCGCACCGATCGTAAATGCACCCCGTGGCGCCCTTGAGGTCGAGGACGGGAATCGTCTTCCGGCACTTCTCGCAGGCGTAGCGGCGTCCGTAGCCGCGCTTGTCCATCGCGGTCAGATACTTGTCGAGCCGTTGAGGATCGTAGAACCAGAGCGCGGCCGCGTGCTTGGCGAGAAGGCGGTAGGTGTGGTCGTCGATGACGTTGGCGGCCATCCGCTTCGAGGCGAGGGTCGCGTAGATGTTGTCCGCCTTCTTCGTCAACTCGATCTGGTCGTTCCCGAGCGCCATCGATCGGGCTTGGGCGAAGTAGCAGTCGGCGAGATCCTCCCAGAGGCTTCCTTGCCGAGAATCCTCCACCCGCTCCGTGCCGATGACTTCGAGGAGACTGTCGATGGCTTTCTTGTAGTCGCCCGCCTTTACGTTCGCGCGGGTGATCATGCGGCGGATGGCCTTCGCCCGATCCGCGTTCAAGGTGCTTCCGAACTCGGCGAGGAACTGTTCGAAGAGGTTTCGGGCCTTGCCGAACATCTCCTTGGCCTGGATCATGGCTTTTTGCCGCTTCGAATCGTCCGGTTCCTTCTCGGCGTAGTCGAGCCGCTCCTCCGCGCCGAAGAAGAGCTTCTCGGCGATCGCCTCGATCTGATCTCCCTTGAGCGGTTCGGTATTGGTGGTGAAGAAGGTGTACCAATACGTGGCGGCCCGGATCATGTACTCTTTGGCGAGCGTCGCGTTCTCGCCTCGGAGATCGTAGGCGCGTTGCTCCAACTTCTGCGCGACAAGCACGAGGGCGTTCAAGTAGTTCTGACGGCCCGCGCCTTCCTTCTCATACTTGGCCTGAAGGACCCGCAGGTCGTCCTCGGCCTCGTCGAGGAACGAGCGCGTGGCCTTCTTGCACTTCGGGCAGGACCCGGCTTCGGGTTTGACCGGAGTCTTGCACTCGGGGCACCACGCCTGTCCCTTGTCGTCGAGACGCAGCTTCGCTTCGAGCCGCATGGTGAAGATCGAGATCAGGAACTTGAGCTCGGCGTTGGGGAATCTCCTCTCGATTCCTTCGGAGACGCCCAACGCCTTCTCCGGTAGGTTCTTGGCCGGGTGGACGAGAATCTTGCAGATGTGGAGGACGGAGCCGAGGGCGCGCTTCGAGACGGCCGCGTCCTTGGCGCTCTTCTCGACCAGGGCGAGGTGCTCTTCGAAGCGCTTGATCGCCGCGTCCCAGTGGCCCATCGCCTCCTTCGTCTTGCGGGTCTTTTCGGCGTCGGACATGGACTTCTCGGCGCGGCGGACTTCTTCCAGGAGGATCGCTCCGCCGTTGAAGAGGTCCCAGCCGATGCTGAAGATCGAAACCTCGCGGTAGTTGCTCGAAGGCTTGGCGGCGAGCTGTTCCCAGAGTTTGACGGCCTCCAGGTAGGCCTTCAGGGCCTCGCCGTACTCTCGCTTGTCCCAGAGCCCGGCGGCCTTCGTTTCCAAACCCGCGGCGGCGTTGTAGGCGGGACCGTCTCCCAAGAGATCTCGGATTTGCGGCTGGGTGGTGGCCCACCGATTGTATTCGTCGAGGGCGCGCTGATCCGCCGAGTCCTTCGTGCGTTTGGCGATTTTGTCGAGGGCGACGAGCCGGAGGACGGCGAGTTTTTTTCCGTACTCGTTGTCCAGCCAGGGAGAGCGATCGAAGACGATGACGGAGCAGACGGCCGCCGCCTCGTAATACCGATCCAGGTGGTAGTAGCACAAGGCGATCTGATGCCAGCAGTAGGCGGTCCACTTCTTCTTCTCGTCCTCGGTCTTGATCGATCGCAAAGCGTTTCGATACTTGAGCATCGCTTTGTAGAACCAGGCCTCGCCTCGACTGAAATAATTGTCCGCGGAATCGATGGCGAACTGAAAATTGTCTTCTCCCGCGTACTCGCCCAGGATGTCGATGGCGAAGTCTTCGATCTGAGTTCCCTTGCACTCCGTCTTGAGACGCATGAGGAGCTCGACGCCTTTCTTGAGCTCGCCGGCCTTGCAGTAGGCCTTGGCCTGCTCGAGCTGGATCGCGCGGCCCATCTTCTGCTCTTTGACCGCGGCGTAGAGTTTGAAAAGATCCTCGGCCAGCTTTGCGGCCTTCCGGTACTCGCCGACGGCGGCGGGCCCCTTCTTGCCGTCGCCGTAGGAGAGGCGAGCCTTGATTTCCCAGTAATAGGCCATCACCGCCAGCGAGCGGGCGGAATCGAGCTTCTTCGCTCTCGGATCGGTGAGCAGCCCCTTGGCCTTGCCGATCGAACTGAAGCACTGCGCCCACCACTTCTCGGCTTCGGCCCGGTCCGAGTATTCGGCCAGGAGCTGGCACCCTCGTCCCACGTGAATGTACGCATCGTACGCCTCGAGGTAATACTCGTACTGCCACATGAAGTCTTTGTTGAAGAAGTCGATCATCTCCGTCAGCGTGCGCCGCATGGCGCAGTGGCTTTTCGGATGGTTTGGCTTGTTGCGGTCGGAGTCGGCGCACTTCTTGTAGTGGGTGTCCGGGTTCTCGCGATAGGCCTCGGCGTGGGAGAACATCGCGATGCCCTTGTTGTACTTCGCCGACATCATCTTGTATTCCCATTCCTCGTACGCCGCCTGCTGCCTCTTCTCCTTCTCGGGATCGGCCGGCGGTGGAACGGGATTCTTCGCGAGCTCGTCGATCTGATCCTGAAAGAGTTGCTCCGCCGCCTCGAACTCCTTCTCCGCCTTTTCCGCCGCGTTCGGATCCGTCTTCGTCTGGAGGAGGAGCCATCGACCTTTCTCCTGCCGCAGATCCCCGAGATCCGAGAGGGCGTCGGCGCGGCGCGGGTGGCTCCGATTGGCCTGGATGAAGGCGGTGAGTTCGAGGAGCGCCTCGTCGAAACGTTCGATCTTCTTCTTGGAGTCGGGTTCCGCCCGCGCTTCTCGGATCTTCAATCGGATGAGACCGAAGGTGCCTTCGGCCTTGCGATCGCCCGAGCCGCTGGTCGCGATCTTCTGGTACAGCTCGCGGGCCAAGTCGAACCATCCGCGTTCCGTGAGCGCGCCGGCCAATTCGTAGTCGTCGTCGTTCGCGTACGCCGGGGCTACGGGGAGGAGGGACGCGAGACAGAGCATCAATCGACGCATGAGGCTACCCCCTAGACGACGTCACGGTATTCCAACGGACCCGAACGCGAGAGGTTCATCGATCGAAACGAGAGTGTAAAGAGTCCGGCGTCCGGAGCCTAGTCGAATTTCCGCCGCTCCTCTTCGTCCGGAATGATGATCCTTCCCTTGAGAATGGTGAGGAGCTGTTTCTTCTGCGCGCCCTTCACCTTGTTGGACCCGAGGTTGCCGAGGATCGGGATGTTGCGCCACAACGGGATCGCGCTCTCGGCGTCCTCCTCGAAATAGACCGTGAGCCCGCCGATGAGGAGCGTGCCGCGATCGGGAACGACCACCGTGGTGCGCAGTCTCTGAATGTTGAGGATGGGCGTCTCGATTCGGACCGGCAGGCCCTGGGTCACCGGTCCGCCGGGAGCGGCCAGGTTGATCAAGATTCCGAAGACGTTCGGGGGTTGCGGGAAGAGCGTGGCCACGGTCGGCCGCAGCTCGATCGTGATGTACTTCCGATCCGCGCTCACGACGGGGCGCACGTCCAGGGTGATTCCGTCCGAGACCACGTCCGGGATCGGATCCGCGGCGACGGCGGCGGTCGAAACCTGAACGTCGTAGTCCTTGATGTAGGCGAACTGATTGGAGATTCGGATGTTCCCGCGCTGGGTGTTGAAGAGGGTCATCTTCGGCGCGGTCAACATGTGGGAGCGCTGCGAGCGCGAGACGAGCCGCATGATCATCTCGACGGAAATGTCGTCGAGGAGCGTGTACTGAAGCGTCGCGCCGCCGATGGGGAAGAGCGTCTGCGAGAAGAAGCGCTGCAGGAGGAAGTCGTTGACCATGATGTTCTGCACGCGAGCGCCCACGTTTCGCGTGATGGAATTGCCGAATTGGCCCGTGATGCCCGGGCTCGTGGCCGTGAGGGGGCCGCCTGCGCCGTCCGGATCGACGAACTTGGGAGTGATCACGGATTCGGTCGTGATCAGGTCGTCCAACTGGAGCGCGCCGGTCGCGCGCGGGTTCACCGTCCCAGCCGCGGCGGACAGCAGATCCACGTCGCGGAAATCCATCCCGACTTGCTGGAGGAACGTGTCCTCGACCGAGAGGAAGCGAGTTTCCACGGAGACGAGGATGCCGGTCGAGGCGCGGAGATCCGAGAGGAACTTCCGAAGGGCTTTGTGGATCTCGACCGAGTTCGAGACGATGAGGAGACCGTTGTTGTGCCGGATGCTCTTGCCGTCCGATTCCTCCCACTGGCCCTTCCCGATGGTGTTCTTGATCAGATTCGCGAGATCGTCGCCCGTGAACTGCTGCTTCGGACCCTCCTCGGGGGCCGTCGTGGTTCCGAGCGAATCCTGCGAGAGCGAGATCTCCACGCCCGGGAAGTCCTGGAGTCCATAGGTCAAATCCTGGACGTCGTAGAGTTCCAGCTTGGTCTTCTTCTTCAGCTTCTCGGGCTTGGTGATGATGACGACGCCGCCCTCGACGTAATACACGAGCCCCTTCTGGTCGAGGGTGAGCTTCAGAGCCGCCGACAGGATGATGTCCTGCACCTTGATGGAGACCGTTTCCTGCTCCGGATTGGGGATCTCCTTGGGGTCGATGATGAAGTTGAGCCCGGAGAAATCGCGGATGTAGTCGATCACGGCCACGAGCGAGGCCCCGGACTGCTCCAGGGTGATGCGCGTGTTCTTCAGCTTCTCGACGATCTTCTGGTCGTCCTCGGAGATCTCGTCCTGGAACTCCTGGATTCCTTTGGGCTGGCGGCGGCGGATCTTGTTCCAGAGCTCCGGATCCGGGAAGACGAGCTCCACGGCTTGGACGATGGCGTTGAGCTCCACCCGTTCGAAGGTCCGCTTCCACTCCTCGACGTATCCGCGGAGGTTGTCGCGCTTCGACTTGTCGTGGATCAGGCGCTGGGCCGTCGACTTCATTTCATGGACGGTGCCCAGGTTCGGATTGACATGGAGGATCCGGTCGCAAAGCTCGATGCAGCGGTCGAACAGCTCGTTCTCGAAGTGCATCTGGGCCTGGCCGAAGAGGAGCTCCAACTGACGCTTCTGCTCGTACATCCGCTTGAGCTCGTCCCGCATCTTCTCTTCTTCGAGCGCGGCTCGCTTGGCCTTCTCCTCGTCGATCGATCGCTGTTTCGAGGCGGCGCGGGTTTTCTCGAGCATCGAAACCGTTTGCTGGCGGCGCGTCTCGAATTCGGCGGAGACCGGGAGCCACTTGAGGTAGTTCAGGATCATCTTGAAATCCTGCTCCGCCTTCGGATAGTCCCCGAGGTTGTAGCTCCGGACGCCGCGATTATAGGCCTGGTCGATCTCGAGGAGCACCTGCTGGTGTTGGGTGATCGCCTTCTTGTAGTATTCGTCGTACTCGCGGATCCTCGGGTCGGTCTTACCGCGCTTGAGGATGAACTGGATCTCGAGGTAGAGGGCGTGGGCGGCCGCATGGTCGGGGTTGAGTTTGAGCGCCCGTTCGCACTCGAGCTCGGCCTTTTCGAAATCCCCCGCCTGATAATATCGTTCGGCCAGCTTGTAATGCTCGTCGGACTGGGCCGCCTTCTGTTGCTCGTTCACCTCGTAGTTTTGCTGGAGCTTCTTGAGGAGCTCGTCCCACTCGGCTCCCTGTTGGGCGTTCGTCGGCGTTTTCCCCTTGTCCTGGGGACCGGCGGAGGCGTTTTCCAGTCCCGGTCGTGGAGCGCCGGCGGAGGAACAGCCGGCGGCGGCCAGAACCACGGAGGCCAGGGACAGCACGAGGTGCGTCGGCTTCATTGCGGACTCCTATGATCGCGATCCCCCAGAACCGGAGCCAGAGAGTATAGAGACGGCCTCCGGATCGGCAAGCGAAATCTAGACGGTGCGGGCGTGCGGAGCCTTGCAGGAATTCTCGAAGCGCGAAAAGCGAAGCATCCAAGCCGAAATGCCCTCGAGAGAAGCCGGTCTTTCTCCATCGTACTTCGAGACAAGGATCGGCTTGCTTCGGCAAGGGGGTGGGGTACACTCTAATAGTCGATTCTGCCACGAGGAGGGCCCGATGGTCGCTCAATCAACGTGTGTCTGGTACGACGTCAAGAAGGTGACCCAGTGGCCGAACGCGCCAGGAGGATCTTGGACCTGCTGGTCGGCCGCCGCGGCGATGGTTCTCAATCGCCAGCAGTGTATCGCCGGAGGACCCGGAGTGAGCGCCGAATGGGACGGGATTCTGTTTACCCCCTGGAATATGGAGAGGTTCGCCCGAAATCATGGTCTGATCTATGCGCCGACGAAGACGCGTCCATGGCCGGCCGAGGAGCTCTTTCGGCTCCTCGACGAGCATGGTCCCCTTTGGACGGGAGGGGACTCGCAAAAGACGTCCAGCGGGCAACTTCGGGGTCACGTGATCGTCATCGCGGGAATGGGCATGGAGGGATCGACTCCCGACGAGACGGAACTCTTGATCGTGGATCCGTGGCCGGGGGCTGCCGCCGGACCTTTCCAAGCCAACTATCAGGCGGCCCTGAACAGCTTCCCCAATTTCTGCGAGTGGGTCATCCACGCGCCGACCTCGTACTACAAGAAGAACTTCGGGGGAAGCTGGACGACGTAGGGCGGCCACCCTCGACAGACGACGGCCCGGCCGCTACTTCTTCAGTTTCTCGAGGGCGGCCGTGGCCGCCTTCTCGATTCCCTTGACGTACTTCGTCTCCTTGTACTCCTTGAGCAGCTTCTCGTACTTCTCGATCGCGCCGGTTTTGGCCTCGTCCGACTTCTTCTTGGCGGCGGCCGCCTCTTCCTTCTTTCCCTGCTTCTCCAGGCGCTTGGCCTCCTCGCTCTTCGTCTCGAAGGTTCTCCTGGCCTGTTCGGCCTCCGCATGGAGAGTCCTGGCCTTGTCGTCCAGCTCCCTCTTCTTCTTGTCGTCCTCCGTCTCCTCCTTCTTCCCGCCGTGCTCGTCGCAGAGCTCGCCGCGGAGATGGGCGAATTCCGACGGATCGAGCTCCTTGTCGTTCTTCATCTTCGCTTCCTTGCCCCCGCGCCACTTCACGCTGATGTTCCGCCCGTCCGCGTCGGAATAGAGGATTTCGACGACAGCGATCTGCGAGGTTTTCGGTTCCGGCTTGCAGGGCTCCGCGGAGAGCGGCTTCTTGTGGCACTTCAGAACGGTGACCTCCACCTTGATTTCGTGGATCTTGAGGAGCTTGCAGCCGGTGTTGAACTCGACCGTATGCGTGGCGCCGGATACGCTTACCTTATGCTTGTAGGTGAACTCCTCGCGGGGGTCGTCCTTCGTTCCGCCGAGTCCGTCGTCCACCTTGTAGATGACGATGTCCTTCCACTTCCCGATCTCGTCCCCTTCCCGCTGGATTCGGGTGATGTGGACGGGCCCCGCGACCTTGTCGAACTTCTCGATCTTGACCTGGACCGTCTTTTCGGTTGCGTTCGGACTGATGAAGCTGATGATCCATTCGTCCATCATCGTCGCGGACTGCCAGTCTGTGGGAGTGCCGCGATCGGTCTTCCTCTTGGCCAGGAACTTCGGATTCTTGGTGACCGGGACGACGCGGTACTCGTACGTCGCGCGCTTGTCGACCTCCTTGTCGACGTGGGTCACCTGACTGGCCGGAACCTTCCAGGTCTTGTCCACCTTGCCCTTGGCCTGACGCTCGATGACGACCTCGTCGATCTTCGCGGCCTCCTCTTTCTCCGAGCCCGCGGCATCGTGGACCTTCCAGATGAGGGTGATGCCCTGGAGTCCCGGTTCGACCTTCTCGAGCGACACCGTTCCGATCACGAGGACTGCTTCTTCCTTTTCGGGAAGAGGCTTCTCCGCGCGTTGGCCTGAGACGGTGGTCTTGACGCACACGGCCCAATCCCCGGAGGCGGGCGGCGTCAGGGTGGACTCGATCTCTCTCCACGGCTTGAGCATTTCTTCGTCGTAGAGCGCGCTCGTGACGCGGACGGGCTTGCCGTCCTTGTCCTTGACGACGTTTCCGTCCTTGTCGATCTGGTTGGCGACGGGGAATTCCTCCGCGGCCTTGTCGGAATGCGAGTTCTTCGACTCCGCCGCGATTCGATCGGCGGCCTCCTTCACCCGCTGAGCGGACTGATTCCTCCCTGCGAGGGCGACTCCGAAGAGGAGATAGAGGACGAGCATCCCGGCGGCGGTCCCCAACCCGATCTTCTCTCCGTACTGATAGAGAATCGCCTGGAGCTTGCCGGCCGCTTTGTCATCCGACATAAATCATCTCCTATGGCTTGGGCTCGGACTCGTCCTTCGGAGGCTTGGCCCAGTTGGGCAGGAGCGCCTTTCCCGAATCCGGGAGCTTGGCCGAATCGAAGTCCACGACTTGGCAGGTGAGGAGGAGGCGCACCGGCCTAAGCTGGAGATGGGCCTTGTTCTCTTCGAGGAACTTCTTTTCGGCGTCCTCTTGGCGCTTCTTGTTTTGCCCGTCGTCCCGCTCTTTCCAATCGTACGTGTAGGTCAGAGTCGCCGGGTTCTGTTCCAGGACCATCATCCGCATCCCGACGGTGCTGAGCAGGAGTCGCGGCGCCAGATCGCGATCGAGCAACTTGCGCACGAACTTGTTGACCTCGGGATACATCAGGTCCAAGGCGACCCCGAACGTGATCGTCTTGCCGAGATCGCCCGGGAGGTCGAACTCGTCGAAGCGGCCGCGATCGGTTCCGGTGCGGATGGGCGAACCCGCGTACGGGAGGGAGTCCGGCGCGGTTTCGGATGAGGCTCGCGTGTCCCACGGGTAGTTCCCGCCGGAGAGGTTCTTATGGAGAGGACGGAAGAAGTAGACGTCGACCAGCCGTTGGACTTTCACGTCCTGTGCGAGACAGGCGTTGGCGATGCGTTTCCGGATCCAATAGCGTTTCTGAAGGATCTTGAGGACGGCGGGGATCTCCTTTTCGCCCACAGGATCCCACTTGAAATCCACTTCCCAGTTGAATCCATACTTCCCGGCGTAGGGGTTTTCGTCGTCGCGCGCGTTGGCGGGCGGAGGCATCCCGAGCTTGACGTCGCGTTGCTTGAGTTTGGCCTCGAGTCCCACGGGGCCCGTCCCTGCGACGCGGAGTTTCGTCAAGAGATCGCCGTGGGAGGGCGAGGCGCGTAGGCTCTGGATCTCCGAGGCCTCCATCTCGTCCGTCGGAGTTTTCACCTCCTCGCCGTGGGTCATCCACCATTCCAGATTCCAATCGTACTCGGCGTAGAAGCGTAGAACGGTCCGGTAACTCCAGAGGAGCTTCCCATAGTAGTCCTTCTCGTCTTTCTTGGGGTTGGCCGGGTCCGTTCCGTCGTTCCAAGAATCGATATCCGGTGTTCCGGGCGTGTCACGGGAGTAGAGGTCGAGGCTCTTCTCTACGAGCTTTACCTTTTTCTCGAGCTCGCCCTGCTTGTCCCAAGCGGGGTAGAGGAGGAATCCCGCGAGGACGAGCAGGAGCACCCCGGCCCCGATCATGGCCGCCACGAAGGGATTCTGCTTGATCTTGTCCATGCTGTCTCCCTACGGATTGGGGGCTAGGAGCGAAGGGCGGTCGCGCGACCCCAGCGGCACCGCGAGCTGGATCTTGAAGCGCCAGTAGATCGGCGGCCCCGGCGGATCGCTGTCCCCGCGCACCTTCCCGCTCGAGAAAGGAATGTCGGTTTCTTGGGGTGTCGGGACTTCCCACCCCACGCCGTCGCCGATTCCTCGTTGCCGATCCTCGAGATGGACGGTGGCCAGAAGCCCGTCCTTCGATTTGGGACGCAGGAGCCTGTCCACCACGAACTTGGTACCGACGATCGCATCGTCGCCCTTGACGGTCACCACCTCGATCTCGACTTTGAGATTCCTTTTCACGGCCCAGGGAAGCTTGTTCTGCGCGGCCCCCTCGGCCGGTTTGGGGGCCTCGCGGGGAACCTCCTCCGCCTTCACGTCGACCAACCACATCCGCTCCTGCTCCGGCACTTCTCCGTTTTTCGGAATGCAGGCGTTGAGCCGGTTGAGGATTTTCACCAGGAGATCTCGCTCGGGGGAGATCGCGGCGACGGTCTCAAGGTGAGTCTTGAGCTGGTCGACGCTCTTCGCGGTGTCGTACTGTCCCTTCAGGGACAAGTACTGCTTTTCCCCGCTTTGAGCGTCCTTTTGGATCTTCTCCAGGGAATCGACCTTCCCGGAGGTGACGAACCAGACGGTGAAGACCAGAACGTAGAGCGCCGCGACCGCGCCGACGATCCACGGGCGTTTCTTCTGAATCTCCTTCTTCTTCTTGAAGGTATCCGGAAGCAAATTGACGCCGTTCTTGGCGAGCCCGAGTCCCTGAAGCGCCAGCCCCAGCGCGGCGCCCAGCGTGGCCAGATGCCGGTTCAAGACCGCCGGTTCGACGTCGTCCGCGTTGATCTTGCCGAGCTTCTGGAGCCGGGCCGCGGGAAGATTTCCCATCGTGCTCAGGGACTGGGAGACGAACTTCTGGAAATTGAGCGTCTTGGTCGCGTTTCCCAGGAGGATGATTCGCTCGAATTTCGCCGTCTTCGAGATGGATTTGTAGTAGCCGATCGACCGGTGGATTTCTCCCACGAGATCCCGAAGCACGGGCTGGATTGCGTTGAAGATCTTCTGGGCCTGTTGCGACTGGCCGGCCTTCAGCTTGAGCTTCTCGGCCTCGCCGAAGGGAAGGCTGAAGCCTTTCTGGAGCGCCTTCGTGATGTCGTCGCCCGTGATCGGGAGGTTTCGGATCCAGAACTTCGCGCCGTCCACGATCACGAGGTCGGTGTTCTCGCCGCCCATGTCGAGCGCAATGGCGGCGCCGGCGATCTCCTGATCGTACGAGAGATAGTTGTACAGGGCCACGGGGGCGAACTGAATGACCTCGATGTTCAGACCCACCGGCGCGATGTTCGCGAGGAATCCGTCGACGATGTCGCGCTTGATGGCGAAGAGGATGACCTCCTTCTCCTCTCCCGGCTGGTACTCCCGATCGATGACTTGGTAGTCCCAGAGCACTTCGTCGATGTTGAAGGGAATCTGGGACTGCGCTTCGTACTGCACGATTTCCGGGATCTTCTCGTCCTCGACCGGAGGGAGCTTGATTAGGCGATTGAACGTGGAATGGCCCGGAAGCGAAATCAGAACGGGATCGGTGCCGAACTTGCAAACGGACTTCAGTTCCTGGAGGGCGTCGACGATCCGCAAATCGAGGTCCGGGGTCTCCTCTCCTTCGGGTACCGGGTAGGAGACCACTTCGATTCCCGAGATCGCCGCCTCCCCCTGCCGGAGTTCCATCCGGACGGCCTTAACGGAGGATTTTCCGACGTCGATGCCCCAAACCGGTTTGCCCATAGGGCGCTCCTAAGAGAGAGCTCTCCGCCCGAATCGAGAGCGGAAGGGGCAGGGAAGGGAAGGGCTGTCGGAGGCGGGGCTGAACCGGCGCCGTCCGTCGGTCAGGACGCGGACTCTCCCAATTTTTCACGCTCGCGGCGCCCGAGGGCGCCGGGTCGTGGCGTCGCTGCCTGCGGTTCGGAACGCTTCTAGGTCCGGCCTCACCCGGCCGTTCGTTCCTGCCTGGTAACCGGACGGCTCCCCAGCGGCCGTCCTTGCACTTTTTATCGAATTCGGGGGCCGGGGTGCAAGGTTTAGATGAGACCGGCGTCTAGGCATACGGTTCGAAGATCCGCTTCGAAGTACTTCATCTCGTTCATGTTTCGCAGGATGTAGGCCGGATGGAACGTCGCGAAGATCCGCGTTCCGTTGAAGTCCTGATAGCGCCCGCGCAATTTGGTGATCCCGGTCTTGGTGTCGAGCAGGTTTTGCGCCGCCACGTTTCCGAGGACGCACACGATCTTGGGGGCGAGGATTCGAAGTTGCCGGTGGAGGTAGGGAACGCAATTCGCCATCTCTTCCGGCTTGGGCGTCCGATTGCCCGGAGGACGGCACTTGAGGATGTTGGCGATGTACACCCGATCGCGAGGGACGCCGAGGTCCTGGAGCGTCTTGGTCAGGAGCTGGCCGGCGCGCCCGACGAAGGGCTCGCCTTGCCGATCCTCGTCCTCCCCGGGCGCCTCTCCGACGAAGACGAGCGGGGCGCGGAGCGATCCGACCCCGAAGACCGTCTGCGTCCGGCGCGAGCAGAGCTCCTCGCACTTCCTGCACGCGGCCACCTCCGCCCGGAGCGAGTCGATCTCCGAAGGCGGGAGGGACTTCGAAATCGGGAGGAAATCGGCGCCGAAGAGCTTTTCCATCTCGACGTGCTTCCGGATCTGCCCTTCTCTCATCGGCCGCCTCGCTTCACCATCGTCAGGGTCCGTCGAATCACGGCCGGCTCGACTCGGGCGAGCGGTCCCTCCACGGTGGCGCCGCTGGCGCGGCGATGTCCGCCGCCTCCCCAGGGCGCGGCGAGCGCGATGCCGTCGACGCCTTCCGTGCGGAAACTGATCTTGACGCGACCGTCCAACTCGCGGAAGAGGAGAGCCACCCGCACTCCTCGGAGAGATTTGACCAGGTCTACGTATTCTTGGGTATCTCCGATCTCGAATCCGGCCCGCTCTTGCATGTCCCGGGGGAGCGAGACCCAGGCGACGCGACCGTCCCCGCTGGTTCGAATCCGGGCGATGCATTCGGAGAGGAAACGGAGATGCGAGGGCGTCTTCTGGCGGTAGAGGGCCCGGTAGATCTCGGCCGGTCGGATGCCGAGTTCGAGAAGCTCCGCGGCGCGTCGGTGGGTCTCCGCGCTCGTGTTGGAGAACGAGAAGCGTCCCGTGTCCGTGACGATGCCGGTGTAAATGCAGGTCGCGATCTGACGGTCCGGCTTCACGCCCAGGGATCGGATCAGCTCCCACGCCATCTCCGCAGAGGAGGAGTAGCGGTCGTCTACCCAGTTGAGATCCCCGAACCGATCGTTCGAGGCGTGATGATCGACGTTGACCACGAAGATCTCAGGACGAGGGAGGGCGTGGGCGATCCTCTCGAGGCGGGACCACGCGCCCGAATCGAACGTGACGACGGCGTCGTAGGGAGGCCGCAAGTCCGCCGGTCCGCGGCCGACCTGATGGGTGCCGGGCAGGAACCGCAGCTCGGGGAGGACGCCGTGGTCGCAAACGACGTGGGCCGTTTTGCGGAGCTTTCGAAGGGCCCGGGCGAAGGCAAGCTGCGAGCCGAGGGCGTCGGCGTCGCTCCGCACGTGGCCCGAAACGAGAACGCGGCGGACGCTACGGAGGAAGTCCCGGATCCGGTTCAGCGAGGAGTTCGCCATCCCGAGCCTCGAGTACGAGCGCGTGGACCAAATCGTTCGGACGGCCGGCGACGCGGGCGCGGAGGTAGCGCTCGGTATATCCCCCGTCGCCCTCGACGAGAACGTCCACCCGGCGTCCGACGAATCGCTCGGCGTAGGACTGGGTAAGACGGGCCGCTTCTCGCTTCAGGCGGTTGAGCCGCGACTTCTTCGTTCGCCAGGGTACGTCGTCGGGAAGCTTCGCGGCGTCGGTGCCCGTGCGTGGACTATAGGGGAAAAGATGGACGCGGCTTATGCCGACCCTGCGGCAAACCTCGATCGATCGGTCGAACTGTTCCTCGGTTTCCCCGGGGAATCCGACGATCACGTCGGTGGTGAAGCCGGGGTCCGGGACGCGCTCGGCGACCCGCTCGCAGGCCTTCAGGAATTGACCGGAGTTGTATCGCCGCCGCATCGCGCGGAGGATCGAATCGTCCCCGGACTGAAGGGGCAGATGAAGGTGAGGGCACAAGCGCCGTGGCTCGGCCGCCATGAGATCGACGAGGCGGTCGTCGATCTCGTTCACCTCGATCGAAGAGAGGCGGATTCTCCCGACGGGGAGCCGAAGAAGCTCTTCGAGGAGATCGGGGATCATCGATCGCCGCTCGAGGTCCTTCCCATACGCGCCGAGGTGAACGCCGGTGAGCACGAGCTCCTTGTGGCCGGCCTCGAGGAGCCGGCGCGCCTCGTCGATAACTTCCGCCATGGGGCGGCTAGCCGGTCCACCGCGGACCTTGGGGATGATGCAGAAGCTGCAGGAGAGATCGCAACCGTCCTCGATCTTGAGGAAGGCGCGAGTGTGACCTTCGAACCTCGAGATCCGCAAGTCGAAGATGTCGCGATCCCGGCTCCGAAGGGGGCGCTCCTCCTCGACGAGGCGGCGGTCTTCGAGAAGTTCCGGGAGCCGGTGCTTATCCCGATGGCCCACGACCCCGGCGACTCCCGGGAGTCCGAGAAACGATGCGCGATTGGAATCGGCGGCGCAACCGGTGATGGTGAAGCGGGAGTCGGGATTCCCTCGGCTCAGGCGACGGACGAGACGTTCGGCCTCCTTGTAGGCGGATTCGGTGACGGTGCAGGTGTTGATGACGTAGAGGTCCGCGCCATGGTCGGGCGAAGTCTCCTCGTACCCGCGGCGCCGGAGCTCCTCTCGGAGGGCCTGACCCTCGTGTTGATTGACCTTGCATCCGAAGGTGACAAGCGCGAACGTCGGCATGGGAGTCGGATTCTAACCTTCGGCCGAATCGGCTTCCAAGGAATCGTGCATCGGAAGGGCCCGGCTTGTCCCCCTTCCTCTATTCTGGTAGCCTTCCGATCCATGGCCCGCGTGTTGTGTGCGATGTCCGGCGGAATCGATTCCAGCGTCGCGGCCTGGCTCCTGCGGGAGCAAGGACACGAGGTCACGGGAGTCTTTCTCCGGAACGGGGTGGAGCATCCTCCGGGGGGGCGGGCGGGGAAGCAGGGGTGCTGCAGCGTCGAGGATACGTGGGACGCCCGCCGGGTGGCGGATTCCCTGGGGATTCCTTTCTATGTTCTCAACTTTGAATCGGACTTTCGCCGCATCGTCGACTATTTCGTGGCCGAGTACGATCGAGGGGCGACGCCGAATCCGTGCGTCCTCTGTAACCGAGATCTGAAGTTCGGCCGTCTCTTCGACTATGCCGACGCGATCGGTGCGGAGTTCGTCGCGACGGGCCACTATGCGCGGGTGGAAGAGGGGCCCCGGTTGCTGCGGGGGATCGATGCGGGCAAGGATCAGTCGTACTTTCTCTTTCCTCTGCGGAGGGGGCAGTTGGCCCGAGTCCGATTCCCGGTGGGGGGGATGGAGAAGGCGGCCGTTCGGGAGACGGCGCGGCGCGCGGGGTTGCGCGTGGCGGAAAAGCCCGAGTCGATGGAGATTTGCTTCGTGCCGGACAACGACTATCGCCGCCTGATTCGGGAGCGCATCCCCGAGCGGGTGCGGGAGGGGGCGTTCGTGACCACCCGAGGGGAGGTCGTGGGGCGCCATGGCGGCCATCAGCTCTTCACCGTGGGTCAGCGAAAGGGTCTGGGAGTGGCCTTAGGGCGCCCGATGTACGTGGTGGCGATCGATGCGGAGAAGAATGCCGTCGTGGTCGGGGAACAGCGAGACTTGGAGCGGTCGGAGCTCACGGCCCGGGAGGTCAACTGGATCGACGCCAATCCGCAGCCGGGAGAGGAGCTGGAGGCGACGGTGCAGATCCGGTACCGCCATCCGGGCGCCGCGGGCAGACTGGAGGTGCTGGAAGGCGGGCGCGTCCAAGCCACGTTTTCCGCTCCCCAGCGTGCGGTCACCCCCGGCCAGGCGGCCGTGTTCTATCGAGGCGACTCCGTCCTCGGCGGCGGCTGGATCGGATGATATAAAAGAAGCCTGGCTATTTCTATATCATGATATAGAAATAGCCAGGCTTCTTTTATATCATCTGGATTATGGGGCGGGGTCGGTTTTCTTCTCTTCGGCGGTGGTCTTCTTGATGTCCTGAATCTCGACCCGGCATTCCTGCGCCAGGCGCTTGATCTGCTGGAGCGCCTTTCGGGCGCGCATCCCGGCGATCTTCTTTCCGTTGACGAATTCCTCGAAGTTCGCCCGCGCTTCCTGGACGCGCCGCGACATCTCGTCGTATTTTTCACCGCCCATAGGGTCCTCCGATTCGGCGGCTATTCTGCCGCGGCGGGGCGCCGTGTCAACGATTGTTTCAACTCCCGAACCCAGCGGTGCCATGCGGCTTCGGTTGCGGCCAGGTCGAAAAACCGCTCGAAGCTGCCCGCCCCGGTCCCCTGGTGCACCGCTCCGTAGTATTCCTGGAACTTGCGGGATTCCTTCTCCAAGAGGTAGGCCACCAGCAGATGAGCGGAGTCGTAGAAGTCCGCATTGGCGGCTCCGGAAAAGTCGGAGTCTTGGGCCGAAAGGACGCGCGCCAGCGCGAGCGACGGACGATTTCTCGGACGATCCTCCGGGGTCCCACCGGGCCGCCACACCCCCTCCACCACGCGACTATGCTCGAAGTACGACGCCATTCCCTCCGCAAGCCACGATGGCCACACCCGGTCGCGGTGGGACAAGTGCATGAGGGCGTGGGTCATCTCATGTCGAAGCACCCGCTCGTCGTCGCCTCGGCGCCCCGTCAGGACGAACGCGATCTCCAGCTTGGCCCAATCGAAGTACCCGCCGTTGTTCGCCAGATCGGAATTGAAGCGGGTGAGGCCGAACTTCTTCAGCTCCTCGCGCGATTCGAGCAGGTAGATCGTCAGGGGAGAGGTTCCCCTCTCCGGTCGGTGGAACCCGAACGCCGATCCGAACTTGGACATCATCGGATCCGTGAATTCGTCCAGCGTGCGGGCGGCAAGATCGTGGTTCCCGGACCCTTTTCGGGCATGCAGGACGTACGGCCCTCGTTCGAGAACCTCGTACCCCCGCGGGGAAAAGAGACGCGATATCCCCTGAGAGAGCGAGGGGCCGAAGAGCGCCAGGACGGCATAGAGAACCGCGAAAGGCGCCGCGAGCGCGCCGGCCTTGAGGACCCACCGACTAGTCATTCGGCCGCCGCCCCATGGACTCGCTCGCCCGCTTCAGGAGCCCACGCTCCGCCCGCGTGAGCGCTCCCATTCCCTCCCGGCTGATCTTGTCGAGGATCGCGTCGACCCGGTGCTTGAGCTCGATCCCTTCGATCATCCGGGCGCGTTCCCGACGCGATTCCCGGGCGTCCGCCCACCGGTCGACCGCGGGGCCGGCGTAGTGGACCGCCAGCGCCGCAAGTCCGGCTCCGAGGAACGCTACGGGCGAGAGGCCGGCCTTGAAATAGATGAGGCAGTAGAAAAAGAGAATTCCGGCGGTGATGAGGACGGAGGTCCGCATCCGCATCGGGAGGAAAAAGAAAAACAATATCGGTCGATTCGGATACCGCCATGCATACGCCGTCACGACCGCAAAGACCGGCCCGAAGAACGAAAGAGCGGGCGCAAACGAACCGCTCACGTACTGATACACGGCATGCATCATCGCGCCGTACGCGGCGCAGCCGAAATAGAGTCCAAGATATCGCGCGGGTCCGATTTCCCGTTCCAGCTCGTTACCGATCTGGTACAGGGTGAACGCTCCGAACACGAACCAGAACAGAAACCAGAAGTCCACGAGCTGAACCAACGAATAGGTCGCGAACCTCCAGATTTCGAATCGCCCGATCGCGCGGTTCGCCTCGAAGGCCAGCCCGTCCACGCTGATCCCGAAGATTCGGGGCAAGAGCCCCGCCACCGCGAATCCGACGATATTGGCCCCGATGAGGACGTTGGTGCACGTGAGCCGCGACGAGCGGGTCCAGCGCTCCGTCTCCGGAGTTATCTCGTCCCACGTCGGCATATGAAGTAGTCTAACTCACCGATGGGAACGATTCCAAGCGTTCCGCCGGTTCTCCGGAACAATTGGGGCGGTCTGCCGTGTCTCAACTCCGAAGGAGAATACGAATGATCTGGATCCTGCTTGCGACGTCCCTCCAATCGGCGGGGGAAGAGAAGATCGGCAAGGAAAAGGCCCCCGCCGCGCTCCGGAAGTGCCTCGGGGAAACCGTCAAGAAGAAGGGCTGGCACTTCGCCCAAACCGTCAAGCTCACCGGACCGGAAAACCAGGAGAACAAGTTCGACGGCGTGGCGAAGAAGGACTTCGCGGCCGCGAAGGGCTCCGCCGAGATCTACGCGAAGGGGGCCTCCTATCTCGTCCACTCGAACGGCAAGTTCGTCCCTCCGAACCAGCTCTCCGGAACGGAAGCGATCCGCGTCGGTTCCTTCCGCAATCCCGCCCTCTTTCTCTCCGACGCCGCGCGCCTCGCCGTCCTCGCGAGCTGGGGGACGGACGCGGAGGTCGACGGGCGGGCGTGCAAGGTCGCGGAATTCGCGGCCGACGAGCCGCTCCTCAAGGACCAGATCAAGGAATTCACCGACAACTTCAAGAGCCAACTCAAGCAGGTGGGAAACGTGATGGGGTACGTCGATCTCAAGAGGTCGAAGTCTCTCTACAAGATTTATCTCGGGAAATCGGACCTCCTCGTCCACAAGGTCGAGTGGACTCTGAAGCCCGTGATCAAGGAGAACGCCTTCCCGCCGAGCGCCCCGGTGCCGCAGGGCTTGGACAAGTTGGAGGCGAGGACGGAGGTCGTCCTCTCGAAACACGATCAGGAGTTGGACGTCGAGATCCCGAAGGAGATCCAGCAGCGCTTCGGCGTCAAGTAGGCTGGCGCATCGGGGGCCCCGCAGGCGCAGGAGGCGGCGTCTCTTCCCGCGCGGTGACGAGCTGATACAGCACGCCGAAGATCAGGAGCGGGAGGAACACGAGCAGGTGCAGGACCATCCGTGTCTTCGGCGGAGCTTCCCCCGCGACCTGAGCCAAGACCGCGCTGGAGACGCCGTACGTCACGAACACGCTTCCGATCAGGGACGAATTGAAGATGAAGAAGAACTTGGGGAAGATTGCGCCCAACCCTCCCCCCAGAAGGAACGCCATCCCCACCGTCAGCGTGGAGTAATTCCCCGGACGAAAGAGATTCGGGAAGAAGACGGAGCCGAGCACCGCCGTCGTGAAGCCCCCGAGCAGGATTCCGACGAACTGCCGAAAGTAGATTCCGACGTACGCCCCGGCCACCGCGCACACGCCGAGATAGAGGACCGGCGGCACGGTTCCCGCCTGGGAGAAATGCGCCTTCGCGATCATCCCGCCCCATCCCCCGGCGAGGAATCCGGTGATGCCGAGAAAATACTCGTGGTGCTTCCATCCATAAAGGAGGAACGCGCCTCCGAAGACGATCGAGAGCAACGCCACGATTTCCGGGAAGTGTCCTCCCACCGCCGCCTTGGGCCCCGCCAGATTCAGGCGTTCGAGTAGAGCGGTAAACTCCTGCATCGATAGGATTATCGGCCGGATCCGGAGCCCGCCTTTATTTCTCGGCGAGGAGCGTCTCGACGGCGATGTGCAGATTTCGTCCGCTGAGATTGAAGAACCGCGTGCGCCCCCGCCGGTCCAGGACCCAGAGGGAGGGGAGTCCGCGCACCGAGTACATCCGAGCCAGCTTCCCGTTCATCCCCTCGCCGTCCCAAAACGTCGACCACGGGATCGAATGAAGTTCGCAAAACTGCTCGAAGGAGTTCCGCCGAGGCGTCACGGAAACTCCCACGATTTCCACGGCTCCCCCCTTATGGCGCTCGTGGAGGGTTCGCAAGAACCGAACTTCTTCGTCCGCGAAGGGGAGCCCGGGAGAAAAGAAGTAGAAGACGACCACCTTTCCTCGAAGCTTCCCCAAGTGGACCTCGCGATCGAGGGCGTCCGTCGTCTTTTCGGACGGAAGCTCCCGGCCCAGGAGCGCGTACTCTTCCAGGAGACGACGCGCCGATTCGACGACGGGCCGTTCGCGGCAGGACTTGATGATCTCCTCCAGCGTCGCGCGAGCCTCCTCGCGCTTCTCGGCAAGATGGTGGCATACCACGAGCTGCATCGCGATCGTCCAAGCCTCCGCTCCGTCTCCGATCTCGGTGCGGAGCTTCCGAAGCGCCTTGGCCGCTTCGTCGAACTTGCGCCGATACATCGGGATCACGGCCAGGTAGACTCTCACGCGAGTCCCGCGCTCGTCCTTGGGATAGGCGGCGCGCCACTCCTCGAATCGAAGCTGTGCCTCCTCGTCGCGCTCGAGAAGCATCGCGAGCTCGGCGGCCGCGAGCCGGGCCGTCGGTACCAAGGCGTCCGAAGGGTGGCGCTTCACGAATTCGTCGTAGAGCCGAATTGCGCCGTCGTAGTCCTTGCGATAGGACGCCATCTCCGCGAGGTGATATCGGGCCCGTGCCGACTCGGGTCCGTCCGGCCGGCGGGCGAGGAGCTCCTCCAATTCCTTCCGGCAGGCGTCGACGGCCTGGAGGTACTCCCCTTCAGTTTGAACCTTCATCCGAGTCTGTTCGAATCGGCGCAAGATGCGATCGATGTCCGAGTCTTGGATGGCCAGGAGCAAGGCGAGAACCATGGTCCCTTTGTACCTTCCGCTCGATTCGAATCAAACAGGAATTGACCGAATCGGCCCGCGACTCCTATAACCCACCCTCATGATCTATGGGATTCTCACCGGCGGGGGCGATTGCCCGGGGCTGAACGCGGTCATCCGGGCGGTGGCCAAGAAACTCTTGGGGCAGAAGGGCGTCCAACTCCTCGGGATCGCCGACGGATTCGAGGGACTCGTGCGGGACGAGACAAGGCGCCTCGGTCTCGACGACGTCTCCGGTCTCCTCATCCGCGGTGGGACGATTCTCGGGACGAGCAATCGCGGCGACCCCGTGGGGCAGGCCGCGAAGATGCGGGCCACGTATCGTCGGAGGAAACTCCAAGGAATCGTGGCGATCGGCGGCGACGGAACGATGAAGATCGCGCATCAGCTTTCCGCCCACGATCTTCGATTCGTCGGGGTCCCCAAAACGATCGACAACGACGTCGAGGCGACCGACGTGACCTTCGGATTCGACACCGCCGTGTCGGTCGTGAGCGGAGCGCTCGACGCGCTGCACACCACCGCCGATGCGCACCGGCGGATCATGGTCGTCGAGGTCATGGGTCGGAACGCCGGATGGATCGCGCTCTATGGAGGAGTCGCCGGCGGGGCGGACGTCATCCTCATCCCCGAGATCCCTTTCGATCTCGCGACCGTCGGCGAGTACGTGCGCGAGCGTCACCGGCGGCGTCGATTCACGATCGTGGTCGTCGCGGAGGGCGCCAAGCCCGTCGGCGGGAACGTCGTGGTGCAGCGCATCGTCCAGGACGCTCCGGAGCCCGTGCGGCTCGGCGGAATCGGCTCCCTCGTCGCCCGCGAGCTGGAGCGGCTCACCGGATTCGAGTCGCGCGTCACGGTGCTGGGCCATCTCCAGCGCGGGGGCACGCCGACGCCCGCCGACCGCATCCTGGCGACGCGCTTCGGTTCCGCGGCCGCCGAGTTGGTCCGCAGGGACTTGTGGGGTCGGATGGTGTCGCTTCGCGCGGGCGCGATGGATTCCGTTCCCATCGCCGACGTCGCGGGTCGCCGCCGGTGCGTTCCGTCCGACCACGAGCTCATCGCCGCGGCGCGGGCGATCGGAACGACGTTCGGGGACTGAGAAGCGCCCGGCAGTTCGCGACGATGCGCGGCATTCGAGAATCGGCTTTCGCGACAATACCGTCGATACCGACCCATCCTCGAGCCCGTACTCGAAGGAAGATTCTCGAAGTACCCGGCCCTGGAACCGATCGCGATCGCACTTCAAGAGCGCTCCGACTCGATGCGACCGATTGTGGAAGATCTCGGGCGACTCGCTCAATCGACGGAGAGGGAAGTCGATCTTCCGAACATGATGGCCAGCTTCCTTCACCTGCATGTCAATCGAGTCATCCGCTTTGCTCAGCGTTCCCATGAAATAGTCCTATATGATTTTCTCCTCCGTGCCTATGGGACGGCATGGGGAAAAAGAGCGACCTGACCTTCCCGCCCTTCCCCAAGAAGGGAGGCTCAGGCGCGAGAACAGGCGGCCGGCCCGGACGAGGAGAAAGAACGATTCGGGGTTCTGGAGAACTCCGCCTCCGTAGCGGGGTCGGCTGGGTTCCCAAGCCGAGCCAATGCTCCGACTGCCCTACGGATGCTCCCAAGGAGGCGCTCCCTTGGGAAATCGGATTGCCCTTCGGACTCGAATGTCCCTTGACGAAATGTAATTTACGAAATATAAACTTCTCTAGAGGGGGGGGATCGTGATCTTTCTGGAGAGGGCGAAACCCAGTATACCTCCTGGAGGACGGTCATGGCCCCGAAAAAACTTTTCAAGATCGGCGAGGTGATGCGCTACACCGGCCTGTCCCGCCAGACCCTTCACAACTACACGATGATGGGACTCATCGAGGAGTCCGAGCGGACGGAGTCGGGCCACCGCCTGTACGGGGAGGACGTATTCGAGCGCATCGAGAAGATCAAGATGCTCCAGCGCCACCGGACGCTTCGCGAGGTGAAGGAGCTTCTCGAGAAGGAACTCGTGTAGCGGCGCGCCGCCGCCCGCGGCCCGCCTCGGAGTTTTCATGGCCCTGCTCGGTCGCGAATGGCGGGTCCTGTTGGCCGTTCCCGCCCTTCTCTCGCTCGTCGGACTCGCCTCCGTCTACCCCACGGCCGGCCGGTTGCGAGATCGGGAGCACCTCCTCCTCGGAAGCGTGCGGGAACACCTGGCCTCCGGCGATGTGGAGACCGCCGAACGGGAGCTCCGCCGACACTCGGATCAGTTTCCGAATTCGCCGAGGGCCGCGGAAGCGGAGTACCTGCTCGGACGGATCCATCTGGCGCGGGCCGTGGAGTCGAACTCCGTTCCGAAAGCGGAAGCCGCGTGGCAGAACCTTCTGAACTCCGCCCGGCGAGGTCAGGACGCGACGCCCGCCCTTGTGGAAACGGCGAATCTCTTCCGGGAGCTGAACCGATATCCGGAAGCGTGCGAGAAGTACCGCACCCTCATCGAGGAATTCGGACGGCGCGAGGCCAATCTCGACGTCGTCACGTGCCTCACGATTCAATCGGTGGCGGAACCCGCGAAAGCAACCACCCTCGCCGCCGAGGCGGATCGCCGGATTCAGTCGTACCTGGAGACGGCCCAAGGCGCGGATCGAGTGAAGGCCCTCCGGGTTCGTTCCGCGATGCTCTGGCGCCGGGGGAAATACGAGGAGTCCGCGCAGGTCGCGGACCAGGCCCTCCGGGAGTTCCCGGCGGAGGAACCGAGATTCCGGTTGGACCGAGGGCGCGCCCTCGCGCGCCTCCGGCAGGCGGACCGCGCCCTCCAGGATCTCGAGCTCGCCCGGAAACAGGCGATCTCCGGCGCCGATCGGGCGGAGGCGGAATACTTCCTGGCCGAGGTTCGACTCCGCGCCTTGGACCGCCGCGGGGTCCCGATCGCCGGCGAGCTCGCGGAGGGCCGTTCGCCCTTCGCGCCGTACGCGCAGCTTCTCCTCGGAGAGTACCATCGCGAGATCGGATTCCAGGATCCCTATGCCCAGATCCGGTCCGGACTCGCCCGAATCCGCCGCGCGCAACCCGGGGAGATTCCGGCAGCGGACTTCGAGGGCATCTTCGAACGGCTTAGAGATCGCGGGAAGGCGGAAGAGGATCCGGATCGCATCCGCAATCTGACGGGAGCGATGGACGAACTCTACCGGCTCCATCCCGATCGATTGCCGTACGCCTGGGAGGCCGCGAATCTCCGCACGTACCACGGCCAGCGCCTGAAGCGTCGAGCGGAGGAGCTTCGCCGCGGGGATCCGGCCGCGGCCGCCGAAGCGGATCGTGCGGCCACCCGATTCCTTCTCGAGGCCGCCCGCTCGTACGATCGGATCGCGGAAAACCTCGCCGAAGGAAGGGATGCCCTCAAGTCCGCCGCGCAAGCGTACCGGGAAGCCGGCCTCCACGTCCCGGCCTCCATCCGGTTCCGCGCACACTACGACGCCGCCCCGAAGCCGAATCAGGATTCGCTTTTCGAACAGGGCCAGTCTCTCATGGACGCGGGCCTCTACGAGTCGGACCGGCCGGGCGAGCCCGCGGCCCTCCCGGTGTTTGCGGAATACCTCCGGGCGCTTCCGGACGGGGGACGCGCCTCGGAGATCCTGATCCAGCGGGCCCGGATCCTGGTCCGACTCGGGCGAAGTCGAGACGCCGCCGACGAGCTGGAGCCGCTTCTTCGGGACCCGCGGTTCGGTCGGGATCCCACGAGCATCTATTGGCAGGAGGGGCTCTTTCTCCGCGCGACCGCCCTGGCGGACGCCGCGCGACGCGTCGACGCGTCCACTCCGGAGGGCGCCGATCGCCGCCGCCGGACCAACGCCGAAGCGCGACGCCTTTTCGAGGAATACGTGGAACGGTATGCGGTGGCCCTCTCGTCGAGCGTCTCCCCTCCGGCGGAAGCGATCGACGCGGCCTTCGCGGTGGCCCGAATCGCCCTGGAGTCGCGGGCGTGGAGCGAGGCTTCGTCGTGGGTCGAAAAAACCCTCGCCTACGCGGCTCGGATCCCCCCCCCGCAGCGCGAGGCGCAGGAACCCCGGCTCCGGCAGGCTCGGTTTCTCCTGGGAGACGTGTACTACAACGAAGGCCGGTATGAGGACGCGCTGGTCGCGCACGAGGCGGCCTTCCGGAGACACGCGAACAGCGACGAGAGGCTCGGGGCCTTCCTCGGCCGAATCCGCGCCCTCCTCCGGCTCGGCCGGAAGGACGAGGCGAAGCGGGCGTTCGAAGAGAGTCGCAATGCCTGGAGCACGGCCCGCGAACAGTTCGACGCCTCCATGGGAGGAGCCGGGCGCGAGTTCTGGCCCGCGCGCCTCCGGGAAGTCGAGGAGGAGCTGAATCGTGGATGACGTCCTCCGGCTCCACGACGCCCTCGTCCTTCAGCGGGACAAGTACGCCGAGGTCGCCGCGATGAGCGAACGGCAGCGCGCCCTTCTGGAGTCCGGCGATCTGGAAGGGCTCATGTCCCTCATCGAGGCCAAACGGGCGAGGCTCGAAGAAGTCGAGTCGGTCAAGCGGGGGGTCGCGGACGCGATGCAGCGATGGCCGCAGCTCCGCTCCTCCTGCCCCCCCGAAGTCGCGCGCCGCGTGGAAGCGGTGGTCGAGGAGATCCGGGCCATCCTGGAGAAGATCCTGAGGGTCGAGGAGGAGGACCGCGGGAGGTTCGAGCGCGGAAGGGACGAGCGCGCCGCGGAGATCCGCGATCTGCGCCAGCGGCAGAAGCTTCGCGACGCGTACGGTCAAAAAGAGCAAGGCGGCGCGGGGTTCGTTGACGATAAGAAATAGAGGAGAGGCGAACGGGTTCGAGGGGAATGGGAGGCACGGTCGTGCAGTCCGGCGGCGACATCACCGAACTCTCCCGCTTGATGCAGACGTTCCATCAGGCGACGGAGAGGCTCGGCCAATCCTACAGCCGGATCGCCGAACTTCAGAAGGAGTTGGCGGAGAAGGACCGCAAGCTCAACCGCAAGACCCGCCTCGAGACGCTGGGCCGAATGGCGGCGAATCTCGCGCACGAGATCCGCAATCCGCTCGGCGGGATCCAGCTCTACGCCTCGATGCTCCGTCGCGATCTTGCGGGAGACTCGGCGAAGGTGCAGACCGTGGACCGCATTCTCGCGGCGGTCGCGGGGTTGGACAAGCTCGTCGAGGACATGCTCGCCTTCGGCCGGGACCAGGAGCCGCGCCGCGCGCCGACGCGGCTCGCCTCCGTCGTCGATGCGGCCCTGGACCTGGCGCACACCGCGCTCGATCGAAGCCGCGTCGAGGTCGTCCGCCGTCTCGACGGGGCGACGGTGAGCGTCGATGCCGAAATGATGCAGCGCGTGTTCCTCAATATCATCTTGAACGCGGCGCAGGCCATGGAAAGCGGGGGAAGCCTGGCGATCGAGGGGGACGCCTCGGAGGTTCGCTTCGTCGACACCGGTCCGGGAATCCCCGCCGAAATCCTCGAAAAACTCTTCACCCCCTTCGTGACGGGAAAGGCGAAGGGGACGGGCCTCGGTTTGGCGATCGCCCAGAAGATCGTCGAGGCGCACGGGGGAACCATCGAGGCCTTCAATCGGCCCGAGGGCGGGGCCGCGTTCGTGGTGAAGTTATGAGCCGTATCCTGGTCGTGGACGATGAGTCGATCATGCGGGATGCGGTCGTCGAGGCGCTCCGGCGCGCGGGACACGGCGTCGACGGATTCGATTCGGGCCGGGCCGCGCTCGATCGGCTCGCGCAGGAGGAGTATCACCTCGTCATCACCGATCTCAAGATGCCGGGCATGGACGGACTCGAGGTCCTGGAAGAGGCCAAGAGACTCAGTGTCGAGACGCCGGTGATTCTCATCACGGCGCACGGGACGATCGAGAGCGCCGTCGAGGCGATGAAGAAGGGCGCGTTCGACTACGTGATCAAACCCTTCAAGCTCGACGAGCTCGAGATTCTCGTCGACCGGGCGCTGCGCCATCGCGGGATCGCGCTCGAGAACGAGTATTTGCGGACCCGCGTGCGGGACGAGAACGAGCGGTTCGTCGCGATTCCGGGGATCGAATCGCTCCTCGATCGCGCCGCCTCGAGCGACTCCACCGTCCTCATCTCGGGAGAGACGGGGACCGGGAAAGAGGTGGTGGCGAGGATGCTCCACCAGCGTTCGTCGCGTCGCTCCGCTCCGTTCCTCTGCGTCAATTGCGCGGCGCTGTCGGCGGGGCTCCTCGAGAGCGAGCTTTTCGGCCACGAGAAGGGGGCCTTCACCGGCGCGGATCGGTCGCGAAAGGGACGGTTCGAGCTGGCCGACACCGGGACCATCCTCCTCGACGAGGTGAGCGAGATCGAGCCGAACCTCCAGGCGAAACTTCTGCGCGTCCTCCAGGAACGGTGCTTCGAGCGCGTCGGTTCCAGTCAGATGCGGCGGGTGGACGTCCGTGTCGTCGCGACGACCAACCGCGACTTGCGCGAGGAGGTGGCCCGGGGACGATTCCGCGAGGATCTGTACTATCGTCTGAACGTGATCCCGATTCTCCTCCGGCCTCTCCGCGAGAGGAGGGAGGAGATTCCG
>CAZGKV010000006.1:11434-108269 GCA_964526305.1 uncultured Planctomycetales bacterium | reverse complement strand
ACTACAACCTGCTCCCTCGCACGTCGGCCCTGCGCAACGTCGAGCTACCCCTGATGTATGCGGGCGTGAAGAACCGCACGGAACTCGCCATGAAGTCGATTGACCGAGTCGGCCTCACGCAGCGAGCGCACCACAAGCCGAACGAGCTCTCGGGTGGCCAGCAGCAGCGCGTGGCGATCGCGCGAGCCCTATTCCAGGAACCCTCCGTCCTCCTGGCGGACGAGCCGGTCTCCTCGGTGGATCCGGCCCGGGCGCGCGATACGGTCGCGCTTCTCACCGACGTCTCGCGCGAGCGCGGTCTCACCCTCGTCATGAGCCTGCACAACCTGGAGCTGGCCCGCGAGTTCTTCCCGCGACTGGTGGGCCTCCGAAACGGCCGCATCCTCTTCGACCGGCGTGCCGCCGACGTCAGCGCGGCGGAATTCCACGCCTTGTACGACCTCGAATCATGACGGAGATCCGGCGCCCCTTCCCGATCGGACGGCGCGGGATGGTCCTCCTTCTCCTGCTCCTGGCGGGAGCGGCCTCGGGCGTAGCGCTCGAACTCTCGCCCCGGCAGTTGGCACCCCACGCTGGCGGCCTGGAGATCGCCCGGCGTTTCTTCGAGGCGGCGCTTTCGCCGGCGCTCTCCTACGAATCGACTCCCCCTTCCGGCAGTACTCCCCTGCCGATGAAGGCGCTGGACGCGGCCCGAAGGACCGTCGTTTTCGCAGCCGCGGGGATGAGCCTCGCCGTCGTGCTGGGGATCCTCCTCGCCTTTCCGGCGTCTTCCGCTTGGTGGGAGGGAGATCTCGGCCGGCGATGGCGCGTGGCCCCGCTCCTCTGGGGAGGCACTCGAACGCTCATCGCCCTCATGCGGTCCGTCCACGAACTTCTCTGGGCGGTCCTCTTTCTTGCCGCCCTCGGCCTAAACACATTTGCCGCCGTGATCGCCTTGGCGATTCCCTACGCGGGAACCTTGGCCAAGGTTTTCTCGGAGATGATCGACGAGGCGGCCCGCGACTCCGCCCATGCGCTCCGCGCGACGGGGGCATCGCCCGCGCAGGTCTTTTTCTTCGGCCTCCTTCCCCGAGCCCTGCCCGACATGGCCGCGTATGCCTTCTACCGATTCGAATGCGCGGTGCGTTCCTCGGCCATCCTCGGCTTCTTCGGATACGAGACGCTCGGATTCTTCCTGCGCCAGTCCTTCGAGAATCTCCACTACCGCGAGGTTTGGACCTACCTCTACACCCTCTTCGCGCTCGTCGCGATCCTGGACGTCTGGAGCGGACGCCTGCGGGGGAGGTTCGCCCCGTGAGCGAGATCGATCGTCTCGGGAGGACCCGTCCTCGAAATCGCCTGCTGCGATGGACGGCCGCGGCGCTCGCGGTCCTGAGCGTGTACGCGTGGATCTCGGGCGAGATCCAGGTCGGAGCCCTCTTCGAGTCCCGGCGGAAAGAGAATCTCCTCCGCTTCCTTCGCCAGGAAGTAGTTCCTCCGCAGGTCCGCGAAGAAGGAATCGCGAGCTTGGGGCGGTGGGCCGTCCCCATCTTGAGCGAACGCGGCTGGACGGGAGCGGGTCGCACCCTGGCGATTTCGACGCTCGCGATCGTGCTCGCCGGACTCGCCGCGATTCTCTTGTCGATGTCCGGGGCGCGGACCTTGATGGCACCGGAAGCCTTCCTTCCCCACGCTCGCCGACCGGGCCCGATGCGGCGCTTCGCCTGGGGGGCGGTCGTCTTCGCGACGCGCGGGGTCCAACTCTTCCTGCGCTCGATTCCGGAATACGTGTGGGCGTATCTCTTCCTCGCCATGCTCGGGCCGAGCGCGTGGCCGGCGGTGTTGGCGCTGGCGATCCACAATGCGGGGATCTTGGGGAAGCTGACGTCGGAGACGGTAGAGAATCTGGAACCCGGACCGCTGCGAGCCTTGCGGGAACTCGGCGCCCGGCGTCTCACGATCGCCGGTGCCGCAGTCTTCCCGGTCGCGCTCCCGCGGTTCCTCCTATATTTCTTTTACCGATTCGAGACCTGCGTCCGCGAGGCAACGGTGCTCGGGATGCTCGGCATCGTCTCCCTCGGCTACTGGATCGCCGACGCCCGCGCGCGGAGATTCTATGACGAGATGCTCCTCCTCGTCCTTCTCGGGGCGGGAATCGTTCTCCTGGGCGACCTCGTGTCGGCCCTCGCGCGGCGGTTCGTGCGCCGCGCCTGATTTCCTCAAACGGGACGCGGTCGGGACTGATCTGTCCGGTGTCCGTGAAAGGAGAACGAGATGGCCAAGAGGCACGGTTGGGTCGGAACGGTTTCCTTCCTGATTCTCGCGGTGTTGTTCATCGTCGGCTACGCCGCCTCGACGGGCGAGATGCCCGGAATCCTGGTCGCCGTGAAAGCGGGGCTCGCGATCGGCTTCCTCAATCTATTTGTCGCCGGGATCATCAGGGCGATTCTGACTTCGGGAACTCCTTCTCCACGTCCACCCCGGTAGAGGTGGTGATCCACCCAGTGATGCCGAGTCCGGTCGTGAGAGACTTGTCGCTTCGAAGTTCCTCGTACTTCTTTCGTTGCTCGGCGTTGAGCTGGGAGCGGAGGACCTGATCGAGGAACTCCACCTGCGCCGGGGTAAGGTCGAGCCGACCTTGCAGAATGCCGAAGGGATCATCGCCACGATAGGAGACGCGAATCCAGTTAAGGGTACTCCGAATATCACTCCAACTCCCGTTGTTTACGGAGGTTCCGGTCTCTGGGGTGGACCAATTACCGACAGAAGAGTGGACGGTGGAAGACTCAGTCCCGGGGGAGGTCGAGGCATCGGTTCTTCCGGTCTCGGGAGGGGGAACCGATCGGGGCGTTTCCGACTTGGGGGTCACTCGAGGAATCGACGCCAACGTCCCAGCCTCCGGCTGAGAATGGGTCGAGGCCGCGGCCGTCTTCCGCACGACAATCCGCAGGTCGCCCTCGCTGCTCAGCCGATGAAGGAGAACGAGATTGGCCAGGAGCGAAACGACGAGAGTTCCCCAAAGCCCGAGCTTCCCCATGGTCCATCCTCCCAATTCGCTACAGGTATAGACGTGCGAGGGCCCGACTCGGTAGCGGAATAATGGTCCCCGTTCCTGTAATAGACTGGGAGACGGAGGGCGGCGTATAATCCGCCCCGATGATTCTTCCGCTGGATGCCTTGGCGGCCCTGCTCCGCAAAAAGCGGCCCTTCGCCAAGCTGGCCCAAGAGCTCTGCTCGTATCTCCGCAAAAACTTTTCCCATTACAACTGGGTCGGGATTTATCTGATAGAAGACGAGACCCTGGTGCTTCGCGCGTGGGACGGACCCCAAGCGACCGAACACGTGCGCATCCCCATCGGCGAGGGCATCTGTGGCCTGGCGGCTCGGGAGGAACGAAGCGTCGTCGTCGACGATGTGAACAAGGATCCCCGCTATCTCCAGTGCTTCCTCCACACCCGGAGCGAGATTGTGGTCCCCATCTTCGCCAAGGGCAAAGTCGTGGGAGAGATAGACATCGATGGGGACACGGTCTCCTCCTACAACGAGACCGACCGGATTCTCCTCGAATGGTGCGCCGACCGGCTTGGGCGGGCCTTCGTCTCCTCGCGGCGCTCCCGCCGATGATATAGAAATAGCCAGGCTTCTTTTATATCATGATATAAAAGAAGCCTGGCTATTTCTATATCATCGATCGCCCGGGGGCGAAAACCAGGATGCCTCCCTGGGGTGGTAGCCCGCAGCCAGGGGGAGAGAGCCGGGCAAGGCGGATCCGATCTTCACGCCCCATCGGCGGACGAACCGACCCACCCTCGAGGACCACCGCGAGAGTCGGTCGAGCCGACGAGCCGCCCGAGCGACACGCTCGACGAATCGCCGGCGGAGCCGCTCGTATTCCCCCGCGCGACCTTGCGCCAACAACCCCATGAGAATCCATGCGTCGACCATCGCGGAGTTCGCCCCCTGTCCCAAATTGGGCACCATGGCGTGAGCCGCATCGCCCACCAGCCAGAAGGGCGGCCGCGACCATTGGGCTACCCGGACCATCTTGACTTCGTCGTAGTTGACGCTGGGCCAATCGATCCGGCGGAGAACCTCTCCCACCGAGCCGGGGAATCGACCCCAAGAAGCCAGCCACCCATCGCGATCTGCGGGCGGCCATGCGCGGAAGGGAGCCGTGCAAAAGAAAAACGTCTGGTTCCCTTCGAACGGGCAAATCCCGAATACCCTTCCATCCCGTCCCCAGATTTCGTGAAAGGCCTCGTCCGGAGGGGGGACCTCGGCGATTCCCCGAACGTACGCCCGACCGCTCTCGACCACTTCCGTCGGAATTCCCAGCGCTGCACGCACCGCCGATCGAACCCCGTCGGCGGCGACGATCGTATCTGCGGGAACGGACTGCGAATCAAACCGAAGGATGGCTCCCCCTCCTTCCGTCGCCACCCCACTACATCGTTTTCCGAAGTGCATCTCCGCGCCCGCTCCCCGTGCCGCCGCCAGCAACCGATCCAGCAACACGTGGCGGAGGATCACCGACGCCGCGTTGTGGGGGACGTCGAGATCCCGGTAGTCGATCCGCCCGAGGATCTCCCCGTTCTCTTCCTCCAGCACCAGCTCCCGGCTGAGTCTCAGGCGAGGCCGGAGATCGTCCAGGATCCCCAGCGCATCGAGGACTCTCATCCCGTTCGAGTGGAGCACCACGCCGCTCCCCACGGCGCGGAACTCCGGTGCCTGTTCGTATACGGCGGCTCCGAATCCCCTCCTTCGGGCTGCGATCGCGGCCACCAGTCCCCCCGGACCCGCACCCACGATGGTCAGTTCCACTTGGGGAGAGTGTACCGCGTTCGGACCTATCGTCGCACGGACCAGATGAGAAGAATCAGCTCCTGATCGCCCACGCGTTGCGATTCCGCCCCCCAACCCCCGCCCGTATCCCGTACGCGTAGGGGCATAGTCTCCATTCCTCCCCGGGGTAGCGGAACCTCTCCTCCTCGTTCGGTCGCAGGCTCGACCCTTCGCAACTCCTCGAGCTTCGCCCACGAGAACTGGCCATCTCCGCCCATCAGTTCCCCGAGTCTGGGTCGGATTTCGACCGTCGTTCCGTCCACCCACCGGGCCACGACCGGATCTTCGTTCGACGCGCCGTCGGCGACTTGAGATTCGTATCGGGACAAGTACGAACTTGCGGTGGTCGAAAAGACCCTCCCGACGCGATCGATGACTCCCCGCAACTCTGCGCCTCCGAGGAGGGCGCCCTCCTTGAGCCACTTTTCCGCCTGATCACGCGAGAGATCCGCTCTTCGATTCCAAGGGTCTCCCGCGAATCTCTGGGGTAGGGCCACGAGCCACGCCGATACCGCCATCTCCGACCTGCGCCGAGCGATCTCCCCCTGAAGTTCGCGCTCCACAATCGTCAGCACTTCGGGTTTGTTGCGGAGGTACAGCCAGGGCCAGAGAATCCCGACGACTGTGCGATCGCTCCACGTATCCGGCCGGATCGCCTTGACGAAGTCTTCCAGCCAACCGAACGAGTAGGTCGCTTTGGGAGCCGTGGGTTCTTCCTCCAGGGTGAAAGTGCTCCCCGTCAGAGCGCGGGAAGCGTCGGTATCGTTCGATCCAAGGGAGGGGACAGGACGATTTGGCTGAGGCGCCAATCCTGACACCTCAGACTGGCGGGGCGTCGAAATGTTAAAGACTATCTCCACTCTCCCTTGAGCGCCGTCACCAACGCCGCGCCAAGCGCCTGCGGGGTGTCGGGAATTGGAGAATGCCAGTCTTGGAAGAAGCCTCCCGGATATTTCGGACCCGGAGGAGGGCCCGTCGGTTTCTTCCGTGTCGCGATCATCGCCGTGCTCAACTCCGGCCCTCCCTCGGGCGCCCAAGGCTGGAACATCTGGATCGCCACCGCATGGGTCCCACGCATGAAGAGACTCATCGAAAGGTCGTCGACGAGAGGATCCTCTCGATACTCCTTCGTCTCCGTCCCTCCCACGAATAGGAGGGCGTCGTAGTCGTTCACCGACACGTCGCCCAGGAGTACGTCGACCGGCACTTCGAGCCCCTTCAGGCCCGTCGCCGGTCCGGCCTTCTTGCACGAGACGGCGACCTTCACGCCTTCCGCCTCCAGGGCAGAGCGGGCCGCGGTGTACTCCTCATCCTGAAATCCCTGGCTGGACACTACGATCAGGACCGAATTCCCCTCGAGCGAACCCATGTCCTTCCTCCTCTACCGAGGGATCTTGACGCCCCTCGTTCGCGCACAGGACTGCGCCTCTTCGTATCCGGCGTCCGCATGACGGACCACGCCCGTTCCCGGATCGTTGGTGAGGACTCGCTCGAGCTTCTTCCGAGCGAGCTCCGTTCCGTCCGCGCACACCACCATTCCCGCGTGGAGAGAGTACCCGATCCCCACTCCTCCCCCGTGATGGAAACTCGTCCAGGTCGCCCCGCTGGCGGTGTTGAGCATGCAGTTCAGGAGCGCCCAGTCCGCCACGGCGTCGCTGCCGTCCTTCATCCCCTCCGTCTCGCGATAGGGAGAGGCGACCGAGCCGCAGTCGAGATGGTCGCGGCCGATGACGATCGGCCCGCGGAGCTTTCCGCTTTTCACCATCCGATTCAGGAGCAATCCGAACTCCGCCCGTTCGCCGTACCCGAGCCAGCAGATTCGTGCGGGTAGGCCTTGGAATCTCACCTTCTCTTGCGCCAGGGGTATCCACCGAGCCAGCACCGGGTCCCGTGGAAAGAGCCGGAGGACCGCCTCGTCGGTCGCTCGAATGTCTCGCGGATCGCCGGAAAGGGCGACCCACCGGAAGGGCCCCCGACCTTCGCAGAACATCGGTCGGATGTACGCGGGCACGAAGCCGGGATAGTCGAACGCGTTCTCGACGCCGGCGAGCTTCGCCTGACCCCGCAGGTTGTTTCCGTAATCGAAGGTCACCGCGCCCTTTTCCATGAGCCGGAGCATCGCCCGGCCGTGCGCGGCCATCGACTCCATGGAACGGCGAATGTACTCGTGCGGATTCGAGTTCCGGAGTTCCAGCGCCTCCTCGAAACGGATCCCCGCGGGAACGTAGCCGTGGAGCGCGTCGTGCGCGGAGGTTTGGTCGGTGAGAAGATCCGGCACCGCTTCGAGCTGCGGAAGAATCTCCGCGCAATTCCCTACGAGTCCCACCGAGAGGGGCTCCCGCTTCGACTTCGCGGCCGTCAACCACTCGAGCGCTTCGTCGAGCGAACGGCTCTTGCGATCCAGGTACCCGCTTTCGATGCGGCGGTCGATGCGACGTTCGTCCACCTCGATTCCGAGAAACGTCCCACCCGCCATCGTGGCGGCCAGCGGCTGCGCCCCGCCCATCCCGCCCAAGCCGCCCGAGACCACGAGCTTCCCTGCGAGATCGGAGTTCCAATGCTTCCGCGCCGCGGCCATGAAGGTCTCGTAGGTCCCCTGAAGGATGCCTTGGGTTCCGATGTAGATCCACGATCCCGCGGTCATCTGGCCGTACATCATCAGACCCGCGGCCTCGAGTTTTCGGAAGTGATCCCAATTCGCCCACTGGCCGACAAGATTGGAGTTCGCGATCAGGACGCGCGGGGCCATCTCGTGGGTGCGAAAGACGCCGACGGGTTTGCCGGACTGGACGAGGAGCGTCTCGTCCTCCGAGAGAGATCGGAGGGCACGCAGAATCGCTCGAAAGGATTCCCAATTCCGCGCGGCCTTGCCGCTCCCGCCGTACACGACGAGGTTCTTCCAGTCTTCGGCCACCTCCGGGTCCAGATTGTTCTGGATCATCCGGAAGGGAGCCTCGATCTGCCAGTTCCGACAATGGAGGCGGCGCCCGCGAGGCGCGCGTACGGGTCTCGGTTCCGCGGCAGTCATGAGCACGGAGCCAGTGTAGCAAAAACCGCTTGAAGGAACTCCCGTCGTGGGTCACTCTCTAACCATGATTCTTATTCTCCTCGCGATGTGCCTGCAGGACGACCTCGAATCGAAAATCGCCAAGTTGGTGGCCCGACTGGAGTCCGAGATCCTGACGGACCGCGATGCCGCCCAGCAGGAACTCGTGCGACTGGGTGAACCGGCGATTCCAGTCTTGGAGAAGACGAAAGCCGGCGGAGAGGCGCAGTCACGAATCCGAGCGGCCCTCCGCGAGTTGTATTCGATTCGATCGCTTCGTCTCCTCCCGGGTCGATGGCGGGACGTCTGGTTCGTCGTCCAGGCCGAAGGGTCAGAGAGGGGATTGCATCTTCAGGTGGAGGATGCCAAGGAGGGATGGCTCATTCGCGAAGAGGTCGTGCTTCGTCTGGATGGAAGACGCGCCGGGTGGAAGTCGGAGGCCCTCTGCAAGCGCGATCCATGGCTGACTCCGATTCGGGCGAGGTGTACGACGCACCTCCAACAGAAGACGGTCATGGAGGAATCGCTGCGCTTCGAAGACGGGAATATCCGGAGCGAGGCCACCGTCTTCCGGGAAAAGCACGAACCGGACAAGGAGTTCTCCCCTCCGAAAAAATCCATCAAGGAAGTTCGGCTCAAAGAGGCGGTGGTGCTTCAGACGGCGGCGCTCCCATTCCTATCCCTCTTCTCGTACCCGGGAGGGGAGGCTCGGTTCCGGTACATCGAATTCCCGGATGACTTGGACGAGTCCTTCGAATTGCACCCCAGGACCGTCGAGTATCTGCGGGCGGAACGAGTCGAACTGGAGGGATACCGATATAAGAGCTTCCTCGACGAAATCGTAGTCGCCTCGGACGGACGCATCACGAGTCCGTACCTGAAACAAGTCACGGCGAAGGAAGGAAAGGCCTTCTTCGAGAAGCGCTAGAGAAGCGGCCCCGCCGCCTGCACGACGGATTTCAGAAAGGCCGGATCGGTCGCCCGCGCGAGATCCGGTTGAAGGTAGCGGTCCCGTACCAGAAAGGCGATCGCACTTCGGACCCGTCGATACGCGGCTTCGACCCCGCGACCGGGGCGGAGCGGTTTGAGGAAATCGAGCCCTTGGGCCGCGCAGAGCACCTCAAGACCCAAGACGCGCCGGACCCCGTCGAGAACGCGGCGGCATCGGCGCGCCGCCGTCGCGCTCATCGAGACGTGATCTTCCTTCGCTCCCCCGGTGGGAATCGAATGGACGCTCGAGGGTGTCGCGTCCGCCCGCGCCTCGGCCGCGACGGCCGCGGCCGCGACCTGTACGACCATGAAGCCCGAGTGCAGCCCGCCTTCCCGCACGAGGAACGGAGGAAGCTCCGAGAGATCCGGATTCGTCATCCGTTCGATGCGACGCTCGGAGATGTTCGCGAGCGACACCAGCGCCAGCGAGAGGAAATCCGCGGCTTGGGCCACGGGTTGGCCGTGGAAGTTCCCGGCGGAGACGATTTCGCCGTTCTCGAACACCAGGGGATTGTCCGTCGCCGAATTGACCTCCCGCACGAGGACGTCCCGGGCGAAGCCGAAGGCATCCCGGACCGCGCCGTGCACCTGAGGAATGCAGCGGAGACAGTAGGCATCCTGGACCTTGGGACAGTCGCGATGGGAGTCGAGCACCTCGGATTCCCGGAGGAGCGCGCGGATATTCTCGGCCACGGCGATTTGGCCGGGATGAGGTCGCGCCCGATGGACGCGCGCATCGAAGGGGCGCACGCTTCCTTTGAGCGCCTCCAGGCTCATGGCCCCCGCCACGTCGGCGAGGCGCAAGGCCTCCTCGGCGCGTACGAGCGTCTCTCCCAACACCGCCGCGGAGAACTGCACGCCGTTGATGAGAGAGAGCGCCTCCTTGGCGGAGAAACGGTACGGCCGCTCGACGGTTCCGCGCGCGACCTTTCCCTTTCGGTAGTGAAGGGCCGGCCCCACGCCGGCGAGAACGGCTCCGAGTTGGGCGAGGGGGGCGAGATCTCCGCTGGCCCCCACGGAGCCGATCTCCGGGATCAAGGGCACCACGGAGGAGTTGAAGAGATCGATCAGCCGTTCAACCAACCCGGGGGTGACGCCCGACGCTCCGAGAGCCAGCGAATGAGCGCGCAGCGCGAGCACGAGCGCTGCGGTTTGGGGCGAAGCGGTGGGACCCAGTCCCGCCGCGTGGGAGAGGATCAGGTTCTCTTGGAGCTCCTCGACTTGCTCGAGTCCGATTCTCGTCTGGGACATCCTTCCGAAGCCGGTGTTGACGCCGTACACGGTCCGGCCTTCCGAGAGCGCGCGCTCGACGATCTTTCGCGAGCGTTGCATCTGCAGACGCGCTCGAGGCGATAGACGAAGACGAATCCGGCGGGCGGCGGGGTCGTCTTCCACGACGGACCGGATCTCGTCGAAGGTCAGTTTGGGCTCACCCAACAGGAGGGTTCGCATCGGGGATGAATTCTAGCGCGGCTTTCCGCGAACCGAATCAACAATCCGCCGAGTCTCGAGCGACCCAGAACGCATCAAATATGCGCCAAGAAGGCTTGCCACAACAACCCGTTTCACAACAATATGTTACGCGCGCACCCGTTCAACCGCCAAGATTCGTTGACACTCTGAGGCCATTCTCCATGCAAGCCAACCCGTTTTCGCTGCCCTAGTCGCGGGCATGCGAATTGCGATTCCCGACACAGAACTGGAGGATCGAATGAGAAACCTGCTCTTCGGCGTCTTCGTACCGGCCGTCTGGGCCCTCCTGGCCGGCAACGCGGCCGCCAACGACGGATGCAAGTGCAAGTGCGACAAGAAGAAGCAGGACGAGAAGAAACACGACGAGAAGAAGCCCGAGGGGAAGAAGTGCGACAAGAAGCACGAAGAGACGAAGAAGGACGAGAAGCGGCACGACGAAAAACGGCACGAAAAGAAGGACTGCGGGAAGGACGAGAAGGATCTCTCGCGGGATTTCGACAAGGACAACGCTCGCGAGCACATGAAGAAGCACCGAGCGGGCGAAAAGTGTCATTGCCGCTGCTCTCACGGCCGGAAGACGCCTCCTCGCGAGGAAGGGCAGAAGGCAGGACAGCCCCCGAAGCGCGAGCCGCCCAAGACCGAGCCTCCGAAGGAAGGTGCCCGCAAGAGAGGCTGACCGCCCAAGAAGGGCGAGGACCGTGGGTCCTCCGACAAGGAAAAGAAGGACACCAAGAAGAAGGGCAACAACGGCGTCGGGAACGGCGTGGACCCTCAGCCTCCGGGGAATCCGCCTGAAAACGACGGCGCAGGGACCGGTAAGGGTAATCCGGGAAACAAGAAGGGAAAGGGAAAGAAATAACGCGAACGCGATCCGACTCCCTCAGAACCCCCGGCCTCCATCGCCGGGGGTTTTCTTTATGAGCTGGGAAGCCTTCGATCACACCGGCGACATCGGCATCCTCGTGCGGGCCCCCTCGCTCGAAACGCTCTTCGAGGAGGCGGCGGCGGCGCTCTTCTCCATCCTCGCGGATTCGTCGGCCGTGCGCCCCTTGGAGGAGGAGGAGATCGAGGTCCGAGGGGAGAGCAAAGACACCCTTCTTCGAGAGTGGCTCGCGGAACTGCTTTACAAATTTTCGGCCGAAGCTAGAATTTACGTCGAATTCCGAGTCGCGATCGAGCCCGGTTGCGTTCGGGCGCGGGTGCGCGGAGAACGGTACTCCCCCCAACGTCACCCGCTCCGGACCGAGTTGAAGGCGGTCACCTACCACCAGCTCGAGGTCACGCGGGAGCACGACGAATGGAGGGCACGCGTCATCTTCGACGTCTGATCCCGCTCGTCCTTCCTTTTCTCGCCGGATGCGGATACGTCAACGCCCGCGGAGCCGATTTCGCAGACATCTGGCGCTTCAACGTGGAGACGGGGGCGCTCGGCATCGAGGCCAACGTCAAGATCGGGGAATTGCTCCACGTGGGCGTCGGCCACAAGGGCTTCAGCCGCTTCGGAACCACGTACGCCCTCGAACAGGAGAGCCGCGACTGGGCGGAAATCTGGCTTCCCTTCAGCCTCGTCTACGCCTTCGGCCAGGAGCCCTTCGCCCTCCATTACTCCCGAGCCCTTGGGGACACGAGGACCCCGTACGTGTGGTGGTGGAGCCCGTACCAATCCTCCCAGGATCGCTGCTTCATGATCCTCCCTCCCCTCACCGAACGCCACTCCATGCGCCGGACGCTTCTGCATTCTTTCGACATCGAGGTGGGCGCCTTTTTTCTCCTCATCGGCTTCGAAATCGGCGTTTCGCTCGGAGAACTCGTCGACTTTCTCTTGGGGCTCTTCACGATCGACATCGCCGGAGACGACACGCGCGAGGGCCGCGCGAAGCGGCGGCTCTATGAAGTGACGGCGCCGAAGTAGTACGGATGCTATCATCCCGTTGATGGCCCGACTTCAGCAGATCCGGCCCTATCTGTTCGAGATCCCGCAGACCGGCGGAATGCGCGTTCCCGGCAGGGTCTATGCCACGCCGCAGCTCATGGAGTCCCAGAAACAGGACGAATCGATCGAGCAGGTCCGCAACGTCGCGCATCTTCCGGGAATCGTGAAGTACTCGATGGCCATGCCCGACTTTCACTGGGGATACGGGTTCCCCATCGGGGGCGTGGCGGCGTTCGACGCGGAAGAGGGAGTGATTTCCCCGGGGGGAGTCGGCTACGATATCAACTGCGGCGTGCGCCTCGTGAGGACAAGCCTCGCCTTCGAAGAGGTGAAACCGAAACTCCGCGACATCGTTCGCGCGACGTTTCGCGCCATCCCCGCCGGAGTAGGATCCGAGGGGGCGATCCCGACGCCCCAGGGCGACGATCCTCGGAAGCTCGTCACGGAAGGAGCCCGCTGGGCGATCGATCGCGGATTCGGACGGCCGGAAGATCTCGAGCGCATCGAGGATCGCGGGCACTACCCCGGCGCGGACCCCTCGGTCGTGAGCGACCGCGCTTTTTCCCGCGGGATGCGGCAGGTCGGTACGCTCGGGAGCGGCAACCATTTCCTCGAGTTTCAAGTCGTCGACGAGATCTATCGACCGGACGTGGCGGCGAGGCTCGGGCTCTCCAAGGGAGGGTTCGCCTTTTCGATCCACTCCGGCTCCCGGGGCTTCGGGTATCAAGTCTGCGAGGACTTCCTCAAGACGATGCTCCGCGCGTCGGAGAAATACGGCATCTCCCTTCCGGACCGACAGCTCTGCTGCGCTCCTCTCCGGAGCGAAGAAGCGAAGAGGTACCTCGCCGCCATGGCGTGCGCGGCGAATTTCGCCTGGGTCAACCGGCAGGTGATGATGGCGATCGTGCGCCGGACGATCGCGAGGGTCCTGGCCTTGGACGAAGACGGGCTCGGGGCCGATCTCGTCTACGATGTCTGCCACAACATCGCGAAATTCGAGGAGCATGAGGGAGTCGGACGCGTGTGCGTCCATCGCAAGGGAGCGACACGCGCCTTCGGTCCCGGCCAAGCTTCTCTGGCCCCGATCTTCCGGGAGCTGGGGCAGCCGACGTTCATCCCCGGCGACATGGGTCGGGCCAGTTTCCTTCTCGTCGGGAGGGAAGGCTCGATGCGGGAGACCTTCGGGTCCACCTGTCACGGCGCGGGTCGAATCCACTCGCGCACCGCGATGAAGCGAATGATGCAAGGACGCGATCTCTTCCGGGATCTCGAGGCCCGCGGCGTTCTCGTCCTGGCCCACGGACACGATTCGGTGGCGGAGGAGATGCCGGAGGCCTACAAGGACGCCGGTCTGGTGGTCGACGTCATGGAACGGGCGGGGGTGAGCGACAAAGTCGTTCGATTGCGCCCCGTGGCCTGCATTAAGGGTTAGCTGGGATATAATCGTCTTTGGCTCCCCATGAAGAAGATCTTCGCCAAAGGGTTCGCAGCGCTCCTCCCGATGTTCCTGACCATCTTCGTTCTCTACTTCCTTGGGAAGACGCTGTACGACGCCGTGGGCGTCCCGGTGGGCAGGCTCATGGAGTGGGCGGCGGACTGGCTGTTCCAACCGGACCGCGAACAGCCCTTTTGGAAGTGGTTCTTCACCATGGGCTCGCCCATCGTGGGAGCCGTCATCGGGTGCGTCCTCGTCTTCCTCATCGGATCGGTCGTCGCGACCTTTTTCGGAAAGAAGATCTACGGATTTTTCGAGAAGCTCCTCTCCAAGCTCCCGGTCATCAAGGTCGTCTACCCCTACGCGAAACAGTTCACGCAGTTTTTCTTCCAGGGCGAACAGAAGATGGAGTTCAAGGCCGTCGTCGCGATACCCTTTCCGACCGAAGGCCTCTACTCGATCGCCTTCCCCACTTCGGACGGACTGCGCCACCTCAACGAAGCCACCAAGAAGAAGATGATCTGCGTCTTCGTGCCCACCTCTCCGACCCCCTTCACGGGCTACACCGTCTACGTGCCGCGGGAGCAGGTCATCATCCTCCCCCTCACGGTCGAAGAGGCGATGCGCATCATCATTTCGTGCGGAGTCGTGACCCCACTGCATCAGTTGAGCTCGCTCACCGAAATGCCCATCTCCCACGCTCCCGTTCCCGAAACTTTGGAGCGCAAGTTCGGAGCGGAATCGTGAGGCGCGTCTCTCTCGACGATACGGTTCCCGGAATGCGCGTGGCGCGCAGTCTCCACTATCAATACGGGGGCGTAATGATCGCCGCCGGCGCCACGCTCGACGAGCGCTCCATCGCCAAGCTCCGGGAATTCGGCTACACCTCGCTCTATGTCCACGATCCGGACCTCGCCGACGTCGTCGCCTACGACTACATCGACGAGCGGGCCCGCCAAACCATTACGCGGCACGTTTCGGAGCTCTACGATCATCTCCGGGAAGAGACGCGGAAGCTGGTGAATACCGAGGAGCTCGCCCGATCCTCGACCGCGGAGATCCGAGCCCGAATGGAGGACAAGAGTTTTCGCCGTCTGGTCGGACGGGCGAAACTTCAGGAGACGTTCCTCGGGGACGTCGAAAAAATCCTCGAGTCGATCCTGGCCGACCATGAGATGGCGCTCGCCGTCGGGACGATCAAGACGGTCCACTCCTTCCTCTACGACCATTCGATCGAGGTTGCGGTTCACTCCGCGCTCCTCGCCAAGCACTTGGGCCTGCCGAAGGCGGATCTCCGGCAACTGGTCCTCGGAAGTCTCCTCCACGACATCGGCCAAGTCCTCCTGCCCGAGGACGTCGCCCGGAAAAACGGCGTGTGGACGGAGGAGGAGGAGGACGCCTTCCGGCAACACGCGGTCTTGGGGTACTTTCTTCTGAAGGAACGAGGCAACATCGGGCTGTTGTCGGCCCATGTGGCGTATCAACATCACGAAAATCAGGATGGGAGCGGATACCCCCGGAAGCTGAGCGGCCGGAACCGTCTTCTCTCGAAGCGGGAGTCGATGAATACGCCCGGACGCATCCACCGGTATGCGGAAATCGTGGCCGTCCCCGACTTCTACGACGAACTCGTGTCGGATCTCCCCTACCGGCCGTCGCTTCCTCCGGATCAGGCCGCGGCCCGGGTTCGAGAGGCGGCGGGGACGATCTTGAATCGGAAGGTCGTGGAGGTCTTCCTCTCCTATCTCCCCGTATTCCCCGTGGGGACGAGCGTCGTCGTCACCCGAGGGAAGTACCGAGGATGGCGCGGCGTGGTCGTCGGCGTCAATCGGGTGGATCTGTCGCGTCCCTTGGTGCGGCTCCTCTACGACGCGAGCGATCGTCTGAAAAAACCGGTGAACGTGCACCTGCTTTCCGACGATGAGATAATGGTGCGAGCGGTATAGATCATGGCCGAGACGCGCGACAAGGTGGTGCTCGTCGTAGACGACATGGCTACAATCCGGGCCGCCATGGCGCACCACCTCAAGACCGCGGGGTACAAGACCCTGGAGGCGGAGAGCGGCGCGGCGGCCCTTCAGATCGCCTTTCGCCAGCCTCCGGACCTCATCCTCCTCGACGTGATGATGCCCAAGCTGGACGGATTTGCGGTCCTCGAGAAGTTGAAGAGCGAGCCCGGGACGGCGAAGATTCCCGTGGTGCTCTGCACCGCGAAGGGACTTCGGGAAGACGTGCTCAAGGCCAACCAGCTCGGCGCCGACGACTACATCGTCAAGCCCTTCAGCAAGCAGACGGTGCTCGACAAGGTGAAGAAACTCATCGGCGAGCCTCCCCCGCCGCCTCCGAAAGAGAAGAAGCCGAAGCCCGTCCCCGCCAAGGCGACCGCCCCCGCCGGGAAGCCCGGCGAAAAACCGGAAGCGGCGCCGGCGAAAGGAGCGGCAGAAGCGAAACCCGCCGTCCCGGCCCCGGCCCCCACCCCGGACAAGCCCGAGACTCCAGCGAAGTCCTGACTATTTCGGGACGAGCGGCACGCCGCACTTCGAGCACTTGCCCGCTTCGCTGTAACTTCCGCTGCAAACCTTGCAGGTGTACGTGATCGTCGGGGTCGTGGGCTTGTTGAGCGTGGGGGTGTTCGTCGTCGGGGTCGTGCTCCCGGTCGACGCGCAACCTGCCACCGCCACGAATGCCGCCAGGATGAATCCTCGTACGATGCGCATGTTGAAGTCCTCCCACCCATGAATACCCCATTCCGAGGCGCTCAGGAAGGGGAAAAGCGACTTGGTTCACCAACGGGGTACACCGCAAACGCTCCTCGCACCTGCGCGGAAGGGATCGATTAGGAAACCAGGAAGCTATGAATGGACCATCAACAAGATGAACGGCAATTGATTACGCTGCGAATCCCGTTCCTGGATTTTTGGTTTCCTTATGGTCTTCTTCCTCCAAGGAATCCGGGAAGAGAGTATCTCTGAATTCTTGAACCGTCAAAACGCGAAGGCGCCAAACGATGCCCGGTAATCGAAGAAGGAAGTCCGAATCTGCGAAGAATCCTCTAGGATTTCTCGGCGGTTTTGCGATTTGGCGGCTCACTCAACCATGATCGGAGGCTCAACCGACCGGCATTGCCGCGAGAGAGGACGGTCCGACCTCGAGAGGAGGGAATGGGCTCCGCCCACCCTCCTTCGCGAAGCGCTTCGGAGGGTTTCGTCGCCCAGCGGAAGGGACTTTTTACGGGCGACTCAATCCTCCGCCTCCGACTTCGGAAGCCGCCCCATCAGATCGCGTACCGCATCGCGAGGGGCGCGGCCTTCGAAGAGGATCCGCACCACGGCCTCCGCGATCGGCATCTCGATCCCTCTCTGGCGCGCCAACTCCAACGCCGCATTCGAGGTACAGACCCCCTCCGCCACCATCGACATCTCGGCGAGGACCTCGGCGAGCGGCCGTCCCTTCCCGATCTCTCGACCGACGCGCAGGTTTCGACCGTGGGGGCTATAGCACGTGGTGATGAGATCTCCGATTCCCGACACGCCGAAGAAGGTGGGACGCTGGGCTCCCAAGGAGACACCGAGCCGCGCGATTTCGACGATCCCGCGCGTAAGGAGCGCCGCCTTCGCGTTGTCTCCCAGCCCGAGCGCGTCTCCGATCCCCGCCGCGATCGCGATGATGTTCTTGAGCGCGCCTCCCATCTCGACGCCCACGACGTCGGGAGACGAATAGACCCGGAGCGTTTCCCCCATGAACACCTGCTGGACCGTCCGCGCCAAGTCGGAGTTCGCCGAAGCCGCGACGAGCGTCGCGGGCAGGCCGCGCGCCACTTCCTCCGCGTGACTGGGGCCCGAGAGCACCCCGACCTCCGCGGCTCCGAGGACTCGAAGGATCTCCGAGGGACGGAGGTGCGTCTTCATTTCCAACCCCTTCGCCACCGATACGACGGGAGCCCGGGGAAGCGCGGGGAGCGCGGTCCGGATATGCTGCGTCGGAACGGCGACCACGACAAGATCCGGGGAGGGACACATCCCGAGCGCGACGCCGTCCGGAAGTGGGACGCCGGGCAAGTACCGACGATTCTCCCGGTGGAGTCGCAACTCCTCGACTCGTTCGGGCGATCGTGCCCAGAGAGATACCGGGGTGCCGCGTCGGGCCAGGAGGACGGATAGCGCCGTCCCCCATCCACCGGCTCCCAGGATTTGGATCTTCACGCGGACCCTTCCCTCCGGAAGTGGAACTTCTTCTCTTCGCCCTTCATCAATCTGCGAAGATTATCTCGATGTCGATAGACCACGAGGAACGCCGCGAAGGTGCAGAAGACCGTCACCGGCCAATGGCGCTCCCTCCATAGCGACTCTCGGGTGACGAATTGGACGAGGGGAAGCACCACCGCCGCGGAGACGGAGGCCAAAGAGACGTACCGGAACGGAAGGAACACCACCAGCCACGCCGCCAATGCGGCCAAGCCGGCCATCCAGTTCAGAGCGAAAACGATTCCGGCCGCCGTGGCCACCCCCTTGCCCCCTTTGAAATCCAGGTAGACGGGCCACAGGTGTCCGGCGAGCGCGGCGACGCCGCAGAAAACGGCCATCATCGGCCGCAGCCAGGGTCAGTGCGCGCAGGGCCAGCGATCCGCGACGAACGGCGCCAGCCAAAGGACCGGCACGAATCCCTTCAGGAAATCGAGAGCGAAGATGGGGAAAAACCAGGCGCCCCCGAGAACGCGCGCCGCATTCGTCGCGCCGATGTTGCCCGATCCGACCGTCCGGAGATCGACCCCCTTGATCCACCGGGCGAAAACCCATCCGAAAGGGATCGCGCCGACCAAATACGTGAGGACCCCGGCGATGCTGTAGTACGCCTCGTTAGGCATGCGCCGCTCCGGCCGCCGCCCGCACGAATCGCGCCCGAAGCTGGCCGCAGGCGGCCGAAACTTCGTCCCCTTTCCGTTTCCGCACGGTGACCGGCACTCCGCACCTTCCCAGCGCTTCCACGAATCGATCGAGTCGCTCCTTCGAGGGCTCACGGTACGGGACTTCTTCGACGCGATTCAAGGGAATCACGTTCACCTTCATCTTCGTTCCGCGGAGCTTCTTCCCCAATTCGAGGGCGTGCTTCTTGTCGTCGTTCACCCCGTCGAGGAGCACGTACTCGAACGTCACGTTCTTTCCGGTCGCCTCTTTGTAGGCCCGGCCGGCTTTGATCAGCTCGATCACCTTCATTTTCGGCATCGTCGGAATGATCTCGCGGCGGATCTCGTCGTTGGGCGCGTGGAGCGAGACCGCAAGGTTCGGCGTCACCCGATCCTCGACCAGCTTCGCCATCTTGTCGAGCACCCCGACCGTCGAGAGCGTGATGCGATTGTATCCGACCCCCATCCCCCACGACGCCTTCATGATCCGTAGCGCTTTCGTGAGGGGGACGTAGTTCAGCAGCGGTTCGCCGATTCCCATGACGACGACGTTCGTGATCCGATCCGGGGACTCGCGCTTCACATGAAGGACTTGCTCGGCGATCTCGGAAGCCGTGAGGTTGCGCTTGAGGCCATTGAGGCCGCTCGCGCAGAAGCCGCACTTCACGGGGCATCCGACTTGCGTCGAGATGCAGATCGTCCGGCGTTCTCCCTCGGGAATGAGGACGGTCTCGATGACGTCGCCGTCCTCCAGACCGACGAGGAGCTTCGTCGTTCCGTCGGGGGATCGATGGCGTTCCCGAACGGCGGTCGAGAAGATGCGGTATCTCTCCGCCAGCGCCGCGCGCATTTCTTTGGAAAGATCGGTCATCTGCTCGAAAGACGTCGCGTTCCAGCGGTGGATCCACCGAAGGATGGTGCGAGCCCTCCAGCGCTCCAGCCCGTCGGCGGTACAGCGTTCCTCGAGTTCCTGGAGCGAGAGCCCCGTGAGCGCATCCATATCGAATTCTAATTGTATCACCCGCCTCGAGGCCCGGCCATTGGCTTTGCGGGCCGGCCGCGGTAGACTCAGGATATGATCAAGACTCGCCCGCGGAAGACCGTCGAGGATTTCATGAGGCTCCCCGAGGGGACGCTCGCGGAGCTGATCGAGGGGGAAATCTGCATGTCGCCATCGCCCCGAGTCCGGCACCAACGAATCGTGTCGAATCTCCATCGTCTTCTGGCCGAGCCCGTCCGTTCCGGGAAAACAGGCCCCCTCTTCGTCGCTCGCCTGGATGTTCCCCCCCCCTCCGGGGACGTCGTGGAGCCGGACCTCATGTACGTCTCCCACTCCCGTGCGTCGATTCTTCAGGACTGGATACAAGGCGTTCCCGACCTTCTCATCGAAGTCGTTTCCCCCACGTTCCCGGGAGTCTCCCTATCCGTCGGAGCCGTCCTCGAATAGGTCTTCGGTTTGCGCCCCGTCGATCCGCCCGCGACACCGCCACCTCCCTCCGGGTCTTCCGTGGTCCGTGATTGGAGGATCCGGAATGAACCGAAGACTTCTCGCCGTTCTCGCCACGTCCCTCGCCTGTACGAACTGCGGAGGCGGCGGGGGAAGCTCCGGGAGCGATACGAGATGGCCCGCGAACCTCACCGTTTCTCAGACCGGTTGGGTGACCCTCGGGAATCGCGCTCTCGCCTCCTCCACGAAGCTCGCCGTCTCCTGGACGGCGCCCGCCGAGCCGGTCGATCGTTACGAAGTCCTCGCCCAAGACACCGTTTCCGGCTGCTCCGTCACTCAGACCGCGGACGGCCTGGTCACGGAAACGACTCTTACAGGCCTACGGTCGGGCACGACCTACGAACTCAATCTTCATGCCATCCTGAAGAGGGACGGAGCGACTCGCTGCAGCGCCGACCGGACCGCCTCGGCGAAGACGGAGGAAGAGTACTGGCAGGTCCAGGGTACCGGGAACTCGGTCGCGACTGCGACCCGCACCGTCGAAGACGGGAATGTCTCCCCCTACGCCTTCCGATATGGCGCGGGCAGCGACCTCGAAGGCCGGGTGCGACTCTACTACAGCCCGTTCACCAACTCGGAAAAAGGAGCCCGCGTCGCGATCAACACCCCCGGCTCCTTCCTCACCTTCGATCGCGTTCCCGACGCGGGCGTGCGAGCGCCGCAGGTGGACGGATCCACGCCCCCTCCCTTCGGGACATTCCAAGCGGTCCCCCTCGCCGACGGCCGGGTCCGTCTTCTGATCGAACTCCGGGGCGACGACCACAAGAATCGAATCGTCTCCATCGACAGCCAAGACGGTTGGGTGGGAGCCGACTTCAATCCTTCCTCGAGCCCGCTGAGCACCTATCCCGACGACTTTGGGCAGGGAGGACCCTGCTCCTTCACCACGGTCCTCGGTGTCGAGGGAGACGCCGAGGCCGCGATGGCGGGGATTTCCAACGCGCGGCAGTGCAAGATCGGCTGGCCCGCCCTCGATCAGTGGGCCTGGGACGGAGCCCCGGGCACCTTCCTCGTCATCACCGTGGATTTGGCCGACGTCTCCCAGAGCTCCAGCGAGTTTTGCGCCGCCTACGCCGTGTGGAACGGCACCGAGTGGAAGCTCCAGTACTCGGAGGGGACACACCCGAAGATCTTCTCGGGCGTCCAGGCCCCGCTCCCGGTTCACCTCGGGGGCGCGCGATACAAGATGTACTTCCAGCACAACACCGCGTTGAAGGGAAGCTTCCTCGACTGGTCTACGATGACGTCGACGCCCACGAAGGTCGTCTACGCGGATGGCGCGCAGTCCGGCGATGCCTCCCTCGTGGACTTCGAGGACTGGGACACGATCGACTCCGCCCGTCGCGTCCACTTCCTTTGGCCGGACGGGAGCGAGATGGATCTCGCGACGGAGAGCAAGCTGGACGATTTCGTCTTCCTGATGCCGACGGCGGATCCCGAATTCCAGATGATGTACACGAACATGTCCGCGGAGGGAACGGCGCCGTTCATCGCGACGGCGGTGTTGGCGAACCCTTAGAGACACTGCATGCAGGGGATCTTTCCCCGGCGCGCGACTTCTTTCTTGGAGTAGAACTTCATCCGGCGCTCCTCGGGAATGAGCTGGGTGAAGGGACAGGCCGGGGAGTGGTAGTGCACGCTCCCCTCGCAGGTGACGTAGTTGGGTTCCTTTTTCATGATGCGGTCGACGACCTCGCGCGTCTCCTCGACGCCGAGCTTTTCGTTGTATACCATTTCGATGACCTCGAGCATCACGTCCGGGTCGTCGATCTCCGCGACGAACTTCGCGTGCTCTTCCGAGATCATCCCCGCGCGAAGGGCCTCGCACGCCGGCACGGGAAGCTCGAGGAGTTCGCGCGCGTGGTGCAGGTTCTCGAGATTGAGTCCCATCGCCTCCGCCAGGTTCTTCTCGTCGACTTCCTTGCACTTGCTCGAGATGCGGTCGAACATGAGCACGACGTCCACCTTCGAGAGATCTTCCCGATGCAGATTCTCGAGGTAGCTGACTTCCATCATCTCGCGCGGCTTCAGGGTCCGGACGATGGCGGGGATGTACTTGAATCCCAGCTCCCGCGCGGCCTGGAGTCTTCGTTGTCCCGCGACGAGGGTGAAGCCTCCGCGCCGGCGGTTCACGATGATCGGGACGATCACCCCGTATTGCTGAATCGACGTCTTGAGATTCGCGTGCGTTTCCTCGAGGAAGTACTCGCGCGGCTGATACGGGTTCGATTCGATCTCCTCGACGGAAATGTACTCGAGACGATCGCCCTTCGCCCGGAACGCGCGGCGGAAGGTGTCCCAGAATCTTCGCCAGAACCCCTTGCGGCCGCCGCAGACCGGACAAGACGAATGAGAATCGGACATGCGGCCCCCTCTAACCTGCCTCATTCATCCGGGCTACGCCGCCCGGATGAATGAGGCACTCTCCGGGCCTTCGCCCCGCCGAAGCGGCGGGCTTCGGCCGCGCAGGCGGGCAGCTTCATCGGCCTTCCTGGCCGATTCCGCGGGACAGCCCCGGCGGCATGAGCGGCGACATCCTGTCGCCCGTCGCCGCCGGCCCGCAGCGCACTTTTGCCCAAGCGGAACGCGCCGCGGGTGACCTATTCCTGGGGTTTCGGCCGCAAGCCGAAAACCACCATGAGTAGGTCACGCTAGATGCTCTCCGAGATTACTATCGGCACTCGACGGGGAATCCTAGACGGGGATTGACATGGGGCCGGAAATCTCATTTCATTTGGGGTCGATGATCCTGCACCTGTGTCTCCTCTTGATTCCCCCCCAGGATGCGACCGCCCTCGACCGCGGAGTCGTCGTCTCTCCGGAGCCGCGCGCCGGGGAGGTGGGAGCGGCGGTTCTCCGCCGGGGCGGAAACGCCGTCGACGCCGCCGTCGCCACGTTCTTCGCCTTGGCCGTCACGTTCCCCAACGCGGGGAATTTGGGCGGGGGCGGATTCATGATGATCCACACCGATCGAGGCGCCACCGCGCTCGACTTCCGGGAAACGGCGCCGGGCAAAGCGCACCGCGATCTCTACCTGGACAAGGACGGCAACGTGGTGCCCGACCTGAGTCTCCGGACCCACCTGGCCTCCGGCGTTCCCGGGAGCGTTCAGGGCGTGTGGGAGTCGCACCGCAAGTACGGCACCCTTCCCTGGAAGGATCTTCTCGCCCCCGCGATTCGATTGGCCGAGGAAGGATTCGCCCTGGACGAGTGGACGGCTCGAAGCTTCTCCCACGGGCCGAAGGAGACGAACTTCGGGAAGTATTTTCGGGGAAAACCCCGCGAAGTCTTCCGGCAATCGGAACTCGCCGCCACGTTGCGACGGATTGCGGAGAAGGGACCGGATGACTTCTATCGGGGCGAGACCTCCCGCCTCATCGTCGCGGAAATGAAGCGCGGAAACGGCATCATCACCCTCAAGGACTTGGACGAGTACCGGGCCGTCTGGCGCGCGCCGGCCGAGGGTCGCTACCGGGGCCATCGGATCGTCTCGATGCCGCCCCCCTCTTCCGGCGGGATCGCCGTGATCCAGATCCTCCAGATGCTCGAGAAGTTCGAGGTCCCCAAGCACAACTCGCCCGAATACGTCCATCTCCTGGCCGAGATCGAGAAGCGCGTCTTCGCCGATCGGAGCCATTGGCTGGGAGATCCCGACTTCGTCCAGGTTCCCGCCTTTCTCACGGACCGAGCCTATGCCGCCTCCCGTGGTCGGGGGATCTCGCTCGACCGAAAGACGGATCCCGGCGCGGTTCAGCCCGGTCGCGAGAAAGAGAACACCACCCATTTCAGCATCGTCGATCGTCGAGGAAACGCGGTGGCGTGCACGACGACTCTCAACGATTCCTACGGAAGCGGCATCGTCGTCGAGGGCGCCGGGTTTCTCCTCAACAACGAAATGGACGACTTCTCCGCCAAGCCCGGCGTGCCGAACATGTTCGGCGTGACCGGAGGCGAGGCGAACTCGATCCGACCGCGGAAGCGCATGCTCTCCTCGATGAGCCCGACGCTCGTCTACAAGGGAGACCGCCTTTGGTTGGTGTTGGGCTCTCCCGGCGGCCCCACGATCATCACCACCGTCGCGCAGGTCATCCTGAACAAGATCGACCACAAGATGACGCTCCAAGAGGCGGTCAAGGCCCCTCGATTCCACCACCAGTGGCCGCCCTCCTCCAAGGACGAGGACGCCGTCTCCGCCGAGCCGGGAATCGAACCTCCCGCACCGTGGTACGCGGTCAAGCGGCGCCGACTCGGAGACGTCCAGGCGATCGAAGTCGATGGCCGTTCCACGGTCGGGGTTCCCGACCCTCGCGGAACCGGCAAGTCCGTGGGAGAGTGATGGTCGAGGCCGCGACAAATCATCCTGTCCTGCACCGCAATCTCGTCCTCTTCCAGTCCAACCGGCTCAAGAAGACCTATTCGGACTTCGTGAAATCGGAGCGGTTCAAGAAGCTCACGGACTTTTTTTTCGACGACGTATACTCCCCGGAGGACAAGACGGAGCGGGACCATCAATTCAAGTCGCTCTACGAGTTCTTTCGAAGCAAGTTGGGCGAGTCCCTCACGCGGGGAATCGGGGAGCTGGTGGAGCTCAACGACCTTTCTCGCGAGCTCGATCTGGAACTCCTCGACGCCCTCGCGAAAATCCGGCGGGAGGAGACCTTCGACGAAAAGGACTACGAGGAGGGGTATCGCCGCTGCGAGAACTACAAGGTACGCGTGCGACAGATCGAGATGCTCGGCCGATCGATCCGCTACTTCCGAAGTCTGGCCGAGCGGCGCACGATCGGGATCGTACTCAAGACCGTACTCTCGGCGGCCAGTCTTCTTGGAGGTCGCGTCGTCATCGGTTTCCTCAAGCGAGGATACGATGCGTATCGTAGCGTCACGACCGAGGAGGCGGAGGAGTTCGTCCGGGCCGTCGAGGAGCGAGAGAGGGCGCGACTCGACCGCATCTATCGGCGCCCGAAATGGGAATCGCTTCCCCGATGGTAGAGGAGACGAGCCTCGGGGGGCAGAACGCGCGCTTCGGGGCGACCCCCTGGACGCTGGTGCTCCGGGGAGACCGGGACTCCCTCGACCGTCTTGTGACGCTCTACTGGAAGCCCGTCTACTTCTACCTCCGGCGTCACGGACGCGATATCGAGTCGGCCAAGGATCTCACGCAGGGCTTTTGGGGGACGATGCTGGAGCGGGCCTCGCTCGCCCACGCGGACCCGAGTCGAGGTCGATTCCGGACCTTTCTCCTCGCCGCCCTGCAGAATTTTCTTCGCGATGAACATCGCGCCGCCTCGAGGGAAAAACGCGGCGGGGGAATCTCGCCCCTCTCCTTCGACTTCGAGGAGGGAGAACGGAGGTACGCCCTGGAGCCTGCGGCGACGGATCCCCCGGAGGCGTCCTTCAACCGCCAGTGGGCCCGCGCTCTCCTTCAGCAGGCGGTGGACGACTTGAAGCCCCCCTATCTGGAGGCCGTCCGGCTCCATCTGGCCGGCGAATCGGACATCGCGACGAGGCTCGGAGTCTCCGCAACCGACGCTCGGAACTATGTCCACCGTGGACGCGGACATCTCCGCGAGATTCTGATCGCCCGAATTCGTGAGACGGTTCACGATCCCGACCAGCTCGAGACCGAGATCGCCGAATTCCTCCGGTCGATTCGCTGAGATCGGTTCCCTCCCGCGACGTACATAGCCGCGAAAAGGAGGTTCACGATGAGAACGGCATTGCTGTGGACGGTTCTGGTGCTCGGCGGTGGAGCGACGTGCAACACCAAGTCATGCTCGGCAAAGGCGGAGTCGGCGGGCGGTCGAGGGGGAACGCTCCTGAAGATTCCCGTGGCGGGTCTCTCTGCGGAACAGGAAAAAAGCTTGGGTCAGCTCGCCCGCGACCTGAAATTCGAGTTTTTCCAGTGTCCGTGCAAGAAGGAGCAGCCCGACGCCTGGAGGTATGACCGCTGCGGCTCCTGCGGGAAGAGTTGGAGTGCCGGCGCAAAGAAACTTCCGGGGGAGTGGTCAAACGTCGACAAGGGCTCTCTGCTCTTCAACCACGGCGGGGACTTCGAGGTCTTGTACGTGGCGCGACTCAGCGCCGTAGAGAAGATCGTACGAGAGGCGGGAGGAACCGTGCAGCGAAAGGGCTCCCTCGCGGGGCCCTTCGCCGTTCATGTCGGGCGAGCGGATGTCTCGAAACTGCTCCCAGCGCTCCAGAAGCTCCCCGGCGTGGGGAAGGTGGAGCTCGCAGGCGGAATTCTCTACCTCAATCAGGATCGATCGCAAGGGCGGGTGAAGTACGAGTCTTTGGAAAAGCTGTTCCGGGAGCACCAGATCGCGATCGAAGACCTCTCGTGGGTGGTCCATCGATGCTACGGCATCATCGGATTCCTCGAACGGTAGAATTGAACGCGGAAGCGGCAACCCGTAGAGTGCCGGAATGAGCACCACCTGCGGCCGGTGCGGAACCCCGGTCGCCGTAGCGGACCCTCCCGACTTCGCGGGAATGTGCCCCGGTTGTCTGGCCGGGTTCGCGCTGGAAGCCCCCGAGGACCTCGAGACTTTGGGTCCGTACCGACTCCTCGAGGTCCTCGGTTCCGGGGGCACGGGAATCGTCTATCGAGCGGAACACCTCGAGCTCAAGAAATCCGTCGCCCTCAAGGTCCTGCGCCCTCATCTCACGGAAACCGAACAGGAGCGATTCCGCCACGAAGCGCGAACGCTCGCCAAGATCCGTCACCCGAATATCGTCTCCATTCACGATTTCGGTTTCGAGCGTGGCTGGTTCTGGTTGGTGATGGACTTGGTGTCCGGGCGTCCCCTCTCCGAAAGACTCGATCAGCCTCGCGGAACCCTCGTCGAAATCGTCCGCAAGTCCGCGTTGGCGGTTCACTGTCTGCACGAGCAGGGAATCCTCCATCGAGATCTCAAGCCGCAGAACATCTTGCTCGAAGAATCGGGGGATCCGCGGATCGCGGACTTCGGATTGGCGAAGTCTCCCGGAGCCAGCCTGACCCCGACTCAGGCGCTTCTCGGCACGCCCGCGTACATGTCTCCAGAGCAGGCGCGCGGAGAGGACCTCGACGTACGTTCGGACGTCTACGCCCTCGGGGCGGTGCTCTACGAGTGTCTCACCGGGCACCCGCCCTTCGTCGGGCGTTCGCCCACGGAGATTCTTCAACGCGTGGTCTTGGAAGACCCTCCCGCGCCGAAGGCAGATCCCGGCCTCGACCGGATCTGTCTCCAGGCGATGGCCAAGGACCGAGCACGGCGGTACTCATCGGCGGCCGCGTTCGCGGAGGACCTGCGCCGCCATCTGGAGGGGGGAACCATCGTAGCGCGCCGGCCCGGCGTTCAGCCGGCCCGCTTTTTCCGCCGCCGAGCCGTTCCCTTTCTCCTCGCGGCACTCGGAATCCTGATCGCGGCGGTCGCCGCACTCCTCCTGCAACCCGCGGCCGGACCGGCCCTTCTCTTCGCATGGCCCACGCGCCCTGCGACGATCGAGGAACTGGTCGCTCGGATGCCGGACAAGAACATTCACGGGATGATGGGAGAGGGACTCGCCCGGTATCGAAAAGGGGATTCCCTCATGGCCGGCGGGTATTTTCTGAAGTGTGCCGATTACGTCGAACATCGGACCGCCGGCCTGAATCCCGAACAACGAGAGTGGGTGCTTCGAACGTGCCTGGCGTACGCCGCGCTCTGCCAGTGGAGGATCCACAATCCCGAAATGGCCCTTCAATGCCTCCGCAAGGCCGTGGCCCACGGGTTTACGAACGACGGATCGCTCGACGGGGACGAGGCCTTCCGCGCCATGAAGGCCGATCCACGCTTCGCGGGGATCCTTACCTCTCGTTGATCTTCGGCTCCTCGAGCGTCCCCGTCACGCGAATGGGGAGCAGGGAATCGCGGAGAAGATCCAGGAGCCGCACCGGAATCTGAAAGAGGATGAACTCGATCCCGAGGAGTCCCCCCGACTGCATCTTCAGTTTGAAATCGATGTTCCCGTCGAAGTCCACGCTCCCTTTTCCCAGGATGGAGACGCCGGCCCCTTGCATGGTGACGGAGGAGCACGCGAACTTTCGATCCCGGATCGCAAAGTGGACCGTGGCGGCGGAGATCACCTGTTCCGAACCCCACCCCATGATGTCGAGGCGCATGATGCTGGCGACGGCGGGAATCGGAAAGAGCTTCGCGTCCGTGATCACGAGCTTGCCCGTCCCGGTGATCGTGGAGGAGTCGCCCCCCTTCCCACGGAGATTTCGGAGCTCCAGCATCGCCTTGCCCTGCAGCGGATCTCTCAACCCTTTTTTCACCTTTTCGGAGTCCGAGGTGTACTCGTACAGATCGAGTCGATCCGCCGCGAATTCGCCCTCGAATTCCTTGGTGTCGACGTCGATCTTGAACGTGCCCGTGACCGTCCCGCCGTACCCCGTTCCCTGCAGATGGACGAAACGAAGGACGGATCCCGTCTTCAGGAGGGAGCAAGAGACGTCCGAGATTTCCTTGCCCTCGATCCGCGCGCGACCGATCCGCACGGGTCCCCGCAACTCGGTCCCCTTCGGCCCGACGAACACCTCGAGATTCGCCTGCGCCTGCTCGATGTTCTCGATCTTGATGTCGGTATTGATGCGTCCCCGGGGCATCTTCATCGCCACGAGCACCCGAGTCTCGCGCTCCTTCGGTTCCCCCCGGGGCACCGCGAGCTGCATCTCCACCGACACGGTCCCCTCGAGCTTGAGCGTGTCGAGAATGTCCCGCACGGGCTTGGGCATGGCCTTGCGGACTTCGGGGTCCAGCGGGAGCCCCACCACCCCAAGGCGCAGATCCAGCACCTCGTGGGAGAGGGCCCCGTCCAGCGATACCCGGGCGTCCGAGCACACGCCCTGGACATGCCGGAATTCGACGCGGCCCGATCGGTCCAGGACGACCTCGCCCGTGATGTCGGTCACCCAGAGCGGGACTTCCTTGTACAGAGCGCGGCAATGGTGGAGACGCGCGACGCCCCGGTGGACGGGCTCGTCTTCTTCGGCGTCCTTGGTGACGTACCAATCGAGGTCCATTCGCCCTTGCGGCCGAAATTCCTCCCAAACCTTTTTCGTCTTGAAATCCAGAGCGTCGTGCAGACGCGCATCGACGGGAAGGTCGAACGCTTGGAGATGCAGGTCGAGGACGGCTCTTTTCCCCGAGGTAATCTGATCGAGCGTTCCTTGAATCAGGAACCGCGTTCGTTCCGGAATGATCCCGAGGAAGGGCATGATCTTGAACCGGGATTCGTACGCCTCGACGCCCTTGATGCGGACCCGCGGCGAATCAATTTCGATCTCGCCGCTGAGATTCTGGAGGGGATAGGGGAAGTCGTGGAAGTTCATGTACGTATCCCGGAATTGGATCCGAATCGGGCTCGAGACGGGCTTGTTCGGCCCATACTCCCGCACGATCCAGCCCGTAGCGTCGATCGTTCCCCGCGGATTGAATTCGTCCCACACCTGTTTGGCTCCCGCATCGAGGGCCGCATAGAGGGCCGGATCGAGCGGCATATCGGAGATGTCCAGCCGGAACTTGAAGTCGGATTCCGCGGCATATCCGCTCGAACGGCCGTCGAATCGGATGAGGGTTTGTCCCCGGCGGGCCTGAAGCGTCTTGATCTGGAATCCGTTCGTGAAGAAATCGATCTCCCCCTCGACTTGGCTGACGGGATAGGGGAATCCGGCATAGGTGAGGCTCGCGCCCTTCAGCCGAGCGGTCACCTTGAATTCCGCCTCCCGCCCCCCTTCCTTGACGTACTCGATCCGCACCGCTACCGGCCCCTCGGGCCGATAGCGATCCCAGTCGCCATGGATCGCGGGACTCAAGACGTGGCGGATCTTCGGCCCCAGTCGGACCTCGTCGCATTCGAAGAGAAGTCGCGTGGACTCCGTCTCGAGATCGAGATCGCCGTGCAGGTTCCACTCTCCGAAGATCGCGTTGGAGAGGCGACCGCCGACGACGTATCGGTACGAGCCCACCGGCGCCAGAGCCAACTCGCGAATCGCGAAGGCCTGCGGCGAATCCCAGTGGAAGAAACTCCGGTGGAAGAACTCGAGGGTCCCCCCTCGGCATTCGATGCGGGGAATTCCCTCCGGCCCTACCTTCTTGCGCAAGGGAGGGCCGGGTGGCATTTTCGCCAACTCGGTGAAGAGATCGTCGGTGAGAGAGATCCGGGGCGATTCCAGGATCAGGCGCTCCGGTTGCGGGTTGGTCGCTCCTTTGAGGCGGATTTCCGCGCGAGGCGCGGAGAGCACCTTGAGTCGCGCCGGCGTCGAATAGAGTGCCACGTCGTCCAAGACCAGAACGCGGTCGGCCAGAGACATCCGGATGTCCCGGTACTTCAGGTCCTCCCCGAATGACTTCTGAAGTTCCACTCGGGCCACCCGCGAGAGGTTTTCGCTCGAAGTGAGCACGAGAAAATCTCCGACTCCGACGACGGCCAGGATGGCGATCATCCAGAGATAGGCGGCGGGTCGGCTCATGGCCCGTGCATTGTATCCGGATTTCCGCTAGACTTCCCGCCCGTGCTTCTCGAGTGCGTTCCGAATTTCAGCGAGGGACGCCGGCGCGAAGTCGTCGAAGCGATCCGGGACGCGGCCGCCCAAGTCGCCGGAGTCCGCATCCTCGACCTCGAGATGGATTCGGACCACAACCGTTCGGTGCTCACCTTCGTCGGAGCCCCCGACCCTCTCGGGGAAGCGGCCATCCGCTCGGCGCGCACCGCGATCGGCTCGATCGATCTCAATCGCCACCGGGGCCAGCATCCGCGGATGGGCGCGATCGATGTCGTCCCCTTCGTTCCCCTCCGCGGAGCTTCGATGGAGGACGCCGTGTCCCTGGCGCGACGCGCTGGGGAGCGCATCGGTCGCGAATTGGAAGTGCCCGTCTTTCTCTACGAATCCGCGGCCACGCGGCCCGAGCGGAAGAATCTCGCCGAGATTCGCAAGCCTCAGTTCGAAGGGCTGCGCGACCTGATCGGAAGCGACCCGACGCGCGTCCCGGATTTCGGGCCGAACCGGATCCATCCGACGGCCGGCTGCGTCGCCGTCGGCGCGCGACCGCCGCTCATTGCCTACAATGTCGACCTCGAGACCGCCGACGTCGCCGTTGCCAAGTCTATCGCGAAACACATCCGCGAACGCGACGGGGGACTTCCCGGCATCAAGGCGCTTGGACTCTCGATCGAGGCGCGAGGCTGCGCGCAGGTCTCGATGAACGTCTGCGATTTCCGTCGAACGGGGCTCCTCGATGCCTTTCGCGCGGTGGAAGCGGAAGCGCGCGCTCGAGGCGTGGCGGTGCGTTCGAGCGAGATCGTCGGCCTCGTTCCGCTGGAAGCCCTGCCCCCGGACGAATCGACGGCGCTCAAGTTGACCGGATTTTCCCGCGAACAAATCATCGAGAATCGCCTGTAACCTCCCCACCCGACGAGCCGACGAAGATCACCGCGGATGTCTCTCCTCGGCGGAACGAAACCAGGGGGAAATCGTCTTTGTGCGGACGGATCTTTGCCGATCGAAATCCGCGGAATCCATGGTTCTCCAAGTCCGTTGCAACACGGCCGAACGCAACCAGCCCGAGTCCTACCGGCGATACACCTGGAACGCGAGGGTAAAGTCCGCAGGCGGTGATTCGAAGTGTTCCACCTTGAGCGTCGTGGCGTCGAGCATCTCCACCAGGAAGTAGTGCGCGGGTCCCGCCGGAATCGTCACCTTGCCGGAACCGGGAGTGATGTTTGCCCATCGATAGGTCCCGCCCCCATCCTGACCGTTTCCGAACGGGCCGGTCCAGAAGACTCCGGGTGAGGTGATCGTTCCGCCCACGCTGATCACCTGCTTGGAGGAATCGTATTCGTCCAAGCCGAAGGATAGTTGCTTGCCCCAATTCGCGATCTCGACTTCGGCCTCCGGCGCCATGGGAACGCCGTCGAGGAACCAATTCCCACGCAAGGTTCCCGCGAGATCGTAGTTGTTCGTGCCATCCTTGTCGGGGGTCTCCACACGGCTCTTCAGGTAGAGGAGAGCGCGGAGGTCCTCAGGATAGTACTTCCAGGGCGATTGCGCATGGAGACTGAGAGAGGAGTATCGCGACGGATTGGCGAACGCGCGAGTGTGGGTGGAATCGTACGCCCCGAAATCAAGAGCCGCGCTGGGATGTGTAGTTCCGATCTGCTCTCCTCCCGTGACCCGGGCCAGACGGGTTTGGAACGGTGCGAAGAGGGTCACGTGATCCAGGATGTACAGGAACCGAGGATTCACTCGCACCCAAATCTTGTAGCCTTCCGGAGTGTCCATGACATCTTCGATGACGCCGCTCGCGGGAGCGTAGACCGGCTGCAGGAATGCCCCGCCATGCCAATAGATGTAGGCATGGGGAGTGGGAACCGCGTGACCGGGGGGAGCGTAATGGCCAAGCCCGGTGATGTAGTTGATGCCGACGAAATCGATCGCCAGATGGGTGAACCGGCTCGCGGGTTCGTCGATCGGCGCGAGGCCCCCACCGATCCCCAGAGGATCCGTACCACCCCCTTCTCCTCCGCCGCAGCCGCTCAAGACCGCACCCAGGCACAAGAAGGTCCGAAGGATCTTCATCGGTTCTCCGATTCGTTCGTGATCATCACTCCCTCTTTCGTGCCGGGAGGCAGGCGTTTGCGAGAAACATCGCGGGACCCCGGTGCAGATTCGCATTGCATGCGCGATTCCCTTGCGCTACAGTCCGACTATTCACGGTGGGGGCAGAAAACACGCCGGTCGTGAGACAACGGGGTCCACGGCCGTACCTGAGTGCGGTCTCTCCCCGTGAGAAAGGAGGTGATCCAGTGGACGTAGGCTACCCTAGACGGAGGTTCTCCTCCTGAGAGCCGGCGGGCTCTCCGCCGAGCGAGAGCCTCTCAACGGGAAAACCGGGCCCCGGTCCGAAAGGATCGGGGCTTTTTCATTCCACCAGCTTGGGCATCACCTCGCCCGCCTTGCCCCGGAGGAGGGTGTAGTAGGGACTCAGCTCGCTCGGCTCCGGATTCACCTCGAACACCTTCGCGCCGCTGTGGGCGGCCGTCGGCCCCAGCGCAGCCGCGGGGTAGACCACGCTCGACGTCCCTACGATGAGCATCACATCGCAATTCTGACACGCGCGGGTCGCGCGGTTCAGCGCCGCGGGAGGCAGGAGCTCTCCGAACCACACGATGTCCGGACGCATCGTTCCTCCGCAGGGACATCGGGGAGGAATCTCCCGGAGCGGAACGTCCCGGTTTTCGCGAACGTCGAGGCACGTTACGCACTTCCCCCGCCAGATCGAGCCGTGGAGTTCCACGTATTGACGGCTACCCGCCGCGGGGTGGAGGCCGTCGATGTTCTGAGTCACGAGGAGGAATTCGGCGGAGCGCCGTTCGAGCTCGGCGATCGCGAAGTGCGCGGGATTCGGCTTCGCCTCCGCTACCCTCCGGCGCCTCCAGTCGTACCATTCCCAAACCAGCTTGGGATCTCGCTCGAAGGCGAACGGCGTCGCGAGTTCCTCGGGCTTGAAGTTCCGCCAGAGTCCGTCGGGCCCGCGGAACGTCGGGATGCCGCTCTCCGCGCTGACGCCCGCGCCGGTGAGAACCACCACGGACCGTGCCGTGGCGAGCGCTTCGCGCGCCTGAAGAAGAGGATCGGTCATGGACTCGAAAGACTAGGGGTCGCCGCCGGTGGGTTCAAGCGTTTTTGATCACTTTCCCGTTCGCTCTCGCAGGAACCGCTCCCGATTCTCGCGCTTGTTCCACCACTCTCGGGCGCGAGCCGCGGTCTCGAAGGAATCGCCGGTCACGGCTTCCAGCGCCGTCCGTACGGCCGTTAGGATCGTGGAGGCTTCGGCCCCCGACCACCGGCCCGCCGGATTGACTCCCTTGAGAATCGCCTCGGCTTCCTCCCCCAGGACGACGAGGCGCCCGACGCCTTTCTCGAGAGGTTCGGGAGTCTTGAGCTGGAGCAGGATCTCGGGAAGCACTCCGAGGATGGTCCGGACCACTCCCGAATCGCCTTCGAGCTGACGGAGGAAGGGCTCGACGGCCCGTTCGTCTCCGATCCTGGCCAGGGCCGACGCCGCGGCCGCGTGAATCCCCGCTTCCTTTTTCGATTTGTCGAGGATCTCCAGAAGGGCGGGAACGGCGGCCGGATCTCCGCGCCGTCCCAAGGCTTGAATCGTCTCGCGACGCAGCGCGGCATCGGGTTCCGCCAGGTGACGCAGGACTCGCACCGTCGCCTCTCTTGCATCGACGAAGGAGAGCTCGCGGATCGCTCGAATTCTCGCCGCGGCCGTTCCCTCCCGCGCGGGGCGCTCGATCTCGTCGAGCACCTTCTTCAGTTTCTCCGCGGGGACCTTGTAGCTCGCGCGCCAATACGGCTCTCCCGCCGCGGGCTCCGCGAACAGGAGAAGATGAGACAGTCTTCCCCCGGGAGCCAGCGCGCGACCGCACGGGCGTCCTTCGATCCGAAGGGTCCGCCCGTCGAACTTCGCGGAGAAGGCCGTCTCGATGGCCTTGCGCACTCCCGAGAGACTTCCCGGGACGCCCGACGAACGCGTACCCAGGTCCCTCGACCGGAGGCACGCCTCGAGGGCCGCCGCGTTCAGGATGCGTTCGAAGTAGGCCCGAAACGCCTCGCGATCCGGGAAGAGTTCCACCGCCTCCACCGACTCTCCCACGCACACGACGACCCCCACCGACATCGGGAAGCGCTCGGGCAGGTCGACGAAGAACGATCGGAACTCGAAGAGCTCGCTCAAGAGATGGCGATACACCTCCACCTGGGATTTCGCCTTGCTCCCCGTAAGGTCCGACTGGCGCGTGCACTGCGCCCAGGCCCCACCCTGACCGGCTTCCCCGAGAATCGCCTTGCGAAGCCCGTACGTGCCGAAATAGTGTCCCGAGTCGGAGGTGAACCGATCGTCGCGACGGAGACCCGAGGGCTCGACGCAGTAGACCGGAATCGCCACCGCTTTTTTTCCGGGCGGAATCACCGACGACTCCGCGACGATCCTTGCATACTTCCCTCCCGCCAGGATCTCTCCCTCCAACAGAAGCACGGGGCGGTCTCCGGAGTTCGTCGCTCGAACCTCGAAAGGGGAGCCCGAATCCGCAAGTTCGATCCGCCCGTCTTCGAGCGCCCCGGGGAGGGGCACGAATTCGGGATCCCGCGGTTCCCTCGGGGAAAGGAGCGGATACAACGTGAGCGCGCGGTAGGAGGAGGGCGGTCCGATCTCCAGTCCGGCCAGAGCCGACGTCACCTCGTTATCCGCCGTGGCGCTGTCCGGACGGCGGACGATCCGCTGAGCGAGGAGTTCGTCCCGATGCTCCCGACTCATGATGATCCCGCTCTTTTCCGGATACTCGACGAGGTTGTGTTCCCGCATGAACTCGCTCCGGAATTCCTCGCGTGAGACCCACGTATCGGGGCCGATTTGGATCGCGCCGCGCGTCCACGCCTCGAGCCACTCCCGGATCACGTAGGTGCGGCCGACCTTCTCGTACCCGAGCTTGCTCATCTCTCGATCCATGTCGGGGCGGACCTCGACCGGGTCGTCGCGCCGAGGCCTTCCCTCGGAGAGTTTCGCGAAGGCGTCGTCCCGGGCCATCATCCGGCCGTCGAGGCAGACCCAACCCTTCTCGAAACCTTCCTTCATTTCGCGCGGCATCCATCGTCGTCCGTCGTGGACGAGGTCGAACTCTTCGCGAAGGAGGCGTTCCTTGTCGGCGCGCGTCAGGGGCCTCTCCACGGCGGGCCCGGGAATCTCGCGCTCCCGGACGATCTCCCGAACGCGTTCCTCGGGGGGGCGCCGGACGAGGAGGCCGACGAGAAAAGCGATCACGGCGAAGGCGGCGACGGCGGGAATCCACGGCCAGGCAAACGGCCGGCGGGCCTTGGGGGGAAGCGCCTCCGTCTGGGCGGCCGCGATCACTCCCGTCGCGAAGATCGAGGAAGTCTCCATCTGCGACGTCGTGCGAAGCATGTCCAGCCCGCGCTTGTAGTGGCGGTATTCCTCCCCGCACGGGACGCAGGCGCGAAGGTGCTCTTCGACCTGCGGCCGACACTCCTCGGCCAGCGCCCGATCGTAGTAGTCCGAGAAGAGCTCCTGGGTCTGATCGCAGTTCACGGGTCGATCTTCTCCGCCTTACGGGTTCATTTTCTTCCAGACTTCCTTGAACGCCATGCGGGCTCGGGACAGTCGCGACTTCACCGTGCCCATCGCGAGATTGAGGACCTGCGAAATCTCCTCGTACGAGAGACCCTGCACGTCTTTGAGGAGCAGGATTTCTCGGTCGTGCTCCTCCAGGAGCTTGAGCGCTTGATTGACGGAGGCGCGGGCCTCGTCCGCCTCCAGCCGTACGTCGGGGACGGAGGCCGTGGTGTCCGCCTTCACCTGCGGGACCTCCCGCGTCGTGTCCGCCCCGCCCCCCGTCATCCAGTCGAGAGACTTGGCGGGATGGCGCACGCGGCGCTTGAACTCGTCCTTCGCGAGGTTGGAGGCGATCGTGTAGAGCCAGGTCGAAAACTTCGCGGTGTGGTTGTACTCCTTGATCTTGCGGAAGACGCGCAGAAACGTTTCCTGCGCGAGGTCTTCCGCCGTCCGAAAGTCCCCGACGTATCTGTACAGGAACGACACGATCGCGTTCTTATAGCGATGGACGATGATGTCGAAGCCCGTCACGAGAGCCTCCCCGGAGGCCTCCTTCAAGCGAGCCATAAGCTCGTGGTCGGGCATCGCCGCCAATTCGTCCCGCGTTTCCATTCGTTACACGACGGGGGTTCCCGGAGGTTCCGTGTCGAGGGAAGCTACTTCGTCGACACGCGGTACATCCCTCCGGACTTTTCAATGAGGAAGAGATTTCCATCCAAAGCGGTCGCAAAGACCGTGTCCCACTTCCCCTCTCGCATGAGGATGCGTACGCCCACCGCCGATGCGATCGACATGCCCTGTCTCCTGTCAGAAGCAATGCCGAGAGTATATCGTTCCGGGCGGGGAGTTCCAGCTTCTACCCGGATACGCGCCGGGCGCAGGGGCAACAGTGTTCGCAGCGCGAGTGTTTCCGGCACTTTCGGACTTGGTGTCGGCCGTCGTGATGCTCGACGGCGTGAAAGGCGGCGTCGACCAGCAGCCCGCAGCCCGTTCCGCACAGGAGTATCGGGAGGAGGAACAAGAGAACGGTTCGACGCATATGGCTAGATACGCCATTCGCGTCCGATTTCCCATCAATAAATTCTCACCGTGGCGCGGGGCCCTTTCGATCCGCTATGATGATCTCGTGGCGGAGCAGCATCATCATCCGAAGCTCACGGAGAGCGGGATTCTGCGCGGCCCCGTCCGCGTCGAAGAGCGCCGCCGGCTCCTGGGGGTCTTGCTCCTGACCGGAGTGACGATGATCGCCGAATTCGTCGGCGGCCTGCTGACGCACTCCCTCGCGCTCCTGGGCGACGCCTTTCATATGCTCACCCACTTCGGGAGCATCGGGCTCAGCCTCCTCGCCGTCACCATCGCGATGCGCCCGGCCCCTCCCGACAAGACCTATCGGTACTGGCGCGCCGAGGTGATCGCGAGCCTCGTCAACGGCTTGGCCCTCATCCCCATCGCGATCTTCATCCTGGTCGAGGCGGTCCATCGCTGGCAACGCCCCGTGTCGATCGACGCGATCCCGATGCTCGGGGTGGCCGCGATCGGGTTGGCCGTAAACCTTGTCTCCGCCGCGATGCTCCACCGGCACCACGAACACGACCTGAACATGCGGGGGGCGTTCGTCCACATGATGGCGGACGCCGCCTCGTCCATCGGCGTACTGGTCGCGGGGGTTCTGGTCTACTTCTTCCGATGGAGCTGGAGCGACCCTCTCATCGCCGGCTTGATCAGCGTCCTCGTTCTCGTGTGGTCCGTCGGGCTCATCCGCGGTTCCATCCGAATCCTCCTCGAGTCCGTGCCCCACCACATGAATCTCGAGGAGGTTCGAGCGCGGATCAAAGCCGAAACCGGCGTGGCGGAGGTTCACGACCTTCACGTGTGGACCATCACCTCGGGAATGTACGCCCTCACGGCCCACGTGATCTTGTCCGAGGATCTTCCCGTGTCGAGAACGGAAGAGGTCTCCCACCGGATCCAGCATGCCTTGGACCGGGAGTTCGACATCCAGCACGCCACGCTTCAATTCGAGACGAATCACGCCGAGACCCGGTGCGATCACGAACATCGCCCGGCGGGGAGCGAAACGCGGAGTTAGGAGTGTTCGCAGGCCTCGACCAGCTTCCCCCCAAAGTGTTTCTCCAGAATCCGAGCGAGGGCCGATCCCCGGAGCGTCGACGGTCCGCTCTTTCCGCTCACCGACATGTAGTGTTGCAAGGCGACTGTCGCGAATTCTTCCTCCTCTTCGTCGAAGAGATCGATCTCGGTCCGTTTCGCCAAGGCCCCCAGGATCACCTCCCCGTTCGAGAAGGCGTGCCTCTCCAAGAAAGAGCGGATTTCCGGGTGGTCGGGGCGAAAGGCGGAGAAGGCGACGAAGAGGTTTTTCTTGCCGTACGGGGAGCGGTCCCATGCCTCCAGCAGTTGCGCGGGATCGTCCCCCCTATAGAAAACGCGCATCTTCTTCGGCGCCGAGTCCGGGGTGTTCGAAATCCCGGAGGCCGACCAGTCGAAGTCCGTCGTCCCCTCGAGGAGTTGGAAGGGGGGAATCGTCCACCGACCCTCCAGGAAGTCCGCCAGGAGCGCCCGGAATTGAGCTTGCGTCGGCACGAACTTCGGTCCGCACGCCACGTAGAGATCGACTTCCACGCCCATCGTTTCCTCCCGAGGTTCGGCCCATCGAATTCGCTGTAACTGAATGGTTACTTATACCGTCCCGGGTCCTCGGAATCAAGACGGACCTCCCCCGGCGGGGATGGGAGCGGAAGAACTCCCGGAGGACGTTCCTCTCTCGGCCCCCCCCCTTGTTCCAAGGCCGGATTCGCATTTTCCCGCTCGCCCCGCACAGAAAGGGGTCTACCGTCTCCGGCTCGAATTGGAGGTGACACCGTGCGGAAGCTCGTCATCGCGGCCTTCCTGGCGTTCGGACCCTGCAGCTGCTCCCTGTATGAGGACAGCTGGGAGGCGGCCTTCAACGGCGTCCTGTCCGACTCGTGGCCTTCGAGGTCCGATCTGGAGAAGGAGGCGGCCGACGCGCTGTCTCCGAAACTGAAGGACGCCCTCCAGGAATCGATGACCCGGTACGGCGAAGACGCGTCGGTTTCGGAGGTCACGGTCTCCGTCGACGCGGGCTCGACCGCCCCGAGTCTCGACCTGCGAAACCTGACCCTCACGAGCAGCTCGACGCAGTACACGACCGATTTCCACTGGAGCCTGACCTCCTCGTGGCCTGCCTCCGGCGCCAAGATCTCCTTGAGCGCCAAGGTGAAGATCTCAATCTTCACTTTCAATCTCACGGCGACGATCCAGAACCTTTCCCTTTCCGCGAGCGGGACCTGGCAGATCCGCACGCCCAAGGGCGGGGGATCCGACAGCGCCACCGTCACGGTCAACCGAGTCGTGTTTTCAGGAGAGCTGAATTACGAGTTGAGTAACGACCTTGTCCGCTACAAGGGCAGCTGGACGGAGGGCACGGCGGAATTCGGCGAAGTTCTCCTCCAAGAGCTGATCTTGGATCCGATTTTCGAGGCCTATGGCTGGTAGAGCCGCACCCTCGCGGAGAGCCGATTCCACCGGAACGTCTCCGGTGACGCCAGGCGGAAAAAGGGCTTCCTCGGGGTATAGTTCCTATCCAACATCCACGCCGAGAGAGAGAGGACGCGGGAGACCTTCGGCCAGGCCAATCCCACGGCCGAGATCTTGATTTCCCGGACATCCGTCGCGACGGTCCCGGCGGGCACTTCGACGGCGCAGCGGCCCCAACCGTCGCGATCGTAGGTGTGGAACCCCATGAGGAAGTAGTCGTTGTGATACCAACGGCTCCCGATTCGAACGCTCAGGCGCCACCCCGCGGCGTACTCGACGCGGTGGGCCGTTTCCGCCTCGACGTCGAAGAAGACGTAGTTCCTCAGGTCGCTGGGCTGCGGCCACCAGGGAGTGGCCACCGGCTCCATCTTGCCCTCGCGCCGCAACTCGTCGTTCATGATCCCGTACATCCAAGGGTGGGCGTCCAAGAGCTTCTCTCGCGGACCGCCGTCCCATCCGGGTACTGGCCAGCGGACGGGTACGAGCGCGGTACGGATGTTGGTGATCGAAGAGTCGACCTCGTCGCTCAGAAGATTGTTCGAGGTCGAAACCTTCAAGATCGGATGCGCTCCCGACTTCCGTCCCCGAAACGCGATCCGCTCGTGGTATCTTCCGCGGAGCACCCCCTGATACCATTCTCCGGCGATGGTTCCATTCGGGTCGACCTCCACCTCGTACACCCACTCGAAATCGGCGGTCCGTCCCGCGGAAGAGAGCAACCATGCCGGCGATAGTCCCGTTCCGCCGTCTTCATTGGTCCAGACCATGCCGAAGGTGTATCGGGTGTTGCGTCCAGCCGGTTCGGCCAGGGCATACGCCAGAACCGGCGCGTCATTATACGCCTGCAGCGGTTGGCTCCGCGACCCACCATTCCGGCCCACAATGATCGGTGCATATCGGACGAGGGGATCCTCCCGCACGCTCCCGTAGGACCATCGAAAGAGAGTCACCGACGAGAGGGCCGCGGGAGACTTCGCGCCGTTGTGGACGAGTCGAACGACGTGCTTTCCGGCCCTCAGCGGCCCCGTAAAGATGCGATATTCGCGCTGAGGTCCGAAGACGACGATGTCCTGATTGTAGACGCCGTCGACCGTAACCGTGAGGACGACGGACTCGCGCCCCTGGTCGCTCCATCGCGCAAAGCCGGGGCTCAGGAGCAAGGCCAGCGCGATGTCATCCCCATCTCCCAGGGCCTCCATCGTCAGTTCCGCCGACTGGTTCGGCCCGATGACGACGATCTCCTCCGCGCACGAGGAGAGCAGGAGGAGAAGCGCGGCTCCCCGAGCGACCATAGGGAAGAGTACGAGCTATCCTGGATTCTCTTTCAGCTACAGCCAGTCTTCCCCGTATTCGTCCTGGAAGACCCGCCTTTGGACGCGAACCACGAGCCCGAGGATGTTCCGGAGATGGGCCAAGATCTCGGCGCGACCCCAGTCGGGATTGCCCTCGATTTTTCGAAGGATTTCCATCAGCGCCTCGCGCTGATAGGACATCCGTTTTCCGATCTTGAGCTTGGCCAAGTCGTACCCGAGCTTCCTTGCGGTGCTGAAGATCCGGTCCTGCACGGTTTTCGCCACCCTACGGCCCGGAACCTCTCGAAGGACGTCCCGAACGACGGCCAGGTCGAGCTTGAGCTCCTCGGCGATTTTGCGAAGGTTCGTCATGGTTCGGCCCCTCACATTCGAGGCAAGGTCACGTCGATCTGCTTGAGATACTTCCCCTTCTTGTCTCCGTACGAGACGGTGCACACTTCGTCGGACTCGAAGAAAAGCACCTGGGCGATCCCTTCGTTCGCGTAGATCCGGGCCGGAAGCGGCGTCGTGTTCGAAATCTCCAGCGTGGCCGTCCCCTCCCATTCCGGCTCGAAGGGCGTCACGTTCACGATGATGCCGCAGCGGGCGTACGTCGATTTTCCCAAACACAGGGTGATGACGCTCCTGGGAATCCGGAAGTATTCCACCGTTCGAGCCAGCGCGAAGGAATTGGGCGGGATGATGATGGAATCCGCCTTCAAGTCCACGAAGGATTTCGGATTGAAGTCCTTCGGATCCACCACCGTCGTGTAGATGTCGGTGAAGAGCTTGAACTCGTCGGCGACGCGGATGTCGTATCCGTAGCTCGAGAGACCGTAGGAGATGACGCCGTTCCGGACCTGGCGCTCCTCGAACGGCTCGATCATGCGGTGCTCGAGCGCCATCCTCCGGATCCACCTATCCGACTTGACCGCCATCGCCCCCTCCCTCTCGCTTCTGGAGAAGATCGGAAAACTCCGCGTCGAATTTCTCCTCGATCGCCCGCTGCGGGATCGGAAGCCAATCGGGAAGATCGGCGTCGCATCGCCAATCCTGTTCGCCGATTCGGAACCGTACGGAAACCCCGTAGCCGGAGAGCCGCACGAGGTCGAGCCCGTTCTCCTTCTCCCACGCTTCGGTCATTCCCGGGAGCAAATTCGCTCGCAAATGCGTGAGCTTGGTGCGGAGGCGGTCGAGGAATCCCGCTCGATCCTCGAAGCGTCCCTCGCGGCGGAACGATCCCATTCGGTCACTCGCAGCTGAAATACGTGCCCATACGGACCTGAACCACTCGGAGATGCGACGCGCACTTCGGACACGTCACGAACTCCGGCACGACCTCCCCTAATTCGACCACGCCCATCCTCTCGTTGCGAAGCCGCTCGCTCTGGGTGGGCAGCCCCCCCACCCTAAACCTAGTACGACACCGGGGGCAGGCGTCTTTCGTCGCTCCCACCTTACACGTCCAGGAATTTCACTTCCAGCGCGTGTTTCTCGATGAAGCCCCGGCGCGGCTCCACTTCCTCCCCCATGAGGACCGTGAAAATCCGCTCCGCCCGATACGTGTCCTCGGTCGTCACCTTGAGGAGCGTCCGGGTGGCGGGATTCATCGTCGTCTCCCAGAGCTGCTCCGGATTCATTTCGCCCAGACCCTTGTAGCGCTGGACCTCGAGTCCGCGCGATCCGATCTTCTTGAGCGCGCGCAAGAGGTCGCGGAGCGAAGTCACCGGGATCGCCTCTCCTTCCGCCACGAGGCGACCGCCGGCCTTGCCGTCCGCGTCCCGGCCGTGGAAAAACTCCTTCGCGAGGAAACCGAACCCCTGCATTCCTCGGAGCGCCTCCTCCACGTCCAGCGCCCCGTGGAATTCGTCCAGAGGAAGAGTCGGACCGTCGCCCCCGGCGGGTTCGTCGATGTCGTCCGACGTCACGGCGATCTCCCGGCCGAGTCCACGCTCTTGCTCCTCGATGAATTGATCCAGCGATTCCTGCGAGTAGAAAAAAAAGTCCTGACCGTTCCAGCGGACGCGATAGACGGGGAGGCGTCCGGTTCGGGAATCCAAGAGCGAGAAGTACCGCTCCGCGGAAATCCCCTTGCGCTGCACGAGCGGCGTCGCATCCTCCAGTCGCTGGACATGGCGCACGAGCGCCTTGAGGTCCTCCCCGCCGATCCGTCGCGACTCCATCTCGAACGCCGCCCCGTCGACCGCCAAATCCACGAGGATGCGGTTCATGTGCCGCTCGTCGTGCACGTACTCCTCCCGCTGCTTCCGTTTCACCTTGAAGAGCGGAGGCTGGGCGATGTAGACGTACCCGAGCTCGATCAGCTTGCGCATGTGCCGGAAGAAAAACGTGAGGAGGAGCGTGCGGATGTGCGAGCCGTCCACGTCCGCGTCCGTCATGATGACGACCTTCCCGTAGCGGAGCTTCGAGACGTCGAACTCCTCTCCGACGCCGCTTCCGACCGCCGCGATCAGGGTTCGGATTTCGTCGTGCTTGAACATCCGGTCGATGCGCGCCTTCTCCACGTTCAGGATCTTTCCCTTGAGGGGGAGGACGGCCTGGAATCCCCGGTCCCGTCCCTGTTTGGCGGATCCGCCGGCGCTGTCGCCTTCGACGATGAAGAGCTCTGTCTCCTCCACGTTGCGGGACCGGCAATCCGCGAGCTTTCCCGGAAGCTCCCCGCTGGAGAGCGCGCTCTTGCGAACCGTTTCCCGCGCGCGCCGCGCCGCCTCCCGGGCCTGGGATTCCGCGAGAGCCTTCGCCACGACCGCCTTGCCGGTGTTGGGGTGCGTCTCGAGATACTCCTTCAGCTCCTCGCCGACGACGCTGGCGACTTGCCCTTCGACCTCCATGTTCGTGAGCTTCACTTTCGTCTGGCTTTCGAACTGGGGGGTCGGAAGCCGCACGGAGACGATCGCGGTGAGCCCCGCCCGGTAGTCGTCGCCCGAGGGCAGCGCATCCTTCTCTTTGAGGAGCCCGTACTCCTTGGCGTATTGGTTCAAGGTCCGGGTCAGAGCGGAGCGGAACCCCGAGAGGTGCGTCCCGCCGTCGTGCGTGTTGATCGAATTGGCGAACGCGTACTCGAGAGGGTCGTACCGGTCGTTCCACTGCATCGAGACTTCGACGCAGACCCGTTCGATCTTCCGCTCGAAGTGGATCACGTCCTCGTGGAGCTTCCCCTTGTTGCGATTGAGGAACTCGACGAACTCGCCGATTCCCCCCTCGTACTTGAAGTCCTCGGCGCGGCCGCTCCGCTCGTCCGTCAGCGTGAGGTGGACGCCCTTGTTGAGAAACGCGAGCTCGCGAATCCGCTTCGCCAGCGTCTCGAAGGAGAAGTTCGTGTCCGAAAAAACCTCGGGGTCGGGCTTGAACGCGATGCGCGTCCCGCGCCGATTCGAATCGCCCTTCCGCTCGACATCGCGCGCGGGCTTCCCCCGCTCGTACCTCTGGAAGAACTCCCCACCGTTGCGCCAGATGGTGGCTTCCAGGGATTCGGAGAGCGCGTTGACCGCGCTCACCCCGACGCCGTGGAGCCCCGCGGAGACGCTGTAGGTCTTGTCGTCGAACTTCCCGCCCGCGTGGAGGGTGCAGAGGACGACTTCCAGAGCGCTCTTTCCCTCTTCGCGATGGATCTCGACGGGGATTCCCCGGCCATCGTCCACGACGGAAACGGAGCCGTCTGCGTGGATTCGGATTTGGATCGACTTGCAGTAGCCCGCCATCGCCTCGTCGATCGAGTTGTCCACGACCTCGAAAACCAGGTGGTGGAGTCCGCGCGGCCCGGTGTCTCCGATGAACATTCCGGGACGTTGCCGGACCGCCTCCAGACCCTCGAGAACGCGGATGTTCTCCGCTTCGTACTTCGCGTCGGTGGGCTTGGTCTCGTCGGTCATGTCAGGACGCATCTGAGAACGGCCAGCCGCCGAGTCGGGACGTCCTTCCGCATCTTGCGGAGAACCTCGTCCCGCCGGAAGGTCTCCAGTTCCTGCCGGAGCGCCGGCGACTCGACGACGACCGTCAGCGTCCCGTTTCGGAGGGAGACGACCCGGCTGCGCGCCGCCGCTTCGGGGCCGGCCGCGCGACACCATGCCTCGGAGAGCTCGCGAAGCTCGTCGCGCCGGGTCACCCCGGAGCTCTTGAGCATCTCCGCGATGAGCTCGCCGATCTTCCGCGGCCCCGCTCTCTCCATCGGCCCCGCCATTCTACCCGAAACGAGGATGGAACGAAAGCGCCGCTAGAAATTGACCGTGAGCGGCATCAGAACGTAGAGATAGTCCTTCCCCGAGCGGAAAACGCCCGCGGAGGATCGGTCCTTGAGCTGAAGTTCGACGGTCGCGTCGGTCGACGCCTTGAGATAGTCGGCGACGTAGTCGGGATTGAAGACGATGTCGAGCTCCTCGCCCGAATAGGGCACCGCCATTTCGACCCGCGCCTCGCCCACATCCTGCGCTCGCGTGAAGAGAACGAGCTTCCCCTTGCGAAAGTCGAACTTCACCGCGCGCGTCTTGTCCGTCGTCATGAGCGTCGCCTTTCGGACGGCGGAGAGCAGTTTCTCCCTCTCCAGAGGGATCTTCTTGTCGCGGTCCGTCGGAATCACCGTGTCGTAGTCGGGGAAGTTCCCCTCGATGAGGCGAGAGAAGATGACCGCCCGCTTCGTGCGGAAGCGGATCTGGGTCTCCTCGACGTTCAGCGCCACCGTCTCGTCTTCTTCGGCGAATACCTTGTCCAGGAGGTTCATCGTCTTCGTGGGAACGATGACCCGAACGTCCTTGCCCTCGGATTTCGCGGAAGCGCGGGTCTTGATATAGGCCAATCGCTTTCCGTCGCTCGCCACGATGCGGACTTCCTTGCCGCGCACCTCGAAGAGCTGCCCCGTGAGGGCGTACCGCACCGCCTCGGTCGAGACGGCGAACTGCGTCTTGCGGATCATGTCGCCCAGTTCGGCCGTCGGGATCTGCACGGCGCCCCGGTCCTCGAAAGCCGGAATCGTCGGGAAGTCCGCGGGGTCGATCCCGACGACCTTGAATTCCGAATCGCTCGTCTTCACGTGGGCCAGATGGCCGTCCGAGTCCACCGCGACCTCGTCGTCGCCGCTTTCGCGCAGGATTCCCGACATCCGCGCCGCAGGGAGGACCACGACGCCTTCCTCTTTCATCTCGGCCGGAAGTCGGTAGGTCAGCCCGAATTCGAGATCGGTGCAGGCGAGTTCGACGTAGCCGCCGCTCTTCCCCTCCTGAACGGCGGAGAGCTTGACGTTCGTGATGGCCGGGATCGTAGTCCGCTGCGGGACGACCATCGCGGCGATCGAGAAGGCTTCGTGAAGTTGAGAGCGCGAGCATTTGATCTTCATTCGATTTTCCCCCGGAAGGCTTGGAAGGTTATCAGGGCCCGCCCGCGGATTCCACAGAAATGACCCGATTCTCCGGTCCCAAGCGACCGCGCGCCGGTCCCTGGATTCGCAGCAGATCCCCGCGATCGCAGCGAAAGAAGACGCGCAACTCCTCCCGATGCCGGGTCAAAGCGGTGGCGTGCCAGAGAGTCCCCTCGTGGCCGCAGAGGACCCCCCAAGCGCGCCCCTTGGCGCGATAGAGATTGGACACGAGTCTCCAATCCGCGATGTCCGCGAGCGTCTTTCCCTCGCGAGTAATCACGAGATAGGAGTACTTCAGGGTCTCGTGGACTCGCCCGAGCCGGTCGTCGAGTTCGTTCATCCACCCCGGCGGAGACCAGCCTTGATCCTGGTGGCACCAGAGATCGGGAGCCCCTCGCATCGGACATCGCGCGATCCCCAGGCAGGGCGCCGCGATCTTCCAGCCTCGATCGACAAGGCGGTCGCGCCACTCCATCAGTCTCCGCGTCGGCTCGGCCATGGGCGGCTCTACTACGACCGCGTATCCCTGCGGATCGAGACGATCGAGCAGACGTTCGAGGCGCTCGGGCGATTCGATCTCCACCAGCACGTTGGACGCGAATACGAGGTCGAACGGCCCTGGCGGAGGCTCCCCGGCTCGCTCGAAGGTCGGACCCAGGAGGTACTCCGCTTCCTCGAGCGCCTCCTCCACGACGTCCACCAGCACCAGCCTCGAGGTCCGTCCGCCCCAGAGTCGAAATCCCACGGACGCGGTCCCGGGTCCGCTGCCGAAGTCGAGGACGCGGAGATCCCGGCCGAGGAGGGGCCCGGCATACATGGCCATCTCGTCCAAGACTCGGGCGACTTTGCTGGCGTTCAGCGGGAGGTAGTACTCGACATAGGCCCAGCGAGTCGATCGACGGGAGAGGTAGCCCGGGATGAGAGGGCGGCGTCCGCCGAACATCTCCCCCAGTCCGACCAATTCCTCCGCGATATCGTTTACATGGCACGGCCCGCGGGCGCGATGGTAGGCCGCCCGCAGCTCCTTGAGCTCCGGAGTCAAGTCGGTCATCGGACATCCCGGAACTGGAGGATCTGGCCCGTGCCGGCGACCTCCCACCGGCCGTCGCGGTACCGGAAGTCCTCGACGTACTCGATTCTCTCCTGCTTGCCGTCCTCCCGGGGAATCAGGAATGCGAACCGGCACTTGGCGACGACGGAGTCTCCGTCCCGAAGCAGCTGGTACTGGAAGGGTTTTCCCTCCACCATGGTCACGGAAACGGTCATGCGCAATCGTTCGAGCATGACCTTCGCGAGTCGTTCGCTCACCGCGCGGACGAAGGCGGGTCCTTCCGCCTGCGCGCGGAAGTGTTCGGCCAAATCGTGCTCGACGTTCCAGGCAGCTCCGCGTCGCCGCACCGCGAAGAAGTGAGACCTCGACTCGCCGCGGATCCGAAGGGGAACGAGTGCCAGGGCGGACTCGGAGTCTTGGCCGAGGATCTCGATGGCGCCGACGGTGTAGTCGTCGCCCTCCCGTTTGCCGTCCCGAGTCAGGACGCCTCGGATATGCTCGAGCAGCACTCGGCGGATCGCCACGTCGTCTCGCGGGCGTAGGAGCCACAGGACGCCGAGGACGACGGCGGCGACGAGCGGAATCGCGACCAGGGGAAACGCTTGCTTCCCGCGCATTCGGGGTTTATCTTAGGCTTTCCCGCCGGGAATCCGCAAGCCCCCCGGCGGGCCTGCGGGCGTAATTCAGTGGCAGAATGCCACCTTCCCAAGGTGGACGTCGCCGGTTCGAATCCGGTCGCCCGCTTTTTCGCCGCAGGCGAAAAGCAACGCCCCTCTCCCGCGGAGGGCGCCATCGCCCTCCGCCGGGTTCAGCTCATTCGCACTTCTCGACCCGCTTGCCGTTCGCCAGCGAGAACCGGATCTTCCGGCCGGTCTTGTCCGCCGCGAACTCCGCCTCCGAGCCATCGCCGACGTACTTGGGCATGGCGCCAAATCGGGGAATCTCTCTCGTGCAAACGCAATAATCCCCGGACCAGTTCCGCTCCTCCTCCGTCAGGAGGTCGGTCCGAGCGAACTTCGCCACGAGCTTGCCCTTCGTGTCGAAAAACCGGACCAGCGATTGGTGGTCGGGGTTGAAGACCATGAATCCGTTGCCCGTCGGAGAAACGAAGATCTTCACTCCGCTCCAATCCCCATGCTGACCGTATTGGAGGTCGACTTCGCCGGTTTCCCGTGAGACCTCTCGCCACTGATTGTCGGCTCCAAGTTCCCGCCAGATCACGGAGCTTTTTCCGGGCTGCCAAAGCTCGAATCCCACCACGACTTGGTACTTCCCGTTCGCCGAGGTCCCTTCGCCACGGAAGGGCGTGGGCTTCCACCTTCAGTACCGCGACGTGGCCTCTGCCGGAAGGGTTGCGACAAGAAAGGCGAAAAGGGAGGCGGTCTTAATCAGATTCATCATCATCTCCGTTCCAATTTCCTAGTCTGACTTGTTCATCCGGGCTCCGCCGCCCGGATGAACAAGTCACCCTCCGGGCCTTCGCCCCGCCGAAGCGGCGGGCTTCGGCCGCGCAGGCGGGCAGCTTCATCGGCCCTCCAGGCCGATTTCGCCGGACAGCCTCGGCGGCCGGAACGGCAACATCCTGTTGCCCGTCGCCGCCGGCCTAGTTGGACGCGGAGAGTCGAGAGGAAGTTCCCTAGTAATCGTTCAGGGGATGGATGCCCGCCGGCCGCACAGAATTCGCAGAGGCGCGATGGGCCCGTGGACGCGCCCCCAGATTGCGCAGAACGGCGTGCGCGGGGACGGCCCCGAAGGCGCCATCGGTACCAATCTACGGAGTTCTGGTCGGATACGTTCCCTACTCCACTTCTTTTTCCAAACGCTCGACCACGGACCGAAGCACCTTCACCCGAGCGTGCGGCTTGTCGTTGGCCTCGACCAGGACCCAAGGAGCCTTCCGCGTGCTCGTCCGTTCGATCATGTCGCAGGCCGCCGCTTCGTAGGCGTCCCACTTGGAACGGTTGCGCCAATCCTCGGGACCGATCTTGTACTGTTTGTACGGGGTTTCCTGCCGATCCTTGAACCGGCGGAGCTGCTCCACGGACGAGATCGCCAGCCAGAACTTGATCAGCACGATGCCGAATTCGGCGAGCTGCGCCTCGAAATCGTTGATCTCGGAATAGGCCCGCTGCCACTCCTCCTTTCTACAGAACCCCTCGAGCCGCTCCACCAGGACGCGGCCGTACCAGGAGCGGTCGTAAATCGTCACCCGGCCGAGCCGCGGCAGATGCCGCCAGAAGCGCCAGAGATAGGGATGCGCCCGCTCCTCTTCGGTGGGCGCGGCCACCGAAATGACGCGATAGTTGCGCGCGTCCATCGCCTGCGTGAGTCGGCGGATCGCGCCTCCCTTGCCGGCGGCATCCGGCCCCTCGAACACCAGGAGCAAGCCGCGATTCGCGTCGTGGAGCCGTCGTGTCAGCTCGGCGATCTTTCCCTGGAGTCGCGGCAGCTTTTCATCGTACTCCTTCTCGTCCACTCGTTTCCGGAAATCCAAACGGCTGATGATGTTGGGCTTCTCGAGCTTCGGCACGTCCGGCTCGATCTTCGGGGGTTTCTCCTTCGCCCGTTCGAGAACCTCCTCGAGCTTTTCGAGAATCGTCCGGGCCACGGCAAGATTTCGGTACCGCTTGTCCGTCGCCTCCACGATGTGCCAAGGGGCCTCGGCCGTATCGGTTTTCCGAAGCGCGGTCTCCGAGATCTCGCGAAACTCCTCGTATCTCTTCGAGAACTTCCAGTCCTGCTTCGTCACCCGCCAACGCGTCTTGGGATCGCCCTCCAATTCCCGGAGCCGCTTCCGTTGCTCGGCCTTGGACAGGTGGAGCCAGAACTTGAGCACGAGCACGCGTTCGTTGGACAGCATTCGCTCGAACGCCACGACCCGATCCATCGCCTCGTCGAACTCGGAATCCCCGAGGTCTCCGAAGGCGCGTTCGACGATCGGGGAGGTGTACCAGGAGCCCACGAAAAAGGCGAGGCGACCCCGTGGGGGCAAGAGCCTCCAGACGCGCCAGTACGGCGGCCGCTCTCGCTCTTCGTCCGAGGGCTCTCCGAGCGCGTGAACCTCGATTCCCCGCGCGTCGAGCCACTCGAGAAGAAGGTTCACCGTCTCCGACTTGCCTCCGCCTTCGACCCCCCCCCATGAGAACGACGACCGAAACGTCCGCCGCGGCCAATTCCCTTTGGGTCTTGAGGAGAGCCTCTCGGACACCCGGAACGGCTTTCTTGTACTCCTCCTTGTCGACCTTGTTGCCGATCTCCGCGGTTTCGAACATGGCAGGATCTTACCATTCCGACTCCCCAGGAAGGAACGCGAGCTTCGATCAAGGTGGATTCGGAATCCGTTAGAAAGATTCTGCTGGATCTGCAATAGAGAATGGCGTCTTCCGAAATAGGACGAAGCGTGAGGAGGGTTGCACGATGATCCTTCACCTGATTTTCCGAAACCCCATGATCGAGGGCCCCGTCCTCGAAAAGGGCGTAAGTGTGATGCGAGACGATCTCATCCGGGTGGAGAGCCTCCAAGATATGGTCGAGAATTGCGAAAAGATCTGCGCCAAGGGAGATCGGATCGGGATTCTCGAGCATTGGGGCCACAGCAACTGGGGAGGTCGATCGGGAGTCGCCTACAGCATGGACGTCGGACGAGATCGGCTGGATGACAACTCGGTCCTCTTCGAATTCCGGCATCTCCTTGGGAGGCTCTCTCCCCTCTTCAGCCGGGATCCGCTGGCCCAAGTCTTCTTAGGAGGCTGCTGGCTCGGACACGGCAAGAAGCTCCTTCAGAATCTCTCGAGGATCTGGGGCGGGGTCGCCGTGATGGCCGGGTACGGGCTCCAAAATCCCCTGTTCAGCGGAGTCGAAGGGGGAGCCCGGGTGTGCATCGACATGGAGTGCCATAACGCGCGTCCGCAGGGCATAGCGCCGAGTGGGCGTCGTGACTCGATCTATCCTTGGTAACCCGAAGACCGGCCGCCACGAGGGCCTGTGATATACTACCGGGGTCATGCACTGCCCCAAGTGCAAGGCCTACACCACGGAAGAGCAGCTCTTCAACGTCGAGGTGGACGTCTGCCCCACGTGCCAGGGGATCTGGTTCGACCGGAGCGAACTTTCGCGGATCGTCGGATCCGATCAGGATCTGGACATCTCCGAAGACACGATGCGCGAGACCGCGTACCGATGCCCCCGGTGCTTCGAAGCCCTGATGGAGGTGCCCTACACCTGGGACAAGGAACTTCACGTGGACGTCTGCGCCAGTTGCCAGGGGATTTTCCTCGACCGAGGAGAGATCGAGAAGGCGAGCGTCGCGGTGCAGGCGTTCCGGGAAAAGTTCCCCGAGGAGCGCCTGGAGAGACTGCGCCGCCAGAATGAACGCCGCGAGGCGTTGGCCGAGGTCTACGGAACGTCCGAGCCCGCGGCCAAGGCGATCCCGCCCGAGCGGATCGCCTTCCTGAAGCGGGTCTATGGCCTTCTCACGGTCACCCTGGGGATCACGGTGGGAGGGATCGCCCTCGGGCGGGCGTTTCATCTCGATCGACTTTGGCCGCTCTGGTTCGTCGCGAGTTTCATCCTCCTGCTGGTCCTCGTGTTCGGCGCGCGGAGAGTCCAGGGGCTCAACCTCGCGCTCCTGGTCGCCTTCACCTTCGTGGAAGGTCTCTTCCTCTGCGGGATCATCGAGGCCTACGTCCGTACGGGAGGTGCGGGCCTCGTTCTGCAAGCCTTCCTCATCACTCTCGGAGTATTCCTGGCTCTGACCGGCTATATCTTCGTAACGAAGAAGGACCTTACTGGGTGGGGACCCTGGCTCTTCGGACTCCTCCTCGTCCTCCTCTTGGCCGGGATCGTCCTCCTCTTCTTCCGCACGCCGATGGCCGATCTCGTCTGGAGCGCGCTCGGCGCCCTCCTCTTCTGCGGCTTCATCCTGTACGATACTTCTCGGATCGTTCTCAAGTACAGCACGGAGGAATACGTCGCGGCGACGGTGGACCTGTATCTGGATTTCGTGAATCTCTTTCTCGATCTCCTCCGCATCCTCTCTCGCCTGCGACGCTAGCCGTGGAAAAGCGCCTGCTCGTCGTGGACCCGGACCCGGCGACGCTCTCCTTCCTTCGCGAGAAGCTGACCGCCGCCAATCTGCGGGTACGCACGGCCACCGGAGGGGACGAAGCGCTCGCGGCGCTCCCGCGCGAAAACTTCGACTTGATCCTGAGCGCTCTGGAGATGCCGCACCCGAACGGACTCGAGATTCTCCGAGAGGCGCGTCGCCTCGAGCAGAAACAACCGGTCCTCCTCCTCGCGCGATTGGGTCAAGATCTCTCGAAGATTTGGAATCAGGTCTCCCTCCTCCCTCCGGTCGATCTCCTGGAGCGCCCCATCTTCCTGAATCTGCTCTACGAGCGAATCGAGTTTTTCCTCCAGATGAAGATCGAGTGGCGGGAGCGTCGCGCCACCCAGCGCCAGCCCGTCTCCGTCGAACTCACCCTGACCATCCACGGAAAGACGGATACGGTCTACACGGTGCGGACCCGGACGATCGATCTCTCGCTCGGCGGACTTCAGTTCGAGCGCAAGACGTGCGACGTCTGCACCGGCTACCAAAAGGGGGCCGTCCATCCGGACTGCATCCTCGCCCGCTTCTCGATGAGACCGGAGGGACAGCCGTTCCCGATCTCCCTTCTCTTCTCCCAGGAAAAACCGATGTCGCTCCGCGCCCGCGTCGCGTGGACCCTGATCCAAGAAGGGACGACGCGGGAGTTCGTGGGACTCAAGTTCGACAACCCCGGAACCGACGAACGCGAGCGCCTTCGAGCCCTGCTCAAGAAGTCGCCGGTCTCAGTCGCTCCACCTCTTCGCCCCGCACGACCCGCAGGTGACCCGTAGGGATTCGGAGGACCAATCCTTCGATCGGGTCGAGGTCCTCGACGATCCCGCGGATTTCCCGTTCGGCGATCCGGACCTCGACCGTTCGGCCTACGAGGTCCGAGCGTTCGCGCCACGCAATCTGCCAAGGCGCGAGGGGTCCCGCCAGTCGGGCGGCCCAGGCGTCGACCGACTCCAGGAGCTGCCGCGCAAGGGAGATTCGATCGAGATCCCGTCCCAACTCGGCCGAGAGCGAGGTGGCCGAAAGGTCCGGCGGATGGGCGTTGACATTGAGTCCGATTCCGAGAATGAAGACGTCCGGACGATCGCCGACGAAGCGCGACTCCGCCAAAACCCCCGCGAGTTTTCGTCCGCCGGCGAAGACGTCGTTGGGGAATCGGACGCGCGTCTCCAGGCTCAGATTTCGGGCGAGATCCGTCACCGCCAGAGCTCCGAGGGCGGTCACGAGCTGCGCCCGACCGGCCTCGATCTCCGGGCGCAGAACGATCGAACCGAGAAGGGCGCTTCCTCGCGGCGCGATCCAGGACCGCCCCCTCCTCCCCCGCCCCATCGACTGCTCGTCGGCGAAGAAGGCGGATCCGTGCGGCGCGCCCTCGAGGGCCGCCTTCCAGGCGAGATCGTTCGTCGAGGTGCAGACCTCGACCCACGTCGTTCGCCGGTCGCGCGTCATAGATCCAGCGAGATGTCCGCCGCGGGAGCGGAATGGGTGATCGCGCCGACGCTGATCCGATCGACGCCGGTGCGACCGATCGCCCGGACGGTCCTGAGGTTCACCCCACCCGACGCCTCCAGGATCACGCCGGGATGGATCGCGCGGACTTCGCGCACGGCACGCCGAAGGCCGGCGAGGGAGAAGTTGTCGAGAAGGATGATGTCCACCGGAAGGCTCGCGAAGAACTTCGCCTGCTCCACCGTCGCGGCCTCGATCTCGACGGGTTTCGGGAGGTCCGGGAGGATCTCGCGGAGCCGCTCCTCGTCGATCGCCTCGAGATGGTTGTCTTTGATCAGGATCTGATCGTAAAGACCCATCCGGTGATTGCGCCCGCCTCCGCATCGCACGGCGTACTTTTCGAGGACGCGAAGACCCGGCGTGGTCTTCCGGGTGTCGAAGATCTCGGCGGGCTTGGCCCGATCGACGAACGATCGCGTCAGGGTGGCGATTCCCGACAAACGCTGGAGGAAGTTGAGCGCGACGCGCTCGCCGGACAAGACCGCGACCGCCGGGCCCCGGACCATTCCGAAGCGCGTCCCGGCGGAGATCCGCGCGCCATCCCGCTTCGAGAACGATGTCGTGGCACCCGTCTGCCGGAAGACTTCCCGGGCGACGTCGAGGCCGCAGAGCACGAGGTCCGTCTTCGCCAGAAACGTTCCCACGACGCGTCGCGGAGGGAGGATCGCGGAGGTGATGTCGCCGGAGCCGACGTCCTCTTGGAGCGTCCGGCGAACGAGGTCGCTAACGGCCCTTTCCATCGAGGACCGCTTTCATCGCGCGCCCGATGTCGGCGGGGCCCACGACGCACGTCACTCCGGCTTCCCGGAGCGCGGCGTACTTTTCCGCCGCCGTGCCCTTTCCCCCTTGGATGATGGCGCCGGCATGCCCCATCCGCTTGCCCGGCGGAGCGGTCTGACCGCCGATGAAAGCGACCACCGGTTTCTTCAGATTCGCCCGGATCCAGGAGGCCGCCTCCTCCTCCATCGTGCCCCCGATTTCGCCGATCATCGCCACCGCCCGCGTGCCGGAATCCTCGTGAAAGTACTTGAGGACGTCGACGAAATCCGTCCCCTGCACGGGATCTCCGCCGATTCCCACGCAGGTCGATTGGCCGAGTCCGAGGTTCGTGAGCTGCCACACCGCTTCGTAGGTGAGCGTCCCCGAGCGCGACACCAGGCCGATGTCGCCCTTCTTGTGAATGTACCCCGGCATGATCCCGAGCTTGCACTCCTCCGGCGTGATCAGGCCCGGGCAGTTGGGACCGATCATCCGCGTCCCGGTCTCCTTCAAGAACGGCCGGAGGCGGCATTCGTCCAAGATGGAGATCCCTTCGGTGATGCAGACGACGAGCTTGAGGCCCGCGGCGGCCGCCTCCATGACGCTGTCCGCGGCAAAGGCCCCCGGCACGAACACGATGCTCGCGTTCGCCCCGGTTTCGCGCACGGCGTCGAAGCACGAATGGAAGACGGGGACCTTCACGCCCTGGGCGCTTTCCCAGGCGGTGCCTCCCTTGCCGGGGACGACCCCCGCGACCACGTTCGTGCCGTACTCCAACATCCCGTTCCCGTGGGCCGTGCCGGCCGAGCCGGTCAGCCCCTGAACGACGACGCGGGTGTTTCGGTCGACGAGGACGCTCATCGTGTCAACCCCGCCGCTTCCACCGCCTTCTTCGCGGCCTCCCCCATGTCCTTCGCGGGGAGAATCTTGAGTCCGCTCGACCCTAAGATCTCGCGACCCTTCTCGTTCTGATTTCCTTCGAGTCGCACGACGACGGGGACCTTCACCTGAACCTCCCGCACCGCCTCCACGATCCCTTGCGCCAGGAGGTCGCAGCGGAGGATCCCGCCGAAAATATTGATGAGGATCGCCTTCACTCCGGAGTTCCGGCAGAGGATCTTGAACGCGGCCGTGACCATTTCCTTGGTCGCGCCTCCGCCGACATCGAGAAAATTCGCCGGCTGTCCCCCCGCCTGTTTGACGATGTCCATCGTCGCCATGGCCAGCCCCGCGCCGTTCACGAGGCATCCGATATTTCCGTCCATCGTCACATAGTTCAGGCCGTGACTCGCCGCCTCCCGCTCGACGGGATCCTCCTCGTGCACGTCGCGCATCGCCTCGAGGTCGGACTGCTTCTGGAGTTCGAGGGCGCGATCGTCGACGCCGATCTTGGCATCGAGAGCCAAGAGGTTGCCCGTCTTCGTAACGACGAGCGGATTGATCTCGAGCAGACTCAGATCGCGCTCGACGACCATGCGCGCGAGGCTCGCCGCCATCTTGACGAATTGGCCGAGCGTCTCGCCGCCGAATCCGAGCACGTAGGCCAAGCGCCGTCCCTGGAACGGTCGCAGCCCGTACCCCACATCAAGGGGTTCCTTGACGATCGCGTTCGGGTCGCGGGCCGCCACTTCCTCGATCTCCATGCCCCCTTGCCGCGAGACCATGAAGACGGGTTTGCCGGCCTTTCGATCGAGAACGCATCCGAGGTAGAGCTCGCGGTCCACCTCGCATCCAGCCTCGACGTACACCTTCCGTACCGTGCGCCCCTGCGGCCCGGTTTGCTTCGTGACGAGCACTCCACCGAGGATTTTCGCCGCCACGGATCTCGCCTCCTCGACGTTGCGGACCAGCGCGACCCCGCGGTCGATGCGAAGCGTAGTCAAGTCCTTTTCGTAGACCTTGCCCTTGCCGCGACCTCCGGCATGAATCTGCGACTTGACGGCCGCCAGCGGAACTCCGAGCGCGCGGAATGCCTCCGCCGCCTGTTCGGGGGTCTCGGCGACCCGTCCCGGGCACACCGGGACGCCGTACTTAGCGAGGAGTTCCTTCGCCTGGTATTCGTGGAGGTTCATTCTTGGGCTCGCGCCGGGCGGGCTGGATGCCGCCCTTCATGCTGGGGACCGTGATGCGATCTTCCATCACTTTGCCGGGCTTGAACTTCACCACGCGGCGTTCGGGGATGAAGACCTCTTCCCTGGAGCGGGGATTCCGGGCGATGCGACCCGCCCGGGTGATCACCTCGAACACGCCGAAGTTGCGCAACTCCACCTTGTTCCCCTGGAGAAGCGACTCGATGATCATCTCGAGCGTTCCTTGGACGACGCGACGCGTGGCCGCGATCTCCAGCTCGTTCTTCTCCGCAAGGGTTCGGACGATGTCGAATTTCGTCAGCGTGTGGCCCACCCGGCCCTCCCGGCGTAATAGAGAGCGCATTCAATCAGCCGATGGAACATCAGTCAAGGATTGCCTATCCCACCACGTCGAGCATCGTGTACTGGCCCGGCGATTTCTGCGCCAAGAATCCCGCCGCCTTGAGCGCTCCTCGCGCAAAGAGTTCGCGGGTGCTCGCTCGGTGGACGATCTCGATCGACTCTCCCAACGTCCCGAAGACGACGCGATGCTCCCCGACGACGTCCCCGGAACGGAGGGACGCGATGGGAACCTTCCGCCCGGTCGCCGATTCGATCCTCGCCGCCAGCGTCTTGGCGGTGCCGCTCGGGGCGTCCTTCTTGAACCGGTGATGCGTGTCGACGATATCGATGTCGAAGTCCTTCCCGAGTCTGGCCGCGATTTCGGGAACCGTCTTGAAGAGAAGGTTCATTCCGAAGCTCATGTTGCTCGACATCAGCACGGGGATCGAGTGTGCCGCCTCCCGGATCTTCCGCTCCTGGTCGAGGGTGAACCCGGTCGTGCAGATCACGATGGGGATCTTCAAAGGAACGCACTCGCCCAATCGCTCGAGCGCGGCCGGGGGCGTCGAGAAATCGATGACGGCGTCAACCCGTTCGGTCAAGTTCCTCGAGATCAGAGGCCCGAAGCCCGAGGGTTCGCCGACCCCCGTCGCGTCGATCGCCGCCGCCACGACGATTTTCTCCTCGAGCGCGATCTTTCCCACGGCGCTTCCCATGCGCCCTCGAGCTCCGTTGATGGCGATTCTCATTTCTCCAGATTCTCCGGTCGCTTCCCGAGTTTCACGCGCAGCGTAAGTTCCGCACCGCCGCGAAGCACCGCGAATTCCAGCTCGTCTCCCTCGAAGTAGCTCGAGATGGCCGCGATCGACTCCTCGTAGGTCGCCACCGCCTGGCCGCCGACTCTGCGGATCACGTCCCCCGCGCGGAAGGCCGCCCGCTCCGCGGCCGATCCGGCGATCACCTGGACGATCACGGCTCCTCCGCCGTCGTCGGCGTTCCGGACCGTGACTCCCAGGAATCCCTTCGGCCGGACCGCCGCCATGCCGCCGGGGACGGTCCCCCAGATTTTCACCTGGAGATCCGCCCCTCCGGACGCGATCCAGCGTGCTCCCGGCGAGAGCGCCAAACAGCGGACCTCGCGAGTATGATGGTTCAGCTTCCCGAGGATTCGGAACCTGGCCGCGTCGACAAAGAACACGGAGGTCCCGCCGGCGGCGACCATGGATCGCTCGTCCTGCGAGAGGCGCATCGCCGCCACCGCTCCGCTCTCGCCTGTGGAGAGACGCCGGCGCGGCCGGCCTTCGGGAAGTTCCCACTCCCGGATTCCCCCCGCCTCGTCGGCCCCGGCAGTGAAGAACCGCCGGCCGTCCCTGGAGATGGTGATCGTCGACACGACTTGGTCTCCTGCGACCAGGCCGCGGTCGGCACCTCCCTGGAGATTCCATACGCGAACGGCCCCGTCGTTTCCTCCCGTCAAGAGGCGGCTTCCGTCCGGGGCGAAGACGCAGGTCAGCGCTCCGTGCGCGTCCCAGGTACGAGCGACTCCTGCGTTCGGAATGGACTGAATCAGGACCTCGCCCTTCTCGGAGATCCCCGCCAAGAGACGGCCGTCGGCGCTCCATGCGATGTACATCCCTCCCGAGGCGCAGGTGTCCGACTTGGCACCGCACTGTCCGTTCGCGAACGGGTAGACGCAGAGATCGGAGGCGCTCCCCACCGCCAACAGACGCCCATCCGGGCTGAACCGCACCGATCGAACTCCGGCCAAGGGCATCGAGGTCGCCTTCGTCCAGTCCCCGGTCCGGTACAGGACGAGGCCTTTTTCCCCGCCGACGGCGAGCCATCTCCCGTCCGGGCTGAATTCGCACGCCGCGACCGATCCGACGTTGGCGAAGAGCGAGCGAATCAGTCCGCAGTTGGCGGGGTCGAGCCCCCCGCCGCGCGGGGAGGTGTCGCCGGCCGCGAGGAACGCCGCCCACAAGAGCATCACGGCCATCGCCCCAGCTTCACTTTGATCGCCTTCTCGGTCCCGCCCCGCTTGATGCGCACGAAGACCTCCTGCCCTTCGTGCGTGGTCCGCATGAAATTGAGAAAGTCGTCCGCGCTCGCGAACAAGCGGTCGTCGCATCCGACGATCAGATCGTTGGCCTGGAATCCCAACGCCTCCGCCTGCGATCCCTCCACGACCGAGCCGACCAGGGCTCCTCCTGCATTGGTGTAGGCGACTCCCAGGAATCCCTTGGAGCGCTCGCGGGCCGGCTCTTCCAATGCGTCTTCGGGTCGTATCGGTCCCCAAACTCGGACTCGATTGTCTCCGCACGCCGCCAGCACCGCCGTCCCCTGCCGGGCGAAGGCGACCGCAAAGGCCTCCGCCGCCAACGGGACTCGTCGAAGCGAGCGTCCACTCGAAGATTCCCAAAGGCGCAGCTCCGTCCCGACGCCGGCGAGGGTCCTCCCATCGGAGGAAAAGGTCAGCGCATGCACCCCCCCCGATTCCAAGGCAAGGTCGAGCTCCGGTCTCTCGCTCCCGAGACTCCACGACGCGAGACTTCCGGTGGATCCCGCCGCAATACGCCGCCCCGATGGGTGAAAGGCGACGGAGAGGATCGGCTTGCCCGCGACACGGAGTTTCAACCGTTCGCGAGCCTCATAGTCCCAGAGCACGACCCGACCCGAATGGTCCCCGGTCGCAAAGCTCTCTCGCGACGCCGCTAGGGCGGTGACGTTTCGAATCGCCACGCCCCTCCTCCGACCGGTTCGGAGGTCCCACACCGAGATCCCTTCCGTCCCTCCTCCGATTACATGGTTTCCGTCCGGCGAAAAGGCCACGCACCAGACCGCTCCTTCGTGTCCGGCAAGGATCTCCCCCTGCCCTTCCTCGAGATTCCAGACTCGAACCGATCCGTCCCACCCGCCGGACGCGAGTCGGCGCGCATCGGAGGAGAACGCGGTGCTGTAGACATAGCCCGAGTGTCCCTTGAGGGAGCGCAGTCGGCGTCCGCTTCCCGTCTCGAACAGCTCGATGGTCCCGTCGCGCCGTCCCGCGGCTCCCAGATGCCCACCCGGGGCGCAGGAGACACCGAGAAGGCCGTCTTCGTGTACTTCATACGAAGCGGCGAGACGACACCGAGTCCCGTCGAACGGGCTGCGCCACCCTGACGTATCAAAAAGGATCAGGACGGCGGCCAAGGTCGTCATTTGGCCCCGAGGAGGACCCGGATCTCCCTTTCTCGGTCCTCGCGCCGGATTCCCAACACGGCTTCCTCCCCCTCCCGAAGCCGCGCCACGATCTCGTTCAGATCCTCCGCCGTGCGGACGGCGCGGCCGTTGACCCGAAAAACCACATCCCCCTTGGCGACGGAAGCCGCCTCTGCCGGAGACCCCTTTTCGATCTCCACGACGATCACTCTCCCTCCTTCTTCCGACCGAACGAAGACGCCCAACCATCCCGGTTTGTGGGGCACTCGGATCGGACTCGGCGGTTCCCCCCAAAGGCGCACCTTGCTATCGCGTCCCACACTCGCGAGCCGCGCGCCGTCGGGGCTGAACGACAACGACCACACGCCGTTGTGGTGCGCGTCGATCTTCCGAACTTCGCGTCCGGTAGACGCATTCCAAAACCGGATCGTCCCGTCCTGTCCGCCTGTCGCGATCCATCGCGAATTCGTGGTGATGGCCACCGCCCAGACTCCCCGCGCGTGTCCGTCCAACACGAACCTCTCTCGCCCTTCGGGCAGCTCCCAGACTCGAGCGGAACCATCGAGTCCGCCGGTGACGAGGAATCGGCCGTCGGGGCTGAAGGCCAGCGAGTACACGTATTGACGGTGGCCGGTCAAGCAAGCCAATTCCCGGCCCGCGTCGGCGCTCCACAGCCGTACCGTTCGATCGAGCCCGCCGGTGGCGATGGTCTTCCCGTCCGGGCTGAATGCCACCGAGTAGACCTGGCTCCCGTGACCGATGAGCGAGAACGCCTCGGCCTTCGTCGCCACGTCGAAGACCCGGCAAGTCCGATCATGGCGAGCGACGGCGATCCGCTTCCCGTCGGGGGAGATCGCAAAGGTCTGTAGGTACCCGATCGCCTGATCGAAGGACGCCCGCTCGGTGCCCGTGGCCGCATCGACGATGGACACCCGATGGTTGAGCACGCCGATCGCCAGCGACTTCCCATCGGGGAAGTACTGAGTCTGGAAGGCTCGTCCGCGGCCCAGTTCGAGAGTACGCTCGATCCGGCGTAGGGGGACCGACCAGACGCGTACGGACGCCTCCTCGCCGGACGTGACCAAGAACCGTCCGTCCGGAGAGAAGTCGACCGAGTACGGACGGCCGCCCGTGTCGAGTTCCGCGACGGCGAGACAGCGCACCGGATCGATCATGCGCCGTCTCGGGCTTGTGTCCGCCGCCGCCACAAGCAGGACCAGAATAAGCGTTTTCATGGACGCACTCCGAAGATCCGCACTTCTCCGTCGCTGCCGGCCACCATGATCGATCGTCCGTTCCGGCTCCAGGCGTTGCGCGAGCCGGACGGCGCGTCGGGGATCTCATGGACCTCCCGCCCGCCCGAGACTTCCCAGATGCGGAGGGTGCCGTTCGCCGCCGTCCCCGCCAACCATTTTCCGTCCGGACTAAAGGAGACGTAGGTGACGTCTCCGCCCTTGCACGGGATCCCGCGAATCATGCGTCCGCTTCCCAGATCGTAGAGTCGGATCACGCCTCCGTCCGTCGGCACGGCCAGGAGCTTCCCGTCGCGCGAGGCATCATAATGGTGGACGTAGCCGATCCCCTGCTCCAGCGTGCGCTCTTCGACTCCCCGCTCCACGTCGTAGACCCGCAGAGAGGCGTCCGCATGGCTGGCGATGAGCCGCCGCCCGTCGCCGCTGAACTTCAGGGTGTAGCTGGCGCCCCCCGCCCCGGCGATCTCGCGCAGGAGTTTTCCGGAAGGCACGTCGTAGATCTTGATCGATCCTTCGGTGCTACCGCCGGTAGCGAGGAGTCTCCCGTCGAAGGAGACGTCCAGCGCTCAGGCATATCCCGCGTGAGGCGAGACGGAGAAGATCTCCCGTCCCTTCTCCACGTCCCAGGCGCGCACCGTCCCGTCGTAGGCGCTCGTCGCCAGGATGCGGCCGTTGCGGCTCCACCCGCCGTCATGAATATTCTGCGTGTGTCCGGCGAGCTGGACCTTCGTCTTCTTCGACAGCTCGACGAGCTGAACGTCGTTGCCCGAATACTGCGCGAGAAACTCCCCGGAGGGGCTTACGATCGAGGCCCGCCCGAGGGCGACTTTGCGCACGAGCGTGAAGCGACGCGGGTCGACGGTCCCTCCCTGGGGAGAGACGTCCATCGAAAGGAGGGAGACGATCCAGAGGGCAGGCATTCGATGGAGATTATACCTGATCCGGGGATCGGCGAGGTCGGAAGACCGCATAGGACAGAAGAGTCAGGACCCCGAATTCCAGGACGGACAGCCCCCAGGTCGCGACCTTGGACAACGAGGCCTTGGACGTCAGGAATAGGGCGAGCGAAGCCGCGAGTCCCAGGGAGTAGTCCGCGGGAAAACCTCCCCACCATCGAGGGAACCACCACACGATCCCGGGGCGAAACCGCGCCCATCCGAAGTGGGGGTTGAGAAGGAACCATTGGAAGTCCCAGAAAACGGAGATCAGGAAGAAGAACGAGAGAATCTCCGCATGGCGGGCCCAACTCCACCCCGTGTAGACAAGGGGCAGGTGGAGCGAGAGGAGAATAAAGGAGATCATGCAGACGTGGTAGCCGGTCACGGGTTTGCCCACCCATCGAAGGACGCGGGCCGACTGCCAGCGCCACGTCGGGAGCTTCACCGCCCATCCGTGGGGACCCTCGATTTGGATTTCGAGGAGAGCCAGGACGAGGGCGAGAAGGAAATAGTAGAGGCCTCTCAGGAGAACGGGAGCCGCCCCAAGATCGCGAAACCAATCCGGCATGGGCTGGGAGGAGTTTATCATGTCGCTGCCTCCTTTGGATTGACGCGCCGGGGAGGACCGTTACAATAGCGAGGCTGCGCAGGACGGGGCGGTGGCGGTGCCTTCTCCTCCGAAAGGGGGATGCCGGAAACCCGCCTTATGCCGGGTCCACGGTCTCTCCGAGGGCGTGCCGGCGCACTCAGCGCGACGGTAAGTGGCGTTGAAGGAGGCGTCCGGTGCAACTTAGGACGGGTGAACCCCCCCAGGTCCGGAAGGAAGCAAGGGTAGCCATGCTCCTACGTGTGCCGCCGGGTTGCGTCTCTGGAGCCGGCTGCCGTAAGCGGGCTTGTGTTCGGCCGTTCCAAGAGAGGCCGCGCGGCTCTACTGTACCTGCTCCGAGAGCGGTGTTACACTCCGTTCGATGAAGGCGGATCGACTCCGAGCATTCCAGAGAAGGCGACCCTTTCACCCTTTTGAGATCGTCCTCGAAACGGGCGAGGCTTATCGTGTCAATCACCCGGAACAATTGGCCATCGGAGAAGATCACGTGTTCTGGAGCGACGGGCGAATAGGGTGGTCCGTCTTCGGTCCGGAGAACGTCTCGGAAATCCGCTCGGTGCGCAACGGCTCGGCCAAGCGACGCTAATCGCCGAACAGATCTCGCAGCGTCCCCGGCAAGTCCGGCATCTCGAATCGGAACCCTCGTTCTTGAAGCCGCTTCGGAATGCACCGCCGACCCGTGAGGGCGAGAGAGGCTTCGGTCCCCATCAGGAACGAGCCGATCCGGACCGCCCACGAGGGCGCGGGAGGACTCCAGGGACGATGGAGCGCCCGACGCATCTCGCGCATGAACTCTCGATTCGTCACGGGATTCGGACTCGTCGCGTTGAACACCCCGGACATCTCCGGCTCTTCGATCGCCGCCAGAAAGATCCGGTTGAGATCTCGGAGATGGAGCCAGCTCACGTATTGATCGCCCGATCCCACGGTTCCTCCCAGGAGCCACTTGGTGAGGTTCCCCAAGACCTCCAACGCGCCTCCGTTCGCCCCAAGCGCGATCCCGATCCGCAAGAGCACCTGCCTCGTCTTCTCGGAACGCGCCTCCGACCACGCCAGCTCCCACTGTGCGCAACATTCGACCGTAAAACCCGATCCCGCCGGACTCGTCTCGTCGCAGATCCGATCTCCCGCGTCGCCATAGATCGCAAGAGAGGCCGCCTGCACCAGCACCTCCGGCGGACGGGAGCAGCGCGCGATGGCCGCCCCGACCGCCTTCACGGAATCGACTCGCGAGGAGACGATCTCTTCTCGGTTCTCCTCCGTATGCCTGCAGTTCACGCTTTTCCCGGTGAGATTGACGACGGCCCGCGCCCCATCGATGAGACTCGCCCACTCGCCCACGCTCTTGCCGTCCCATCCGACGCGGCGGACGGGTCCGGAGCCCGGCGAGGGCGCTCGCGTCAGGACGACGACTTCGTATCCCTTCCGCACCAGTTCCTCGGCCAGCGCTTGACCGAGAAAGCCGCTTCCTCCGGCCAGCACGATCCTATCCATCGAGCACCTTCGAGATTCCGCGCCGACCGTAGGATAGCGCCCCGAATAGGCCTCGTGCAAACGGCTTCCACAACGGGTCTCCGAATCGCAGCGACCATTCGCGATACTCCTGCATCCCGTAGAGACAGACGATGAAGGCGTCGGTGTCCCGATAGACTCCGCCGTCGTCGTCGACGACGGTCAGTTCTCCGGGCTTCGGTTCCAGCGCCGGGAAGGCGCGTCTCGCCTCCCCGCTGCCGGCGGGGCGGCACTCCATCTCGACGAACTTCGGCTGCTTCGCCGGCCACCACCGGCAGCGGACGCAAAACCCGCACGCGCCGTCGTAGAGAACCGTGAGCTTTTTCACGGCCCTACCCGATCACCTCGCCCAGGTACTCGCCGGGTCGGACGGGAGGAGGCGCGTGCCGGAGCATCGCGCGCTTCCGCATCCGGGCGAAGACGGCCAGATTGAAGAAGTGCATCGCGCCGAGCACCAGGAGCACGAGTCCGATCTTGGTGCTGAAGAACTCGATCGCTTCCTTGAAGTTCGTGGGCTTCGTTCCGTACTTGAGGGCGAGCGTCACGTATCCGATGTTGATGAGGTAGAACCCCACGACGAGCAAATGATTCACGGAATCCGCGAGGTCCTCCTTCCGAAACACGTCGACGAGGAACACGCGGCCGTTGCGATGGAGCGTGCGGGCCACCCACACCGTCAGCATCACGCTGACGGTCAGGTAGAGCACGTAGGTCCAAACCGTATAGGCTTCCATGATCCACCTCCTTTCGCCTTTCTATACAGGATCGGAGGCGGCGGGTTATGCGCTCCGCATCGCGCGGACCAACTCGTAGGTCGGCGGAAGCAGGGCCAGGGCGAATCCGATCCAGAGGAGCGGCTCTCGACGGAGCGGGCGGGCGATGCGCCAGGAGTTCAAGATCGAGACCCAAAGAAAGAAGAGCACCGCCGTCAGGAGGGGGCCGGAAACCGCGGGGGCGTACTCCACGATCCACCCTCGCCCCGAACGTTCGACCCACACTCGCACCGCGTAGAGGAGGGAGGTGCCGAGTCCGGTAACGAGCACCCACTTCGATTGCGTCACTGCCCGGTCGGGCTGCGCCCGCTCCAACCCCGCCAGCTTCCAATGGTGCCGGAGAAAACCGTACGCCGTAATGGCCAACGCGAAGGTGGCCAGCGCGGCGATCGTCCACCACATCTCGAACCGCGCGCGGGAGTAGACGTGCGATTCGTCGACTTTCCGTTCCCCGATCATCACCAGCGGCCGCACTTCGGAGGTCGGTAGCACCTTCGGAGTCACGGATTCCTTGAAGGCGAAGATCGCGACCGCGGTGGAAATGGCCTGGAGGAGAGCGACGGCGCTCAACCATTGCTTCTCGTGCGGCTCGAGCTGATCGGAGAGGGGCAGCCTTCGCGCGTGTTCGAGGTCGCGCCGCATCTCCTCCGCCGAGGCGTATCGTTTCGCGGGGTCCGGGGAAAGGGCGCGCCGCACGATGCGGTCGAGCAAGCCCGGGAGAGGATCGAAGTTTCCGACCGGAGGCTTGCCCGTCACCATGTGGTAGAGGAGCACGCCGACGGAGTAGAGGTCCATCCGCGGATCCGGCGGAGCCCCCTGCATCGCTTCGGGCGCCATGTACTGAGGCGTCCCGAGGACGACGTCGGGGGTCGTCACGGTCCACCCCCGCGCGTTCGCGCCGACCAGCCGCGCGATGCCGAAGTCCGTCACCTTGACGCGGCCGCCGGAGTCGATCAGGATGTTCTCGGGTTTGATGTCCCGATGGACGACTCCGTGCCGGTGCGCGTAGTCCAGCGCGTCGCACACCTGAATCGACCAATCGATCGCTTGCCCCGGCGGAAGGGGCATCCGGGTCGGGAGCGATCCGCCGTCCACGAACTCCATGATGAGGTAACTCTCCCCCTCCTGCTGCCCGAAATCGTGGACGGCGATGATGTTCGGATGGTTGAGCATCGCCAGGGCGCGCGCCTCGCGCTCGAAGCGCTGCTGGAATTCGGGCTCCTCCGCAAGCTCGGGAGGAAGGAGTTTCACCGCCACCGTGCGGCCGAGCCGGACATGTCGCCCGCGATAGACGGCGCCCATGCCCCCGCGCCCCACCGGACCCTCGAGTTCGACCGGCCCCACGATTCGGGGCGTCCCGTCCGCGAGAAGGCAGGCGGGGCAAAACGCGCCCCCAGGAATCCGAGCGCGGCATCGGGGACAGGTCTGGGTCGTCATCGCAAGGCCTTCACGAGTTCGGCGATTTCGGCGTCGGCCTCCTCGGGATCGGGCACCGTTTCGCGCACTTCCTCGCGGACGAGTTCTCGGAACCGCTCGCGGGTCCGATGGAGGAACGCCTTGAATTGCGAGAGGGACATCCCCGATTGGGAGGAGGCCTCGGCATACGAAGGAGGATCCGTGAATCCGAAGAACCGGAGCGCCAGGTCGAGCGGCCCGCTGCGGATTCCCCCCTCGAATTCCGCTCTCAGTCGAGCCGTCGCCCGTTCCATGACCCCGAGCGCCCATTCCCGATCGAAGGACTCGCCCGGACGGAACTCCTTCTCGGCCGCGTCGAAATCCAAGGGCAGGACCTGCACGCGTCCCCCGCGCTTCCAAGCGGAGTCCTTCTCGTGCTCGTTCGCGAGGAAGTGGTCGAGCGAGGCGCGAAGATAGGACCGAAGCCGGCCCTTTTTCGGATCCAGGCGATCGAGAAAATCCTGTTCCAGCAGATGGGCGCAGAACCCTTGAACCGCATCCTTGGCGGCCTCGATCGACATCCCCTTTCGCCGCACGTGAAAATAGAGGGGCTTCCAATACCCCGCCAGGAGTTCGTGCATGGCGGTGCGCCGGTTCTCGATTCCGCCCCGGGCGGCCAGAATGCGGGTCCATCTCGTGAGCGGAAAGTTCCCTCCGGCTCCTCCGATTTCCGTCTCGACCGCCACGAGGGGAGTATAGCAGAGGCCGAAGGCAACGGCTCGAAGACGCGGAGATCCTCCCCCTCACGGAGTTTCTGGCGGAACTCCCTTCCCGATCGTCTCTTCCGTCCCCACGATCCTCCCGTGTCGAAGATAGAGGAGCCGGAAGCCCGCCACCTCCCACCCCGTCGCCTCGCGCACGGCCCGAGTGTACACCTCCGCAGCCCTTCGATAGTCCTCGGGATGCATCGCGACGTCCGTCTTGTAATCTCCCACGTACACCTTCCCGCGATGGCGATAGACCACGTCGATGAACCCCTCGACGATCCGGTCGCCCCAGGGAAGAAGAAACGGAAGCTCGCGCGCCAGGATCTCCGACTCCGCCAGTTCCCGGAAGGCGGGCGAGCCCAGGAACCGCTCGAGGATTTCACGGACCTCCGGATCCGCGTCCGGAACCCCGGGCCGCGCGAAATCCATCCGCTCCAGGATGGCATGACAGGCGATCCCGATCTCGGTTCCTCTCGGGCTCCCCCCGCGCGCCGGCGGACGATCTTCCTGTTCCATGCGACTCACGCTCGTCAGGCGACGCATCGCTCCCATGGCTTCCCGGCGTCGCCACGCCTCGTCGAACTCGATCCAATCGATCGAATCCCCGACTCCCTCCGCCCGCTTCCTTCGCCGCGGCCGCGCGGGTTCCCGCTGCACGGTGCGAACCTCCATCACGTCCGGTGCGCCCGCGTCCCGCAGGAGATCGAGGAAGGATCCGCCCCGCGTCTCCGAACTGCCGGATAGGATCAGACGGTCCATGGCTCGAGTCATGGCGACATAGAGGAGCCGCCGCTCTTCCTCCGAGCGACGCAGGCGTTCCCGGCACGCGAGGGCGGCTTCCGCGGGATCGCCCAGCCGCCGAAAGCGCAGGCCCACCGCCTGCGTGGTCCAATCGAAGCGGACCGAAGGCGGCTCGCCCCCCCCGCGCGTCTGTCGGTGGAGGTCGGGGAGGAAGACGGTCGGGAACTCGAGTCCCTTCGACTTGTGGATCGACAGGATTTTCACGGCGTCGAGTTTCTCGTCGGCCAGAGGACTCTCCCCCTCCTCCTCCAGATCCCGCATCGCGGCACGCACCCGTTGGACAAAGGCGGCCAGCGTCCCCCCCGTGGCGCTTTCGAACGCGCGCGCCGCATCGCACAGCTTGAAGAGGTTGGCCACCGCCTGTTCCCCATGGAATCCCGCGGCCGCCATCTCGAGAACGAACGTATCGACCAGGAGCCGATCGAGGAATTCCGCCACTCCCATCTCCCCCGAACGACGGTGGGCGGAGCGCAGAAACTCCCAGAATTCCTCCAGCTCCGGCCGCGGAGCCGGACCTCGATAGTCCAGGGAGGCGCGGATTTCGTACAGGGTCCGATCGTCGAGCGCGCCCATGGGAGACCGAAGAACGCCGGCCAAGGCCACGCGATCTCCCGGATTGGCGATCGCCGCCAGCAGATTCACGAAGTCGACGACCTCCTGGGTCGTGTAAAAGTACTTCTCGCCCTCGACCACGTAGGGGATCTCCGCGGCCCGAAGCGCCTCGACGATCCGATGGACGTCCGTCAGCGCCTTGAGGAGAATCGCGACGTCGCGGAATCTCATCCCCTCGGACCCGATCCGCTCCGCAATCCACGCCGCCTCGGCTTCTCGTGCCTCCTCCGAAGAGATCGCCCCTCCGTGCTTCGCGAACAGCGTCAGTTCGACGCGCGGCCCACGCTCGCGGGTGGGCGAAATCGGTTCGTACGGGGGCTGCCAGCGGCCGTTCGGCACGATGATCTTCGGAAAGAGCCCGTTGACGGTCTCGACGATTTCCGCCTGGTTCCGGAAATTCGACCGGAGGACGACTCGCTCCCCGCCTTGGCCGAGGATCTGCTCGGTGAGCTCCTCGTACGCGACGATGTCCGCCCCGCGGAAACTGTAGATCGACTGCTTCGGATCTCCCACGATGAAGAGCTTTCCCGGTTTGAGCTTGACGTCTCGAGCCGCGCGTGCCCGCGGGCCGTCCTCCGCAAGAAAGAGGACGATCTCCCCCTGGACGGGATCGGTGTCCTGGAATTCGTCCACCAGGACGGCGTCGTAGCGCGCCTGAAGATCGGCTCGAATCCCGGGGAAGGCCCGGCTCGCGAGAAGGTCCCGAACGAGGAGGAGAAGTCCGTCGAACGAAACCAGGCCCTCGCGCGAAAATCGCTCTCGGGTGGAGCGGGCGAATTCCGAGAGGAGAGCGAGCGTATCCTCGAGAAGCGACTCGTCCGAATCGCGAAGGGCACGGGCCAGGGGAATCGCCTCCTTGGCCGCGGCGTGGGCCTCCTCGAAGAGCGCCCCCCACCCCGAAGCGGCCGCGCTCGGCGACTCCTTGAATTCCCCGCCGCCTGTCCGAAGGACCGCGGCCAAGGACCGGAGCTGATCGCGGAGGTTGTTCTTCGCCGGCCCTCGGGACGCAAGGGCCTCGAGGCGCTCCGCGGACTCGGCCCTCATCCGTCGGGCGAGGGTTCTCCCGGCCTCGCAGTCGACGGCCTCCAGCGGGATTCGAAACGAGCAAAAGGTGCGCGCCATCGCCTCCAGTTCCTCGATGTCGGCGCGCTCCAGAACGCGCCTCCAGACATCGGGCCTCGGCGGCATCGATCCGAGTTCGCGATCGAGCCACCTCGGCCACTCTCTCCGGAACAGGTCTTCGAACCTTTCGCCTCGGTCGACCTCGAATCCCGGATCGACTCCGGCCTCGATCGGGTACTCGCGGAGGACGTGGGCGCAGAAGCCGTGAATCGTCCCGATCTCCGCGCGGTCGACGCTCGCGAGGGCGCGGAGTCTCCGGACCTCGCGTTCGCCCGTCTCCGAACGCTTTCGGAGGAAGTCTTCCAGGCGCCGGCGCATCTCGTTGGCGGCCTTCTCGGTGAAGGTCATCATGAGGATTCGGCCGAGGTCGAGGCCTCGTACGAGGACCTGATGGAGAACCCGCTCGATGAGAAGGGTCGTCTTGCCGGTCCCCGCTCCGGCGGTCACCACGAGATTCGCGGTGGAGGTGATGGCGCGCTCCCGGGCGTCCCGATCTTCAATCATCCCGCACCTCCGCTCGGCGGCGCGTCGGGATGTGATCGCGGCGGCACACCCAACGGAAGTCGCAGGTGGAGCAGTGGCGATCGATGCGGAGGCCGAATCGTCCGGACCGGATTCGGTCGAGGTGAGAGCGGATCCCCTTCTCGAATTCGGATCGACGCGCCGCGAAATCCTCCGGCAACGCAAGGAAGGAAGGCTCGTCCTCCAGGAACGCATAGAGCGATTCGGAGGCCGCAAGATCCGCTTCGGGAAATCGCTGCGCCGCCAGAAGATAGTAGACGGCGGCCTGGAGCAAGTCCTTCGTCTCGAAGATCCCCTTCTCCATCGACCGCGGATAGCGGTCCGACCGCCGGCGTTTGTAGTCCACGACCCGGAAGGCGCCGCCATCCGGCCGGAGGTCCACTCGGTCCGCCCTTCCCTGAAACCTCATTCCCGCAATTCTGCCCTCCAGCGGCTCCTCGAACAGGGCCGGGCGGAACGTCCCACGCCGTTTTTCGTCCGCCTCGAGGAATTTCAGGAACGACGTTTTCATCCGACCGCGTACCGTTTCCCAGAGGAGCGGATAGCGAATCGTCCGCTCCGCTTCGAGTTCGCGACACGCCCGGTCGAAGGCCGATTCCGGAGATCCCGAATCTTTGAGGGCGAACTCCAGCGCGCGGTGATACAGGCCTCCCGACTCGAGGGCGTCGATCGCCGCCTCGGATTCGGGCTCGTCGAGCGACTCGAGATCGAGGACCCGCCGGACGAAGTACTGGAAGGGACAGCGCGCGAGTCTCTCGAGAGCCGTGGGGGAGATTCCGTATTCGCTCAAGCCGCGGACGTGCTCCCGCATCTCGCCGACGTGACCGTCGTAGCGCGTCGGCGCGCCGAAGCCGGAGAGCTCCTCGAGGAAGAGGGCGCTCCGCTCGAGCCGCGCCAGGGGCCATCCCCGCCGCTCCGCCAAGGGCCGGATCCTCGCGACGGCCCCGGGACGGAAGTGCTCGCGTACGGAGGCTTCGCGCGGCGTCAGCACCACGTCCATCTCGAGCTTTCGGCGCGGGGGTCGCGGAACTTCGGTGTCCGGAGGAAGCTCGAGAGCGGAGAGGAAAATCGAGGGCACCTGAACGCGACCCTCCTCGTCGGAACGCCGACGGACCAAGACGATTTCCGGAGCCGACCCCAAGAGAGAGGCGAAGAGCAGTTTCTCCTCGTCGTAGCCTGCCGTCTTCAAGGGAAGGCGATTCCCGAGCCGGTGCGTCAATCGCGAGCGCACTCCGTCCTGAAGGAAGGGATCTTGGAGAATGTACCGGGGAAAGACGCGCTCGTTCATTCCCAAGATCACGAGGGCGTCGAAGGGGATTCCGCGCGCGGCCATGGCGTCCAAAACGAACACTCCCGCCTCCCCACCGACCGGGCGCCGGAGACGCTCCACGAGGGTCCGCAGGGTATCGGCGAGTTCCCCCGGCGCCGGTCGGGGACGGACCGCCTCGAGTTTCTCCAGCGACGCTATGGCTTCCGCGAGTTCGACCGGGGGCGGTCCTTCGAGACGCTCCAGGGCCGCTCGAACCCATCGGGCAAGATCCGGCCACGTCCCCTCGACGGGCGGCGATCCGAGTTCGAAGAGCGACTCGACCGAAGCGAGGAGCGCCGCGTCCTGCCCGCGAAGGCGCGACCTCCATTCCTCCCTTCCATGGCCGATCCCGCACTCACGCGTGACGCGATCCCATTCCGCGGGATGGGCTCCCTCCGGTATCCGCGCGGCGGGGGAGGAGAGAAAGTCCATCACGTCCTCGCGCGACCAATCCCTCTCGTGCAGAGCCAGGAGAAGCCGCGCCGCCTTCACGTAGGGGTCATGAAGCATCGTCCGCTCGGCACTGCTCTGGAACGGAATCGCGTGATCGCGGAAGACGGACTCCAAGAGTTCGGCGTAGGGATCCAGGGTGCGCGCCACCACTCCGATGCGGCGAACTCCGCGGTCGCGCCACCGAACGATCTCCTTCGAGGCGATCCACAGCTCGTCCCGCACTCCGGAAACGGTGTACGATCGAGAAACCAATCCGGGGGGCTTTCGATCGGGACGAAAGAGATCGAGCGGCTCCGGCAGCGAAGGCGTCAGAACTTCGACGGAATCCGCCAAGGGCCGAAGCACCTCCGCGAAAAACCGGCGGGCGAATTCCCACGCGGGCGCATCCGCCCACGGATAAAACACGGTCACGGGAACGCGCGCACACACGGCTCGGAAAAGATCGAGCTGCGATTGGACGAGTTCCGTGAATCCGTAATAGAGGACTTCGACGTACGGGAGAACGAACCGCGACGAGGCCGCCGCCGAGGCCACGTCGTGACGTCCCAGCATCCGCCGGTCCCGAAGTTCTCGGGAGAACCGGTGGTAGAGCGAGAGGATTTCGGCCACGCGGGGGCTCTCCAGTTCCGCGAGCGTGGAAAAGTTCTCTCCGGATAGCGCCTCTCGAATCTCCTCGACGAAAAGTCGGACCGCCGCTTCGGAATCGACGGCAGCATCCTGCAATTCATGGAGCACCGAGAGAAGGGCGCGGGCCGTGCGATGGATGCGGGAGGCGAGCGAAAGGTACGGCGCGCGGGCGAAGTGTCGCTCGACCAGCTCCAGAACGAGCTTCTCCTCCGCCAAGGCTTCTTCCAGGATCGTCCAGCCGGCCGGGAGATCCGAATCGAGAATCGATCGCGCGAAGGAGTTTAGATTGAAGAAGCGGACTCCCACGATTCCGTGGGGGAAGGACTCCGCGGCGACCTCCTTGAGCCGATCGGCGAGGCGCTGCGAAGGGGCGACGACGGCCAGGAGATCCGATTTCCTCTTCTCTCCGAGCTTCCGCGCGAAGGCGCGCTCCAGGTCGGGATGAAACGGACCGGCAACCAACCGCATCCCGGGAGTATACGATTCTCCGAGTCCCGCCGGATTCCGAGACTCGCTTCATTTTCTATGGTCGACCTTGACTCTCGTCGCCGGAGGCGGTACTATTGATTTTGAAGTACCGGCGGCCGTCGTTCTATTCGCGCGGACTTTGTCCAGCTCCTACGGACCTCGCGCGGTCGACCCCGCCGGCGTTTCGGCAGTCCTGTACCCAGCCAGGGAGGATGTCATGACTGCGCTCCTCACCAAACAACTCATCCTCTGCCTGGACGACGAACCTCCGGTGCTGGCCGCCCTTCAGCGACTCCTCCGCCACGAACCGTACGAGATCGTGACGGCCGATTCTCCGACCGAGGCGCTCAAGATGCTCCGCGAACGCGACGTGGATCTCGTCATCGCCGATCAGCGGATGGCGGACATGCCGGGATGCGATTTCCTCCACCGGGTCCAGGAGATCTGCCCGTCGACGGCCCGAATCATGCTCACCGGCTATCCCGACACCCCGGTGATTCTCGAGCGCATCAAGGAAGGAGTTCAGCGGCTGATCACGAAGCCGTGGCGAGACGACGATCTCAAGAAGACCATCCGCCGAGTCCTGGAGCTGCGGCCCAGGGAGAGAAGATCGTCCTTCGTTCCCGCCCGGAGTCCCTTCGTGCACCGCCTCGAGGCGCTCCCGGAGATCGCGGACGTGATCTTCCGACTCGAGTGCGCGGAACGGACCTCGGCCGAGGTGAGCGTCGAGTTGATGCCCCTTCTCGGGGATCCCTCTCTCCCCAGCCGAGGGGCGACCTTCCTTTTTCGCGGAGTGCGCCTGCTCAACGAATCGCCGCTCCCGTTTCTGCGCAACCTGGCCGAAACGCTTCTTCGACTCGAAATCCCCTCCACGATCGTGGAGGATTCGGGCTGTTCGGACATTCTCCTGGAGCTGCTCGACCGGACGGAGGGCCTGACCGTGGCCTCGCGCGATCGACGACTTCGAATCCTCCTGGCCGGGGAGCAGGAAGCGTCCCTGGAGGTCGTTCGCGAGCTCCTCGAAGTGGGCGGTCATGCCTGCGACGCGATAGGCTCCACCTCCGAGGCGTTGCCGCGGATCGAAACCCGGCTCTACGATGTCGCCGTCCTCGACATGGACGCCTCGGAGCCCGACGCCGTGGGAATCGCCCGTCATCTCCGTCGCCATTGGACCCGTGCGGGGGTTGTCGGAGTGTCCTCCCGACCCGACGGTTGGGACCCGACGATCCGCGAGTCCTTGGGCCTCCGGGCATTTCTTCGCAAACCGTGGAGGATAGCGGACCTCTTGGAGTCGCTTCGCCAGTTTCCTTCGTTGGAGAAAGCTTCATGAACGATTCTGAAGTTCGCGCGGGGGACGACAAGCCCCTGGTGGTTTGCGTGGACGAGGAGCGCTCGTCGGTGTGAAGAGGGCGGGAGGTGAAAGATGGTGGGGACCCCGTGGGACGTTTCTTCGCTGCGCCTTCAAGATCGGCGCCATCACGTACTCATCGTGGATGACGACCCGACGGTGCTTTCCACGCTTCGCCGGGCGCTGCGCTCTGAGCCGTACGAAGTGACGACGTCGGACGATCCCGGCGAGGCGCTGGATCTGGTGGACCTCCGGGAATTCGACGTCGTGATCGCGGATCAGTACATGCCGGAGATCCGGGGAACGGACTTCCTCGAAGAGGTCCGGCGGAGAAAACCCGGGGTCGCCCGCGTGATCCTGACCGGGCACCCGGACTGGTTGCCGCTCCGCGAAGGCCTCGAAGGACGCGTGCAATTCCTGATGACGAAGCCTTGGAGTTCTCGCGATCTCAAGGAGACGATTCAGGATCTGCTGAAGGCCGCCGAGTCCGAAGAGTAATCTCCCGAGCCGGGCGCGGTCATTCGCCGTCCCCGGGCTCGAGATCCTGCGGTCGAGGCGCGTGTTGAGGATCGGAAGTTAGGATTTCCGCCGCGCCGGTTCCAGGAGGAGCGCAGATTCGGCCCTCTCCGCTCTTGGCGCAAGTCCCCTATCTACGGAGAGGGCTTCCCGGCACCCGATCTGCTCGACACGTGGCTTGCCGATTCGGCGCGATGCATTTCTATCGACGCGCCGGGCAGCCTCCCACCATGCCGCCCTTCCGCTTCCCCTGCCTCATTTGAGTGCCTGAAGTTCCCTTGTCGATGGCCTTGACCTCACGCATGAGTTCCGCAGCCACTTTCTCTGGATCGGCTCCGCACGCTTGGCAGATCCAGAAGAACTCAATCACATCCAATCGTCGTTCCCCCTGCTCAATGCGGGCTACAAACGAATGCTCTCGCCGAAGCCGAGTCGCCAACGCTCGCTGAGAGAGACCTGTGGCTTTCCGAAGCGCGACAAGCCTTGCGCGCAACACGGCATAGAGTGGGGTAAACGTTGATTTCTCCAAGCCCGAGCATCATCTTGCGCATTCCCGTTGCTCGCAAAACGCGAGCGGGATACAATCTGGCATCGCATCGTCCTTCGAGGTCCTCACAGGAGGCAGAACCGTGACCATGGATATCCGAAAGCCTCTGAAGAAGTTCCTCCCCCATCTCCTCGAGGCACAGACCAACCACCTCAATGAAGCGGACACTGTCCAGCGGCTCATCAAGGTCTTCGAAGAGGTTCTGGGATACGATATGCTTACCGACGTGAGTCGTGAGACTCAGCTGAAGAACAAGTACGTCGATATCGCCCTGAAGGTCGACGGCGTAACGCGTCTGCTTGTCGAGGCCAAGGCTGCCGGCGAAAAACTCCGGGATCGACACATAGAGCAGGCGCAGGCATACGCATCCCGCAATAACTACCGGTGGGTTCTCCTAACCAATGGGGTAGTGTGGAATCTCTACCACCTCACCTTTGAAGAAGGGATCGAATACGACCGGGCGTTTTCAATTGATCTCTCCCACGCCCAGTCGGTTGACGACGCCGCCGACAAGCTAGCGCTGCTCCACAAACAGGCCGTAAAGAAGAACGAGCTGGAGCATTTCTGGGAGAAGAGCAGCGCCTTGAATCCGGCCACTATCGGAAAGACGATTTTCTCGGAATCTGTGATTGCACTCATTCGCCGGGAGATCAGGAAGGAGCGGGGCATCCTCATCGATCCGGAGGATCTGATTGTGGCGATCCATGGTATCCTCTCGGCGGAAGCGCGGGAGCTCATTGGCCCGGCGAAACTTCGGAAACGTCGTTCACGGCCGGCTGCTCCCGCGGTACACGGCACCAGGGGAATGGGAGATGCCGAACCCACAAAGGCTCACCAAGATAGAAACCCGACCGAGCGTACCTCCGAGGGAATGGGACTCAACCTGCCAAGGGAACTCGATAGTCCGTAGCTGGGGATCTCGAATCGGTATCGGAATCATCAAAGGACGGCGAGTTCTGCACTGCAATTTCCGGAGCTTCGGCGCTCGCCAGAGTCGGGCCACTTGTGCTCGCGAGGAGTGGGCCACTCCAGAAGCGGCGGGATTGCGCCTTCTCAGGACTGCTCGCGTGGGCGTGATGCGCTGCGACGCCACGTTGCGGTTTCACCTGTAGGCGCCGGGACGCCCCGTTCTCTCGCGGATCCGCCGCCGGGCGACGGATCTATTCCTGCGGCGCTCGCAGCGAAGGCCCATCGATCTTCACCGTGTGGCAACGATGCCGCAGCCGCGACAACAGCGCGTCGACCATGCCGCGGTTGCCCAACAGCGCATGCCATTCGTCGTAGCCGAGGTTCGTCGTGGAAAGGCGAAGTAAGCCTGGGTTGACGATTTCGAAACCGCCGTCGAACAATCGATCGAAGCATGCACTACCGACTCTGGGGTTCCATCTCCTTGAACCGCGCGGCGAGGCTCTGTCCGTACTCCTCGAATCCCAGAGCCTTGGCGATCCCCACGGCCGGCTTGTTGGAGAGAAGCGTCTGGTACACCAGGAGAAAGCCCCGTCGCAGCGCTTCTTCAACCGATGCGCTGACGACCGCCTTGGCGAGATTTCTCCCACGGTGGTGCGGATGGGTAAGCACACCGAAATCAGCAGCCAGGTCTGAACGCATGATGATCCTGCAGACCGCCGCCAGTTGACCTTCAATGAAGCAACCGAAGGCCGAGTTCAAATCCTCGGAGAGCGAACTGTGCTCCCATTCCCTCGGATCGCTGGCCGCCTGAAGCGACCTCAGATGAGGAATGTCGCTCGGCACAAGCGGGCGCACCCCCTCGACCACCACAGGATGGAAGTTGTGCGGCGGAAGATGTCCCTGGAAGGCCGGTCCCACGATGCGTTCGACCTTCGCGCCATGAACGCTATGAATCCCGCTTTCCGAAAACAATTCCTCTACGGAAAGGGCCTTGCACCGTTCCGCAAGACCGAGGACGAGATCGGCCGCGATCGAAATGGACAGACAGTTTCCATGCCTCAACATCCACGCTCCGCGGTACCCGGCAAAACGGGCATGGGGAAAGACGCCGATGCCAGGACGAAGGAAGATCGAGACATCCGTTCCGAAGACTCCGGCCCAGTGAGCGTCAATTCGATCGGCCGTCGCACTCATCGAGGGGCCGTTACTTTCATCATGGGAAACCCGAACGCCGGAACCATGACCGACGGAATGGTTCGACTCGGCTGGCTCCCCACCCGAACTACGGCGGTACTTGTACTAAGAAACGATTTCAATACCCGTGAACGCAACGACGAAAAACGCCGATGAGAATGCCGGGAGAGAGAAAGAGGGAGGGGCATGGCATTCTCACTGATTCCCGACGAACTTTGGCCAGCGATCGAGCCGCTTCTGCCCAAGCACAAAGTCAGTCCGAAGGGTGGACGACCTCCCTGAACTGTGCTCTTCGAGTCGGATGTCCACGTCGTTGGCCCGGCCGATGTAGTGTCGAGTCGGATCCTTCACGCTCTGAAGAACGTAGACCGTCCTCATCAGTTGCCCCTCGGCTCCGATCGGAAAGCGCAAACCAAAGCCATCATTCCGCCGTAGCTCGCCGAGCGGTGCGAGGGATCCGCCTTCGCGCCCTGTGGGGCGCTTCGGCGGGATATTCGCCTCCGCCTTCGCCTCGCTGCGCTCGGCGAGCGGAGGCGAATACGCCCGGGAGGACTCGAACCTCCAACCCTCTGGTCCGAAGCCAGATGCTCTATCCAATTGAGCTACGGGCGCGACTTCCAGGAAGGGTCCAAGATCGGAGATCAAAGATCAAAGTGCAAGGAAAAGAGGCCGTTAGCCTCGGATGAGTTCGAGAAGCCGCGTGAGGAGAAGCGCCGTCACCCGCGCATCCTCGAGCGCCGTGTGACGCCGCGCCGGGTCGACGGGCAGCTTGAAATAGGATATCGCTTCGGACAATCCACGCGAAGAGATCGAGATCTTTCCGGCCAAGCTTAGCGCACCCAGAATGCTCGAGGTATCGATCAGGCGGTGGGAGAAATGGGTTTCGTAGTCCCCTCCAGCAAGGGAGAAAAGCCGCTGAAGGAATCCAGCGTCGAAGGAGACGTTGTGTCCCGCGAGCGCGATTCTCTCCCCGAGGAAGTGCGGGCGCGCAAAATCCAGGAGCTCTCGGGCCACGTCGGCAGTAGAGCGCCCCCGCTCGGCCACCACTCGGAGATCGACTTGATGTTCCTTGAGCGAAGCAGGATCGATCTCAAGCCTCGGCTCGCGAACAAACCACTCGCGCTCCGCGAGCATTCTTCCGTCTTCCCACACGATAGCGCCAACCGTGAGGAGGCTGCATCGCGCGGGATCGAGACCGCCGGTCTCCGTGTCGACAACAAGGAGCTTGCTCACCTTCTGTGGGTCCCCTTCTGTGTCCTCTGTGTCGTAGTACGCCCGCCAGGAGTCGAACCTGGAACCTTCTGGTCCGTAGCCAGATGCTCTATCCAGTTGAGCTACGGGCGCACGTCCACTGAAGGACCTCGGCCGGAAGCCGAGCTCGAGGGTGACAGTGTACTTCGCGCCGCGGGGAATTCAACAGGGAAAAAAAAGGGCCGGCGTTGAACCGGCCCTTTCCTGAACTCGAATTCGATTACTTCTTCTCGAACTTCACCAGCGTCATTTTCATCTGTGCCGTTTCCATCTTGACGAGCTGCCCCGGGACGTCGTTGCTGTACCACATCGTGGTGTCTTTCCCCGGGTTATCCTTTCCGTCGCACAGCTTCTCGGCGGGCTGCATTTTCCAGCACTTCACGTCCTTCCCGTCGACCTTCACCGGCTCTTCGGCCCACCGGGTCTCGTCCTTGTGATCCTTCACCGGATTCTGGCAGGTGGGGCATTTTGCCGCGGGATCGCCCGTTCCCGCCGTGGCCTTCGGGACAGGTTCCTCGCCCGGGGTCTTCGTCTCGTTCTCACCCACCTTCATGACCGTCTCGGTTTTGAGGGTGTGCTTCTCGTCGCCCTTCTTGTCCAGGGTCTTGGTGACCGTCATCTTCATCCCGGCAGTTTCCGTTTCGAAGGTCACGGAGGAGCCCTCCTTACAGGCCCCCCAGGAAGCGTACGCATCGTACTTGACTCCCTTGGCCACTGGGGGAGTCGTTCCGCCGCCTCCGCCGCCCGTGGTCCCGCCGCCGGTTCCACCACCCGTGGTCTTCTTGTCGCAACCGGCCATGACGAGGCCGAGAGCGGCCATCACCGTCAACAGCATACCCGACGTCCTCATGCGTCCTCCTCACCAGGAAAAGTTATTACGGGGCATGTAACCGGAGCGAATTATAGCCCGCTTTCCCCCCCTGTCAACCCATTTTGAGGTCCGGGAATAGACTGGACGCAGGTCCGGCCCGCGCTATAATCGGACACGCTCATGACCTACACCGTATTCGCTCGTCGATATCGACCCTTGACCTTCGACGACGTCGTCGGCCAGGAACACGTCGCGCGGACCCTTCGCAACGCCATCGCGGAGGGGCGCGTGGGACACGCCTATCTCTTCGCAGGGCCCCGCGGGGTCGGAAAGACCTCGAGTGCCCGGATCCTCGCGCGAGCCCTGAACTGCGAGAAGGGGCCGACGGACCATCCCTGCGGCACCTGCGAAGTTTGCCGGGCCGTACACGAGGGCACCGATGCGGACGTGATCGAACTCGATGCGGCCTCGAACCGCGGGGTCGACGACGCGCGCGCCCTTCGGGAAGGCGTCCGCTACGCTCCGCTCCGCGCACGCTTCAAGATCTACATCGTCGACGAAGCGCACATGCTCACGCGCGAGGCGTTCAATACCCTTCTCAAGACCCTCGAGGAACCTCCGCCCCACGTAAAATTCGTCTTCGCCACAACCGAGATCCACAAGCTCCCCGATACGATCGTCTCGCGGTGTCAGCGGTTCGACTTCCGGCGCATCACCACCGCGGACATCGTTCGGCGGCTGAAACAGATCGTCGAACAGGAGAAGCTGGACCTCGCGGCGGACGTGCTCGAGTCCGTCGCGCGATCGGGCCGCGGTTCGATGCGGGACGCCGAGTCGCTCCTGGATCAACTCGTCGCCTTCAAGCCTCAGGGGCTCCAGGTCAAAGACGTGGCGGCCCTTCTCGGCTCCGCCGCGGAGGACGACGTCGGCGAGCTCATTTCCGCCGTGCGGGCGGGGGCGGCCGATCGCGTCCTGGTGGCGCTCGACCGGATCTTCGAGCGCGGCGTCGATCCCGCCGCATTCGCCGACCAGCTCCTGGAGCACTACCGCGCCCTCCTGGCGATCAAGGCGTGCGGACCCTCCAGTCCCGTAGTCGACCTCCCGGAGGGCTTGCTCAAGGCGTGCGCCGAGCAGTCGGCGGGAACGACGATGGAGTCTCTTCTCTACGGGATTCAGCTCCTTCTCGAGGCGCGACGGAGGCTCCGCGAAGGGGCGGCCGCCCGTCTCGTGCTCGAGGTCACCCTCGTGAAGATGGCGAGGGCGGCCGATCTCCTACCGTTGGCGGACCTGCTCCGTCAGCCCGCCGCCTCTCCCCCGGCGAAAACTCCCGTCCGGCCGGCGCCCCCGGAACCCTCGGCGGCCGAACCGAACTCGGCGAGTCCCTGGCCTCGCGTCGTGACGGAGGTGAAGGCTCAGAGCATGCTCGCCGGGACGCTCTTGGGACAGGGAACGGTGACGCGGCTGGCGGGCGAAGATCTCGAATTCACTCTTCCGTCCAAGTTCACGAAGTTCCATCTGGACCAGCTGGAGAATCCCAAGAACCGCGCGGTCATCGAGGGCGCGGTGCACAAGGCGTACGGAAAGAGATACGCGGTCGTGTTTCGACTCGAGCGCGGCGGCTCCGCCCCCGATCCCGCCGCCTCTCCTTCCCGAGCCGACCTGACCAGCCATCCGCTGGTGAAGAAGGTGTCGGACGCGTTCGGGGGAAAGCCGATCGGAATCGAGTAGCTACGGAGGAACGATGCTCCCAGGCGGAATGGGCAAGACGCTTCAGGAAATGCAAAAGAAGCTGGCGAAGTTGGAAACGGACCTCAAGGAACGAGTCGTCGAATCCACGGCCGGTGGAGGAATGGTCAAGGTCCGCGTCAACGGCCAGGAAGAAATCGTCGACGTCAAGATCGACGCCTCGGTGATCAATCCCGACGATAAGCAACTCCTCGAAGACATGATCCTCGCGGCCTCGAACGAGGGAGTGAAAAAGGCGAAGAAGCTCCGGGAGCAGGAGATCGCCAAGATCACCGGGCTCAACATGCCGGGGCTCTTTTAGCGAAGCTCCGAATCGAGCATCAAGCATCTAGCATGGAAGGCCCGATGGTAGATGCTTCATGCTAGAATCGTCCCCGATCCCCGAGGCTGGAGGGGACATCGTCGTACCCCTCTTCGGTACTCCAGGAGGCTAGACGCCGGTCGTGTCCTACAGCGAACCCATTCTGCGACTCATCCAGGAATTCGCCAAGCTTCCCGGCATCGGGGAGAAGACGGCGGAGCGACTCGCGTTCCATCTCCTGGCGCAATCCCAGGAGGAGGTGCTCCTCCTGGCGTCCGCCCTCCGGGACCTCAAAGAGAGGGTCCGCGCCTGCGGCACGTGCTATACTATCTCGGAACAGGATCCGTGCGTCATCTGCTCGGACCCGAAGCGCGAAACGGCCGTCGTGTGCGTCGTCGAGCAGATGAAGGACCTGTGGTCGATCGAAAAGTCCGGCGCGTATCGCGGGCTCTACCACGTGCTGCACGGCCACCTGGCTCCGCTGGACGGAATCGGACCGGAGCACCTGACCATCCGGAAACTGGTCGAACGGGTGGGGAAAGGAAGTATCCAGGAAGTGATCCTCGCGACGAACCCGACGATGGAGGGAGACGCGACGGCGCATTACTTGCGCCAGGCCCTATCCTCCGCGGCCGTCCGCGTCACCCGCATCGCCCGGGGCATTCCGGCAGGCAGCTCGCTGGAGTACTCCAATCGAACGATCGTCTCCGACGCCCTTCAGGGACGGAGGGAGTGGTAGCATGAGGATGGAGGCCCATCTCCAGCAGCGCCAGGAACTGCGCCAGCAACTCTCCCAGCGCATGATCCAGAACCTGCAGATGCTGCAGATGCACGCCCTGGACCTGCGCGACGTCATCCTCACCGAACTGGAACAGAACCCGACGCTGGACGAAAAGCAGGAATCGGATGAGGTCGAGGCGGTCGGAGCGCCGACGGAGAAGGAAGCCGCCGAGGACCAAGCCAAGCGCGAGATTCTCGAAGCCGTCGAGGAGCAGTGGCTGGAGAGCGAACGACGGACGCGTCGGAGCGACGTCGGGGAGGACTCGGACCGGCGCCTCGAGATGCTCCAGAACGAGAGCGCCAAACCTCAGACGCTCCGCGACCATCTGATGAACCAGCTCTCCCTCATGGAAGCGCCCGTGGAGATCCGGCCCTACTGCGAGGCCGTCATCCAGAACATCGACGACAACGGCTACCTCAAGTTCACTCCCGAGGAGATCGCGAATTCGCTCTCCGAGGAGTTGCGGCAGGAGCCGATGGAGACGGTCGTTCGCAAGGTCGCCCGCGCTCTCCTGGTGATCCAAAGCATGGAGCCGCGCGGCGTCGGCGCCCGCTCCCTGCGAGAGTGTCTCCTCCTCCAGCTCGACGAAGGCGACGTCGTCTATCCGCTCCTGCGCCACTTGGTCGAGGAACACCTCGAAGACATCGGCAATAATCGGCTGCCGAAGATCATCAAGGACTTCTCCGCCCAACCGGAGATTCTAGCGATGCTCGGATATACGGGCGAACCGAACCCGGACGAGATGATGGAGGACGTCAAGGAGCTCGTGGCCGAGGTGCAAAAGCTCAACCCGAAGCCGGGAAGCCTCTTCCCGTCCGAGCCGAACCCGCGCGTCTTTCCCGAAGTCCTCATCAAGTCCGTCGAAGGGCACTACGAGATCATTCTCGAGGATTCGTACCTCCCTCCGATCGCCGTCAACCCCAAGTACGCGGAGCTGGCCAAGGACAAGACGCTTCCCAAAGAGGAGCGGGATTTCCTCAAGCGCAAGCTCGAGTCGGGCAAGATGCTCATCTCCGCGATCGAGCAGCGCCGCTCGACGATTCAGAAGATCACCGCGGAAATCCTCAAGCGGCAGTACGAGTTTTTCGAACACGGGATCGAGTCGCTCAAGCCGCTCAAGATGCAGGAGATCGCGGATTCCGTCGGGATTCACGTCTCCACGGTGTCGCGTGCGATCTCCGGAAAATGGATCGAGACTCCGCGCGGGATCTTCCCGATGAAGTTCTTCTTCGCGTCGGCGGCGCCGAAGCAGGAGTTCCGGACCGGCAGCGTCTTCGTGACCGCGGTGCCCACCGAACCGCAGGACGAGAAAACCCGCTTGAGCCTCATGGAGAAGATCCGCGAAATCGTGTCCGCCGAGCAGAAGAAGACCCCCCTCTCCGACCTCGAGATCGCGAAGCTTCTTAAGGAGCGCCACAACGTCGTGGCCGCGCGCCGCACGATCGCGAAGTACCGCGAGGAGATGGGGATCGCCTCGTCCCGGATTCGGAAGCAATACTAGCCTCCCATGAACGTCGAAGAGCAGGCTCGCCACTTCCGCGATTCCCTCGAGCGGCTTCGGACCGAGATCGCCAAGGTGATCGTCGGCCACCACGAGGTGGTCCATCAGCTTCTCGTGACGATTCTCGCCGGCGGCCACGCCCTCCTGGAGGGCGTGCCGGGCCTCGGAAAGACCCTCCTCGTGCGAACGATCGCCCACGGCTTGAGTCTCAAGTTCAGTCGAATCCAGTTCACTCCGGATCTCATGCCTGCGGACATCATCGGCACGAATCTCGTCGTGGAAGACGCGTCGGGACGAAAGACGTTTCAGTTCCAATCGGGTCCCATCTTCGGGAACATCGTCCTGGCCGACGAGATCAACCGGGCGACCCCCAAGACGCAATCGGCCCTCCTGGAGGCGATGCAGGAGCATGGGGTCACGGTGAGCGGCGTCCGACACGCGCTCGAGGAACCCTTCTTCGTCCTGGCTACCCAGAATCCGATCGAAATGGAGGGAACGTATCCCCTCCCCGAGGCCCAGATCGACCGCTTCTTCTTCAAGATCGAAGTAAAGCCGTCCAATCTCGCGGAGCTTGTGCAGGTCATCGATCGGACCACGGGACAGGAGACGGCGGTTCCGCAGGCGGTCCTAGGCGGGAGCGACATTCTCGGGATGCGGGCGCTGGCCCGCGAAGTGCCGGTGGCGTCCCACGTGAAGGAGTTCGCCGCTCGCCTGGTTCTCGCGACCCATCCGTCGGACGGATCGCCCGTCGCTCGGAAATACCTCCGGTACGGCTCCAGCCCTCGCGGAGCCCAGGCCCTCGTGCTCGCGGGGAAGATCCTCGCGCTGGCCAAGGGGCGATACAACGTCGCCTTCGCCGATATTCGGGAGGCGGCCCTTCCGGCGCTCCGCCACCGGCTCATCCTCAATTTCGAAGCCGAGGCGGAAGGGATGAGGCCGGACCAAATCCTATCCCAAATCCTGGAAGGGGTCCCGGAGACGGCGACCGCGCGGGCCTAGATCCACTTCCGCCTGCGAAAGAAGTAGAAGAGCCCCGCGGCCAGCCCCCCCATGATCAGGAGGAGGAGGAAGAACGATCCGCGCCATCCCGCCTTCTCATGCCCCAGCGGGAGCCAAATGTTCATCCCATAGATCCCGGCGATGAGAGAAAGCGTCATCAGCACGATCGAAAAGACCGTGAGCACCTTCATGACCTCGCTCGTGCGGTTGGAGACGATCGTGAGATAGGTCTCGAGCGAGCTCGTCACCAAGTCCCGAAGGCTCTCCGTAAGATCCGCAACCCGGAACGCGTGGTCGTACACGTCGCGGAAGTAGAATTGAACCTCCTTGGAAACGACTTTGAACTCGGAGCGCGAGAGCCGCATGAGCACTTCCCGCTGCGGGAGGACGACCCGGCGAAGATGCAGGATGTCCTTCTTGATCGCGAAAATCTCCGCCAGGGTGCGCACCGTCGGACTCTTGAAGAGCTTTTGTTCGATCTGGTCCGTCTCCACGTCCATCGCCTCGATCGTCGTGACAAAGCTGTCGACGAGATCGTGAAGGATCGAATAGAGCAGGAAGTCGTGTCCCCGCGCGAGATGGCCGTCAATCTCCAGGCACCTCTTTCGCGCCGAATCGATCGCCCGGATCGGATCGGTCCGATGGGTGACCAGGAAACTCCGACCGAGGAAGAGGTCCAGCTCCTTCGTCTGGAAGGACCCTCGCTTGGCCGTCGCCTGCGCGCCGTGCATGACGAGGTAGAGATAGTCCCCGTAGTCGTCGACTTTGGGATGGTGGGACTCCGCGACGCAGTCTTCGATCGCAAGCTGGTGGAAGCGAAAAAGGGAGGAGAGGATCTTGAGCTCCTCCTCGATGGGCTTCTCGAGGTCGACCCAGAGAACGCCCTTTCCCTCCTGGAGGAGTCGAGCGAGATCCTCGGACTTCTCGATCCGGGCCGCCCGCTCCCCCGGGAGGGAGAACAGCGTGGTGATCACGAACTAGCCGCGAAAGGCCGCTTTGACCTCGGGATTGCTCATGACGACAAGAGCCCAAATCCCCCATGGGATGCCGAGAATGCAGCACGCCGAACAGAGCGGGATGACCGAAATTACCGCCGCGGCCATCGCCAGTCCGCGCGATTCGAGCTTCATCAGCTTCAGCGCGCCGAAGACGACGAATCCGTCCTTGGCCACGAATACCAGACTCAGGAGCGCGCCCGCAACGCCCGTGGGGACGTTTTTCATCGCCTCCCCACCGCCGATTGGAGCGCTGCCCACCAAGTTCAATACGACCTGCAGCGCATAATACGCGGCGCTCAATCCCGCGAAAATCATCATGAGGATCGCAGGTACCTTGACCCGTTGTTCCGCCGGCGGCCCCTGCGGCACTGGCGCTTGTGGCATCGGACCCATGGCGCTTCCCCTTAAGATGATGGAAATCCACTACAACTTGGACCAACCCTCCACCGGATTTATAGACCTCGCAGGAAGGTTCGGTCAAGCTATTCGGGGAATCGCAGCCCGCCCTTCTCGGACCATTCCACATGCCGGAGCGACGGCGTCGTGAAGAGGAGCTTCCCGTTTCGCTTGACCGTGAAGCCTTCGATTCCGTCCCCGTATCGATCCCGCCCGTCCGGTGCGTCCCAGAGAATCTCGAGCACCGATCCCCGATAGGGAACATTTCGAAAGCGAAACCAGGGAAACGCCTCCACGATGGGATCGAATTCGAACACGGCATCCGAGCGCGGCGTCAAGCCACCGACGTGCCGGATCAAGAGGTCCGCGTACGTCGAGCCGAAATAGTCTTCGGCCGCCGTCTTTGTTTCGCCGCTCTCCGGATGAAGCACTTCTCCCGCGTGAGGCTTCGAAAAGTCTCCGCCCGAGAACTGCATCCGGGTGTATCGGTGCAAGAGGTCGAAGAACCGCGCTTTGGAGACCGAGGGGATGCGGTACGCCTTGATCGCATTCGCGACCGCTTCGAGCACGATGGCGTTCGCGGCCAGCCACGTGGGACCGTTCGCGTGGCGCCCACCCGGAGCGTCCGGGGAGAAGAACTCCGATCGGCGCGACGCGGTCAGAATCGGTACCGGAGCCCAGAATTGCTCGGGATCGAACAGCCGCTCGAAGACGGCGTCATACCGGCGGTCCCCGCGCGGAACGAGCCGGAACGCGTGGGGATAGAACCCTCCGATCTCCTCGACGAGGGCCGGCCGGTCGGACTCGGCTTTGAGCGAGTAGAAGAACCTCCGGTCCGGGTTCCACATCTTCCGGCAAACCGCCTCGCGTACTTGCGCGGGCAGACCCCCGGTCGCAATCCCCGCCGATTCCAGGGACAAGAGGCCCGCATAGACGAAGCAGGCGTAGTCCACCCGCTCCAGAGACACATCTCGCGACGAGTCGGAGCGGGAGGGATTGAACCAGAAGAACGACGGCTGGAAGGGCATTCCCGCATACCGATGCGCTCCCGGTTCGTTGGGCACGATCGCGACCAAGGAATCGCGGTCGGAGTCGAGCCGCTCCAGCGTCCCGCGCAGGTTTCGTTCGGCGCGCGGAAGGAGCGACTCCAGCGACCGTACGTCGGGATGCACGAGATCGAGCTCCCAAGGAGCCGCGGCCGCCCACTCCGCGCCGTACCGGTCGATGCGGCGATCGATCCGCACGACGGCGAGCTGACCGTCGTAGAATCCCTCGCGTCCCTCGAATTGGGAATCGAAGAGGGCACGAAGATGGCCGCGAGCGGGCGCGGGATCTCGCAACCATCGAGCCTCCCGAATCTGAAGCGCCGTGGCCGCCGGATCGACTTGGGCATGTTCTTCGAGGCTTCGCCCCGCGAAGAAGCATGGGACCGTCAGCCGACCCGCGCGTGGTTCCGCTAGACATCGGCGCACCATGAACCATCGGTAGTACCAAAGCTTCGTGAACCAAGCGTCCGAACAGTCGAAGTCGGGGACGTTTTTTTCGAACCATCCCTGATGCTCCGCGAGGTGACGCTCCAGGACTTCCTCCGGCTCGCCGAGACGAGGGGCATTCTCGAAGGACATTTCGATCGTCATGTCGGCCGAGTCGTGCGGCCCCAACCGGAGCTCCCGCTCGAGCAACGGGACGGCCTTCGTTACCCCCGGCCAGACTTCGAGCTCGGTAAGCCCGCTGTAGGTCCCGGGACGATGAGCAAAAACGATCCGGAGTCGCGAGGTCTTCACGGCTTCGAAGGCGATCTCATTTCGCCCCGCGGTTGGCGCCCGGCGGGTTTCGGGAAGGTCCGCCAGAACTCCTCCTTTTTCGTACTGGAGCCGGACCTCTGCGGGGGGCCGGACTCCGGCCTCGTCGTCGGTGATTCCCAGGGCGACCCGGTGGATCTCGCGCTCCTGGCGGAACCGGATCTCGTACCAATCGCTCGCGTTCCCGCTGGACCACGAGGTCCAGCGGCGCGCCCCGCCGTCGAGCGGGCCCCAAAGCGAGGCGGTGTCCGGCGCGAACGAGGCGGTCGGCTGGACTTCGGAGTTTCTCTCGGGATTGTAGGCCGCGTGAACGGTGCGGGATTCGGAACTCGGACGGAATCCTGTTGCGGCGAGGGAGTACGAGAAGGGCACGCCGTGCTCCAAGCCACGCCCCCGAAGATCGTTTCCCACGGGGAGGGGAGTACGAACGCGGGCTCGAAGCGTGCGAGGCCCATCCCCCTCGTTCGTAATCCGGACGAGATCGACGGCGCGATCGTCCGCCGTGATGAGCTTGCGTTCGAGAATGCGGATCCCGTCGCCTCGGCCCTCCATTCCGGTATGGGACGGCCACCATTGATGGGCGAGCGGAGGAAAGAGAATCGTGCGGCCGTTCTCGGAGAGTTCGAGTCCGAAGAGGGAGCTCGAGAGGCCGTCAAGGTGGAGGTAATGGAATCGGCCGAGCATTCCCGGTTTGGGCTCCAGGCGGTGGCACCAGAGCCGCTTTCCCGTGGAGCCCAGGGCGACGCCCGCGGGGCCGCCGTGCTGGCGCGGACCCAGCACCGCGTCGACGCGCGAGGAGAACGGCGGGTCGTCCTGAGGACGGATCGGAGGGACGCAGGCGGTGAGAACCAAGAGCAGAGCCAGAACGGCCTTGGGCATGCGGAGACGGTAGCACAGGGGGGCGGGGGGTGTCGAGGCCGTACTATTGCTTGACCCCCATCCCGGGGAACGTGTTTACTCACACCGCCGATGGTGGTCCAAGTCCTCTACGTTCTCGCGGCCATCTTCTTGGTGCTCCTGAACGGCTTTTTCGTGCTGGCGGAGTTCGCCATCGTCAAGGTCCGGGTCACGCGAATCCGGGAGCTGGCGCGCCAAGGGAAACCGAGCGCCGAGCTGACGCTGGCCATCGAATCGCGGTTGGACGCCTATCTGGCTGCGTGTCAGCTCGGTATCACGATCGCGAGCTTGGCCCTGGGGTGGATCGGCGAGCCGGCCTTCGCGCGCATGCTTCAACCGCTCCTGGATCTTCCGGGGTTGTGGCCGAAGGTGGTGAGCCATAGCGCGTCGATCGCTGCGGCGTTCGTCCTCATCACGTTCTTGCATATCACCCTCGGGGAGCAGGTCCCCAAGTTGTACGCGGTGCGGAGGGCGGAGCGGGCGGCGCTTTTCGCGGCGCGGCCCCTGCGCCTGTCGTACCTTCTGTTCTTTCCGGCCCTGTGGCTGCTGAACTCCGCCTCGCAGCTCATCCTGAGGCTTCTCCGAATCCCCCCCGCGAGCGAGACCGAGATGGCGCACACGGAGGAGGAGTTGCGGATGATCCTGGGAGCCTCGCACGAACGGGGCCAATTCACGCTTTCGCGCCTGCTCATGATGGAGAACCTTTTGGACTTCGGGCAGCTGAGCGTCGACGACGTGATGGTGAGCGCGGACAAGGTCGTGACCCTGGACGCTTCGGCACCGTGGGCGGAGAACTTCCAGCGCGTCACGAAGTCGATGCACTCGAGGTACCCGCTTCGCCGCGCCGCGGGAGGGCGGATCGACAGCGAGATCCACATCAAGGACATCACGGTCGCGATGGGGCGGGGTCAGATTCCGCCCGATCTGGCCAAGATCGCTCGGCCGATTCCCGTGGTGCGGCCCGAGCTGCCTCTCGAAACCCTGCTGACGCAATTCCACCAGCTGGGAACGCACATGGCGGCGGTGGAGGATTCGTCCGGCCGGTGGTCGGGAATCGTCACCCTCGAAGACGTCATCGAGGAGCTGGTCGGGACGATCCGGGACGAGTTCGAGCCGGTGAAAGAAGAGCGCCTCTTGGACCTGGTTCCGGAAGCGGCGATCGAGGTCGAGCTTCGCGCGACGACGAAGGAAGAGGCGGTGCGAGAAATGTCCGGGCGATTGGCCGCGGCCGTTCCGGGACTCTCGCCGGAGGCGCTAACTCAGGCGGTCCTCAAACGGGAGAGTCTCGCTTCGACGGGCTTGGGGGAAGGAGTGGCGATCCCGCATGCGCGGGTGCCGGGGATCGCGCGACCCGTCGCGGCCTTCGCTCGAAGCGAGGGGGTGGAGTTCGACTCGCTCGACGGCCGGCCGGCGCAGCTCTTGTTCCTCCTCGCCACCCCCCCGCACGACGAAGGGGCCCATTTGCGCGCGCTGAGCAAGATCGGACGCCTGCTCTCCAGCGACTACCTGCGGGAGCGGCTCCTCAAGGCAAAATCCACCGCCGAGGTGCGGGAAATCCTCGAGGTGTCCGACCGGTCCGTCCCGGCATGATATAGAAATAGCCAGGCTATTTCTATATCCCATGAGAAATGTGCTGATCGCGGGAGGGGCGGGTTTCATCGGTTCGAACCTGACCCTGGAAATCCAACGCCGGTGGCCACGCGCACGGGTGACCGTGGTCGACGACTTCCGGTCCGCCAGCTTTCAGAATCTGCTTGGATTCCGCGGCGACGTCGTCGCGAAGCCCTGTCATGAATTCCGATCGAAAACGAATTTCGACGCGGTCTTTCACCTCGCCTCGAGTACGGACACGACCGTGCACGACGAGCGCCTCATGATCCACGACAACGTCGAAGGATTCCGGGCCGTCCTCGGACTCAAGGCGGACCGTATCGTGTATGCCTCCAGTGCGGCCATCTACGGAATCGGCGCCGAACGAATGAGCGAAGAGAGCCCGCCCCGTCCCGCGAATGTATATGCCTTCAGCAAGACCATCCTGGACAACCTCGGCCGCGGACGCGCCGTCGGCCTCCGGTATTTCAACGTCTACGGCCCTCGGGAGGCCCACAAGAAGGCGGCCGCCAGCATGATCTGGCAACTCTGGTAGCAGATGAAAGAGGGGCGACGACCGCGCGTTTTCACAATGGGCGAGCAGAAGCGCGACTTCGTGTACGTCAAGGACGTCGTCGAAGCCACCCTCCGCGCTCTGCAAGCGCCGGCCGGCGTCTACAACGTGGGAAGCGGAAACGCTCGATCCTTCAACGACGTCATCGCCTCCCTCAATCGAGCGTTGGGAACCTCCCTCGAAACGGAGTACTTCGACAACCCGTACTCCTTCTATCAACCCTTCACCGAGGCGGATCTGACCCTGGCCCGCAAGAAGCTTCGATACGAACCCCGGTGGAGTCTCGAGGCCGGCGTGGCGGACTACGTCACGATCGGGCCCTTTCCGACGTAGCGCTCAGGAGGACCCATTTGTACCCGCCGGCACCGTCCGAAATCAGCGCGGCTACGTAGATCCGGTAGCGCCCGTCCCCCAGGCGAATCATCGTCGGATCGTTGAGCGACCAGACCGTGAACTCGCCGAACGAATTCGCGTCGAAGAGCTTCGCCTCGTACGTCCACGTCTTTCCTTCGTCCGAACTCACGAAGCTGTGGATCTCCCCCACCGTGCGGGCTCCGGGCTGCGGCGGGAGCGCTCCTTGCTTCATGCACGTCATCCTCCGGCGTCCGTCCGGAAGCGGGTACGAGTGCTGGTCGACGTAGCTTCGCCCTCCCCCGCCCGCCCCGTCATCCCCAAGCACATTACCGTTCGTGAACGTGAACGTCTCCCCCCCGTCGGTGGAATAGGCGCGCCTCACATTGTTGAGCCCGTACAGATCGCCGAGATAGAGGAGAGTGACCCCCCCGGCCGAATCCGGGAACGCGTCGTAGATTCCCATCGAGCCATTGTCCGAGGACGTGAGCGAGTATCGTACCCCCTCGTCCGCCGTCCACGTCGAACCGTCCGTCGAACTAAGGCTCTTGACCGCACCCGCCGCGGAATCGAACCAATAGCGACGCCACCTTCCGTCGGGCAATTGGGTATCGTAGGGATAGCGCACCCTGTCCGACGAAAGCCCCGCGGCGAAGGTGAGACCGTCGCCGGAAATCGCCAGCAACGTCGCCCCCGACTCGGAACTCTTGTCCCGGTAGAACAAAAGCACTTGACCGGATTCGTCCACCCTCGCCGCCGGCTCGGCGGCCAGTTCCACCCGAATGCCGGAGTCGGGCGTAAAGGCGATCTCCCAACCGGAGTCCGCCGAACTTGCCGTCTCGGACCCCGAACCTCCCCCGCACGAACCCGACACCACGGCCAGAACCGCGACGAATCTCCGCATGCGCAATCCCTCCACTCGTCGTACCCCAGACCCGTTCGCCATCCTCAGTGCCGTCCCAATCGATTTGACAGTATTTACTGTATGTAGTACACTCGGGACGTGAAGCTCTCGGATCTACGGGAGAGAATCGATCTCGACTTGGAAGGGCTGGCCGCCGCGGCCGCCAAGCTCGTCCCGGAACTCGTCGGACGCCAGACCCGATACAAGGTGACGGATGTCCCGGACCTTCGGACCCTCCGCTTCTACATGACCGAAGGCCTTCTCGACGGGCCCCTCTCCTACGAGGGAGGCTGCGCCCGCTTCGGCTACCGGCACGTGCTCCAGGTTATCGCGATCAAGAAACTCCAGTCCGAGTACCTCCCGATCCGAAAGATCCGCGAGATGCTCTCGGGCCTGGACGACCGCGCGCTCGACCGCATGGTGCGCGACGGAGCTCCGGAGCCTCCGAAACCGACGGGAGGACTCGGGACCGGCCTGCTTCGTTCCATCCTCTCCCGCCACTCCGCCCCGATCTCCTGGTCCCGCCACGAGCTCGCCCCGGGCCTGGAGGTCCACGTGCGAAACGATTTCCCCGTCCGCGAGTCGAATCCCAAGACCCTCGTCCAGCGGTTCGAAGAGCTGGTTCGCCATCTGAGAGGAGGTACGGCGTGAACATGAAGCAGGCGTATGAAGCGGGCTCCCGGGCGTTCCGCGAAAAGCTCGCACGCGAAGCCCCCGCGGACGAAGCCCTCCTCCGACAGATGCGCGAGAGCGACACGATCGTCGTGCGAGGAACCTACGACTTCGCCGAGGACGTCCTCACCGCGATGGCCATTCCGTTCGTCCTCGTGGAGGGCTCCCACCTCGCTCGAACGACGCTACGGCCGGAGCAAGCCGTGCTCGTGAACTGCCCGGGAGAGATGGACCGCGGGGGCCTCGACACCCTCCGCGCCTTTGTCGAGGCCGGAGGCTATCTCGTCACGACCGACTGGGCGCTCAAACACGTCCTCGAACCGGCCTTTCCGGGAACCGTGCGCTACAACGGCCGGCCGACGACGGACGACGTCGTCCGGGTCGAGATCGTGGATCGCGGCGCGGAGATGCTCCGGGACATCGTCGACACGCGGGACGATCCCCAATGGTGGCTCGAAGGATCAAGCTATCCGATCCAGATTCTCGATCCCGCCAAGGTCGAAGTTCTCATCCGGTCGAAGGAGATGGAACAGAAGTACGGCGACGCTCCGATCGCCGTGCGTTTCGCGTGGGGAAAGGGTCAGGTCTTCCACATCGTAAGCCACTACTATCTCCAGCGGACGGAGACCCGGACCCAGCGGCAGAAGGGGAACGCCCAGGAATATCTCGCTCAGAAGGGAATCGTCGACGCCCAAGCGGCGGCTCAAGGACTGGAAACCGGCGAGGTCGAGACGGCCTACACTTCGACCGGTTTCTTGGGGAAGATCCTTGTGCAGCGCCGACAGAACCAGGCGTAGTTACTTCTTCTCCGCCGCCGGCTCCTCCGGTTTGCGGACGCTCACGCCCCGCACGATCGTCTTCCCGGTCCGATCGACGAAGACGCTCGCCTTACACTTCGGGCACCGACGAGAGACCGCATCGACCCGTACGGACTTCCCCTTCTTGTTCTTGCACTTGGGACAGAACATCGAGTCCTCCTTATTTTGGGGCGGGATTATAGCACGGCGGAAAAGAATTGTAATCCCCGCCTGCACCGATATCATGGCGCCCGAGCCATGCCCGACGACAAGACACTCCGGGCGATCGCCCAGAAATTGCGGCGCCACTCCCTCGTGGCCACCGCGGAGGCCGGATCGGGCCATCCCACCAGCTGCCTTTCCTGCGCGGAAATCGTCGCCGCCCTTTTCTTTCACGAGATGCGTTGGGATCCCGGAGATCCTTTCGCCCGCAACGTGGATTCCTTCGTCCTCTCGAAAGGGCACGCGGCTCCGATTCTCTGGGCGGCCCTCCGCGAGGCCGGCGCCCTTCACGAAGATCTCCTGACGCTCCGCAAATTCACGAGCACCCTCGAAGGCCATCCCACGCCTCTGAATCCCTGGATTCGCGTCGCAACCGGATCGCTCGGCCAAGGCCTCTCCTGTGCCGCGGGCATGGCCCTCGCCCGGCGGCAGGACGGAATCGATTCGCGGGTCTTCTGTCTCCTGGGCGACGGGGAGACCGCCGAGGGGTCCGTCTGGGAGGCCGCCCAATTCGCGTCCCACAACAAGCTGGACAATCTGTGCGCCCTCGTAGACGTGAACGCCCTGGGACAAAGCGGCCCCACGATGCCCCGGCACAACCTCGACTCCTACTTGGCCAAGTTCGTCGCTTTCGGCTGGCACGCCGTGTCGGTCGACGGTCACGATATCGCGGAGATCCTGCGCGCTCTCGAGGATGCTCGCGCGACGAGGGGGCGACCCACGGCCGTTCTCGCCCGCACTCAGAAGGGGAAGGGAGTTTCGTTCCTCGAAGGCAAGGAAGGGTGGCACGGCAAACCTCCGAAGAAGGGAGAGGAGCTCGACCGGGCCTTGACCGAGATCGGCGATTCGGTCGTGGACACGCGCGTGCCCCCCCGGCGTGTCCCTCCCGCCTCCTCGAACACGCCCGTCCCTCTTCGCCTGGACCATCCCTCCCTGACGCCGGAGTACAAGCCCGGCCAGGAAGTCGCCACGCGCGAAGCCTACGGATCCGCCCTGGTCCGACTGAGCGGCCTGTGTCCCGAGATCGCAGTCCTGGACGGGGATACCAAGAATTCGACCTTCTCCGAAAAGCTCCTCGCGGCGCGGCCGGACCGCTTCCTCGAGTGTTACATCGCGGAACAGAACATGGTCGGCGTTGCCCTGGGAATGGCGAAAGAAGGGAGGATTCCCTTCGCGTCCACATTCGCTTGCTTCCTGACTCGGGCCTTCGACCAGATCCGGATGGCCGTCTATTCGCGGCCGCATCATCTCGTCGTCTGCGGAAGCCACGTCGGTGTGTCGATCGGAGAGGACGGTCCCTCCCAAATGGGGCTGGAAGATCTCTCGATGTTCCGCGCCCTCCTGGGCACGACGGTGCTCTATCCGGCCGACGCGGTCTCGGCGGAACGCCTGACCTGCGCCGCGGCGGTGACGCCCGGGATCGTCTACCTCCGCATGTCGAGACCGAAAACCAAGGTTCTCTACGACGTGCGGGAGATGTTCCCGATCGGGGGATCCAAGGTGTGGGGCGACGGACGCGACGCGACGATCGTCGCGGCCGGCGTCACGCTGTACGAAGCGCTGGCGGCTCAGGCCGAGCTCGAGAAGTCGGGGGTCCGCGTCCGCGTCCTCGACGCCTACTGCCTCAAGCCGATCGACGAAGCCGCGCTCCGGAACGCCCGCGCCGAATCGCGTGCGATCGTCACCGTCGAAGACCATTCGGGCTTTGGAGGATTGGGCGAAGCGGTAAGCGCCGTGGTCGGCCCGGTCGAGTCCCTTGCGATCCGGGAAATCCCCCGATCGGGGAAACCCCGGGAACTCATGGAGCGGTACGGAATCGCGGCGGAATCGATCGTGGCCGCGGTCCGCCGGGCGATCGCCCGATAACCGTTTCCTCCAATTCCTTGCCTTCGGCGCATTTCCGATCCGATAATGGGCACTGCACGGGGCGGGGAGGTCCTTTTTCGGAGGGAACCTCCATGGGTCCCATTATCTTCTGCACGTCCCTTCTCCTGTTCGCCCTGGAGCCCGCGCTGATTTCCCACGGCCACTAT
>CAZGKV010000006.1:0-11424 GCA_964526305.1 uncultured Planctomycetales bacterium | reverse complement strand
AAGGCCTCGGAACTCAAGCTCCGGCGCGTACTGACGACGGGCGATCGCGCCTCGCTTTCCACCGCGGTACGCGAGCTCGCGGGCTGGAACTCCGCGGATGCGATGAAGGCGCTTCTCCGTTTCGCTTCCGTCAACCCCGCGGGAGTGGAAGCGGCATTTTGGAGCGAAGCGTACGCCCTTCTCCTCCGCGGATGCGCGGGGATGACGAACGGCGCGGCGCTCCAAGAGGCGGGAGAATTCGTGGTTTCGAACAAGCTTCGGCCCGTGGGTCGCGATCTCCTGGCCATGCTCTGCAATCAAGGCCGCCCCGAAATCGTCCCGCCCCTCCTCGTGGTCCTCGAGAGGGGAGCGGACGATATGCGGTCGGTCGCCGCCGAGCTTCGGCGCAGAGCGGCTCAAGCCTTGATCGCGATCACCGGTCAGAACTACGGGGAGAACGCGACGAATTGGGAAGGCTGGTGGGAAAAGAATCGCGACGCGAAACTCCGGGGGCCGGACACCTCGGGGAGCTCGGGAGGGGGCACGGTCGCGCTGGACCGCAGTCGCGGGGATGAGTGGGAAGAAGTAAAGAAAGGCGCGAAGGTCCTCGTTCTCGGCGCCGGTACGGCGTGCAAGTGCGGTAAGGGGCACGACCTCGACCGCATCGATCACGCGGCGCAGAAACTCGGTCTCCAGGTGGTGCTCGTGGACAAGCCCGCCTTCGAGCGCGACGACTGCCGCCTCGAGGATGTTCTGGCGATCCTGGCGAATTGCACCCACATTCGGGAACACTGCATCTGCCCGGACTGCAAACCGAGCAAGAACTACTCGGGGGATCGCCTCTTCAAGTGCGAATGTCCGACGGACCGCCATGAGCCCTACACCTATGTTCTCGGCGAGAAAGGCGTAAAGAAGATCCGCCGCTACGTCGAGGGCGGGGGATATCTCTTTGCGGAAGACTGGTGCATGGAAGATTTCGTCGAAAGGGCTTTCGGCGAATTCGTCCGGCATGGGTCGGTCCGAACGGCGGACGAGGAAGTGCCCGTGGCTCCCGCGGCCGGAGCGATGACCCACCCGTACTTGCGCAAGCTCTTCTTCCGCGGTTGGCGCCCCAAGGAAGGGTCCGGGACGGTGAGCGAGAAGGAACTTCACGAGGTGCTCCACACCTGGAAGATCGACGCGGAGACGAGGACGATCAAGGTGGTCGATCCGAATCGCGTCGTCACGCTTTTGACGAGCCCGCATCTCGAGAAGGTCGCTCAGGGAAACGACGCCGTTGCCGTCACGTTTTCGGTCGGGACGCCCGACGGACGCCCGCCGATCGCCACCACCGGTGAGATTCAACTCGATCGTGCCAAGTTGGCCGGGGGCCGGGTGCTGTACGTGCTCTCCCACTTCGGGAAGCAGAAGTCCCAGGAGGACGAGTACTCGCTCCAGAATCTCTTGATCAACTTCCTCACGGAGGCCTACGCGCGGAAGACCGCCGGCGGGGAACGCAGGAAGAAAAAATAATTCGCCGAATGCGAATTTTCATCCATCGAGTTCAACCCGGGGTATACTTCGGATGCCGGGCGCGAACCAAGCCGCGCGGCCCCGCCCCGCAGGCACCCGGGGGTCGCCCGTGGGGTTGAGGGATTGAATAAGGGCCGGGTGATCGAGGACCCGGCCCTTGCTATTTCCGCTCGCGAATCGATCCCACGAGAAGCCCCAGGAATTGCGCCGGCGCAAGGTCCGGCCGGAGAGCCCGATACAGCCACCCGAGGTGCTGCCCGCATCGGGCGCAGGCCGCAGGACTCCACTCCCAACCCTCGAACCACGTATGCTCGGACGTGAAGACCTTCGGACCGACGAGGCTCCTCCCGCCTCGGAAGGTGATGATCTCGCACTCGATTCCCTCCGGGTTCGTGTAGACGGCCCGGAGCCGTCGACCCTGGATCGATATCTCCTCGTCCTCGGAGGCGACGGGGGATCCGCACCGGGAGCAAACGAATGTGGAGGATGGTCTCAACCGGACCAGGGCGAGGTACAGCACGGCCTCATCGAGCGGCCGCCACCGGCGCGGGCTCCTCCGCCCGGTGGGTTCGAACGACGCGGGAATGAAGCGAGATCCGAGGGTCGAAGAGGAACCTCAAGAACAGTCGGAACCAGGATCGATACGATGCGAGATTGTCGTAGAATTCCGGAGCGGTCCTCTTGATCGTCGGCAAGCGGTTCCAGGGGACGGAGGTGAAGTCGTGGTGCTCGTTGTGATAGCCGACGTTGAAGGCGAGCCGGTTGGCGGGGCCGTAATAGCTCGAGGTTTCCTGGCTCGTGCCGTGAACGAGATAGTGACGCTGAATCCACCGCGCGCCCAGCGGATGGAGCCCGACCGCGAAGAAGGCGGAGGCGACCAGATAGAGGAAGGCCGGCCATCCGAAAAACCAGACGATCGCGACGTCCACCGAAAGTTGGACGAGGACGTTCACGACGATCCATCGACTGAAGAAATTCACTTCCTTCAGCCGAAGCGGTCGAATCCCTTCCACGATCGGAAAGAGGAGCAGCCAGATCGCCTTCGCCGGAGCGGAGCTCCGCACCAGTCGGAGTTCCCACCGACTGGGAAGGTCCGCATCCAACTCGTAGTCGCCCTGGAACGAGTGGTGGAGAAGATGGTATTTTTGGAAGGAGGCCGCGCTGGGCACGACGGAAGGAAGATTGGCGACGATCCCGGCGATCGAATTCCCCCACGTCCGGCGGAAGATGAGATTGTGCGCGCACTCGTGGATGAGGACGAAGAGCGAATGGATAAGGACCGCGCCGACCCCGTACGCCAGGAGAAGCGAGCCCCACCAGGGGAGCTGGCGGGCGACGAACATCAGGGCGAATTGGGCTCCGACGATCGCCAGCACGAAGGCGGCGCTCCACGGGTTTTTTCCGATGAGATCTCGGACTTCGGGATGGGCTCGGAGGATGGCCTTCGTCCGGCCCTTGTGCGGCTCCGGCTCCTCGGAGAAAAGAAACTCCCGCGGCGCGTGGTTCATTCAGGCCTGCGACGTTCGCGGCAGTCTAGAGATCCCCGGCATGGGCGTCAATGAATAAGGAGAACCGATGGAGGAAGAACGAAAAATCGAGTGCGCCGGATGCGATTCCTCTCCCCGCCCCGCTCCGGCGAACGAGGAGGATTGGAAGAACCGTCTCACCCCGGAACAGTTCTTCGTCCTGAGGCGCGGCGGAACGGAGCCCCCCGGCTCGGGCCGCTACCTCCACCATCGGGAGGACGGCCTGTACGCCTGCGCCGGTTGCGGGCAGTCCCTCTACGATTCCAATACCAAGTACGACGCGTGCGGGTGGCCCTCCTTCCGGGAATCTCTGCCGGGAGCGGTCTCGACCCGTCCCGACCGAGGCGCCGTCGAGGCGGCGTGCTCGCGATGCGGCGGCCATCTGGGCCATGTGTTCGACGACGGACCTCCCCCGACAGGGAAGCGACACTGAATCAATTCGATCGCGCTCCAGTTCGGGAAGCGCTGAGGCCTCCAGACCCGCACCGCGTGACTGTCTCCGCCGCTCGCGAGCCACCTTCCGTCGTTCGCGAACCGGAGGCAACCGATTCGGGTGGGGTGACCCTGGAGCTCCGCCACGACTCTCTTGGATCCGAGATCCCAGAGCACGATACGCTTGTCGTCCCCCGCCGACGCCAGGGTGTTTCCGTCCGGGCTGATCGCGGTCGCGGGCACCGCGACCGCGTCGGCGTGGGTGGTACAGTCTCTTCAGCGTTTGGAGGAACTCGCGACGTTGGGAAGAGGAATGGTGGCACGCCGCAGGAAGAGGATGGCAAAGCACGTATCCTTGACCGCCCCCCCATACGTGCCTCCTTCGTACCAGGAGCCGTCTCCTCTCTGTGCCTGGAGAAGCTCGGTCGCTCCGGCAGCGTACCAATCATGGGCGCCGAATCTTCCCGCCCCGCTCGAGACTCCCACGCGTTCGAGCCCGTAGAGATAATAATAGTAGAACCACGCGTTGCCCCCCTTCACCCGCGCGTTCTCCTTGACCGTGAAATTCGCCGCCAGCCACCTCATCCCCCGGTTGACGGAAGGATCGCTCTTCCACTCCTCTCCCAAGAAGTGTTTCGCCAGAATCAGACCGGCGATGGCGCCGGCGGTCATGGAGCCGTAGCTCTCGCCGGACCCCTGACTTCCGTAACACCAGCCTCCGTCGCGATTCTGTTCCTCGATCCACCATCGCCGAACTTGCCTCAGGGTCTCCGGAGGGGGGAAAACATTCGCCTCCATGCAGGCGCGAAGGCCCAGAGCCGCATACTGAGAATTGGAATTGTCTCCGGAGGGGAGGGTGGACTTTCCATTCCGCCGGAGGTGGTAGACCTTGCTCGGCTTCTTCGGTTTCGTCTGCGCTCCAGTCGGAACATCGCACCGAGCGGGAGTCGGGGCGTCCCTTGGCGCAGCGCGGCCATAATTCCATTGACCGTTGGCACATTGAGTATCGATTAAGAACTGGGCGCACTGGAGGATTCGAGGTTGAAAGGCGGTGGGATCCAACTCGGAAAGGAGCATCGCCTGGAAGGCCACACAATAGGTGACCTCAAGCTTGCACCCGAGGATATTCTGCAGGAGTTTCTGGAAGAGCGGGTTCTTTCGATCGACCCCCGCATGAAGGAGCGTGTATAGGACGAAGTCGTCGTAACGACACGTCCGCCCCTCGCCGTAGTCCCAACCGGAATACTCCTGACGGAGAAGCCACGCCGCCCCCTTCTCCACCGCCGCATCGACCTTCTTCTGATCGATTGGAACAGAGGGCTTCTCTTGAGCCAACAGAGCGAACAAAACCGAAATGAACCCCATTCTCACATCCTCGGACGTCCGATTCGGGCTGCGCTTTCTCGAATTCGCCTACGGAGAGATGTACGGCAACCGCGGAGCGCTCTTTCGAGAGATTCGACCCTTCTGATCTTCAACGAGAGCCCGCGTCTCCGTAGTGCGAGGCAAATCGAGCGCTTGAAGTGCGCCGGTCGAGACTCCCGCCCGCATCCGCCGTCGTCGAAATCAATGCGCCGCTTGATGAGCGGGAGCGGCGTCGACGTCCGGCCCGGCGGGGAGGAGTCCGTTTCGGTACGTCACGCAGGCGACGAAGCTGAGAAGAAACCCCACGAAGTAGACCGAAATGAGCGCCGGATTGAGACGGAGGTGCGGCGCCAAGTAGACGATGCGCTCCAGGAGAATCCCCGTCAGGGTCACGCACGCGACCGTCGCGGGAACGATGGGAGTCTCCTTCAGCTTCCGCGAGAGGAGGGCGCAGAACGGGACGACGAACATCAGCCCGAGAACCGAGTACATCGCGGTTTCCAGCCACTGGGGTCCGTGCGGAGGCATGCGGCGTAGGAAGAACTCCGTATCTTCGGGAAGATTCGAGTACCAGATCACGATGAGCTGCGAGAACATCAAGTACGCCCAGAAGATGCTGAAGCCGAAGTGCATCGCCGCCATGTCGCGGCGCTGGCCTTTGGTGGCCTCGAATCGGACCGGATCCATCTTGGACTGGAGCGAGTACCAGAAGAACGCGGTCGTCGCGAAGCCCGAGAGAAGCGCCTCCATGAAGAAGAATCCGCCGAAGAGGGTGCTGTACCACGGATACTCGAAGGACATCACCCAGTCGAAGGCGACCAGGGACTGCGTGGCCACATAGGAGAAGAGATAGGCGACGGCGAGCTTCACGGCATGGGGCCCTTCCTTCACCGCCTCTCGGGCCAGGAGAGTGCCGAAAAAGGCGGTGAGGCACATCAGACCGAAATTCCGCACCAGCCAGTAGTCCTGGTTGAGCCATCGACTCTGATTCTGGGTCCAGCGATACGCGTCGGCGGACACGAGCCCCCAGACGAGGAAAGCCCCGGCCAGGAGCCAGAGCATGGGATACATGGAGAAGACATGCTTCCGCACCGGGAGAATCCACCGCGCTTTGGCGAAGGTGGCGACCGCGCCCACCGCGATCAACCCCTGGCAGATGGCCACGAAAAAGAGGAGAACATAGAGCAGTTCCCCGCCGCTTTTCTCCGCAGGGGAATGCTCTCCGCCTCCGGCGAGGGCGACGCCGCCCGCCGCCAGCAGGAACGACACGACCAAGGCCGGGATTCTCACGATCGCTCCTCATCCGCAACGACGATGACGAATTGATTTCCGTATTCCTTCTCGGGCACGAGGCTGAAAACCTTAGGCATCCGCGCCAGGAGGAGGAATCCGAGCAGCGTACAGATCGCGCCGAAGAGAATCGTCAATTCGAACGCGATGATGGTGTAGGCCGGGATCGAGGCTGGCGGTTTCCCTCCGGTGATCAACCCCCACGGCCACGAAGTCTCCGACGTCTCGAAGGCCCAGCGGTACACGGTGTAGATCGTGAACGAAAACCCGGTGATGCAGCCGGTCAGTCCGCCGAAGAGCGTAAAGAACTTGAGAAAGCTCGACTTGCGCCGGAGCGCCTCCTCGAGCCCGTGCACCGGAATCGGCGTGTAGGTCGTGATCCGCTCGGGATTCACTCCCGCCGCCACGAGCTCTTTCGCCTTGTGGAGGAATTCGGGCTCGTCCGCGAAAGCGTATTCCTTGCTCACTTGATGTCCTCCTTGACCTCCATGATCGACATCATGGGCAAGAAGCGGCAGAAGAGGAGGAACATCCCGAAGAAGAATCCGAAATTCATCGTCGTGAGGCCGACGTCGTAGAGGGTCGGATGGTAATAGCCCCAGTTGTACGGATCGAAGTCGTTGGCCAACGACGTCACGACGATGACGTACCGCTCCAGCCACATCCCGACGTTGATCAGGATCGATAGGACGAAGAGCCATGGGATGCTCCGCCGGAGCCTCTTCACCCAAAGAGAAAGCGGCGCGATGCAGTTGCAGAACACCATGAGCCAGAACGCGATCTTGTAGTACCCCCCCATCCGATGATCGAAGAGCGCCCTCTCGAACAGGTTGGTCCCATACCTCGACATCGCGATCTCGATGAGGTAGGCGTATCCCACGATCATCGACGTCAGCATGATGAGCTTGCAGAGCTTATCGAAATGATCGAGGGTGATGTACTTCTCCAATCGGAAGATCTTCCGCATCGGGATGACGAGGGTCATCACCATGCCGCAGCCGGAAAAGATCGCGCCCGCGACGAAATACGGCGCGAAGATCGTCGTGTGCCACCCGGGGAGCATGCTCATGGCGAAGTCCCAGGACACGACCGAGTGCACCGAAAGGACGAGGGGGGTGGCGAAGGCCGCGAGGAAGAGGCAGAGCTTCTCGTAGTGCTTCCACTGGGCGTCCGTGCCCCGCCATCCCAGCGAGAGGAGCCCGTAGATCCATCGGCGGATGCCGGTCGAGTACCGCCGCGCGATCGCGAGGTCGGGGATCATCCCAACGAAGAAGAAGATCACGCTCACGGTCAGATAGGTGCTCACCGCGAAGACGTCCCACGTCAGCGGCGAGCGGAAGTTGATCCAAAGCTGGCGCTCCGTGGGGTAGGGCATGGTGAAGAAGATCATCCACGGGCGCCCCGTGTGCAGCACCGGGTACATTCCCGCGCAGAGGACCGAGATCACCGTCATCGCCTCCGCCTGGCGGTTGAAGCGATTGCGGAACTTGGCGCGGAAGAGGAGCAGGATCGCCGAGATCAGCGTCCCCGAGTGGGCGATGCCGACCCAGAAGACGAAGTCGACGATCGGGATTCCCCAGCTCACCGGATGTTGGACGCCCAACATGCCGTATCCCTTGGCCAGGACGTTTCCGTACAACGCCTGTCCGAAGAGGAAGACGCTGAAACATCCCGCCACCAGGACCCAAAACAGTTTGCCCGGTTTCTTCATCGCGACCAGGACGTCCTGGTCGATCTGGTCGCGCACCGCCGACGCCGGAGGACCGGCGTGGGCTTCTTGCGTTTGCGTCGCTGTGTGGCTCATGACGTTGGCTCCGCCGGGTGCAGGTACGTAATCGCCGGCCTGGCGTTCAGCTCCTCGAACACCTTGTATCCGCGCTCGTGCTTCGACAGCTTATGGACGAGCGATTTTTCGTCGAGAATGTTGCCGAAGGCGATCGCCCGGGTCGGGCAGGTCTGGGCGCAGGCCGTCAGGCGCACGACCTCCTCGTCCTCGACCAGACGGCCCTCGTCCTTCGCATGGTCCTTGGCGGACCGGATCCTCTGGACGCAGAAGGTGCACTTCTCCATGACGCCGCGGGGACGCACGCTCAGCTCGGGGTTCGCGATCGAGACGAGCGGGAGCTTTCCCGAATTCTCGAACCAGTTGAATCGGCGCACCTTGTAGGGGCAGTTGTTGGAGCAATACCGCGTTCCGACGCACCGGTTGTAGACTTGGGCGTTGAGCCCCTCCGGATTGTGATAGGCCGCGAACACCGGGCACACCGGCTCGCACGGCGCGTTGTCGCAGTGCTGGCAGAGCATCGGGATGAACTCGGGCCCGCTCTTATCGTAGAACGGCTCGAGGCGGATCCACGACATCTCCCGTCCCTTGAGATGCTCCTCGGGACCCACGAGCGGCACGTTGTTCTCGACATAGCACGCCGCCACGCACGCTCCGCAGCCGGTGCAGGCCTCCAAATCGATCGCCATCGCCCAGCGGTACGGATGATGATGGTGCGGCGGGAAGAGTCCGTTCTCCTCGTGATCCGCCTTTCCGCGGTGACCGCGCGAGCGGCCGTCCATGGGGATGATCCCGCGGCCGTGCTGCGATTCCGACCCGCCGAGCACCGGAAGCTTCGATCGCTTGGCCGCCGGCGCCAGGGTGACATTGTCGAGGGTCGCCGGAATCGCGCCGAGCGTGCCCGTCGCGACGGTAAGCACGCCGTCCGGCAGTCCCTGTTGCACCTTGACCGCGATCTCCCCCTTCCACGCGGCGGACTCGAGGCGGACCCAATCGCCGTCCTCGAGAGCCATTTTCTTCGCGAGCGCAGAGGGGATCGACACCCACCCCTGTTTACCGTCCGCCGTCTTCACCCCGTACGTGATGGTGGTCAACGGATCGGGGATTTCCTGGAGGAGGGGCAGGTCGTTTCCGGACCCGTCGTGAGAACGCACGGTAGGCATCGAGATGAGAACGAGACCGTCCGGCTTGCGATGGAAGGTCTCGGACTTTAGATACTCCCGCGCCGCGGCCCAATCCTCGCTCCGAACCGCCGCGGGCTCCACCTTCGGCTCGGCAAACCCCTTGCCCAGAAGATCCTCGCGGATTCCGAGCCGCCCCCACTCCAGCATGACGTAATCGCGCCACGTCTCCGCCAGATTCTCGCGAGCGCCTCGACGGACCAGTTCCAGGAGGATGTCGCCTTCCGAATGCGAATCGTGGAGCGGACGAGCGGTGCGATGCTCCCGCCCTCGGGCCACCCACTTCTTCGAAGGAGGATCTTGCACGATGGCGGACTCGTAGAGGGCCGGCTCGATGAGGTTCCAAACGCCGCGGCGAGGCTCCGCGTCTCCCCACGATTCCAGGGCGTTCGAAAGGGGCAGGACGAGATCGCATTCCTGCGCCGTTTCGTCGAGCCGTTCCGCGAACGCCACCCGATATTGTGCGCCCCCCATTCCCTTCTTGAACGCGTCCGTCGCGAGCGTCCCCACGGGGTTGGCCCGCGAGACGAAGAGCACCCCGACCTCCCCTCCTTGGAGCCGCTCGGCGAGCTGCCGAATCTCCGCCGGTCCACCGACGCGAGCGAAGTTCAAGCTCCGGTCCAAGTCGACCAGCGCCGTGGCCTCCGCGGCGCCCGGCCAGCGCTGTTTCTTCTCGTGCATCCCCAGGCCGCGCTGGAGGACGGCGGCGAGAACCGCCGTCGAAACTCCGGTCGCATGGCGAGTGGAGACGCCCCCGGCGATCACGAGAGCGTTCTTCCCGCGGAGACGCAGAACGAGATCATCGAGCCTCTGCACGATCTTGGTCTTGAGAACGGCTTCGGAAAGTCCTTCCGCCTGGCCCGGAGTCAGGGAGAGCCGCGAGAGGACTTCGCTCTTGCTGACGTCCGCCACATGGCCCGCCGACTCCGCCGGGAGAAGGCTCCGAACCAGATAGGCAAGGAGGAGCGGCTCGCTTCCCGGCTTGATCACGAGACGCACGTCCGCGTTCGCGCCCGTCAAGGACATGTGGGGCTCGATATGCCACCACTGGAACGCCCGGTGTTTGCGGTCGACCGGCTCGTCCTCGGCCCGGAAGTCCGCGTCCTTCTGGCGCCGCTTCTCGAGATCCTCGCGGGAAATCGTCATCGATTGGCGCAGGGCGGCGGAGAATCCGACGGGATTCCCGAAGGTCTCCAAAACGTCCGCGCCGATCGTCAGAAGGAAGTCGGCGTTCTCCGGAGCGTAATGCGGAAGGTCCGCGACGCCGAAGATGAGCCGGTTCGCCTCGCGAATCTCCCAGGCGGCTTCGGGTTCGTACTCGGCATGTCGCTCGATCCGGAGCTTCTCGCAGAGGACGTCGACGAGTTTCGAAAGCGTGCCCGTGGTTCGACCCGAGAGCCACACGTTCGTCTTCTTCGCCGCCGTCGCCGCGGAGAGCTTGGAGACGAGCGCTTCGGTGGCGTCCTTCCACTCGATCGGAACGTGCTTTCCGCCCTGTTTCTGCATCGGTTTCGCGAGTCGCCCCGGCTGATAGAAGCGCGTCATCGAGGCTTGGCCGCGCATGCACAGGCGGCGGTCGTTCACCGGATGTCCGGGGAGCCCCTCGAATTTGATGGGCATCCACCGCGTCCGCCCGTCCACGAACTTGTCGTACGCCTTGACCAGCGTTCCGCATTGGGCGGGGCACTCGGTGCACGTCGAAACGAAGTGGGCCGGCTGTCCGGGGATCCAGCTCTCGGGCGGAACGAAGTAGGAGACGACCTTTTCGGTATCGCGTTTGGTGCAGCCGGCCATCGCCGCGCCCGCACCCGCCGTCGTCAGCTTCAGGAACTCGCGCCTGTTCATTTCGTGGCTTCCGTTTCTATTGGTGACACGTCAGGCAGTCGATCGAGGCCCCGTTCTCGCGATGGCACGAGACGCACCACCCCATCGAGAGACTGCGCACCTGCCGGATCTGGCTCATGTGCTTCACGTCGCCGTGACAGCTCGCGCAGAGTTGCGCCTGCCCCTCGACGTTCCCGAGGGCCATCCCCGTGGCGGAGTCCACCTTGACGTACCCCGTCTGGGAATCCGTCTCGAAGAGTTTCAAGTTTTGCTTCCCCGAGAGCGCCCGGATGTGGCGGTGATGAGGGAAATAGACGTGCCCGGGGAGGGTGTGGATCCGATTCCACACGATGGGCTCCTTGCGCGCGAAATGGCGTTGAACCGCGTCCAACCCGGGCTTTCCCTTCAGATTCTCGTGGCACGGCCAGCACGTCTGGAGCGTCGGGATCCCCGGCCGCCGGGCGAGCTTTCCGTCCGCGAGATTCGTGAATTCGTGACACCGGGAGCAGGCGATCTTGGGACCCTTGTCCCA